>NZ_CATKIF010000006.1:0-166574 GCF_949752865.1 Burkholderia sp. IT-111MI5 | reverse complement strand
TTCATCTTCGTGTGCTGCTCGGGCTCGCTACCACCAACCCCACAACAGCACCACTTCCCTCTCCCGCGCCGCGTTTCCGTTAGCGCGAAAGAGGCGTGATTCTATGCACCCCGCGTCGATCGCGCAAGGGGTTCGATGCAACTTTTTTACAAAAGCCGCAATTTGGCCGTCCGGCCATGCCAGGGCACAAGACCGCTTATGGTGCAAAGAACGGACTAGAATGTGAGGTTCTTCGCCCCTTTCTATATACGTCTTTAATATGCGCCAGCGAATCGCCAAACGCCTCCCCCCCGATGCCGACAAACTGGTCGGTCTGTCGCTTGCGCTCTTCGCCTCGGGCAGCCGCATCGAGGATCGCTTCTGGGAAGCGAAGCTCGACGCGCTGCTCGCCAAGATAGTCCGCAACGGCAACCAGACTACGCTCGACGCAGCTCTCGACCATCTGCAGCAGAATCATCCCGACGCCTACGGCGCACTCGCCGACATGGCCGAGACCCACAGCGAGTCGATGGTGATCGAGCACGACGGCCAGCCGTACGATGCGCTGCTGGTCGCCGTCCCGGTTCTCGCATGGACGCGCTACATGATTCCATCGGGCCCGCTCAAGGGCGACGTGGCCGACGCGCTGCGAACGCACCTGCAGGCTCATGTCCTTGCGAACGGCACGCTCGTCGGGCTTGCCCCGTTCCTCTACAGCATCGACCAGTTGCCGCGGCATCACGTCGAGACCTACCGTCTTGCCCAACAGCTCGCGCATGCGGCAATCGGCCAGCACACGCCCAAGCTCAGCTTCGGTGACCTGCCCGAAACCTCGCCAATCCTGGCCGACCCGCGCTTCCTGCTCGCCGTCGTCGCTGCGCCCGCCGGCGCGCCGCTGTTCCGCTGGCAGGAAGAAGAAGGCGGTAGCCGGATCGAGCGCGGTCAGTGCCTCGAACAATGGACGGCCCAGGGCGGCCCGAATCTGTCGATCGCGCTGCCTGGATGCGAGTTCGAGTGCCTGCTTCCGGACGCGTACTACTCGGCCTGCCGCGATGCGGACGAACGCATTCGTCCACACACGGTGCGAACCGCCATTCGTTATCTTTTCGACACACTTGGTACGGCACCGCAGGAGCTGCGCGCGGTGGTCGCCGGCTTCGGCGAACGCCGTATCGACGAGTATCGTGTCGGCTTCACTCGGCGTGCGAGCAACGACGTAATCTACGGCGTCGTGTGGCCGCTCTACGGCCGTGAAAACGGCGACGTGTCGATCGACAGCGCGACGCTCGAAGGCGAGGCGCCGATCGAAGGGCCGCTCGAGGAAATCGTCAGCCTGTTGAAGGAATGCGGTGTAACCGACGTCCGACGGCACGCGGGCCGCTTCGAACCCGAATACTGCGACGACTGCGGCGTGCCGCTTTACGCAGATCCGCTCGGCGAAATCGTCCACGCGGAAATGCCGGAAGACGCCTCGCCCGCCCAGCCGCACTTCCACTAACCTCTCGCAGCAGGCCCGAACGGCCTGCCCTCCCGAAGCCGCTCCCGGTTCCCGCCGGAGCGGCTTTTTTCTTGTCCTATATTCCGTCGCTCAAAATTTCAGACTTTTCCTAAGCCTTTCAGCCAAGCAGACATCGTGTAAGGTCTTTGTCATTATCGGGGCCAACGCATGCCCGACAGCAGATCAATGACCCACCCTTACGGAGGTTGAATATGCGGTTCCTGGTGCTTTACTCAGACGCCGAACGGCGTGACGGACTGAAGGCCCTGTTGCGACAGATCGACCGCCACGCCAGCATCAACGATGCACCCGACAGCTTCCAGGCGCGCCGGCTGCTGCGCACCCAGCGTTTCGACCTCGTCGTAATCGACTGGCTGGACGTCGGCCGGCTAAGCGAGCTGCAGGCACTTTGCAGCGCCTGCTCGCCGACGCCCGCGGCCGTAATGATCGACGAAGCCTCGCCGGAGGCCATCCAGCGCTTCTTCAACTATGGCGTCGCAGGCGTGATCCCGCATTCCACGCGGCCGTACCTGATCGTGCGTGCGCTCGAGATGGTGCTGCTGGGCGGACACTACATCCCGCCGATCGCGCTCCGCCTGCTGCCATCCACAGCCGCAGCGCGCCACGAGGCCCATTTCCAGTCACTCGCCGGATCGCTGCCCCGCCGCCCGCCGAGCGGCCTGTTGTCGCCGAGGCAAGCGCAGATCATGCGCTTCGTCCACATGGGCAGCACGAACAAGATGATCGCCCGCACGCTCGGCATCAGCGAAGGCACCGTGAAAATCCACCTTGCCAGCATTTTCCAGCAGCTTGGTGCCGTCAACCGCGCCGCCGCGGTCGCGATCTACAACGGCTGGCTGTCGCCGCACCTCGAAGTGCTGCTGGCGAATCGCAACCGCACGCGCAAACCGGCCATCGGCGAGCGCGGCACCGTTCCACTACGCACGCCACGGAACGATCATCGGTACCCGTTGCCAGCCGCGCATGCCGGCACGCAGGATCTGCCGCTCGCGGCCGAGCCGCGGGCACGGTTCCGGCGCGAGCGCTAGCAGACAGTCTCGATATTGCGACGGTCGACATGTGCGGATTCCCACCTTTGATGCTCAACGAGTAATATGAACGCATGGGTTTTCTTTTCACACCGCTTCCGCTCTGGGTTGGCATCGGTGGCTGGATCGCCGCCGTGGCCCTGCTCACGCTCGCGATCTGGAATCGCCCCTTCGTGCGCCTCCAGGACGCCACGCTCCAGCACGTGTGGCTCGCGCTCGTCACCGCAATCGCGGTCCTCTGGGCCTCGAATGCGTGGCTCGAAGATGGCATCGTCATGCATCTGCTGGGCGCAACGCTGCTCGTCACACTGTTCGACTGGACGCTTGCGCTGATTGCGATGGGCGCCGTCACGGCGGTGGCCGCGATCATCTTCGACGCGCCGTGGCAGGGCATTGGCCTGACCTATCTGATCTACGGCGCGCTGCCTGTCGCCGTGTCGGCGTTGCTGCAGCGCGCCGCGCTCGCATGGCTGCCGCACAACCTCGCGTCGTTCATCATCGGCCAGGGATTCCTGTCGCCGGCCATCGCGATCATCGCGGTCGCAGCAGCAGCAGCCGGTGTCCAGCTCGCCCTCGCGGATGGCGTGCCTGTCGTGATTCCTGCCGGCTATCTGTTGAACACCGCGCTGCTCGCGCTCGGCGAAGCGTGGTTCACCGGCATGGCGACTGCGCTCATCGCCGTCTATCGCCCTGCGTGGGTCACGACCTTCGACGTCCGGCGCTATCGCCTCGGCGGCCCGCGCGCCTGAAACTCCTTCGGATCGAGGCACCGTCAGCACGTGCCGGCGACATTTTCCGCAGCGCGGGAGAATAGGCCATCTACTGCCGCACAACTTTTTTACGCTAAGATTGAACTCCTGTTCTTAATCGGGCATCTATACGTGCCCGATGTCTCCTTCGCTCCTCACCAATAACCAGATGGACAGCTCACCTGCCTCGCTCCGGATTCTCCGGGCGCTCGGCAAGCTGGCAGCCTGTGTCGCGGGCCTGTCGCTTGCGCTTCCGACACCGGTATTCGCCGACCTGCTCGATCAGCGCTCCGAACTGATCAACAAATTCGTCAACGAAATGCATGCCGATCCGCTCGCGGCCGATTGTGCGGCGCACGGCAGCTTCATCGCCAGCACGTCGTCGGCCTTCGACCGCGTCGACTTCGCGCCGAACGCATTCGACAGCGGCAACGCGACGATCACGCCGTGGAACGACTCGTTCGACCAGGGCAAGCAGCGCGTGAAGGTCGACAACATCGTCACGGTCGATGGACTCGGCGTCCACAGCGACGGCAGCGACCCGACGCCGCTGAAATTCCGTTGCGGTTATGTCGGCCAGCAAATGCTCGCGTTCAGCTGGAACGACCCCGTTCCGCCGCTGAAGCCGCGCGTCGAGCGCTCCACGTCTTCGACGAAGAAGTTCAAGGGCAAATCGCACCGGGGCAAGGCAAAAGCGAAGGCATCGGGCCGCACCGGCAAGAAGGCCGTCGCAACGAAGAAATCAGGCGGCCAGAAGAATGCCGTGAAGAAGAAAACCGCGAAGAAGTCCTGATACGACGGAGCGGCAACGACAGAAGCAAAAAAGCCGGGGCATCCTGAGATGCCCCGGCTTTTTTCATGCGACGACGATACGCCTACGCGAACGTATCGACGTGCACCAGGATCGCGGCCAGCATCGCTGCGCCAAGCGCCGCGCTGCGCTCACCGTTCCAGCCGACACGCTCGTCTGGCAGGTTCGCGTTGTCCTTGAACGGCATCTCGAGCGTCAGCGACAGGCAGCCGAACTGGTGGCCGATGTACTTCGACGCGAGCTTGAGCGCGTCCTCCTTGTACTTGCTCGCCGCATAACCATGCTCGGTCTGGAAGTCGGGGCTCGCGACCTTGAACGCGTCGATGAACGCGGTCTGCTCCTTGCCCTGCTGCTCGGTAAAGCTCGGCAGCATCTCCGAACCGGCAACGAACACGTACGGCAGATCCTCGTCGCCGTGAATGTCGAAGAACATGTCGCAGCCGATCGCGTGGATCGCGTCGCGCACGGCCAGCACCTCGGGGCTGCGCTCGGCATCGGGCATCATCCATTCGCGGTTCAGGTTCGCACCTGCCGCATTGGTGCGCAGGTTGCCATGCACGCTGCCGTCCGGATTCATGTTCGGGACGATGTAGAACGTCGCGCGATCGTAGAGCTTGCGCGCGACCGGATCGCCGGCCCAGTCGCCCCATCCGGCCAGCCGCTTGACGAGGCCTTCGACGAACCACTCGGCCATCGTCTCGCCCGGATGCTGACGCGCGATGATCCACACTTTCTTCTTCGGCGCGCCGTCGGTTTCCGGCGTGCCGAGCGTCAGCAGCGACATCGGGCGGCCTTCGACCGTGCGGCCGAGTTCGACGACGCTTGCCTGCGGCAACTGCTGGACGGCACCGAGAAATGCCGCGTGACGCTCTTCCGAGTACGGTTCGAAATACGCGTAGTAGATGCTGTCGAACTCCGGCGTATGGTCGATAGTCATCGTCTTGCCGTCGAACGTCGTCGGCACGCGGAACCAGTCGACCCGGTCGTAGCTCGCCACCGCGCTGTAGTTGCGCCAGCCGGACGGATACGCGCATTCGGCGGCATTCTCGAACGTCATCACGCACCGCTCGCCGCGCGCGCCCGTCAAGCGGTAGTAAAACCATTGCGCGAATTCCGAGCGGCTGTCGCCGCGCACGCGCAGCCGAATCGCCGCGGGGCTGTCGCACGACACGACGCCGATTGCGCCTGCGTCGAAATTGCTGGTGATCGAAAGGGTCATCTGTTTCTCCAGTGTCGACCTGAGTTAGTGCTTCAGCATTTACTCAGGTCCCATGCAAAGCTGTCGACCGGAACGGGCGGTATACCGCTTGCCCGGCCTCATGCATGCGCCGGCCATCTCATGAACGGCCGGCATGGTCACTCGCCGACTCGCCGGCGATATACGTAAGTCGAATCGTTCGACGCCGCCGCGTCGAACGCATAGCCTTCCGTCGCAAACGCCTTCAGCGCCTTCGGCTCGGTAATACGGTTCTCGACGATAAAACGCGCCATCAGGCCGCGCGCGCGCTTCGCATGGAAGCTGATGATCTTGTAGCGGCCGCCCTTCCAGTCCTCGAACACCGGCGTGATGACAGGCGCGGCCAGCAGTTTCGGCTTGACCGACTTGAAGTATTCGGTCGACGCGCAGTTGACCAGCACGCGCGCCGAGCCGCTACGCGTCTCGAGCTGCTCGTTCAGTGCCCGCGTGATGCGGTCGCCCCAGAACGCGTACAGGTCCTTGCCGCGCGCGTTCGCGAAGCGCGTACCCATCTCGAGCCGGTACGGCTGCAGCAGGTCGAGCGGGCGCAGCAGCCCGTACAGGCCCGACAGCACGCGCACGTGCTGCTGCGCATAGTCGAGATCGGCGAACGACAGCGATTTCGCATCGAATCCTTCGTAGACGTCGCCATTGAACGCCAGCACGGCCTGCTTCGCATTGGCCGGCGTAAAGGTCGGCGACCAGTCCGCGTAGCGCTGGAAGTTCAGGCGCGCGAGCGGATCGGAGATATCCATCAGCGTCGCGATGTCCTGCGGCGAAAGCTTGCGCAGGCCGTCGATCAGCTCGGACGCGTCGTCGACGAATGCAGGCTTCGTGTAAGACTGGACGTGCGCGGGCGTATCGTAGTCGAGGGATTTGGCGGGAGAGAGAACGATTATCATAGAGGCTCGCTGGCACGCCGTGCCTTGCGGTCAGACGAAAACCACCGATTGTAACGAATGACCAGCTCCCTCGCCCCGCACGTCGCGCACCGCGTCGTGCTCGACTCGAACGTCTGGATCGACATCCTCGTATTCGACGACCCCGCTACGCGCCCGATCCGGGCCGCGCTCGAACGCGGCGCGCTTGCCGCCGTGATCGACGGCCGCTGCCTGACCGAACTCGAGTACGTGCTCGATTATCCGCAGTTCCAGGCGCGTGCGATCGACAAGGCCGCCGCGCTCGCGACGGTCGCCCGCCTCGCGAGCCTCGTCGAGCCGCCGCCCGTCGACGCCGACGCGCCGCCGCTGCCGAAGTGCAAGGACCGCGACGACCAGAAGTTTCTCGAACTCGCCCGCGCTGCGCAGGCCGAGTGGCTCGTGTCGAAAGACCGTGCGCTGCTGAAGCTCGCGAAGCGCACCGCACGCGACTTCGGTTTCCGGATCGCGCAACCCGCGCCGTTTGCCGAAGCCTGCGCGCTCGACGCCGCATCGACCACTCCTGCCACGCCGGCCTGACGCACGCGGCGGCACCCGATTTCGACCGTATCGATGAACGCTCCTTCAGACATGCCAACGACTCCCGTTTTCCCCTCGCGCCTGCCGAATGTCGGCACGACGATCTTCACGGTCATGAGCGCGCTTGCCGCCGAAAAAGGCGCCGTGAACCTCGGCCAGGGCTTCCCGGATTTCGATTGCGATCCGCGCATCGTCGATGCGGTCGCGGCCGCGATGCGCAACGGGCACAATCAGTATCCGCCGATGGCCGGTGTCGCACCGCTGCGCGACGCGATCGCCGACAAGATCGCGCACGTCTACGGCCGGCGCTACGATCCGGCCGCCGAGATCACGGTGACGGCAGGCGCGACGCAAGCGCTGCTGACGGCAATCCTGTGCGCGGTGCATCCGGGCGACGAAGTGATCGTCGTCGAACCGACCTATGACAGCTATCTGCCGTCGATCGAACTCGCAGGAGGCAAGCCGGTATTCGTCACGCTGGAAGCGCCCGACTACGCGATCCCGTTCGACCGTCTCGCGGCCGCGATCACGCCGAAAACGCGCATGATCCTGATCAACACGCCGCATAACCCGACGGGCACCGTGTGGCGCGAGGCGGACATGCGCAAGCTCGAGGACATCGTGCGCGGCACCAACGTGCTGATCCTGTCGGACGAGGTCTACGAGCACATGGTCTACGACGGCGCGCGCCACGAGAGCGTCGCGCGCTATCCGGAACTCGCCGCACGCAGCTTCATCGTGTCGAGCTTCGGCAAGACCTATCACGTGACGGGCTGGAAGGTCGGCTATGTCGCGGCGCCTGCCGCGCTGACCGCGGAATTCCGCAAGGTCCACCAGTTCAACGTATTCACGGTGAATACGCCGATGCAGATCGGGCTCGCCGATTACCTGCGCGACCCGGCACCGTACCTGACACTCGCCGGCTTCTACCAGAAGAAACGCGACTTCTTCCGCGCAGGCCTCGAGCGCACGCGCTTCAAGCTGCTGCCATGCACGGGCACGTACTTCCAGTGCGTCGATTACTCGGCGATCAGCGACCTGCCCGAAGCGGAATTCTCGAAGTGGCTCACGTCGGAGATCGGCGTGGCCGCCATTCCGGTGTCGGCGTTCTATCACGAGCCGCACGAATCGGGTGTCGTGCGTTTCTGTTTCGCGAAGCAGGAAAGCACGCTCGCATCCGCGCTCGAACGGCTCGCCCGACTGTAAGTTCCGCGCGGGCGGCCGCGCGCCGCCCTGCCGGAAAATCGCGCTTACGAACGCGCGCCGCTCGTCGCGTCGACATATGCCTTGCGTTCGGCGGCCACGCGCTGCGCGGCGGCACGCTCACCGACCTTCTTCGCATGAGCCTTCCAGTCGATGCCTGCATCGAGCAGGAAGTCGCGTCCGAACACGGCCTTCGTCGCCATCCCGATGACCGGCAGATGGATCGATGCGGCGATGTCCGCGAGGCTGAACGACTCGCCGAGCACGTACGGCGAAAACTGCGTCATCTGCTTGAACGCATCGATCGCGCGCGGCAGGCGCTTCTCGACGTGTGCCTTCATTCCGTCGCTGACCTTGCCGCCGAAAAACGCTTCCGTATAGACCTCGCGCGCCATCCATTCGAGATACAGCTCGAGCGTCTCGACCAGCTCGCGCACCTTCGCCGCCGCGAACGGCCCCGCAGGGAAAATGGCTTTCTCGGGATAGCGCGCCGCCAGGTACTCGATGATCACCTGCGACTCGAACAGCGCGCCCTCTTCGGTCTTCAGGAACGGGATCTTGCCGAGCGGCGAATCGGCGAGCTGGGCCGGATCGCAGATCGGCAAACTGCACACCGACTCCTCGAACGGAATGTCGTGCTCGAGCAGGACGAACTTCACCTTGTTGTAATAGTTGGACAACGGAATACCGCACAGCTGTAGCATCGGAGTCTCCTTCCTTGCGAGAGCGCGGCCGCAACGATGCCGGCCGCACCGGGATTCATCGCGCTGAAAAGCACGTTCGTGCTAGTCTAAAACAGTTTCACGTCCGTCACGACAACATTACATCCGCTGCGGCAGCAGCGCTGCCGGTCCGCGCGACGCGCGCAGCGCCGCAGCCTCGCCATCCGATGGAGACACGCTCGCATGAGTGCTGAACTGCTGGCCTCGCGGCCGCCCGAGAGCGATTCGACGCTCGTCCTCACGCTGTCCAATCCCGGCGCGCGCAACGCGCTGCATCCCGACATGTACGCGGCCGGCGTCGAAGCGCTCGCCACTGCCGAACGCGATCCCGGGATTCGCGCGGTCGTGCTGACGGGTGCCGACCGCTTCTTCTGCGCAGGCGGCAACCTGAACCGGCTGCTCGACAACCGCTCGAAGGATCCGTCCTGCCAGGGCGACAGCATCGATCAGCTCGGCGCATGGGTGACGGCGATTCGCGAATCGACGAAGCCGGTGATCGCGGCGGTCGAAGGCGCCGCGGCCGGCGCGGGCTTCTCGCTCGCGCTTGCGTGCGATCTGATCGTCGCCGCGCACGACGCGAAGTTCGTGATGTCGTACGCGCGTGTGGGTCTGACGCCCGACGGCGGCGGCTCGTGGTTCCTCGCGCGTGCGCTGCCGCGTGCGATCGCGGCCGAGATCCTGTTCGAAGGCAAGCCGGTCGCGGCCGAACGCCTGCATGCGCTCGGTGTGGTCAACCGGCTCGCCGTGCCCGGCGCAGCGTTGGACGACGCGCTGACATGGGCCGACGCACTCGCCGGCATCTCGCCGAACGCACTCACGCGCATCAAGTCGCTGCTCGACGTTGCGACGACTCAGCCGCTAGAACCGCATCTCGGTACCGAGCGCGATCATTTCGTCGCCTCGCTGCATCACGCGGACGGGCTCGAAGGCATCACCGCCTTTCTCGAGAAACGCCAGCCGCGCTACAAGCGCTAATCCGCGTCGGCCGACGACGGCCGTCCGACGACGATCGTGCATGGCGACTACCGGCTCGACAACCGGATCTTCCATCCGCACGAACCGTGCGCGCCCGCCGTGCTCGACCGGGAACTGTCGGCACGTCGGCGATCATCTCCCGTTTGCCTGCGCGTACGCATCGGCGGGCATGTTTCCGTCGCCAGCGGCCCGTGTCGAACCATGCTCTAATGACCGCCTGTCGCGGCGCGCTGCCGGCGCCGTTTTCGCGCATGCAACCAAGGAGTTGACGATGATCGACGTCTACAGCTGGGCGACCCCGAACGGCCACAAGGTACATATCATGCTCGAGGAAACGGGCCTCGCCTACCGTGCACTTCCGGTCGATATCGGCGCAGGCGACCAGTTCAAGCCCGAGTTCCTGAAGATCAGCCCGAACAACAAGATTCCGGCGATCGTCGATCCTGACGGCCCCGGCGGCAAGCCGATCTCTCTGTTCGAATCGGGTGCGATCCTGATCTACCTCGCGGAGAAGACCGGCAAATTCCTGCCGACCGATCCGGCCGCGCGCTATGCGACGCTCGAGTGGCTGATGTTCCAGATGGGCGGTATCGGCCCGATGCTCGGGCAGGCGCACCATTTCCGCCTGTACGCGCCGGAAAAGATCGAATACGCGGTCAACCGCTATACGAACGAAGCGAAGCGCCTGTACAACGTGATGGAAAAGCGCCTCGGCGAATCCGAATATCTCGCGGGCGACGCGTACACGATCGCGGACATTGCGACGTTCCCGTGGACGCGCTCGTGGCAGAACCAGGGCATCGTGCTCGACGAGTTGCCGAACGTGAAGCGCTGGCACGATGCAATCGCCGCGCGACCGGCCGTGCAGCGCGGCGTCGATGTACTCGCGTCGATGCGCAAGGCGCTGCAGGACGACAAGGCACGCGAGGTGCTGTTCGGCGCGATGCAATACGCGAAGCACTGACCCGTGCGTGACGGGCGGAGCGGCATCCGTGCATGCCGCCCCGCGCGTCAGAAGTAATGCAGCGTGATGAATTCCGCCGCGCAAACAAGCAACGGCGCGTCGGGACGCTCGGCCTGGATCGACACCGACCATGTCACCTGCACGCCGCCCCGCGCGACCTCGGCGGTTTCCTTCACCGCGAACAACGCGCGCACGCGCACACCGACCGGCACCGGCTTCAGGAACCGCACGCGGTTCAGTCCGTAGTTCACGCCCATCTTCTGCTCGAAGCGCATCGCATCGGTCATCAACGCGGGAATCAGCGACAGCGTCAGGAACCCGTGCGCGATCGGCCCGCCGAACGGCGACTCGCGCCGCGCGCGTTCGGGATCGACGTGAATCCATTGATGATCGCCGGTCGCGTCGGCGAAGCCGTCGACGCGATGCTGGTCGATCGCGATCCAGCCGCTCGCGAGCGGCTCCTCGCCGATACGCGCCTGCAACGCCTGCGCCGACGCGATCAACGGCAATGTCACGTCGGTCATGCGTTCGTGCCTCGCGGATCGCGCAGCCCGAAAATCACCTTGGACTGCACGGTGATCACCGTCTCGCCGCTACCGTTGATGCCGATCCACTCCGTCGACACGATGCCGCGATCGGGCTTGCTCTCCGAGACACGCTTGTCGTGGATCTTCTGGTGCATCGTGATCGTGTCGCCGGCGCGCACCGGCTTGAGCCAGCGGATCGAGTCGATGCCGGGCGAGCCCATGCTGGTCGAGTCCGGCCCGAGCTTCTTGATGAGCAGGCTCATGAACACCGAGCACGTGTGCCAGCCGCTCGCGACCAGTCCGCCGAACGGCGACGCCTTCGCGGCCTCCTCGTCGAGGTGGAACGGCTGCGGGTCGTAGCGCTGCGCGAACGCCTTGATGTCGTCGGGCTCGAACGTGTAGCTGCCCACTTCGATGGTGCTGCCGACCACCAGATCTTCGTAACTGATACCCACTTGTGTGTCCCCTTGTCTGACGCGCTCGCGCGTCGCCGTCATGCCGCGTCGGCCTGCGCGAAATCGGGCAGCGCCGCGATGCGGGCAAGATGATGATCGGTGTCGCCGAGCGTCGTCTCGATGATCGACAGCCGCTTGAACAGGTGCGCGGCGGCAACCTCGTTGGTCACGCCCATGCCGCCGTGCAACTGGACGGCTTGCTGACCGACGAAGCGCGCGGCCGCGCCGACGCGCGCCTTCGCGGCCGACACGGCCTTGCGTCGCGCATCGGCGTCGCCGCCCGCATAGCGCACCGCGGCCAGGTAGGTCAGCGAACGCGCCTGCTCGGCATGGATCAGCATGTCGACCATCCGGTGCTGCAGTGCCTGGAAACGCGCAATCGGCACGCCGAACTGCTCGCGCGTTTTCGTGTATTCGACCGTCGCGCGATTCAGTTCGTCAAGCGCGCCGACCGCTTCCGCGCACAGCAGGAACGTCGCGTAATCGGCAATCTGCTCGAGCGCCGCCGCGTCGCGAGCGCCGCCTGTCAGCAGTCGGGCCGGCGTTTCGTTGAACTCGATCGTTGCCGCACGCTGGCCGTCGATGGTCCGGTAGTCGACCACCTTCGCGTTCGCCGCATCGCGTTCGACGACAAAGAGGCCGATGCCGCCGTCGTCGACACGCGCAGGCACGATCCACGCGTGCGCCTGTGCGCCATGCTGAACGACCGACTTGGTGCCGGTCAGCCGATGCGTGCCGCCCTGCTCGCGTGCGTGCGTATCGAGCTCGAACAGGTCATAACGCGCATGCGGTTCGTGGAATGCGACCGCCAAGCGCTTCTGCCCCTGCGCGACTGCCTCCAGCAGTGCGGCATCGTCGCCTGCGCCGGACCCGGCGATGCGCAATGCCTCGACGCCGACCGCCGTTGCCCAGTACGGCTCGATCACGAGCGCGCGGCCGATCTCCTGCATCGCAACCAGCATGTCGACCGTGCTGCCGCCGAACCCGCCCTGCGCGTCCGGCACGGGCAGCGCGGTCAGCCCCAGTTCGGCGAACGCACTCCATTGCGTATCCGACACGCCCGCATCGCTGCGCACGATCGCCTGGCGTGCATCGAAACCGTATTGCTCGCCGAGATAACGGCGCAGCGCGTCGGCGAACTGCTGCTGCTCATCGGTAAAGCTGAAATCCATGGTTGTCTCCGCTTCCGTACCCTGTTCACAGGCCCAGAATCATCTGCGCGATGATGTTCTTCTGGATCTCGTTCGAACCGCCGTAGATCGACGTCTTCCGATAATTGAAGTAGTACGCGGCGAGCGGCGCCGCATCGTCGTCGCCCGCGATGCTGTGCTCGCGTTCGCCATTGAGGAACGGTACGTCGAACGGTGCGGCGAGCGGGCCGATCGCGTCGAACATCAGCTCGGTGAGCGCCTGCTGCACTTCGGTACCCTTGATCTTCAGCATCGACGCCTCGGGGCCCGGCCCCTTGCCGCTCGTCTCGCGGCTGACGACGCGCAGCACCGTCACCTCGAGCGCCATCAGCTCGACTTCGAGCGCCGCGACCTTCGCGGCGAACACGGGGTCGGCGAGCAACGGCTTGCCGTTCTTGCGCTGGTTCGACGCCACGCGCTTCAGGAACGCGAGTTCGCGCTTCGACGCGCCGACACGCGCGATGCCGGTGCGCTCATGGCCAAGCAGGTATTTCGCGTAGGTCCAGCCGCGGTTCTCGTCGCCGACGAGATTCTCGACCGGCACCTTCACGTCCTCGAAGAACACCTCGTTGACCTCGTGATCCTCGTCGAGCGTGATGATCGGCCGCACCGTGATGCCGGGCGTCTTCATGTCGATCAGCAGGAACGAGATGCCCTCCTGCTTCTTCGCGGCCGGATCGGTGCGCACGAGGCAGAACATCATGTCCGCGTACTGGCCGAGCGTCGTCCAGGTCTTCTGGCCGTTGACGACGTAGTGGTCGCCCTGGCGCTCGGCACGCGTGCGCAACGACGCGAGGTCGGACCCGGAACCCGGCTCCGAATAGCCCTGGCACCACCAGTCGGAGCCGTCGAGAATGCGCGGCAGATAGTGGCGTTTCTGCGCTTCGCTGCCGTATTTCATCAGCACCGGCGCAACCATCGACACGCCGAACGGCAGCACGGTCGGCGCGCCGATCCGCGCGCATTCCTCGTCCCAGATGTGCCGTTGCGTCGCGTTCCAGCCCGGGCCGCCGTATTCGGCCGGCCACGCAGGCGCGGACCAGCCGCGCTGGCCGAGAATCCGGTGCCAGCTCGCGAAATCCTCGCGGTCGAGTCGTTTGTGATCGAGTACTTTGGCGCGCAGTGCGTGAGGCAGGTTGGCCTCGAGCCAGGCGCGGACGTCGACGCGGAACGCGTCGTCGGCGGGGGAATAATCCAGATCCATGCGCAGTGTCTCCTGTCGACCAGAGTTAGTGCTTTAGCACTTACTCTGGTCCCATGCTTCGCGGTCGACCGGAGCTAGCGCTTCAGCACCTGCTCAGGTCCCATGCAAGGCTCGCCGCGGCCGTCCGGCCCGGCAAGGACCCACTGCGTACGTCATTGCAGCGGTTCTTTCAGCGCGGCAGGAATCGGCAGCGGCATCACGTCGATGCCTTCTTCGACCAAGGATTGCGCATCTTCCGGTGTCGTGACGCCACGGATGCTGCGTGCCGGCGCCTCGTTGTAATGGATGCGCCGCGCTTCCTCGGCGAAGCGCTCGCCCACGTTCTCGGTCTTCTCCAGCACCTCGCGCAGCGCGCGCAGCACCTGCGCCTGCAGCGCACGCGGATCAGCCGGCTGGGCCTGCGTCGCGCCTGACAGATTCAGGCGCGGCGCCGACGGCAGACGATTGACCTCGGTCGTCCCGCACACCGGACATTCGACCAGCTTGCGGGACAACTGCGCTTCGAATTCATCGGCGGAAGCGAACCAGCCTTCGAACCGATGACCGTGCGGGCACTGTAAATCGAGGACCTTCATGCTGAATCAGGGCGTGTGACGAGTGTAGCGCAAAAAGCGGTTTTGTGAACGATCGTGCTAAACCACGATCGCGCGACGCGAAAGCGCCGTGTCATCGGATTGTAACGCGGCGCCCCACACGCCGCTGACGCCGCGCTCAGGGCGTCAGGACCGGCCCGAGCGGCCAGGTGCCGGACAGCACCTTGTCGAGCCACATCGTGCCGATGATCGTCTTCACGTCGGTGATCTGCCCGGTGCGCACCCATTCCTGCAGGTCGGATTGCGTGGCGGTGAAGGTTTCGAGGAATTCGCCTTCGTCGAGCTTGCGCTCGCCGGCCGTCAGCCCGCGCGCGAGATACAGGTCGATGAATTCGGTCGAATAGGAAATGATCGGGTGAATGCGGGCCAGGAACACGTATTCGCGCGCCGTATACCCCGTTTCCTCGCGCAGTTCGCGCACCGCGCACGCAAGCGCGCCTTCGTCCGGATCGAGCTTGCCGGCCGGGAATTCGGCCATCACCTTGCCGATCGGGTAGCGATACTGGCTTTCCATCAACACGCGGCCGTCGTCGAACAGCGGGATCACCATCACCGCGCCCGGGTGCTGGACGTATTCGCGCGTGGCCTTCTTGCCGTCCGGCAAACGGACGGTATCGCGCTTGAGCTTGAGGAACGAGCCGTCGAAGATCGCCTCGCTTTCGAGGCAGGTTTCGGTCAGTGCGGCGTCGTGATTGGGTAGTTCGGCCATCGGCGGCTCCAAGATTGAGCACGACGGACGGCCGAAGCCGTCAGCGTCGTTTGACGAGATACTGGAACGTGAAGCCGGGAAACGCGAACACGATGAAAAGACTGAACGTGATCGCGTAAAACTGCCAGCCCTGTTCGAAGCGGTTGCCGGCACGCGACTCGAGCCAGAAGCCGAGCGCGCCGACCACGAAGTACAGCACGATCAGCTCGCCGATCCGCACCCACGCACTCTTCTTCGCCGCGCCGAACGGCACGACGGCGAAGAGGCGTTGGTTCAGGAACGGCAGGTTGGCGCACACGAGCGCCAACAGCACGATAAACCAGCCGGCTGCCGACATTACAGCGGCAGCGTGTGACGGATCGCCTGCAGGCACGCCGTCAGCAGCGGGCTCGGGATCAGGCCGAGCACGACGACCGCCAGGCCGTTCAGCACGAGGATCGTGCGCTTGCAGATATCGCCCGAGATCGGCGTCGAATCCTGCGGTGCATCGAAGTACATCAGCTTCACGATGCGCAGGTAGTAGAACGCGCCGAACAGCGACGTGATCACGGCCAGCACGGCCAGCCACGTGAGGCCCGCGTTGACGGTTGCCTCGAGCACGGCGAGCTTCGCGTAGAAACCGACGGTCGGCGGGATGCCTGCCAGCGAGAACATCATGACCATCATCACGAACGCGAACACCGGGCTGCGCTTGTTGAGGCCCTTGAAGTCGTCGATCGTTTCGGCTTCGAAATCGCGGCGCGCGAGCAGCATCACCACGCCGAACGAGCCGAGCGTCGTGATCAGGTAGACGATCGCGTAGAACATCGCCGAGCTGTATGCGTTCGCCGGTGCCGCCGCGTCGCCCTTCACGATGCCCGCGAGCAGGCCGAGCAGCACGAAGCCCATGTTCGAGATCGCCGAGTAGGCGAGCATCCGCTTGATGTTGCGCTGGACGATACCCGTGATGTTGCCGACGATCAGCGACAGTGCGGCGAGGATCACGAGCGCGGTCTGCCAGTTCTGCGCGAGCGGCAGCAGGCCCATCACCAGGAACCGCAGGCCCCACGCGAACGCGGCAACCTTCGGGCCGCCGCCGACGAACAGCGTCATCGCGGTCGGTGCGCCCTGGTAGACGTCCGGCACCCACATGTGGAACGGCACGGCGCCGAGCTTGAACGCGATACCGGCGACGATGAAGACCACGCCGAACATCAGCACGGCTGCGTCGGTGTTGCCGCCGACCGCCTTGTACACTTCGCCCAGCTCGAGCGAGCCGGTCGCACCATAGAGCATCGAGATGCCGTACAGCACGAAGCCCGACGCAAGCGCGCCCAGCACGTAGTACTTCATCGCGGCTTCGCTCGACTGCGGGGCATCGCGGCGCAGCGCGATGACCGCGTACAGCGACAGCGACATCAGTTCGAGACCGAGGTACAGCGTCAGGAAGTTGTTGCCCGACACCATGACCAGCTGGCCGAGCAGCGAGAACATGCCGAGCAGGAACACGTCGCCGCGGAACATGTCGCGATCTTCGAGGTACTTGCGCGAATAGACGAGCGAGACCGCGAAACCGAACGACACGACGGCCTTCATCGTGCTCGCGAACGAGTCGACGACGACCATCTTCGAGAAGAAGTAGTACTGCTGCGGGTCGAGCGCCTGCACCGCAAACCACACGCCGGCGACGACCGACGATACGACCGCGATCAGATAGGTCAGCCGGCGGCCGGAAGCACCGGTAAAGGTGTCGTTCAGCCATGCGACGACGATGGCGGCCATCACCAGCGCGTCAGGCAACAGGACATTCATAGGAGCGTTTTGCATGATCTTGATTTCCTCCGCTCGCGATTACTGGGCCAGCGGCAGCTTGGACTGCGCGACGTGGGAGAGGAGGTTTTCGACGGAAACGTGCATCACGTCGGTAAAGGGCTTCGGATACAGGCCCATCAGCATCGTGAACGCGGCCAGCACGGCCAGCATCAGGAATTCGCGACGGCCGATGTCCTTCAGCTTGGCGACGTGATCGTTCGCCACCGCGCCGAAGTACACGCGCTTGTACATCCACAGCGTGTATGCGGCACCGAGGATCAGCGTGAATGCCGCGCCGAATGCGATCCAGAAGTTGTACTGGACGGCCGCGAGAATCACCATGAACTCGCCGACGAAACCCGACGTACCCGGCAGGCCGCAGTTGGCCATCGAGAACAGCATCGCGAATGCCGCGAACTTCGGCATCACGTTGACGACGCCGCCGTAGTCGGCGATCTGGCGCGAGTGCAAGCGGTCGTACAGCACGCCGATGCAGAGGAACATCGCGCCCGACACGAAGCCGTGCGAGATCATCTGGACGATCGCGCCTTCGACGCCGAGCTGGTTGAAGATGAAGAAGCCGAGCGTGACGAAGCCCATGTGCGCAATCGACGAATACGCGACCAGCTTCTTCATGTCGGACTGCACCATCGCGACGAGGCCGATGTAGATCACCGCGATCAGCGACAGCGTGATCACGACGGGTGCCAGGAAGTGGCTCGCGTCAGGCGTGATCGGCAGCGAGAAGCGCAGGAAACCGTACGCGCCGAGCTTCAGCATGATCGCAGCCAGCACGACCGAACCGCCCGTCGGCGCTTCCACGTGCGCGTCCGGCAGCCAGGTGTGCACCGGCCACATCGGCACCTTCACCGCGAACGCAAGGAAGAACGCGATGAACAGCAGGATCTGTGGCGTCATCGCGATCTTCGCGTTCTGCCACGTCGCGAGGTCGAACGAATGCGTTTCCGTGTACAGGTAGATCAGTGCGACCAGCATCAGCAGCGAGCCGGCCAGCGTGTACAGGAAGAACTTGAACGCCGCATACACGCGGTTCGGGCCGCCCCACACGCCGATGATGATGTACATCGGGATCAGGGTCGCCTCGAAGAACACGTAGAACAGCAGGCCGTCGGCCGCCGAGAACACGCCGATCATGATCCCGGACAGGATCAGGAAGGCCGCGAGGTACTGCGCGACGTTCTCGGTGATCACTTCCCACGCGGCGATCACGACGATCACCGTGATCAGCGCGGTCAGCACGACGAACCACATCGAGATACCGTCGACGCCGAGGTGATACGCGATGTCGAAGCGTTCGATCCAGGTCGACTTCTCGACGAACTGCAGCGCAGCCGTGCTCGAGTCGAAGCCCGTGATCAGCGGAATCGTGACCGCGAGGCCGAGCAGCGAGCCGATCAGCGCGACCCAGCGGGCCGTCCCCGGATTTTTGTCGTTACCCACCGCGAGCACGAGGAGGCCGAAAACGATCGGCAGCCAGATCGCGGTACTGAGAATCGGAAAAGCGTGCATTGTTCTTGTCCCCTCGCCTTATTTGCCGCCGAGCGTTACAAACAGGGTCAAGAGCCCCAGCATGCCGATGATCATGGCGAACGCGTAGTGATAGATGTAACCGGATTGGAGGAAGCGGATCACGCCGGCGAACCAGCCGATGAACCGGGCGCTGCCGTTGACGAGACCGTCGATCACGACGACATCGCCCTCTTTCCACAGACCGCGGCCGATCGCGACCGAGCCCTTGGCAAACACCACCTCGTTGATCTTGTCCATGTAGTACTTGTTGTCGAGCAGCGTGTAGATCGGGCCGAACGCGCGGCGGATCACGGCAGGCAGCTCAGGACGCTTCAGGTACAGGAACCACGCGACCACGACACCGGCGATCGCGAGCCACAACGGCAGCGTCGTCAGCGAGTGCAGGCCCATCGCGGCCCAGCCATGGAATTCCTTGCCCAGCTCTTCGAGGCCCGGGTGGTTTTCGCCGATGAAGATCACCTTGTCGAATGCCACGCCATGTTCGAAGAAGCTGCCGTACAGCATCGGGCCGATCGCGATCGCACCGACGATCACCGACGGAATCGCGAGCAGCACGAGCGGCAGCCACACGACCCACGGGGTCTCGTGCGGTTCGTGTGCGTGGTCGTCGTGACCATGGCCGTGGCCGTGATCGTCGTGACCGTGCGCGGCCGCCATGCCCATCGGCGATTCAGGATGCTTCGGCTTGCGGAAGCGCTCTTCGCCGTGGAACACGAGGAAGTACATGCGGAACGAGTACAGCGCCGTCACGAACACGCTGGCGACCACCGCGAAGTACGCGAAGCCCGAACCCGCGAGATGCGATTCCTTCACGGCCTCGATGATCGAATCCTTCGAGTAGAAGCCGGAGAAGAACGGCGTGCCGATCAGTGCGAGCGAGCCGATCAGCGACGTGATCCACGTGATCGGCATGTACTTGCGCAGGCCGCCCATGTTGCGGATGTCCTGGTCGTGGTGCATGCCGATGATCACCGAACCCGCGGCGAGGAACAGCAGCGCCTTGAAGAACGCGTGCGTCATCAGGTGGAACAGCGCGACCGGGTACGCGGACACGCCGAGCGCGACGGTCATGTAGCCGAGCTGCGACAGCGTCGAATACGCGACCACGCGCTTGATGTCGTTCTGGATGATGCCGAGGAAGCCCATGAACAGCGCCGTGATCGCGCCGATCACCGTGACGAACGACAGCGCGGTGTCCGACAGCTCGAACAGCGGCGACATGCGCGACACCATGAAGATGCCGGCCGTCACCATCGTCGCCGCGTGAATCAGCGCCGAGATCGGGGTCGGGCCTTCCATCGAGTCCGGCAGCCACACGTGCAGCGGGAACTGTGCCGATTTACCCATCGCGCCGATGAACAGGCAGATACAGGCGACGGTCAGCAGGCCCCAGTCGGTGCCCGGGAAGTGCAGGCTCGCGAGCTCCGCGCGCTTCGCGAACACTTCGCCGTAGTTCATCGAGCCTGCGAACGCGAGCAGCAGGCCGATGCCGAGCAGGAAGCCGAAGTCGCCCACGCGGTTCACGAGGAACGCCTTCATGTTCGCGTAGATCGCGCTCTCACGCGTGAAGTAGAAGCCGATCAGCAGGTACGACACCAGACCCACCGCTTCCCAGCCGAAGAACAGCTGCAGGAAGTTGTTGCTCATCACGAGCATCAGCATCGAGAACGTGAACAGCGAGATGTACGAGAAGAAGCGCTGGTAGCCGTCTTCTTCCGACATGTAGCCGATCGTGTAGATGTGCACCATCAGCGACACGAAGGTCACGACGACCATCATCATCGCGGTCATCGAATCGACCAGGAAGCCGACTTCGAGCTTCAGCGAGCCGACCCGCATCCATTCGTAGATGGTCGCGTTGAAGCTCGCGCCGCCCATCACGTCGACGAAGACTTTCGCCGACAGGAGGAACGCGATCATCACGCCGAGGATCGTGATCCGGTGTGCGCCCTTGCGCCCGACTGCGCTCCCGAACAGCCCCGCAATCAGCGAGCCGGCCAGCGGAGCGAGCGGAATCGCCAGCAGCAGGTTTTCATTGAGTGTCGTTGACATAACAGCGTTGCCTGAAATTAACCTTTGAGCTGATCGAGATCCTCGACATTGATCGTGTCGAGCTTACGGAACAGGGTCACCAGAATCGCGAGGCCGATCGCGGCTTCCGCTGCGGCGACCGTCAGCACGAAGAACACGAAGATCTGGCCGTGCACATCGCCGAGGTAGTGCGAGAACGCGACGAAGTTGGTATTCACCGCTAGCAGCATCAATTCGATCGCCATCAGGATGATGATGATGTTGCGGCGGTTCAGGAAGATCCCGACGATCGCGATCGCAAACAGGATCGCGCCGAGCACGAGGTAGTGAGCAAGAGTCAACATGGTTTTCTTTCCTCCGCTTAGCCGTTGGTGCTCGTACCGGCTTCGCTCTGCGCCGTTTCCGACTCCGGCTTGTCCGCTTCCATCTTCACGAGGCGCACGCGATCGTTGCGGCGCACCTTGACCTGATCCGACACGCGCTGGCGCTTGCTGTCCTTGCCCTTGCGCTCGGTCAGCCCGATCGCGGCAATGATCGCGACCAGCAGCACGAGGCCGGCGATTTCAAACGCGAAGATGTAGTCGGTGTAGATCACCTTGCCGATCAGTCGCGTGTTCGACCAGTTGGCCATCTCGCCCGTCGCCATCGCGTGCACCGTGTGCGTGTCGCCGTAGCCGCGCCAAAGGATCAGCGCGGTCTCGATCACGATGATCGCGCCGACCACGGTCGCCATCGGTACGAAGCGCTTGAAGTCGCGGCGCAGGTAGTCGATGTTGATGTCCAGCATCATCACGACGAACAGGAACAGCACCATCACGGCGCCCACGTAGACCAGCACCAGCAGGATCGCGAGGAACTCCGCTTCCAGCAGCATCCAGATCGCGGCGGCGTTGAAGAACGCCAGCACAAGGAAAAGCGCAGACGCCACCGGGTTGCGCGAAGTGATCACCTTCAGCCCTGATACCACCAGGAGCAGCGCGAAGATGTAGAACAGTACGGTCGTGAATTCCATAATTACCGGTTCATCGTTAGGCCATAGTCAGGCGCGGCTTGCGGGACGCCCGCACCCGTCGCGGCGGCTCGGCCCATGCTGCGGGCCGGCACTGCAAACACAATCAACGATACGGCGCGTCGGCAGCCTTCGCCGCGGCGATGTCCTTCTCGTAGCGATCGCCCACCGCGAGCAGCATTTCCTTCGTGAAATACAGGTCGCCGCGCTTTTCGCCGTGGTACTCGAGAATCTGCGTCTCGACGATCGAATCGACCGGGCAGCTCTCTTCGCAGAAACCGCAGAAGATGCACTTCGTCAGGTCGATGTCGTAGCGCGTCGTGCGGCGCGTGTTGTCCGCGCGCGTTTCCGATTCGATCGTGATCGCCAATGCGGGACACACGGCCTCGCACAGCTTGCACGCGATGCAGCGCTCTTCGCCGTTCTCATAGCGGCGCAGTGCATGCAGCCCGCGAAAACGCGGCGAGATCGGGGTCTTCTCTTCCGGGAACTGCACGGTGAACTTGCGCTTGAACGTGTAACGACCGGTCAGCGCGAGCCCCTTCAGCAGCTCAGTCAGGAAGAAGGTCTTAAAGAAGTGTTGGATTGCCGTCATGATTTCGTCCGATTACTTCACCCAGATGTTGAGCGGCGACATCATCCAGAAGCCGACCACGACCACCCAGATCACCGTGACGGGCAGGAACACCTTCCAGCCCAGACGCATGATCTGGTCGTAACGGTAGCGCGGGAACGTCGCGCGAACCCAGATGAACACCGACAGCAGTGCAAAGACCTTCAGCACCAGCCAGAAGATGCCCGGAATGAACGACAGGAACTCGAACGGTGCATCCCAGCCGCCGAGGAACAGCGTCGCAGCCAGTGCCGAGATCACGATCATGTTGATGTACTCGGCGAGGAAGAACAGCGCGAACGCCATGCCCGAGTAGTCGATCATGTGACCGGCAACGATTTCCGACTCCCCTTCCACCACGTCGAACGGGTGACGGTTCGTTTCGGCGATGCCCGAGATGAAGTAGACGACGAACGCCGGCAGCAGCGGCAGCCAGTTCCACGACAGGAAGTTCACGCCGTGGCCCGCGAAGAAGCCGTGCTGCTGCGAACCGACGATTTCCGACATGTTCAGGCTGCCGGCCGTCATCAGCACCAGCACCAGCGCGAAGCCCATCGAGATTTCGTACGAGACCATCTGCGCCGCGGCGCGCATCGCGCCGAGGAACGCGTACTTCGAGTTCGACGCCCAGCCCGCAAGGATCACCGCGTACACGCCGATCGACGAGATCGCCATCGCGTACAGCAGGCCCGCGTTGATGTTCGCGAGCACGGCCTGAGCCTGGAACGGGATCACGGCCCACACGGCGAATGCCGGCACGACGGTCATGACCGGCGCGATCAGGTACAGCCAGCGGCTGGCGGCGCTCGGCTGAATGACTTCCTTCAGCAGCAGCTTCAGCACGTCGGCGATCGGCTGCAGCAGGCCGCCGGGGCCGACGCGGTTCGGACCGAGACGCACGTGCATCCAGCCGATCAGCTTGCGTTCCCACAGAATCAGGTACGCGACGCACAGCAGGATGACGACGGAGACGACGAGGATGCGCACGACTGCCCACACCGTCGGCCACGCAAAGCCGAGAAGCTGGGCTCCGCCCGCGTTGATCGTATCGAACAAGCTCATTTACGCCTTCTCCACCACCAGTTCACCGGACAGGCTGCCGAGCGCTGCGCCGGCAGGCGTCGCCGCCGACACGCGAACGACCGTCTCCGCAAGATTCGCGTCGCGCACGGCCGGCAACTGCACCGCACGCTCGCCCTGGCGCACGCGCACGGCGTCGCCTTCCTTCAAGCCCAGCTTGTCGAACAGCGCGGCCGGCAGGGCTGCGGCATTCGCCGCCTTCGCGGCGGCCGTCAGGTGCAGTGCACCTGCGCGGCGCACGAGCGCGTCGGCGTGATAGATCGGCACATCGGCCAGGCGCTCGAAGCCGCCGTTCGCGGCATTCGCCGCGACGCGCGCCGGCGCGATCGACGTCTGGTTCGACAGACGGCCCGCGACGCCTTCATCGCCGAGCGCCGCGAGACGCACTTCTTCCGCCGTCTCGTATTCGAAGTTCGGCAGGCCGAGCAGGCTGCCCAGCACGCGCAGCACCTTCCAGGCCGGACGCGTGTCGCCGAGCGGGCGCACGACGCCGTTGAAGCTCTGCACGGTGCCTTCCGCGTTGACGAACGTGCCGGCCGTTTCCGTGAACGGCGCAACCGGCAGCAGCACGTCGGCGTAGTCGAGGCCGTGCTTGAACGGCGACATCACGACAACCATCTCGGCCTGGTTCAGCGCGGCAAGCGCCTGCGCCGGATCGGCAGTGTCGAATTCCGGTTCGACGTTCAGCAGCACGTAGCCCTTGCGCGGCTGCGCGAACGCTTCGCGCGCATTCAGGCCGCCTTCGCCCGGCAGCGCGCCGACGACGTGCGCGCCGACCGTGTTAGCCGCTTCCGTCAGGAAGCCGAACGTGGCGCCGGTGTTGTCGGCGATCCACTGGGCGACCGCGTGCAGCTTCGCGAATTCCGGATGGCGGACCGCGACGTTGCCGAGCAGCACCGCGCGGCGCTCGCCGTTCGCGAGCGACTGCGCGACCGCCTGGGCGGCCGGCGATGCGGTGACGCCGGCGAGCGTGTCGGGCAGCGCGACGCCGCGCAGTTGCGCGACGGCCGCGGCGATGCCGGCCAGCTCGTCGAGCCATGCCGACGGCGCGGCGACGATGCGCTGCGCGGTCGGGATCAGTGCGTCGTCACCGGTCGCGTGCAGGAAGTGCAGCTTCGCGCCGTTCTTCGCGGCCTGACGCAGGCGCGCGGCGAACAGCGGATGGTCGCGGCGCAGGAACGAACCGACGACGAACGCGGCGTCCACGTTCGACAGGTCGGCGATCGGCATGCCGAGCCACGGCGCGCCCTGCACCGGCGCCGAGAAATCCTGCTGACGCAGACGGAAATCGACGTTCGGCGTCTTCAGTTCGTGTGCGAGCTGCTTCACGAGGAACAGCTCTTCAGCGGTGCTGTGCGCGCTCGCGAGCATCGCCAGCGCGTTCGCGCCGTGATCCGCGGCGATGCTCTTCAGGCCCTTCGCGACATATTCGAGCGCGGTCTGCCAGTCGGTCTCGATCCACTGGCCGCCCTGCTTCAGCATCGGCTTCGTCAGGCGCTCTTCGCTGTTGAGGCCTTCATACGAGAAGCGGTCCTTGTCCGAGATCCAGCATTCGTTGATCGCTTCGTTCTCGAACGGCAGCACGCGCATCACGCGGTTGTTCTTCACCTGCACGACGAGGTTCGCGCCGACGGAATCGTGCGGGCTCACCGACTTGCGGCGCGACAGTTCCCACGTCCGGGCGCTGTAGCGGAACGGCTTGCTGGTCAGCGCGCCGACCGGGCACAGGTCGATCATGTTGCCCGACATCTCGGAATCGACCGTCTTGCCGACGAACGTCGTGATTTCCGAGTGCTCGCCGCGGCCCAGCATGCCGAACTCCATCACGCCGGCGATTTCCTGGCCGAAGCGGACGCAGCGCGTGCAGTGGATGCAGCGCGACATTTCTTCCATCGAGATCAGCGGGCCCACGTTCTTGTGGAACACCACGCGCTTTTCTTCCGAGTAGCGCGACGACGACTTGCCGTAGCCGACCGCCAGATCCTGCAGCTGGCATTCGCCGCCCTGATCGCAGATCGGGCAATCGAGCGGGTGATTGATGAGGAGGAATTCCATCACCGACTGCTGCGCCTTCACGGCCTTGTCGGACTGCGTGTGGACGATCATGCCGGCCGACACGGGAGTCGCGCAGGCAGGCACGGCCTTCGGCATCTTCTCGACTTCGACGAGACACATCCGGCAGTTGGCCGCAACCGACAGTTTCTTGTGATAGCAGAAGTGAGGAATGTACGTATCCGCCTTGTGCGCAGCCTGGATCACCATGCTGCCTTCGGGCACCTCGACCTTCTTGCCGTCTATTTCAAGTTCAACCATGATGGTGAATGGTCCTTAACCTATTTCCGCCCGTTCGCGCCTTCGCCCGACCGTGCGCTCAAATTCCGCAACCGGTTCGCTTCAGGCCGCAGCCGCGTGCGCGTGGCCGCCGACCATGCAGTGCTTGTGCTCGACGTGGTACGCGAATTCGTCCCAGTAGTGCTTGAGCATCCCGCGTACCGGCATCGCCGCCGCATCGCCGAGCGCACAGATCGTGCGGCCCATGATGTTCTCGGCAACCGAGTTCAGCAGGTCCAGATCCTCCTGGCGGCCTTCGCCGTGCTCGATACGGTTCACGACGCGATACAGCCAGCCGGTGCCTTCGCGGCACGGCGTGCACTGGCCGCACGATTCCTCGTAGTAGAAGTACGACAGACGCAGCAGCGAGCGCACCATGCAGCGCGTCTCGTCCATCACGATCACCGCGCCGGAACCGAGCATCGAGCCCGCCTTCGCGATCGAATCGTAGTCGAGATCGGTCTGCATCATGATGTCGCCCGGGATCACCGGTGCCGACGAACCGCCCGGAATCACGGCCTTGATCTTCTTGCCGCCGCGCATCCCGCCGGCGAGCTCCATCAGCGTCGCGAACGGCGTGCCGAGCGGCACTTCGTAGTTGCCCGGACGCTCGACGTCGCCCGACACCGAGAAAATCTTCGTGCCGCCGTTGTTCGGCTTGCCGATCTCGAGGTAATTCTGCGGCCCGATGGACAGCAGGAACGGCACCGCGGCGAACGTCTCGGTGTTGTTGATCGTGGTCGGCTTGCCGTACACGCCGAAGCTCGCCGGGAACGGCGGCTTGAAGCGCGGCTGGCCCTTCTTGCCTTCGAGCGACTCGAGCAGCGCCGTTTCCTCGCCGCAGATGTACGCGCCGTAACCGTGGTGCGCGTGCAGCTGGAACGAGAATTCGGAACCCATGATGTGGTCGCCGAGGAAGCCTGCGGCGCGCGCTTCATCGAGCGCGGCTTCGAAGCGCCGATACACTTCGAAGATTTCGCCGTGGATGTAGTTGTAGCCGACGGTGATGCCCATCGCGTATGCGCCGATGGCCATGCCTTCGATCAGCGCGTGCGGGTTCCAGCGCAGGATGTCGCGATCCTTGAACGTGCCCGGCTCGCCTTCGTCCGAGTTGCAGACGAGGTACTTCTGCCCCGGGAACTGGCGCGGCATGAAGCTCCACTTCAGGCCGGTCGGGAAGCCCGCACCGCCACGGCCGCGCAGGCCCGACGCCTTGACGTCGGCGATCACCTGCTCGGGCGGAATCTTTTCTTCGAGAATGCGGCGCAGCTGCTTGTAGCCGCCGCGCGCGACGTAGTCTTCGAGATGCCAGTTCTCGCCGTTCAGACCAGCGAGGATCAGCGGTTTGATGTGACGGTCGTGGAGGGACGTCATTTCGAGAGCTCCTCAAGCAGCTGGTCGATCTTCTCGCGGCTCATGAAGCTGCACATTCTGTGATTGTTCACCAGCAGCACCGGCGCATCGCCGCACGAGCCCATGCATTCGCCTTCCTTCAGCGTGAACTTGCCGTCGGGCGTGGTTTCGCCGAAGCCGATGCCCAGCTTCTGTTTCAGGTAGTCGGCAGTCGCTTCCGCGCCGCCGTGCGGGCCAAGCTGGCACGGCAGGTTCGTGCAGAGCGTGATCTTGTGCTTGCCGACCGGGTTGAGCTCGTACATCGTGTAGAACGTCGCGACTTCCTGCACGGCGACGGCCGGCATGCCGAGATAGTCCGCAACGAACTGCATCAGTTCGGGCGACAGCCAGCCGTGCTCTTCCTGAGCAACGGCCAACGCCGACATCACGGCGGACTGTTTCTGATCGGCGGGATACTTCGTCAACGCTCGATCGATTTCCTTCAGGCCTTCAGCTGAGATCATTTTCAGACACGACTCTTTCAATTCCTACCGAACGAAGAACCTGCCGCACACTTGGGGTGCATGGACGGCAGACCTGGCGCTCACTCTGTTGACAGCTTGCGAAGTCGCGCCGGTTCAGCGCGCATCGCGTGTGACTTACCGCTCGCCGCCCGGAGCAAACGGGCGGCGCAACCATTAGCGATCGATCTCGCCGAACACGATGTCCTGCGTACCGATGATCGTGACGGCGTCGGCGATCATGTGACCGCGCGCCATTTCGTCGAGCGACGCCAGGTGCGCGAAACCCGGCGCGCGAATCTTGAGGCGATACGGCTTGTTGGCACCGTCCGACACGAGGTAGATGCCGAACTCGCCCTTCGGATGCTCGACCGCCGCGTACGCTTCGCCTTCCGGCACATGGAAACCTTCGGTGAAGAGCTTGAAGTGGTGAATCAAGTCTTCCATGTTGGTCTTCATGCCGACGCGCGACGGCGGTGCAACCTTGTGATTGTCCGTCATCACCGGGCCCGGATTCTTGCGGAGCCACTCAATACACTGTTTCGCGATGCGGATCGACTGGCGCATTTCTTCGACGCGCACCAGATAGCGGTCGTAGCAATCGCCGTTCACGCCGACCGGCACGTCGAAATCCATGCGATCGTACACTTCGTACGGCTGCTTCTTGCGCAGGTCCCACGCGATGCCCGAGCCGCGCAGCATCGGGCCCGTCAGGCCCATCTGCAGCGCACGTTCGGGGCTGACCACGCCGATCCCGACCAGACGCTGCTTCCAGATCCGGTTGTCGGTGAGCAGCGTTTCGTATTCGTCGACGCACTTCGGGAAGCGCGTGAAGAAATCGTCGATGAAGTCGAGCACCGAGCCGCTGCGCGCTTCGTTCATCTTCGCGAGCGCCTTCTCGTTGCGAATCTTCGACGCCTTGTATTGCGGCATTGCGTCAGGCAGGTCGCGGTAGACGCCGCCCGGACGATAGTACGCCGCGTGCATCCGGGCGCCGGACACCGCTTCGTACACGTCCATCAGGTCTTCGCGTTCGCGGAATGCGTACAGGAACACGGCCATCGCGCCGACGTCGAGTGCGTGCGCGCCGATCCACATCAGGTGGTTCAGCACGCGCGTGATCTCGTCGAACAGCACGCGGATGTACTGCGCGCGCTCCGGCACGTCGATGCCGAGCAGCTTTTCGATCGCGAGCACGTAGCCGTGCTCGTTGACCATCATCGACACGTAGTCGAGACGGTCCATGTACGGCACGGACTGGATGAAGGTCTTGGATTCCGCGAGCTTTTCGGTCGCGCGGTGCAGCAGGCCGATGTGCGGATCGGCACGCTGGATGACTTCGCCGTCGAGCTCGAGCACGAGGCGCAGCACGCCGTGCGCTGCCGGGTGCTGCGGGCCGAAGTTGAGCGTGTAGTTCTTGATTTCTGCCATGACGCCCCCTTAATGTTTCAGACCGCCATAGCGATCCTCGCGGATCACGCGCGGCGTGATTTCGCGCGGCTCGATCGTCACCGGCTGGTACACGACCCGCTTCTCTTCCGGGTCGTAACGCATTTCGACATAACCCGACACCGGGAAGTCCTTGCGGAACGGGTGGCCGATGAAGCCGTAGTCGGTGAGGATGCGGCGCAGGTCGGGGTGGCCTTCGAACACGATGCCGTACAGGTCGAACGCTTCGCGCTCGTACCAGTTCGCGGAGCTCCAGATGTCGACCAGCGATGCCACGATCGGCAGGTCGTCGTCCGGCGCGAACGCACGCAGGCGCAGGCGCCAGTTGTTCGTGACCGACAGCAGGTGCGACACGGCCGCGAAGCGCGGGCCGTCGTAGGCGCCGTCGCCGAAGGTCTGGTAGTCGACGCCGCAGAGGTCGATCAGTTGCTCGAAACGCAGCTTCGGATCGTCGCGCAGCGTCTTTGCGACTTCGAGGTAATCGCTCGCCTTCACGACGAGCGTCAGTTCACCGATCGCTTCGGTGAGGCTCACCACGCGCGCGCCGAGCGCGGCTTCGAGGTTTGCCTTGAGGATCTCGATTTTGCTTGCCATATTGAGGGGACGCTCGGGGCTTTATTGACGGGCGATGGTATTGGTGCGGCGGATCTTCGCCTGAAGCTGGATCACGCCGTAGACCAGCGCCTCGGCCGTGGGCGGGCAGCCCGGCACGTAGACGTCGACCGGCACGATCCGGTCGCAGCCGCGGACCACCGAGTACGAGTAGTGGTAGTAACCACCGCCGTTCGCGCACGACCCCATCGAGATCACCCAGCGCGGCTCGGCCATCTGGTCGTACACGCGGCGCAGCGCAGGCGCCATCTTGTTGCAGAGCGTGCCGGCGACGATCATCACGTCCGATTGACGCGGGCTCGGACGAAACACGACGCCGAACCGGTCCAGATCGTAACGGGCCGCGCCCGCATGCATCATCTCGACGGCGCAACACGCGAGCCCGAACGTCATCGGCCACAGCGAGCCGGTACGCGTCCAGTTGATCAGCTTGTCAGCCGTCGTGGTGACAAACCCTTCCTTCAAGACCCCTTCGATACTCATTTGCTTTCCACTCCAGACGAGCGACCGAGCGTGGCCGCCCATGCAAACCGGCGATTAACCCATCACTCCCAGTCGAGCCCGCCTTTCTTCCAGATATAGGCAAAGCCCAGCAGGAATTCGAGCAGAAAAATCATCATTGCGATGAAACCCGGCCAGCCGATGTCCCGGAGCGCGACGCCCCACGGAAACAGGAATGCGGTTTCGAGATCGAAGATGATGAACAGGATGGCGACGAGGTAATACCGGACGTCGAATTTCATCCGGGCGTCTTCAAAGGCTTCGAAGCCGCACTCGTACGGTGCGTTCTTCTCGACGTCCGGCTTGTTGGGACCAAGGAGCTTGCCGATGCTGACCAGCGCTATACCTAAACCAGTGCCCACGAGGAGGAACAACAAAACGGGGTAATAGGCTGCGAGGTTCAAGGCAATCCTCTATCGGTTGGTTCTGAGCGTCCGGAGAATACCACTTCCGGCGGAAGGAATCATTTCGGAGTGCAGGCGATCGCAAGACAACCGCAAGGACACCCCAGAAATGAAAAATGCCAGCCACTGGAAGCGGCTGGCATTGAGTAACTTTGGTGCCGACGGCGAGACTCGAACTCGCACAGCTTTCGCCACTACCCCCTCAAGATAGCGTGTCTACCAATTTCACCACGTCGGCACTGCATGCAACTCGGGTTGTGCTGCTTGTTTCCCGCGAATCGCTTCAAGACTTAAATTCTAACCCGACTTCTAGAATTGTTCAACGCACAAACGCAAAAAATTTAACTTTTTATTTCGGGACGTCCTGGCCCGGCGCGCTTGCAGCCGAACCCGCGGCAGCGGATGCCGCAACGGCCGGCGCCGACGCTGCAGGCGCCGATGCCGGTGCGGTCGCAGCCGCGCCGAGCACGCCCGCCGACGGCGTCGACTTGTACGAACCGAGGTACGTCAGCGCGAGCGTCGCGATAAAAAAGATCGTCGCGAGAATGCCCGTCGTGCGCGACAGGAAGTTCGCCGAGCCCGTCGCACCGAACAGGCTGCCCGACGCGCCGCTGCCGAATGCAGCGCCCATGTCGGCACCCTTGCCGTGCTGCAGCAGCACGAGACCAATCACACCGAGTGCAGACAGTACCTGCACCACAATAATCAGCGTCTTGAATAACAGCATCACACCCACCCGATTGGATCGGGCGACCGGATCGACCGGCCGCCTTCATGGTTCAATTCGATCGCAGACCGCTCAACGCGCGGCCCGGCAGATCGCCAGGAAATCTTCCGCCTTCAGCGACGCGCCGCCGATCAGGCCGCCGTCGATGTCCGGCTGCGCAAACAGCTCTTCCGCGTTGTCCGGCTTCACGCTGCCGCCGTACAGCACGGACACGTCAGCCGCGCCCTTTGCCGCGAGACGCGCACGCAGGAACGCGTGCACGTCCTGTGCCTGCGCCGACGTCGCGCTCTTGCCCGTGCCGATCGCCCAGACCGGCTCGTACGCGACGACGATGCGTGCAGCCTCGTCGGCCGTCAGCACGGCCAGCACCGCGTCGAGCTGCGCACCGACGACCTGCTCGGTCGCGCCCGACTCGCGCTCGTCGAGCGTCTCGCCGACGCACACGACCGGCGTGAGGCCGGCCGCGAGCGCGCGCTGCGTCTTCGCCGCGACCGTCTCGTTGCGCTCGCCGTGATACGCGCGACGCTCCGAGTGGCCGACGATCGCATAGCGTGCGCCGAATTCCGCAACCATCGCGGCCGCCACTTCGCCGGTGAACGCGCCCTGCTCGTGCGCGGACACGTCCTGCGCGCCCCAGGCGACACGACCGCCGTCGAGCTGCGCCTGAACCTGCGCGAGATAGGGGAACGGCACGCACACGCCGACCGACGTTTCGGCCGCCACCGCGCCCGCGCCCTGCACCACTTCGTTCAGCAACGCCTGGTTGCCGGCCAGCCGGCCGTGCATCTTCCAGTTGCCGATCACCCGCTTAGTTCTCTGTTTCGACATCGTGTCTGTCTCGTCACCGCTGTGTCATTAACGCGCCGGAAACCGGCCGTCAGGTTTGATCTGGCGAAGCAAACCCGCGATTTTACTGCGCACGGCTTGAACCGGTCAAACCGCGCATGTCAAGGCCGGCCGCACGGGCCGTCAGGCGTTCGCACCCCAATCGAGCACGATCTTGCCGGTATGCTCGCTGCTTTCCATCAGCGCGTGCGCCTGCGCGGCTTCCGCGGCCGGCAGCACACGATAGATCACCGGCTTGATGCTGCCGTCGGCGATCAGCGGCCACACGCGCGCCTTCAGTTGCGCGGCGATGCGCGCCTTGAACTCGACCGGGCGCGGCCGCAGCGTGGAACCCGTGACCGTCAGCCTGCGCCGCAGGATCTCGCTCAGGTTGACGTCGGCCTTCGCGCCGCCGAGCAGCGCGATCAGCACGAGGCGGCCGCCGTCCGCGAGCGCGGACAGCTCGCGCGGCACGTACGAGCCCGCCACCATGTCAAGGATCACGTCGACGCCGCGATCGTGCGTCAGCGACTTCACGACCTCGACGAAGTCTTCGGTCTTGTAGTTGATTGCGCGCTCCGCGCCGAGCGCCTCGCACGCACGGCACTTGTCGGCGGTGCCGGCCGTCGCGAACACGCGAAAACCGAGCGCATGCGCGATCTGGATCGCCGTCACGCCGATGCCGCTCGAGCCGCCCTGCACGAGCAGCGTTTCCTGCTCGCCGCCCTCGCCCGCGCCGAGCTGCGCACGGTCGAACACGTTGCTCCACACGGTGAAAAACGTTTCTGGCAGCGACGCGGCCTCGATATCGGTGAGCCCGTCGGGCACCGGCAGGCATTGCGGCAGCGGTGCGACCGCATACTCGGCATAACCGCCGCCCGCGAGCAGCGCACACACGCGATCGCCGAGCTTCAGGCCGAACGGGTTCAGCGCGGCATCGGACAGGTCGCCGCCGACGATCTCGCCCGCGACCTCAAGGCCCGGCAGATCCGACGCGCCCGGCGGCGGCGCATAGGCGCCCTTGCGCTGGAATACGTCGGGCCGGTTCACGCCGGAAGCCGCCACCTTGATCAGCACCTCGCCGCGCTTCGGTTCGGGGCGCGGACGCTCCGCAAGCTTCAGCACGTCGGGGGCGCCGAATTCGGTGATTTCGATGGCTTTCATGGTGACGGTGGCTCCAGGATCGGAATCGGATGGCGCCCGTGCGCGCGGCACGGGCGCCTCGCCGGCGCTGCTGCGCCGCACAACGATGCTACAGAAAAAACGGCCGGCGCGCTTTCGCGCTGCCGGCCGTTGGTCCGCCTGCCCGCTTACTGCTGCGGCGGCGCGTCCGACTGCGACGCTGCCGCTGCTTCATTCAGCAGCGCCTTTGCCGACAGACGCACGCGACCCTTCTCGTCCGTCTGGATCACCTTGACCTTGACCTGCTGACCTTCCTTCAGGTAGTCATTGATGTCCTTCACGCGCTCGTTGACGATTTCCGAGATGTGCAGCAGGCCGTCCTTGCCCGGCAGCAGGTTCACGATCGCGCCGAAATCGAGCAGCTTCAGCACCGTGCCTTCGTACACCTGGCCGACTTCGATCTCGGCCGTGATGTTCTCGATGCGCTTCTTCGCTTCGGCCATGCCGTCGCTGTTCGTGCTCGCGATCGTCACGACGCCGTCGTCCGAGATGTCGATGGTCGTGCCCGTTTCTTCCGTCAGCGCACGGATCACCGAACCGCCCTTGCCGATCACGTCACGGATCTTTTCCGGGTTGATCTTGATCGTGATCATGCGCGGTGCGAATTCGGACAGTTGCGTGCTCGCACCCGAGACCGCCGACGTCATCTTGCCGAGGATGTGCATGCGGCCTTCCTTCGCCTGCGCGAGCGCGACCTGCATGATTTCCTTCGTGATGCCCTGGATCTTGATGTCCATCTGCAGCGCCGTCACGCCTTGCTCCGTGCCGGCCACCTTGAAGTCCATGTCGCCGAGGTGATCTTCGTCGCCGAGGATGTCGGTCAGCACCGCGAACTTGTTGCCTTCGAGGATCAGGCCCATCGCGATGCCCGCGACGTGCGCCTTCATCGGCACGCCGGCGTCCATCAGCGCGAGGCAGCCGCCGCACACCGATGCCATCGACGACGAACCGTTCGACTCGGTGATTTCCGACACGACGCGGATCGAGTAGCCGAATTCGTCGGCGCTCGGCAGGCACTTGACCAGCGCGCGCTTCGCGAGGCGGCCGTGACCGATTTCACGGCGCTTCGGCGAGCCGACGCGACCCGTTTCGCCGGTCGCGAACGGAGGCATGTTGTAGTGGAGCATGAAGCGCTCGCGATACTCGCCTTCGAGCGCGTCGATGATCTGCTCGTCACCCTTCGTGCCGAGCGTCGCGACGACCAGTGCCTGCGTCTCGCCGCGCGTGAACAGCGCCGAGCCGTGGGTGCGCGGCAGCACGCCGGTGCGGATCTCGATCGGGCGCACGGTGCGCGTATCGCGGCCGTCGATGCGCGGCTCGCCGTTCAGGATCTGCGAACGGACGATCTTTGCCTCGATGTCGAACAGGACGTTGCCGACGGTGGCCTTGTCGGCAGCAACCGTGCCGGCCGCCAGCGCGTCTTCCTCGAGCTTCGCCGAAGTCGCCGAATAGACTTCCTTCAGCTTCGCCGAGCGAGCCTGCTTGTCGCGGAGCTGGTAAGCGGCGAGCAGGTCGTTCTGCGCCAGCTCGGTCACGCGTGCGATCAGCGCCTCGTTCTTCGGCGCCGGCTGCCAGTCCCACTCGGGCTTGCCGCCTTCGCGCACCAGTTCGTGGATCGCGTCGATCGCCACTTGCATCTGCTCGTGGCCGAACACCACGGCGCCCAGCATCACGTCTTCCGACAGCTGGTCGGCTTCCGATTCGACCATCAGCACCGCGCGTTCCGTACCCGCGACGACGAGGTCGAGGCTCGACGCCTTGATCTGGTCACGCGTCGGGTTCAGCACGTAGGCGTTGTCGATGTACGCGACGCGCGCGGCACCGACCGGGCCGTTGAACGGCAGGCCCGACACGGCGAGCGCAGCCGATGCGCCGATCAGCGCGGGGATGTCCGCCGGGATTTCCGGGTTCACGGACAGCACGTGGATCACGACCTGGACTTCGTTGTAGAAGCCTTCCGGGAACAGCGGGCGCAGCGGACGGTCGATCAGGCGCGACGTCAGCGTCTCGTGCTCCGACGGACGGCCTTCGCGGCGGAAGAAGCCGCCCGGGATCTTGCCGGCCGAGTAGGTCTTTTCGAGGTAGTCGACGGTCAGCGGGAAGAAATCCTGACCCGGCTTCGCCGACTTCGCGCCGACGACGGTTGCCAGCACGACGGTGTCTTCGACGTCGACGATCACGGCGCCGCTTGCCTGGCGAGCGACTTCACCGGTTTCGAGGCGCACCTTGTGCTGGCCCCACTGGAATTCCTTCACGACCTTGTTGAACATGGACATGGTTGCTCCTTTGAATTCATGCATTTCATTCGCCGCACGGGCCATCCCGCACGGCGGCGTCCCGACCGAATCACCCGGAGCAAGGTGTGTTTTTTATGCCATTCCAGCGCGGCGCTCGGGCAGCGACGCGCTGGAATGACACAAATCCCGACCCCGGTATCAGCCGTTCCGGCAATCCGGCACCAACGTGCAGGACAGCCTGCGGTGCGTGTGACGCTACGCACCGCGCAAAAACAAAATGCCTGTATCAGCGGACTGACACAGGCATCTTGCTGGCGGCAATCGCCTCGATTACTTACGCAGACCCAGCTTCTCGATCAGTGCGCGGTAACGGTCGGCATCCTTGCCCTTGAGGTAGTCGAGCAGCTTGCGGCGGCGGCTAACCATGCGCAGCAGGCCGCGGCGGCTGTGGTGATCCTTCGCGTGGGTCTTGAAGTGACCCGTCAGTTCGACGATACGTGCGGTCAGCAGTGCGACCTGGACTTCGGGCGACCCCGTGTCGTTGGTACCGCGGGCGAACTGAGCAACGACTTCCGACTTCTTGATATCTGCAACAGACATGTGATTTCCTTAGTTTCCTACTTACTAACTGAACAGGCGGACACGGAAGAATGGCCGTGCCGTGACTTACAACCGGCGGGCATTGTAACACAACTCCACACCGTTCCCACCGCCCCTGTCACGGGCGCGTCATCGAACAGGCAGACGGCATTTCCGTGCGCTGCGCCGGCACCGCGAGCACCGTCCGGAAACCGTAGCCCGAACCCTCGTTGTCGAAGCGCACACCCGGCGTGCCGGCCTTGTCCATCTCCATCACGTAAAGGGGCTGGATCAACTGGTGATCCTGCGCGCGCATCCGCGACGCGTGGAAGCCGTCGTCGAACGACAAGCCCTCGAGCGCACGCGCAACCGCGACGGGGTCGGCCGACCCCGCGCGGTTCATCGCGGCGGCCAGCATCTCGATCATCACGCTCATTCGCCGTACCGGATAGTCGTCCTGCGCGGCCGGAAAACGGGTCCGGAACGCGCGGTAGAACGCGTCGGATTTCGCGCCGCCCGCGTTCGGGTGCCAGTCCGCCACGGCGACGACCCGCCCGACGCCCGCATCGCCGAGCGCGGCCGGCGCGCCGAGGCTGTTGCCGTAGAACGTATAGAACTTCGCATTCAGCCCCTGCTCACGCGCCGCCTTCACGAGCAGCGTGAGGTCGTTGCCCCAGTTGCCGGTCACGACGGCGTCCGCGCCGCTCGTACGGATTTTCGCGATATACGGCGAGAAATCCTTGATCCGGCCGATCGGGTGGAATTCGTCGCCGGCGATCGTCACGTCCGGGCGCCGCGCGGCCAGCGCCTGCCGCGCGAGCGTGCTGACGTCGCGGCCGAAACTGTAGTCCTGGTTCAGCAGATAGACCTTGCGCAGCGCGCGGTCGTGCGCCATCACGTCCGCGAGCGCGGCCATCCGCATCCCCGCGTGCGCGTCGAAGCGGAAATGCCAGAAACTGCAGCGCGCGCCGGTCAGTGCCGGATCGTCGGCCGAATAGTTGAGGAACAGCATCCGGTTATCCGGGTCGCGTGCGTTCAGCTTGTCGAGCGCCGCGACGAGCGCGGCCGCGACGGCCGAACTGTTGCCCTGCGCGACGAAACCGATATGCCGGTCCGCAGCCGCGCGCAACTGCACGAGCGCCTCCTCCGGGCTGCCCTTGCTGTCGAGCACGACGAGCTCGAGCGGATGCGCGCCGTCGCGCAGCTTCACGCCGCCCGACGCGTTGACCTGCTCGACGCCGAAGCGCAGGTTGCGCTCGACCGCCGCGCCGGCGTTCGCGAACGGGCCCGACATCCCTTCGATCAGCGCGATCCGCACCGGCTCGCCGCCGGCAAACGCGGACGACACCAGCATCCACCCCGCGCTCAACGCGAGCGCGCACCGCTTCCACCCCTGCATCGGCTACCTGCCCTTCGATCTGCCCGAGAAGCGCGGATCATAGGCCGGCGCCCCTGCCGGCCGCAAGCGCGACAGCGCCGGCGATCCGTACCGATTTTTTCGATGCGATGTGCCGTCGCGCGCCGTCCGTGATAAAACGGATCCTGTTTCCGTATTCTGGAGAATCCCCATGCGCATACGCATTCCCGCGCGCCTGCCGGTGCTGCTCGCCTGCGCCGCCGCGCTGCTGGCCGGTTGCGCACAACCGTGGCAGCAATACCAGGCGGGCCAGGACGAGTCGGCGATCGTCGCGCGCATGGGCCCGCCGCGCGAGATCTACGACCTGCCCGGCGGCGGCAAGCGGCTGATGTGGCCGACCCAGCCGATGGGCGAGGTCACGGTCGCGGCCGACGTCGACGCGGCCCACAAGATCGTCAACGTACGCCAGGTGCTGCAGCCGAGCGAGTTCTATCGTGCGGAGATCGGCAAGTGGACGAAGACCGATGTCCTCGTCAATTTCGGACGCCCCGTCGAGACGTCCTACTTCCCGCTGATGAAGCGCGAGGTATGGACGTACCGGTATCTCGAGGACAACGTCTGGTACATGATGTACAGCTTCTACTTCGATCCGCAGGGCATCCTGCGCATCACGCAGAAAACGCCGGACCCGCTGCACGACCCCGATCGCCGCAACCTGTTCTGACCGATTACGCATTTACGCGCAATTTTCACAATGGCCATTCACGAATTATTGCGCGAATGGCCACTCCTTTTTTTCCGCTATCCAATTAATCCAGGAAATCCGACGGAAATCTTTTCCGATCGATGACATGCCAATGGCAACACGCTGAAATCCCCGTCACGCGGGCCTTTTCGCGAAAACAGGCATGCGCAACGCATGTCATGCGTTGGGTTGGTGCACGCAATGCACTACACCAATCCAATTTGAAACAATTTGTTTCAATGCCCCCGGAATGCTAGGGCATACCCCTAATATCAGTCGAAATTCGAACCTTTCAATCCAGAAAGAATCCTATTACGCCATTTCGGCCGATATTTATTTGCCTTTGTCATAAAGGAGTCCTCATGAATCGCCCCAAGAGCATGCTGGTTGCCAACATCGCCTGGGCCCGCGAGACGCGCGAACACACGCCCGGATTTTTCGACGCGCTCGCGCGCGGCCAGAATCCGCGCGTGCTGTGGATCGGCTGCTCGGACAGCCGCGTGCCCGCCGAAACCATCACGCACTGCGCACCCGGCGAGTTGTTCGTCCATCGCAACATCGCGAACCTGTTCCATCCCGACGACGATAATTCCGCCAGCGTGCTCGAGTACGCGGTGCGCGTGCTGCAGGTCGACCACGTGATCGTGTGCGGGCACTACGGGTGCGGCGGCGTGCGCGCGTCGTTGCTGCCGCCGCCGTCCGAGCTGCCGCACGTCGCGCGCCGCATCGCACCGCTCTGCGCGCTCGCGCGGCGCCATCGCGACACGCTCGACGGGCTCGACGACACGGCCGCCGCCGACCGCCTCGCCGAGCTGAACGTGCTCGAACAGGTACAGCTGCTGCGCGCGTCGCCGATCGTGCGCGGCCGGGAACGACCGCCGCTCGTGGACGGCTGGATCTTTTCGCTCGCCGACGGCCGCCTGCAGGAACTCGATTCCGGCTACGCGACGCCGCCTGCCAATGTCGAGCCCGTGCAGGCTGCTGCGGCCGCCGCGCTCGGCTGATTCCCCCGCCCCCTACGCCAATGAAATCGCCCCAATCATGAAACTGAACGAGCGCCTGTCCACCCTGCCGCGCGACGTCGTCGCCGGCATCGTCGTTTTCCTCGTCGCGCTGCCGCTCTGTCTCGGCATCGCCAATGCGTCCGGCGTCGAGCCATTCGCCGGGCTCGTGTCCGGCATCGTCGGCGGCATCGTCGTCGCGCTGCTGAGCGGCTCGTCGTTGTCCGTCAGCGGGCCAGCCGCCGGCCTCGTCGTGATCGTCGTCGAAGGGATCGCGCAACTCGGCAGCTTCTCCGCATTCCTGCTCGCGGTGCTGCTGTCCGGCGTACTGCAGTTCGGGTTCGGCATGCTGCGCGCCGGCCGCTTCGCCGCCTACGTGCCGTCGCCCGTCATCAAGGGCATGCTTGCCGCAATCGGCCTGCTGCTGATCGTGAAGCAGATTCCGTTCGCGTTCGGCATCGGCGGCTCGGGCGCGCAATCGTTTGCGAACTGGCCGGGCCTGCCGGTCGCGTGGGCCGCCACGGCCATCGCGCTCGCATCGCTCGCGCTGCTGATCGCATGGGACACGCCCGCGCTGCGCCGCTTCGCACTGGTGCGTTCGGTGCCCGCACCGCTCGCGGTCGTCGTGCTGGGCATCGGCGCGACGCTCGTGCTGGGCTTCGTCGCGCCGTCGGTCGCGCCGGGCGCCGCCCATCGCGTGACGCTGCCCGAGCTCGGATCGTTCGCGGCGTTCGCGGCATCGCTCAAGCACGCGGAGCTCGGCCCGAATTTCGCGCAGCTCGTGAATCCCGACGTGTGGCGCGTCGCGATCACGCTCGCGGTCGTCGCGAGCCTCGAGACGCTGCTGAGCCTCGAAGCAGTCGAGCAGATCGACCCGAAGCGCCGGCCGACCCAGCCCGACCGCGAACTGAAGGCCCAGGGCGTCGGCAATCTCGTCGCGGGCGCGTTCGGCGGCCTGCCGATCACATCGGTGATCGTGCGCAGTTCGGTCAACGTCAATGCAGGCGCGCAAAGCCGGATGTCGGCAATCGTCCACGGGATGCTGCTGCTCGCGAGCGTGTTTGCGCTCACCGGCCTGATCAACCTGATCCCGCTCGCGAGCCTCGCCGCGATCCTGATCCACACGGGCTTCAAGCTCGCGAAACCGGCGCTGTTCCGCTCGGTGATGAAGCAGGGGCCGGCCGCGTTCGTGCCGTTCGCCGCGACGATCGCCGGTGTGCTCGCGGTCGACCTGCTGTTCGGCATCGCGCTCGGCCTCGCATGCAGCGTGCTGGCGGTCGCCGTCGCGAACCTGAAGAGCCCCGTCACGCTCGCGCAGCACGACGATCACTACCTGCTGTCGTTCCGCAAGGACGTGTCGTTTCTCGGCAAGGTGCAGGTCAAGCACCACCTGCGGCACATTCCGGACCGGGCGGCGGTCATCATCGACGCGACGCGCGCCGACTACATCGATCACGACGTGCTCGAACTGCTCGACGCGTTCGTCGCCGATGCGCCGCGGCGCGGGATCGCGGTCGAGTTCCGCCGACGCAACCCGGCGCCCCGCCCGGCCGCGCGCCGCTGGCTGTTCCGCGCACCGGCCGCCGAATAAGCGGCAGATGCAAAAACGCCCCGGCGGCGCAGGGCCGCACGGGGCGTTTCGGTGATGCGCAGCGCGCGGCGCTTACGAGCGCTGCGGGTTGAGCTTGTCGTCCTTCGAATGCAGCTTGTTCAGCGCGGAGATGTACGCCTTGGCGGACGCGGCGACGATGTCCGGATCGGTGCCGACGCCGTTGACGATCCGCCCGCTCTTCGACAGCCGGACGGTCACTTCGCCCTGCGCCTGCGTGCCGGTCGTGATTGCGTTCACCGAGTACAGCAGCAGTTCGGAACCGCTGCCGACTTCGCCTTCGATCGCGTTGAACGTCGCGTCGACCGGACCGTTGCCGCGCGCCTCGCCGGTCACTTCCTTGCCTTCGACCGCGAACACGATCTTCGCCTGCGGCTGCTCGCCGGTTTCCGAACGCTGCGACAACGACACGAACTTGAAGTGTTCCTGCTCGTGCGCGAATGCCGATTCCTCGGACACGATCGCAATGATGTCCTCGTCGAAGATCTCGGCCTTGCGGTCGGCCAGATCCTTGAAGCGCATGAACGCGGCGTTCAGTTCCGCTTCGCTGTCGAGCGACACGCCGAGCTCCTGCAGGCGCTGCTTGAATGCGTTGCGGCCCGACAGCTTGCCGAGCACGATCTTGTTCGCGGACCAGCCCACGTCTTCCGCGCGCATGATCTCGTAGGTGTCGCGCGCCTTCAGCACGCCGTCCTGGTGGATGCCCGACGCGTGCGCGAACGCGTTCGCGCCGACCACCGCCTTGTTCGGCTGCACGACGAAACCGGTGATCTGCGACACGAGCTTCGACGTCGGCACGATCTGCGTGGTGTCGATGCCGACGTCGAGGCCGAAGTAATCCTTGCGCGTCTTCACGGCCATCACGATCTCTTCGAGCGACGTGTTGCCCGCACGCTCGCCGAGACCGTTGATCGTGCACTCGACCTGACGCGCACCGCCGATCTTCACGCCCGCGAGCGAGTTCGCGACGGCCATCCCGAGGTCGTTATGGCAGTGCACCGAGAAAATCGCCTTGTCCGAGTTCGGAATGCGCTCGCGCAGCGTCTTCACGAGGTTGCCGTAGAGCTCCGGCACGCCGTAGCCGACCGTATCGGCGATGTTGATCGTCGTCGCGCCTTCGGCGATCACGGCTTCCAGCACGCGGCACAGGAAATCCAGGTCGGAGCGGCTGCCGTCTTCCGGCGAGAATTCGATGTTGTCGGTGAACTTGCGTGCGAAACGCACCGCGAGGCGTGCCTGCTCGAACACCTGGTCGGGCGTCATCCGCAGTTTCTTCTCCATGTGCAGCGGCGACGTCGCGATGAACGTGTGGATCCGGAAGCTGTTGGCCGGCTTCAGCGCATCGGCCGCGCGCTGGATGTCCTTGTCGTTGGCCCGCGCCAGCGAACAGATCGTGCTGTCCTTCACGAGACCGGCGATCGTGTGGATCGCGTCGAAATCGCCGTTCGAGCTGGCCGCGAAGCCGGCCTCGATCACGTCGACCTTCATCCGCTCGAGGTTCTTCGCGATGCGGATTTTCTCTTCCTTCGTCATCGACGCGCCGGGCGATTGCTCGCCGTCACGCAACGTCGTATCGAAAATGATCAGCTTGTCTGTCATGGGGGGCTCCAGGGCTTTTTATACGGAAGTCAAACGTAATGAGATCGCGCCACCGCTGGCGACGCTCAACAACAGACGAGGCTTGACGGAGGGCGAGAACGGTCAGCGCGGCAGGCGCGCCAAAGCTAGCGCGCGTAGCGGCGCACCGGCTAGAAGGAGGGAGAGGCGGGAAAATGCAGTCATGCCGAAAACTATAGCGACATTCCGTTGGGCGCGCAATCGGACGACACCCCGGGAGTCCGGCGGTCCGTCTTGAAAAAGGGGCAAATGAAAACGGCGGCCTCGCGGCCGCCGTTTTCGGGCAGATCGCGCGTCAGTGATCGCGCTGCGACGAGCGCGCCGGATTCGCGCGCCCGCGGATCGCCATGTAGGCCCAGAACACGTAGCCGGACAACCCGTACAGCACGAACAGGCAGAACAGCATCAGCGGCGGGTCGGACGACACGAGCACGAACGCGACGACGACGAGCAGGATCGCCGCGAACGGCACGCGGTGCCGCACGTCGAGCGCCTTGCCGCTGTAGAACGGCGCGTTCGACACCATCGTCACGCCCGCGTAGATCGTCAGCACGAACGCGACCCACGGCAGCCAGCCGAGCTTCATCGGCACGCGGTTGTCGGTCGCGAGCCACACGAAGCCCGCGATCAGCGCGGCGGCGGCCGGGCTCGGCAACCCCTGGAAGAAGCGTTTGTCGACGACGCCGATGTTCGTATTGAAGCGGGCTAGGCGCAGCGCGGCGCCCGAGCAGTAGACGAACGCGGCGAGCCAGCCCCAGCGGCCGAGATCCTTCAGCACCCACTCGTACATCACGAGCGCGGGCGCGACGCCGAACGACACCATGTCCGACAGGCTGTCGAACTGCTCGCCGAACGCGCTCTGCGTATGCGTCATGCGCGCGACGCGCCCGTCCATCCCGTCAAGCACCATCGCGACGAAAATCGCGATCGCGGCGATCTCGAAACGCACGTTCATCGCCTGCACGACCGCGAAGAAACCGCAGAACAGCGCGGCGGTCGTGAACGCGTTCGGCAGCAGGTAGATGCCGCGCGTCTTCAGGAACCGCTGGCGCGAAGCGCGGCGGCTCTCGATGGGCACCGGATCGGGCGCCATCCCCTTGTTGCGGCGGAACGGGCGTGGCGTCTGGCTGGTGCCGTTGCGCGACCGGCGCGGTTTGAATGCGGCCATCGTGCGCCCCGCCGCTTACTGTTCGAGCTCGGCGAGGATCGTCGACGACGCGTAGACCTTCTCGCCGATCGACACCTTCGCGCGGCTGCCGATCGGCAGGTACACGTCGACGCGCGAACCGAAGCGGATGAAACCGTAGCGCTGGCCGCGCGACAGCGGTTCGCCGGCACGCACGTAGCAGAGAATCCGGCGGGCGACGAGGCCCGCGATCTGCACGGCGGTGACGGTCTTGCCGCTCGCCGTCTGGATCACGACCGCGTTGCGCTCGTTTTCGGTCGATGCCTTGTCGATCGCCGCGTTCAGGAACGCACCCGGGAAGTACTCGACCTTGGTGATCGCGCCATCGACCGGCGAACGCTGCGAATGGACGTTGAAGACATTCATGAACACGCTGATCTTCAGCGCTTCGCGGTTCGCGTACGGATCCTGCGAGGTCTCGACCGCGACGATGCGGCCGTCCGCCGGACACAGCACCGCGTTCGGCTGCGCCGGGATCGGGCGCTGCGGATCGCGGAAGAACTGGACGACGAAGGCGAGCAGCAGCCAGAACGGCCACGCGAAGCCGAAGCCCCCGACGGCATGGATCAACAGCGCGATGACGGCAGCAATCGCGATGAACGGCCAGCCTTCGCGCGCGATGATCGGATGAGGATAGTTCATGGATTCGTTCTGTGTTCGGTGAATTGCAAAGCCCGTAGCATAACAAAAGCCGCCCGGGGCACTGCTGCCTTCGGACGGCTTTTTGATGCCGACCCTCCACTCGAAGGGCCGGAACAGCACGCGGTGCTTAGTTCTTCGACTGGTCGACGAGCTTGTTCTTCGCGATCCACGGCATCATCGCGCGCAGCTTCGCGCCGACCTGCTCGATCTGGTGCTCGGCCGTCAGGCGGCGGCGCGACTGCAGCGTCGGAGCGCCTGCCTTGTTCTCGAGAATGAAGCTCTTCGCGTACTCGCCCGTCTGGATGTCGGTCAGGCACTGCTTCATCGCCTTCTTCGTCTCTTCCGTGACGACGCGCGGGCCCGTCACGTACTCGCCGTACTCGGCGTTGTTCGAGATCGAGTAGTTCATGTTCGCGATGCCGCCTTCGTAGATCAGGTCGACGATCAGCTTCAGTTCGTGCAGGCACTCGAAGTACGCCATTTCCGGCGCGTAGCCTGCTTCGACCAGCGTCTCGAAGCCGGCCTTGATCAGCTCGACGGTACCGCCGCACAGCACGGCCTGCTCGCCGAACAGGTCGGTTTCGGTTTCTTCACGGAAGTTCGTCTCGATGATGCCCGCACGGCCGCCGCCGTTCGCTGCCGCGTACGACAGCGCGATGTCGCGTGCCGCGCCCGACTTGTTCTGCGCAACCGCGATCAGGTGCGGCACGCCGCCACCTTGCGAGTACGTGCCGCGCACGGTGTGGCCCGGTGCCTTCGGCGCGATCATGATCACGTCGAGGTCGGCGCGCGGGATCACCTGGCCGTAGTGGACGTTGAAGCCGTGTGCGAACGCGAGCGCCGCGCCCTGCTTGATGTTCGCGTGCACTTCCTTCGCGTACACGTCGGCGATCTGCTCGTCCGGCAGCAGCATCATCACGACGTCCGCGCCCTTCACCGCTTCCGCGACTTCCTTGACCGACAGGCCGGCGTTTTCGGCCTTGCTCCACGACGCGCCGCCCTTGCGCAGGCCGACCGTCACGTTCACGCCGCTTTCCTTCAGGTTCAGCGCGTGTGCATGGCCTTGCGAGCCGTAGCCGATGATCGTGACTTGCTTGCCCTTGATGAGGGAGAGGTCGGCGTCTTTGTCGTAGAAAACGTTCATGATGGGTTCCTTCGCTAATTCAAAAATTCAACAATTCGTTCGGATGGAGTACTGCGAGCCGGGACATGACGGCGCACCCGGCGTGCCTCTTCGGCAATTTCGGCATCAAACCTTCAGGATGCGCTCGCCGCGTCCGATGCCGGAGCTGCCGGTGCGCACGGTCTCGAGGATCGCGCTCGCGTCCAGCCCCTGGATGAATGCGTCGAGCTTGTCGCTCGCGCCCGTCAATTCGATCGTGTAGGTCTTTTCGGTCACGTCGATGATGCGGCCGCGGAAAATGTCCGACATCCGCTTCATTTCTTCGCGCTCCTTGCCCACTGCACGTACCTTGATCAGCATCAGCTCGCGTTCGATGTGTGCACCGTCGGTCAGGTCCACCACTTTCACCACCTCGATCAGGCGGTTCAGATGCTTCGTGATCTGTTCGATCACGTCGTCGGAGCCAATGGAAACGATGGTGAGCCGCGACAGCGATTGGTCTTCGGTCGGCGCCACCGTCAAGGTTTCGATGTTGTAGCCGCGTGCGGAAAACAGACCGACCACGCGCGACAGCGCGCCCGGTTCGTTCTCCAGCAGGACGGAAATGATGTGTCTCATGTTCGCTTCTTCCAGAATGTGTCCGTGTCGATTCACTCGCGCCGCGCGCCGCCGCGTGCCGCACCGCCCTTCGTGAAGGCGGCCGCATCGGGCTCAAGCGCGCGTCGCGCCGTTACAGATCTTCCGATCCAAGCAGCATCTCGGTGATGCCCTTGCCGGCCTGTACCATCGGCCAGACGTTTTCGGTCGGATCGGTCTGGAAGTCGAGAAACACGGTGCGATCCTTCAGGCGCAGCGCTTCCTTCAGCGCCGGCTCCACATCCGAGGTCTTTTCGATCCGCATGCCGACATGGCCGTACGCTTCGGCGAGCTTCACGAAATCGGGCAGCGCATCCATGTACGAATGCGAATAGCGCTTGCTGTATTCGATCTGCTGCCACTGGCGAACCATGCCGAGGTAGCGGTTGTTCAGCGAAATGATCTTCACGGGCGTGTCGTACTGCAGGCAGGTCGACAGTTCCTGGATGCACATCTGGATCGAGCCTTCGCCCGTGATGCACAGCACGTCGTCGTCCGGGTGCGCCATCTTGACGCCCATCGCCGCCGGCAGGCCGAAGCCCATCGTGCCGAGTCCGCCGGAATTGATCCAGCGACGCGGCTTGTTGAAGCGGTAGAACTGCGCGGCCCACATCTGGTGCTGGCCGACGTCCGAGCACACGAACGCATTGCCGTCCGTCAGCTCCCACGCCTTCTCGACCACGTACTGCGGCTTGATGATCTCGCTTTCGCGGTCGAACTTCAGGCAGTCCTTCGAGCGCCAGCCCTCGATGTCCTTCCACCATTGCGCGAGCGCCTCGGTGTCGGGGCCATGCTCGGCCGTCTGCAGTTGCTCGATCAGCTCCTTCAGCACTTCCTTCACGTCGCCGACGATCGGGATGTCGACCTTCACGCGCTTCGAGATCGACGACGGGTCGATGTCGATGTGGATGATCTTGCGCGGACGCGACGCGAAGTGCGCCGGATCGCCGATCACGCGGTCGTCGAAGCGGGCACCGATCGCGATCAGCACGTCGCAGTGCTGCATCGCCATGTTCGCTTCGTAGGTGCCGTGCATGCCGAGCATGCCGAGGAATTTCTTGTCCGACGCGCGATAGCCGCCGAGGCCCATCAGCGTGTTCGTGACCGGGTAGCCGAGCAGGTCCGCGAACTGGTTCAGTTCGCGCGACGCGTCGGCGAGGATGATGCCGCCACCCGTGTAGATGTAGGGACGCTTCGCCGTCAGCAGCAGCGACACGGCCTTGCGGATCTGGCCCGAATGGCCTTTCGTGACGGGGTTGTACGAACGCAGCGACACGCTCTTGACGGGCTCGTACTGGCACGGCGTCTTCGAGATGTCCTTCGGGATGTCGATCAGCACCGGGCCCGGACGGCCCGTGCGGGCGATATAGAACGCCTTCTTGACGGTTTCCGCGAGGTCGCGCACGTCCTTCACGAGGAAGTTGTGCTTCACGCACGGACGCGTGATGCCGACGGTGTCGCACTCCTGGAATGCGTCCTGGCCGATCGCGGCAGTCGGCACCTGGCCGCTGATCACGACCATCGGGATCGAATCCATGTATGCCGTCGCGATGCCGGTCACCGCGTTGGTGACGCCGGGGCCCGACGTCACGAGGCAGACGCCGACGTTGCCGGTGGAACGCGCATACGCATCGGCTGCGTGCACGGCCGCCTGTTCGTGGCGCACCAGCACGTGCTGAATCTTGTCCTGCTTGTAAAGCTCGTCGTAGATATAGAGAACCGAGCCGCCGGGGTAGCCCCAGATGAATTCGACGTTCTCGTCGGCCAGTGCCTTCATGAGCACGGTGGCGCCGATGGAGTCGCTATCGGGAGGGGAAAGGGGTTCCGACGTGGAGAATTCCGCGCTGGGCATGTTCATTTTGACCTTTCGAATTTTCGGCAAAAAATTGATCGGGTGCTCTCTGCCGGGCTTGTGGCTCGGGTTCAAGCGGCGCGTCCAGTTTGAAGGGCGGGCTTCTTGGGCCAGCCTCAAATGAGACCATCACTTCATGTTGCGAATCGTTGACGATAGCGGGTCGTGATTGGGTCGTCAAGCAAAATATCCCGCACCGCATCATGCGCGCCGCCCGGCACCCCGCCGCCGCGGCTCGCGCGCAACGCGCGGCGCCCAATCCGGTGCCAAGCGGCGCGAAAATTTGTTAGCATCCGCGGGTTTTACGAAATTTTTCGACCTTTTACACCACGCAGCGGTCCGCAGCGCATACCTTCACGGAATGGCATCAGACAAGGAACTCGCCGACTTTCTGGCGGGCGTCGAAAGGCGCGCGTTCAAGCAGGCTGCGTACGCGGTGCGTGACGACGATGCGTCGCTCGACATCGTGCAGGACGCGATGATCAAGCTGGCCGAAAAATACGGCGACCGGCCGGCGGCCGAACTGCCGCTGCTTTTTCAGCGGATCCTGCAGAACGCGATCCACGACTGGTTCCGCCGGCAGAAGGTCCGCAACACCTGGGTCACGCTCTTCTCGTCGCTGAACAACACCGACGACGAAGACTTCGACCCGCTCGAAACGCTCGAATCCGCGGACAATAACGCGGGCGTCGAGAGCAGCGAGCACCGCCTCGAAAGAGAGCAGGTTCTGGCCCTGATCGACGAAGAAATCCAGAAACTTCCGGCGCGTCAACGGGAAGCGTTCCTGATGCGTTATTGGGAAGATATGGATGTCGCCGAGACTGCCGCCGCAATGGGGTGCTCCGAAGGCAGCGTCAAGACGCACTGCTCACGAGCCACCCACACCCTGGCGCAAGCGCTCAAGGCCAAAGGAATCACGCTATGAGCTCCGCTCCCGCAAACCGAGAACACGAATTCGCGCTGAAGGTGCGCCGCGCGCTGGACGAGCGCGCGGCCGCACTGCCTGCCGCGACCACCGATCGGCTGGCCGTCGCCCGCCGGGCTGCGCTCGCGCGCAAGAAGCCCGAGCCCGCGACCGCGCCGGTGTTCGTGCCGGCCTTCGCCGGCGCGGCCGGCGCCTACGGCCCGGCGCCCACGAGCCGCCCGCAGACGTCGTTCGCGCGCCGCCTGCTGCGCGCGTGGCCGCTCGCGCTGCTGCTCGCGGGGCTCATCGGCATCGCCTACTGGGAAGACATGCAGCGCACCGCCGAACTCGCCGACATCGACGCGGCGATGCTCAGCGACGACCTGCCGCTCAACGCGTATCTCGATCACGGGTTCAACGCGTATCTTTCGCACGCTCACTAACAGACAATAACGAGGGGATCGCACGGGTGAGTCAGAAGCGCGGCCTGGCCGTATTTTTCGGATGCGTGATCGCGATCGCCGTTTCCTACGTCGCCACGTATTCGCGATTCCACCCGCCCCCCGCGACGACTACCGTCGCGGCCGCCAGCCCTGCCGCGCCCGCATCGGCCGCCGGGCTGACCGCCGACCTCCCGCCGCTGCCACTGCCGCTGCCGGCCGCCACCGGCCCGCTGTCATGGGCGCGCCTCACGCCGGCGCAGCACGCGGCACTCGCGCCGTTCGCCGACCAGTGGGATGGCTTCAGCGACGCCCGCAAGCGCAAATGGCTGAAGATCGCATCACGTTTCGCGAAGTTGACGCCTGATGATCAAAAGCGCCTGCAGGACCGGATGTCCGAATGGGCGCGGATGACGCCCGAGCAGCGCCGCGTCGCGCGCGAGAACTACCAGAGCGCGAAGGAGCTTTCCGCGCAGGCGCGCGAGCGCGCGTGGAAGGCCTACCAGCAACTCCCCGAGGAGCAGAAGGAACGTCTCGCGGCCGCCGAGCGCCGCCGCCGGCCGAGCGTCGTCAGCGCGCCGCCGACCGTCGCCGACCGTGACGTCCGCCGCCTCGTCAATTCGCACGAGCACCCGGCAAGCGGTGCAACCCCCGCACCGGCGCCCGCGTCGGCCAGCGCCTCCGTGCCGCCGGTGCCCGCGTCGTCGACGGCCGGCGCCGCGTCGGTGCCCGCTGCGGCGGCACCGGTGTCGCCCGCCGACGCGCCTTCGCTGTTCAAGGGCTCCTGAGCGGCCGTGGCGAACGCCCGCGCACCCGAGACTCCGGCCGCCGCGCCGTCGGTGCGGCGGCGCCTCGCCGCGCTGCTCTACGAAGGCGTGCTGCTGTTCGGCGTCGTGTTCTTCGCGGGGCTTGCGTTCAGCCTCGCGACGCAGCAGCGCAACGGCCTCGTCCATCACAACCTGCTCGCCGCGTGGATCGCGCTCGTCGTCGGCGCGTACTTCGTCTGGTTCTGGACCCACGGCGGCCAGACGCTGCCGATGAAGACCTGGCGGCTGCGGCTCGAATCGTCGAGCGGCCGGCCGCTGAGCGCCGGCCACGCGCTCGTGCGCTATGCGCTCGGCTGGCTGTGGTTCCTGCCGCCGCTCGCGCTGCATCCGCTCCTCGGCCTGTCGGTGCCGGTCACGCTGGCGCTCACCGCCGCGTGGATCGCCGCGTGGGCCGGCGCCGCCCGGCTGCATGCCGGCCGCCAGTTTCCGCACGACCGGATCGCGCGCACGCGCGTCGTCGCCATGCCGCGCTGACGCGCCTCATTCGCCAGACGAAATCAGTTCGCCCAAGCCTTTCCCGCGTCGCCTGACGCGCATGCCGGACAACCGCCGACCGTTCGGTGCGGCAGATTGCACAACGCCCTTCATTCACTGCTAAACACCCTGCATAGGTCGTAATAAGAACGTCTCGTGACTGTCACGGCACAGTCACGCCCGCATGGCGGAATGCCGGTAATGTCAACCGGCGCGAGTCATGCATGGGCCAGAAACCGTCCGCGACCTCCCTGTTCCGTCACCCGCTCGGCGCTCGCGCCGCCACCGCTTTCCTGTCCGGCTCGGGCGCAACCGATGGCCTGGCGTCGCAAGAACCGCCTGCCGCGCACGCCACGCGGCACGACGACCCCGACTCGTCCGCGCATCGCTACCGCACCATCTGGCTGTCCGACATCCACCTCGGCTCGAGCGGATGCCAGGCGCCGTACCTGCTCGATTTCCTGCGTCACAACGATTCGGAATACCTGTACCTCGTCGGCGACATCATCGACGGCTGGCAGTTGAAGAAAGGCTGGTACTGGCCGCAGGCGCACAACGACGTCGTGCAGAAGATCCTGCGCAAGGCGCGCAAGGGCACGCAGGTCGTCTACATCCCCGGCAACCACGACGAAGGCGCGCGGCAGTTCTGCGACCTCGCGTTCGGCGACATACAGGTACGCGGCGAGGCGTTCCACACGACGCTCGCAGGCAAACGTTTGTGGATCGTGCACGGCGACCTGTTCGACGGCGTGATCCAGCACGCGAAATGGCTCGCGTACCTCGGCGACACGCTCTACACGCTGATCCTCGTGCTGAACCGCTGGTTCAACCGGATCCGCAGCCGGCTCGGCTTCCAGTACTGGTCGCTGTCGCAGTACCTGAAGCACCAGGTCAAGAACGCGGTCAACTTCATCTCGCAGTTCGAGACCGTGATGACCGACGAGGCGCGCCGCCGCGGCTGCGACGGCGTCGTGTGCGGCCACATCCACAAGGCAGAGATCCGCGATATCGACGGCGTGCTGTACTGCAACGACGGCGACTGGGTCGAAAGCCTGTCCGCGCTCGTCGAAACGATGGAAGGCGAACTGAAGATCGTCTACTGGACGGTGATGCGCACCGCACCGTCGGAGACCACGTCGCGCAAGGCCAAGGCCACTGCCTGACACAACCCTACTTACAGGACAATGCCGCGATGAAGATCATGATCGTCACCGACGCGTGGGAACCGCAGGTCAACGGCGTCGTGCGCACGCTGAAGAGCACGTCGCGCGAACTCACGGCGCTCGGCCACCGCGTCGAACTGCTGACGCCGCTGGAATTCCGCACGGTGCCCTGCCCGACCTACCCCGAGATCCGCCTGTCGATCCTGCCGTATCGCAAGCTGCGCGCGCGGATCGACGCGTTCGCGCCCGACGCGCTGCACATCGCGACCGAAGGCCCGCTCGGCCTCGCCGCGCGACGCTATGCGCGTACCCACAAGCTGCCGTTCACGACCGCATACCACACGCGCTTTCCGGAATACGTGCAGGCGCGCTTCGGCATTCCGCTGGCCGCGACCTACCGCTTCCTGCACTGGTTCCACGGCCCGTCGCTCGCGGTGATGGCGCCGACGCCGGTCGTCAAGGAAGACCTCGAGAAGTTCGGCTTCACGAACGTCGTGCTGTGGACCCGCGGCGTCGATCTCGACATCTTCCGCCCGATGGAGTCGAAGGTGCTCAACACCGCGCGGCCGATCTTCCTGTACGTGGGCCGTGTCGCGATCGAAAAGAACGTCGAGGCGTTCCTGCGTCTCGACCTGCCCGGCTCGAAGTGGGTCGCGGGCGAAGGCCCCGCGCTCGCGGAGCTGAAGTCGCGCTATCCGGAGGCGAACTATCTCGGCGTGCTGTCACAGGCCGAACTCGCGAAGGTGTATGCTGCGGCCGACGTGTTCGTGTTCCCGAGTCGCACCGACACGTTCGGCCTCGTGCTGCTCGAGGCGCTCGCGTGCGGCACGCCGGTTGCCGCGTATCCCGTCACGGGCCCGATCGACGTGCTCGGCGGCGGCGACGCAGGCTCGATGCACGAGGACCTGCAGGAAGCCTGCCTCGAAGCGCTGAAGATCGAACGCACGACTGCGCGCGCGTGGGCGGAACGCTTCTCGTGGCGCGCGGCATCCGAGCAGTTCGCATCGCATCTGAAGCCGCTGCCGAAAACCGCGTACTCGCCAGCCGAAGGTGCCGCCGTTTGAAACGAGACCTGAACGACAAGACCCCTCCCCCCGCCGCGACACAGCAACGGCACCGCCCGTTCGACGAGGAAGAGCCGCATGGCGACACGGACGCGCACGCGTCCGAGCCGCTCGGCCCCGACGATCAACTGACGCCGCTGCCGCCGAATCCGTACAAGCGCCACCGCGGCATCACGCGCGCATGGTACGCACTCAAGCATTCGCTGAACGGCTTTCGTGTCGCGATCCGCGAGGAGAGCGCGTTTCGCCAGGAGCTCACGCTCGCCGCGCTGATGCTCCCGATCGGCGCGTTCGCGCCGGTGCCGGCCGCATCGCGCGCGCTGCTGATCGCGTCGGTGCTGCTGGTGCTGATCGTCGAACTGCTGAACTCGAGCGTCGAGGCCGCGATCGACCGCATCTCGCTCGAACGCCACGAACTTTCCAAACGCGCGAAGGATCTCGGCAGCGCGGCCGTGACGGTCGCGCTGTTCGCGTGCGTGACGACCTGGGGCCTCGTGCTCGGCCCGGTCGTCGCGCACTGGCTCGGCTTCTAGCCGGCGGCCCGCCGCGCGCGTCGCGCATCGCCCGCGTGCGGCGCTGCACCATCCGTCGCGCGGGGCCGCGATCACGAAATGCGCCCGATGTGGCGAAACCCCGGTTTATAATCGTCCGCCAGACATAGAACAGCAACCCGCGCCGGACGAATCTCGCAGCATCGATTGCAGCGCCCGCCAGTCCGGCACACACAGGGCCGGACGACATGGAAGCGAAACCTCCCCGCCGCACCCGCGAACGGATTCTCGAGTTGTCGTTGAAACTCTTCAACGAGATCGGCGAGCCGAACGTCACGACCACGACGATCGCCGAGGAAATGGAAATCAGTCCAGGCAACCTGTACTACCATTTCCGCAACAAGGACGACATCATCAACAGCATCTTCGCGCAGTTCGAGCAGCAGATCGAACGGCGGCTGCGCTTTCCCGAAGATCATCGTCCGACGATCGACGAAACCTGGTCGTACCTGCAGTACATGGCCGATTTCATGTGGACCTACCGGTTCCTGTATCGCGACCTCAACGACCTGCTCGCCCGCAACCGCACGCTCGAGACGCACTTCAAGCAGATCATCAGCCACAAGGTGCGCTTCGCGCGCGAGATGTGCGAGCTGCTCGTGTCCGACGCCGAGATGGTCGCGACGCCCGCCGAGATCGAAGTCATCGCCACCAACATGGCCGTCATTTCGACGTACTGGCTGTCGTATCAGTACGTGATGCATCCGCGCAAGTACAACGACCAGGACGCGATTCGCGAGGAACTGCACCAGGTCAGCATGCACGTGATCTCCGTGATGGCGCCGTACCTGCGCGGCCGTTCGCGCCAGCTGTTCGACGACCTGGTCTCCGGCAAGCTGCCGAAGCGCCAGTTCACCGACTACCTGCCGCCGCGCGACGGTTCGCCCCGCCCCGCTGACAGCCCGGTCGTCAGTGGGCAGGCCCCCGCCAAGGATTCCAAGCAATGAAGGCAGTCTGCGTTTACTGCGGCTCGTCGTCCGGCGTGCGGCCCGTCTATGCCGACGCCGCGCGCGCATTCGGCCGCGCGCTCGTCGGTGCGGGCCTGACGCTCGTATACGGCGGCGGCCGTGTCGGCCTGATGGGCGTGATCGCCGACGAAGTGATGGCGGCCGGCGGCCGTGCGGTCGGCGTGATCCCCGAACTGCTCGTCGACAAGGAAGTCGGCCATACGGGGCTGTCGGAACTGCACGTCGTGCCCGACATGCACCATCGCAAGAAAATGATGGCCGACCTCTCGGACGCGTTCGTCGCGATGCCCGGCGGCGCCGGCACGCTCGAGGAACTCTTCGAGGTCTACACGTGGGCGCAGCTCGGCTACCACCGCAAGCCCGTCGCGCTCTACAACATCGATTCGTTCTACGACCCGCTGATCGCGCTGCTGCGTCATACGGTCGACGAGGGTTTCATGCGTCCGGCCTATTTCGACGCGCTGTGCGTCGATTCGGAACCGGTCGAACTGATCGAGCGGCTGCGCCGCTATCAACCGCCCGCCCGCGACAAGTGGGCGCCCGACGCAGCGAAGTAACCGTCCCCGGGAACCGCACGCGATGACCGCACCGTCCGGCCGCAAGGCCGTCCTCGTCACCGGCGCGAGCCGCGGCATCGGCCGCGCGACCGCCGTGCTCGCGGCCGAACGCGGCTGGGACGTCGGCATCAACTACGCGCGCGACGCGGCGGCAGCCGAACGCACCGCGCAGGCCGTCCGCGATGCAGGTGGCCGTGCGTGCGTCGTCGCAGGCGACGTCGCGAACGAAGCCGACGTCGTCGCGATGTTCGACACCGTCGCGGCCGCGTTCGGACGCCTCGACGCGCTCGTCAACAACGCGGGCATCGTCGCGCCGTCGATGCCGCTCGCCGACATGCCGGCCGACCGGCTGCGGCGGATGTTCGACACCAACGTGCTCGGCGCGTACCTGTGCGCGCGCGAAGCCGCGCGCCGGCTGTCCACCGACCGCGGCGGCCAGGGCGGTGCGATCGTCAACGTCTCGTCGATCGCCTCGCGGCTCGGCTCGCCGAACGAATACGTCGACTACGCGGGCTCGAAAGGCGCGGTCGATTCGCTGACGATCGGCCTTGCGAAGGAACTCGGCCCGCACGGCGTGCGCGTCAACGCGGTGCGCCCCGGCCTGATCGAGACCGAAATCCACGCGAGCGGCGGCCAGCCGGGCCGTGCTGCCCGCCTCGGCGCGCAGACGCCGCTCGGCCGCGCGGGCGAAGCGCACGAGATCGCCGAAGCGATCGTCTGGCTGCTCGGCGACGCGGCGTCCTACACGACGGGCGCCCTGCTCGACGTCGGCGGCGGCCGGTAGCCGCACGCGCGGCACGTCAAAACAGCTGCCTCGAACAAGCTGTCGTCACGGCGCCACAAATCTCCACAATTTCGTGACGGTTTCAGTAAACATTCGTAACAGTTCCGTGATTTACTAGCGGCCAGCCCGACAGGCGTCGTAAACGCCTGTTTCTTGCCGCCCTGATGCGGCCCTTATCGGTCCGGCCCATGTCGCCGAACCGGCTCGACTCGACCCGAGATCTTTTCCATGCCTGGAACCGCAGCGCCCGGCCGGCGACGCACGTCCGTGCCGGCTCCGGCCCCGCACACCCGCCCAACCGCCGACGCCGACCTCACCGCGACGCTTGACGCCGCCGGCACGCCCGTCATGGCCGTGACCGCCGCGACCAGCATCACGCGCGACCGCTCGCGCCTGCTCGGCTGGCGCGCGTGGCTGCTCGCCGCCGCGCTGGTCTGCGCGTATGTGCTGCCCGGCGTGCTCGGCCACGATCCGTGGAAACAGGACGAAACCTACACGTTCGGCATCATCCAGCACATGCTCGAGACCGGCGATTTCGTCGTGCCGACCAATGCCGGCCTGCCGTTCATGGAAAAACCGCCGCTTTACGCGTGGGTCGCGACCAGCCTCGCGTGGCTGCTGCAGCGCGTGATGCCGCTGCACGACGCGGCACGGCTCGCGAGCGCGCTGTTCGCCGTACTCGCGTTCGGCTTCATCGCGCGCGCGGCGCGCATCGCCAGCCGCGCGGACAGCTGGTTCGACCTGCGTGTGATCGGCCCCGTCGTGCTGAGCGCGGGCACACTCGTCGTCATCAAGCACATGCACGACATGATGACGGACGTCGCGCTGTTCGCCGGCACGGCAATAGGCTTCTGCGGCCTGCTCGAACTCGTGATGCGGCACGTCGCGCACGCGCAGCAGATGCGGCACGGGCTGCCGGTCCGGCCGTCGGGCCGCTGGGCGGCGCCGATCTTCGGCGCGGGCGTCGGCATCGCGCTGATGGCGAAGGGGCTGTTCGTGCCGCTCGTGTTCGCGGCCACGCTCGTCGGCGCGCTGGTGCTGTACCCGGCCTGCCGCACCCGCTCGTTCGCGCGCGCACTCGGCATCGCCGCGCTCGTGTTCGCGCCGTTCGCGCTGATCTGGCCGACTGCGCTGTTCCTGCGTTCCGAGACACTGTTCATGACGTGGTTCTGGGACAACAACGTCGGCCGCTTCTTCGGCTTCTCCGTCCCCGAACTCGGCGCGGAAAACGACAAGCCGTTCTTCATCCTGCGCGCGTTCCTGCTCGTCGGCTTCCCGGTCGCGCCGCTCGCGATCGTCGCGCTCGCGCGCGGTGCATGGCGCGACTGGCGCACGCCGCGCATCGCGCTGCCCGTGCTGTTCGCCGGCGTGGGGCTCGCGGTGCTGCAGGTGTCCGCAACGTCGCGCCAGCTCTACATCCTGCCGTTCTTCGCGCCGCTCGCGCTGGTCGCCGCGCAGGCGATCGAACGCATTCCGCGCACGCTGCATCTCGCGTGGGATTACTTCAGCCGCGTGCTGTTCGGTACGGCCGCCGCACTCGCCTGGGGCATCTGGGCAGTAATGGCCGATCCGGCCGCGTCGCGCGCGGATCTCGCGCTGCTCGGCCGCTGGCTGCCGCTCGACTGGACGATGCCGATCGAGCCCGCGCTCGTGGTCGGTGCGCTCGCGCTGACGGTCGGCTGGCTGACGCTGCTGCCGAAGCTGCGCACGACGGGCCTTTGGCGCGGCGCGCTGTCGTGGGGCGCCGGCGCGGTCGTCGCGTGGGGGCTCATCTATACGCTGCTGCTGCCGTGGCTCGACGTCGCGAAGAGCTACCGCTCGGTGTTCGACGACCTGAACGCGCATCTCGCGCTCGAATGGAACGACGGCGACTGCATGGCGAGCCTGCACGGGCTCGGCGAATCGGAAGCGCCGATGCTGTACTACTTCTCCGGCATCCAGCACACGCCGATCGACGACGCGAAGACGACGCGCTGCACGTGGATGATCGTCCAGGGCGTGCGGGCCGTCGATCCGGCGCCCGGCAGCGAATGGAAGCTGTTCTGGACGGGCGCGCGCCCGGGCGACAACGACGAACTGCTGCGCGTCTACGTGCGCACGCCCGAACAGCACCTGCAATGACGCGGGACGGCGCGGCGCGCCGTCTTGCCCGACTTCATCTCCGGCAAAAAGGTTGAGACCGGCCGCCTGAGCCGCGCGCAGGCTTCCCCATGCGATACGCCGCGCCGCCAGCCAGTTTCGCCGACCGCCAACGCAACCGCGCGAATCTGCGGGCTTGCCCCTCCCCCTCTTCAGTCACGCAACCGCCCTGAGCGTCAGAACGACGAACCGGGTTCGCGAAGAAACGCCGTCTCCTCATCGGTCGACGCACGGCCGAGAATCGCGTTCCGGTGCGGAAAGCGACCGAAGCGCTCGACGACGGCCGCATGCAGCAACGCGAAGCGGTGATAGCTCTCGCACCCTGCCTCATCGCGAATGCCCGCGCACAGGCGCACGGCCTCGCGCTGGCTGTCGATCGACTCGTCGTGCTCGAACGGCAGATATGCAAACGCGCGGTGATGGCCGCTCGGCAGTTGCGCATCCCAGCCGGCCGCGACGATGCGGCGTGCAAACGCGAGCGCCTTCGGATCGGCGGCAAACGCGCGCGGCGTGCCGCGATGAATGTTGCGCGAGAACTGGTCGAGCACGACGATCAACGCAAGCGCACCCTCCGGCGAACCGGCCCAGTGATCGCATGCGCCGTCGCACGCGGCGTCGAGCAGCGCGCCGTAGCGCGTGCGCAGCACGTCGTCGAACGCCGCGCCGCCGTTGAACCAGATCTTGCGTTCCTGCCCGAATTCGGCCGAGCCCGGTTCGCCGAACCAGAAATCCAGAATCTCGCGCGCTTGCGGATCCAGCGCCGCCGCGCCCGCCACCCCGGTGTCGATCGTCATGCAAACTCCAGTACGAGGCGCCGCGTGCGCGCGCTCTTCTTTTCAAGTTTCGCGACGCGCAGGCTGCCGATTTCCGACGTGTTGCGCACGTGCGTGCCGCCGCACGGCTGCAGGTCGACCTGCTCGATGCGCAGCAGCCGCACGCGGCCGAGGCCCATCGGCGGCTTCACGCTCATCGTGCGCACGAGTTCGGGCCGCTCGGCCATCTCGTCGTCGGTGATCCATTCGGTCGTGACCGGATGCGCGCCGGCGACCAGGCCGGCGAGGCGCCGCTCGACGTCGTCGCGGTCGATCGCTTCGGACGTCGCGAAATCGAGCCGCACATAGTCGGCCGTCACGCTGCAGCCGTCGACCGCGTACGGCAGCACCGCGCACATCAGGTGCGCGGCCGTATGCAGGCGCATGTGCCGATAGCGGCGCGCCCAGTCGATCGCCGCGACCACGCGCATGCCGGGCACGAGCGTCGCGACGCGCGCCTCCTGTCCCGGTGCCGGCAGGTGCAACGCGTCGTCGGGCGTCGCGCCGTCGAACTTTGCCTTGCGCGTATCGGCGATCGCGATCGTGCTGCCGTCGGGCAGGGTCAGCGTGCCGGTGTCGCCGGCCTGGCCGCCGCCGAGCGGATAGAACGCGGTGCGGTCGAGCCGGATGCCGTCGTCGCCGACGGCCTGAACGATCGCGTCGCACCGCGTGAGGTACGCGTCTTCGCGAAACAGCGCTTGTGTCGTCATCGGGCGAGCCTCGTATCGATTGCGGGAAACCGCCAGTGTCGCGCCGCGGGGCGCGCGCGCCCAGACGCAGATCGTCCCGCGCACGGGCAGCGGCGTACCGGTCGATCAACCGGGCCGGTTGCGCATCCAGTCGGCCGTGTCGTAGAACGAATGCATGAGCCGCTCGCGCAGCGGCTCGGGCAGCCCGACATCCTCCATCGCCCACGCCATGCAGCGCAGCCACTGGTCGCGCTCGACCGACGCGATCGGGAACGGCAGGTGCCGCGCGCGCAGCCGCGGATGGCCGAACCGGTCGATGTAGTGGTCGGGCCCGCCGAGCCAGCCGCACAGGAACCAGAACAGCTTGTCGCGCGAACCGTCGAGCGATGCCGGGTGCAACGCGCGAATCTGCGCGAACTCGGGCTCGAGGTCCATCAGGTCGTAGAAGCGGTCCACCATTTCGCGCACGCGGGCTTCGCCGCCCACGAGCTCGAACGCCGTCGGCTGCGACGGCGCATCGTCATTCACATCGGTCATACGGATAGTCGGAAAACGGGATCTTCGGGGCCGCCGGCGACGCTCATGCGTCGCGCAGCGACTGCAGCGCGGGGCGCCGCAACACATTATGCAGGCTCAGCCAGCCGGCCGCACCGGCGCACGCGACGCCGGCCGCGATACCGGCCGGCACGAGCCACGGATCGACGGCGAGCCGGAAATCGAACACGCGTGACGCGAGCACCCAGCCGACCGCGATCGCGCCCGCCGACGCCAGCGCGCCTGCCAGCGCACCGACCACGACGAATTCCGCACGCTGCACCGCATTGACCTGCGCGCGCGACGCGCCGAGCGCGCGCAGCAGCGCGGCTTCGCGCACCCGCTCGTCGCGCGAGCCGGCGAGCGCCGTGTACAGCACGAGCACGCCGGCCGCGAGCGTGAACGCGAACAGGAACTGCACCGCGCCGACCACCTGCAGCATCATCCGCTGCAGCTGCGCGAGGATCGGCGCGACGTCGATCGCGGTCAGGTTCGGGTAGCGCGCGATCAGCGGATCGAGCAGCGCGGCGTCGGATGCGGGCAGATGGAAGCTCGTGAGGTAGACGGCCGGGAAATCCTTCAGCACCTGCGGCGGCATCAGCACGAAGAAGTTGACGCGAAACGTGCCCCAGTCGAGCTTGCGCACGCTCGTGATCGGCGCGTCGACCGTCAGCCCCGTCACGTCGAAGCGCAGCGTGTCGCCCGGCTTCACGTTCAGCGTCTTCGCGAGGCCGGCCTCGATCGAAATCTGCGGCGTGGCCGCGGTGCCGAACCAGTCGCCTGCGACGATCCGGTTGTCGGACGGCAGCTCGGTCGTATACGACAGGTTGAACTCGCGGTCGACGAGCCGGCGCGCCTCGTCGGACGGATAGGCGTCCGGATTCACCGGCTTGCCGTTGATCGCGACGAGGCGGCCGCGCACCATCGGCGCGGGCACCGCGTCGCGCACGCCGTGCGCGGCCAGATAGGCCGCGACGTCGTCGCGCTGGTCGGGCTGGATGTCGATCAGGAACTGGTTCGGCGCATCGGGCGGCGTCGATTGCCGCCAGCCCGCGACGAGGTCGTTGCGCGTGATCGCGATCAGCAGCAGGCACATCAGGCCGAGCGCGAGCGCGGTGATCTGCAGCGCGCTGGCCGTGCCGCGCCGATGCAGCGATGCGAGCGCATAGCGCCAGCCGACGCCCGCGGCCACGCGCGCGTTGCGCACCGCGTGCGCGGCCGCGAACAGCACGAGCCGCGCGATCAGCGCGAAACCGACCAGCGCGCCGGCGAAGCCGCCCGCGACGATCAGGCCGAGCTTCAGGTCGCCGGCGGCCGCGATCAGCAGCCCTGCGAACAGCACGACGCCGACCGCATACGCGGCCCACGCGGTGCGCGACGCATCGCCCCACTCGCGGCGCAGCACGCGCACCGGCGGCACGCGCGTGAGCGGCACGAGCGGCGGCAGCGCGAAGCCGAGCAGCAGCACGAGCGCGGCACCCACGCCGATGAGCGCCGGCCACAGCGTGGGCGGCGGCAGCACGACTTCGATCAGGCCGCCGAGCGCGGCCAGCAACGCCCAGTGGCCGCCGTAGCCGAGCACCGCGCCCGCGGCGCCCGACACGATCCCGATGCCGACGAATTCGAGCGCGAACAGCGCGCCGAGCGTGCGGCGGCTCACGCCGAGGCAGCGCATCGTCGCGCAGCCGTCGAGATGGCGCCGCATGTAGCGCTGCGCGGCCATCGCGATCGCGACCGCCGCGAGCAGCGCGGTCAGCAGCGCGACGAGCGTCAGGAAATGGCGCGCGCGATCCAGCGTCTGCCGCACCTGCGGCTGGCCTTCCTGCAACGACTCGAGCCCGACGCCGCGCAGCTTCCCGCCGTCGACGCGCTCGTGCGCATAGGTTTCGAAACGCGCGACGGCCTGCGCGTCGCCGGCGACCAGCAGCCGGTACGTGACGCGGCTGCCGTAGCCGGTGAGCCCCGTCGCGGCGAGTTCGTCCGCGCGCATCATCAGCCGCGGCGAAAAATTGACGAACGAAAAACCGCGATCGAGTTCGCGGGAGATCGACGCGGCGACCGTGAACGTGCGCAGCCCGACCCGCACCGTATCGCCCGCCTTCAGGTGCAGCGCATCGAGCAGTGCGGGATCGGCCCACACGGTGCCGGGCGCGGGAATCGCGGTCGCCTTGTGCGCGGCGGCGGCGCCGGCCGGCAGGATCTCGACCGCGCCGCGCAGCGGATACCCGGGCGACACGGCCTTCACGGCCGCGAGGCGCGCGGGCGCCGCGTCGCTCGCCTGCCCGCCCGCGGTGGACGCGATCATGCTCGGGAAAATCGCGGTCGTCGCGGTACGCAGGCCGAGTGCGCGGGCCTGACGGTCGAACGACGGATCGACGGGACGGTCGGCGCGCACGACGAAATCGGCGCCGAGCATCTGGCGCGCGTCGCGCTCGAGCCCCTGGCGCAGGCGGTCGGCGAGAAAGCCGACGCTCGTCAGTGCCGCGACCGCGAGCACCAGTGCGAGTACGAGCAGCGTCAACTCGCCCGCGCGCCAGTCGCGCGCAGTCATCCGCGCGGCCTGGCGGATCAGGTCGCGCAGGCCGAAGCGGCCGGCATGCGCGGGCATGTCATGGCCGGGTTGCCCGGCCGGCGGCTGCGCCGCGTGTTGCCGCCCCTTCAATCGCGCTTACCCCCGATCGAGTTGAGCCGCGACACCATGTGGTTCGCCATCCCGCGAAAACCGCCCGACACGCCGCGCCACAGGCGCGGCAGCGCCCAGGCCGAAGCGGCGATGAAGGCCGCGAGCAGCACGAGGAACGCGAGCGGGACGAAGAACGCGAGCGCAAGCCCGCCGACCACGAGGCCGTCCTCGGTCGACGACGCGACCCAGTTCGAAATCGGTTCGGGAGACAGGTTGATCAGTGCGCGCGTACCGGCCTTCGCCACGTGCGCGGCGCCGGCAAGCGAACCGCCTGCAAGGCCCGCGACCGCGAGCACGGTCGGATCGGCATGGCCGAGCGCGCCGGCTGCGAGCACGGCGCCGGCCGGGATGCGGATGAAGGTATGCACGGCATCCCACAGCGAGTCGAACGCGGGGATCTTGTCGGCAAGGAATTCGGTGACGGTGAGCACGGCGGCGGCGCCGATGACCCACGGCGACATCAGGACGGCCAGAGTGTCGGGCAGATGGAGCCAGCCGACCCGCGCCAGCACGCCGGCGATCAGCACCGTCAGGTACAGGCGCAGCCCGCTCGCCCACGCGAGCCCCGCGCCGAGCGAAATGGCTTCGATCATGGCCCTCTCCTTGCACTTTCCGTGCGCTTTGCCGATCGATCGGGTCGGGTCGGTCAGACCGGCCGCGCGGCGCGTGGCGACCGGCGCCGCAGGCCGCGAACGGCACAACGACATTCAGGCCCGAATGCGTTCCATTATAGACAGGCTAACCGGGCACCCGACGCAATTCCGCAGTGCGGTGCCCGGGCACGGCGGGCCCGGGATGCCGTCGTCCGGGATGCCGTCGTCCGGGACTCCGGCGTCAGGCGGCCGACGACAGCTTGAGGCCGATCAGCCCGGCGACGATCAGCGCAGCGCTCGCGACGCGCGCGACGGTCAGCACCTCGCCCATCATCACGATGCCGAACACGAACGCGCCGACCGCGCCGATGCCCGTCCACACCGCGTACGCGGTGCCGAGCGGCAACTGGCGCATCGCGACCGCGAGCAGCCCGAAGCTGGCCAGCGCCGTCACGATCGTAAACACCGACGGGCCGAGCTTCGTGAAGCCGTCCGACGATTTCATGCCGGCCGCCCAGGCCACTTCCAGCAAACCGGCAATCAACAACAATACCCACGCCATCGCGACGTACTCCGTATCGGATGGGGCCGTCCCCGTTGAAGCGAATGACCCGGGGTCGTCCCCGGGCGGCGCCGAGTATAACAAGAGGCTTACGGACACGCCGGACGCGGCGCACGGCCGGCGGCCGATCCGGGGCAGGATCGGCCGGGCCCGGTCAGTTCGGCATCAATTCGACACACGCTTCGGCGCGACGCCGCCGACGCAGCGGTCGTCGCGATACAGCGCCCACTCCTCGCACACGCGGCCATCCTTGAACATGCACATCCCGACCTGCCCGCTCGGCAGGCTGCGGATCACGTGGCGACCGCCGAGCTTCTCGCAGTTGACCGACGCGGGATTGGCGAGCGCGGCCTGCGCGAGCGGCTGTTGCCCCGGCGGCAGCGGTTGGGCGAACGCGCCGGGCGCAGTCAGCGCCAGCGCACAGATGACGACCAGACGGACGGACATTGCACGCTCCTCGTTTTTGTTCGCGGAACGGTCAGCATAACGGGGAATCCGCGGCCGGTGTGCAAGGCCGGCGCCGGCCGCGCGACTGTCGCGCCGGCGCAACCCTGCCCGCGCGCGGCGTCACGCCAGCCCGGGCGGCCGCCGCCGTGCGATGCCCGTCACGCGGCGCCGACCAGCCGGTAGCCGACGCCCGTCTCGGTGACGATGTACTCGGGCTGTGCCGGGTCGCGCTCGAGCTTCTGGCGCAGGTGCGCCATGTAGATGCGCAAGTAGTGATGGCTCTCGACGTGCGACGGCCCCCACACGTCGCGCAGCAACTGGCGGTGCGTAAGCACGCGCCCCGCGTGCCGCACGAGCGTCGCAAGCAGCCGGTATTCGAGCGGCGTCAGATGCACGATCTCGCCGTCGCGCCACACCTGGCGCAGCGCGAGATCGACGGTCACGGTGCCGAAGCTCACCTTCGGCGTCTCGTTCGCGCCGCCCTGGTTGCGCCGGCGCAATTGCGCGCGGATCCGCGCGCGCAGTTCGGACACGCCGAACGGCTTGGTCAGGTAGTCGTCGGCGCCCGCGTCGAGCGCCGCGACCTTCTCGTCTTCCTGCGTGCGCGCGGACAGCACGATCACCGGCACCTCGGACCAGCCGCGCAGCTCGCGGATCACGTCGAGGCCATCGGTATCGGGCAGGCCGAGGTCGACGATCACGAGATCGGGCTTGCGCGTCGCCGCGTCGATCAGCCCCTGCTTGCCCGTCTCGGCCTCGAACACGGCGATGTCCTCCTCTTCGAGCGCGGCGCGCACGAAGCGGCGGATCTGCTTTTCGTCCTCGATCAGGACAACGGTCAGGCTGGGTTCACTCATGGTCTGGCAATGGCTCGGATGGGGACGATGCGCTCGGCACGTCGGATTCGTCGTCGGGCACGGCGGGCGCGGCCGGCGGCGTCTCGACCGGCAGCGTGAACCAGAAGCGCGCGCCCGTCACGCGGCCGTCGGGCGCGGTGCGGTTGAGCGCGCCGATTCTACCGCCGTGCGCCTCGACGATCGCGCGGCAGATCGCGAGGCCGAGCCCGATGCCCGGCGTCGCCGATTCCTTCTCGCCGCGCGTGAACTTGTCGAAGATCCGCGTTTCCATGCCGGCCGGCAGGCCCGGGCCGTGATCGTCGACGTGCACGCGCACGAACGGCAGCCCGTCGTCGGTCACGCGCTCCGCGCCGATCTCGAGCGGCGTGTCGGGCGGCGTGTACTTCGCCGCGTTCTCGAACAGGTTGGTGAACAGGCGTTCCATCAGCACCGCGTCCATCTGCAGCAGCGGCAGGTCGACCGGCAGCGACACGCGCGCGGGATGGCGCGCGAGCACGCGCTTGCACGCGGCGAGCGCGGCGCCGACGGTTTCCTCGAGCAGCGACCACTGGCGCTTGAGCTGCAGGCTGCCGGCCTGCAGCCGCGCCATGTCGAGCAGGTTCGTGACGATGCCCGTCATCCGCAGCGCCTCGTCGTGGATCGCGTCGACGAGTTCGCCCTCGCGCTGCGCGAAGCGTTCGGCCGCCGCGGCGCCGCCGCCCTGCGCGGCCGCGCGCCCGTTCGCGAGCATCGACGAGAAGCCGACGATCGTCGTGAGCGGCGTGCGCAGGTCGTGCGAGATCGCCGACAGCAGCGAGTTGCGCAGCCGCTCGGATTCCATGTTCACGAGCGCGTCGCGCGCGATCTCGACGTAGTGCACGCGCTCCAGCGCAAGCGCGATCTGCGCGGCGAATGCGTCGAGCATCCGCTGCTGCTCGGGCACCTCGAGCTCGCGCGGCTCGCGCGACACGACCGCGAGCACGCCGCGCGTGCGCATCGGCGCCTTCAGCGGCAGGTACAGCGCGGCCGTTGCGGGCAGCGTGTCGGTGCCGCGGCCGGCCGGCTTCTGCTGGTCGTACACCCACTGGCCGACGTCGCTGTCGAGATCGGCGCCCGTCAGCGTGACGGCCGCGTCGGGCTCCTCGATCTTCTGGCGCACCTTGTCCGCGCTGTCGGGCAGCAGGAACGCGACACGCGCGCGAAACACCTCGCCCACGTGGCGGCTGCCGATCTCGACGATCTGCTCGGTCGTCAGCGCCGCGCCCAGCTCGCGCGCCATCGCGTAGATCGCGCCGGTGCGGCGCTCGCGGCGCTGCGCGATGCTCGCCTGGCGCGTCAGCGTCGACGTCAGGTGGCTGATCACGAGCGACGTCAGCAGCATTCCGAAGAAGGTCAGCAGGTATTGCGTGTCGCTGACCGAGAACGACATGCGCGGCGGCACGAAGAAGAAATCGAATGCGGCCACCGACAGGAACGACTGCAGCACGCCCGGGCCGCGCCCGAGCCGCACGGCCGAAAACACGACGCCGAGCAGGTACAGCATCACGAGGTTCGTGAGGTCGAGCCGCTCGGACACGACGTTTGCGACGACGGTGATCGCCGCGCAGATCGCGGCCGCGTACACGTAGTGCCGCGGCGGCGAACGATGCGTGCCGAACTTCGCGAACGCATCGCGCCAGTCGCGCGCACGCGGGTCGAGCGGCGCCGCGCGCGCCTCGTCGCTCGCGGACGCGCGGATCAGCATCAGGTCGACGTCGCCCGCGCGTTCGGCGAGCTGCTCGCCGAACGGCCGCGCGAAGCGGCGCATGAGCCCGACCTTCGGCGAGCCGCCCGCGACGATCTTCGACACGTTGCGCACCTTCGCATAGCCGATCAGCGCGGCGACCGCGTCGCCGCCGGCGAGCGTGGCCGTTTCCGCGCCGAGTTCGGCCGCGAGCTTCAGCGCATCGAGCGTGCGCTGCCGCTGCGCGTCGGGCAGCCGCTGCAGGCGCGGCGTCTCGACATACACGGCGATCCAGTCGGCCTTCAGGCTCGCGGCGAGCCGCGCGGCCGCGCGCACGAGCGTCGGCGCTTCGGCGCCCGGACCGACGCACACGAGCAGCCGCTCGCGCGCCTGCCAGATGCGCTGGATCGAACGGTCGGCGCGGTATTCGCGCATCTGCGCATCGACGCGATCGGCCGTGCGCCGCAGCGCCAGTTCGCGCAGCGCGATCAGGTTGCCCTTGCGGAAGAAGTTGCGCACCGCGCGCTCGGCCTGCTGCGCGAGATAGACCTTGCCGTCGCGCATCCGCTCGAGCAGTTCCTCGGCCGGCAGGTCGACGAGCGTGACTTCGTCGGCCGCGTCGAACACGCGGTCGGGCACGGTCTCCCACACGCGGATGCCGGTGATCGCGCCGACCACGTCGTTCAGGCTTTCGAGGTGCTGGACATTGACGGTCGTATACACGTCGATGCCCGCGTCGAGCAGTTCGTAGACGTCCTGCCAGCGCTTCAGGTGCCGTGCGCCCTGCACGTTCGAATGCGCGAGTTCGTCGACGAGGATCAGTTGCGGCTGGCGCGCGAGCGCGCCATCGAGATCGAATTCGGCGAGCGTGCGGCCGCGATAGTCGATGCGCGCGAGCGGCAGCACGTCGAGGCCGTCGAGCAGCGCGGCGGTTTCGCCGCGGCCGTGGGTTTCGACGATGCCGACGACGACGTCGACGCCGTCCTGCAGGCGCTGGCGCGCGGCCTGCAGCATCGCGTAGGTCTTGCCGACGCCGGCCGATGCGCCGAAGAAGATCTTGAGCTGGCCGCGCCGCTGCTTTTCTTCGTCTCGCTGCAGCTTGTCGAGGAGTTGGTCTGGATCGGGACGGTTCATGCGTCAGGAAAGCGGAGCGCCCGGATGCGCGCGAGTACGAGCATTGTTGTTCCAAATCGCCGCAAAAGGCAAAGACGGCGCATGCGCCGTCGGGAAAAGTGCGTCCGGCGCGGCTCAGGCCGCGCCGGGCACCGGTTGCCGGGCCCGGAGCCCGGACGCGCGATCAGTGCGTGGCCTGCGCCGCGTCGAGCGCGAGGTTCAGCTTCAGCACGTTCACGCGCGGCTCGCCGAGCACGCCGAACTGGCGGCCCGTCGTGTTCGCGGCGACGAGCTGCGCGACCGCGTCGGGCGCCAGGTTGCGTGCCTTCGCGACCCGCTCGACCTGGTATGCGGCGGCGGCCGGCGTGATCTCCGGATCGAGGCCGCTCGCCGACGCCGTCACGAGGTCGACCGGCACGGGCTTCGACATGTCGGTGCCGGCATCGCGCAGCGCGGCGATGCGCCCCTTCACCTGGTCGGCGAGCGACGGGTTCAGCGGGCCGAGGTTCGAGCCGCCGGAACCGGTCGCGTTGTACGGCATCGGCGCCGTGGCCGACAGCCGGCCCCAGAAGTACTTCGGCGCATCGAACGGCTGGCCGATCAGCGCGGAGCCGACCGCCTTGCCGTCCTTCTCGATCAGGCTGCCGTTCGCCTGCGACGGAAACACGGCCTGGCCGAACACGGTCATCACGGCCGGATACGCGAGCCCCGTCACCGCGGCAAGCACGACAAAGAGCACGACGAGCGGACGAATCAACGTTTTCATGATGTTTCCTTCAGGACTTCAGGCCCAGCCGAGTGCGGCGAGCGTCATGTCGATCAGCTTGATGAACGGGAACGGCAGCAGCAAGCCGCCGAGGCCGTACACGAGCAGGTTGCGGCGCAGCAGCGATGCGGCGCCGAGCGGCCGGTACGTGACGCCCTTCAGCGCGAGCGGGATCAGCGCGACGATGATCAGCGCGTTGAAGATCACCGCCGACAGGATCGCGGACGCCGGCGACGTCAGGTGCATGATGTCGAGCACGCGCAACTGCGGGTACGTCGTCACGAACGCAGCCGGGATGATCGCGAAGTACTTCGCGATGTCGTTCGCGATCGAGAACGTCGTCAGCGAGCCGCGCGTCATCAGCATCTGCTTGCCGATCTCGACGATCTCGATCAGCTTCGTCGGGTTCGAATCGAGGTCGACCATGTTGCCCGCTTCCTTCGCGGCCTGCGTGCCCGTGTTCATCGCGACCGCCACGTCGGCCTGCGCGAGCGCCGGCGCGTCGTTGGTGCCGTCGCCCGTCATCGCGACGAGGCGCCCCGCCGCCTGGTGCTCGCGGATCGTCGCGAGCTTGGTTTCCGGCGTCGCTTCCGCGAGGAAATCGTCGACGCCCGCTTCCGCCGCGATCGCCGCGGCCGTCAGCCGGTTGTCGCCCGTCACCATCACGGTCTTGATGCCCATCTTGCGCAGTTCCGCGAAGCGCTCCTTGATGCCGCCCTTCACGATGTCCTTCAGCTCGATCACGCCGAGCACGCGCGCCGCCCCTTCATGCAGGTCGGCCACGACGAGCGGCGTGCTGCCGCGGCGCGCGACGTCGTCGACCGCGCGACGCACTTCTTCCGGGAAGCGGCTGCCGTGCGTCTCGACGTAGCGGCGGATCGCGTCGGCCGCGCCCTTGCGGATCTCGCGGCCGGGCAGGTCGACGCCGCTCATCCTCGTCTGCGCGGAGAAGCCGATGAACGTCGCGTGCAATTGCCCCATGTCACGCTGGCGAATGTTGAAGCGCTCCTTCGCGAGCACGACGATGCTGCGGCCTTCCGGCGTTTCGTCGGCGAGCGACGACAGTTGCGCGGCGTCGGCCAACGCTTCCTCGGTCACGCCCGGCGCGGGCACGAACATCGACGCCTGGCGGTTGCCGAGCGTGATCGTGCCGGTCTTGTCGAGCAGCAGCACGTCGACGTCGCCGGCCGCTTCCACCGCGCGGCCCGACGTCGCGATCACGTTCGCCTGCATCATCCGGCTCATCCCCGCCACGCCGATCGCGGACAGCAGGCCGCCGATCGTCGTCGGGATCAGGCACACGAGCAGCGCGACGAGCGCGGTGATCGTCACCACGTGGCCGGCCTTCATCGCGTCGACCGCGAACGTCGAGAACGGCAGCAGCGTCGCGGTCGCGAGCAGCATCACGATCGTCAGCGCGACGAGCAGGATCGTCAGCGCGATCTCGTTCGGCGTCTTCTTGCGCTTCGCGCCTTCGACCATCGCGATCATCCGGTCGAGGAACGCCTCGCCGGGGTTCGCGGTGACCCTGACGACGATCCAGTCGGACAGCACGCGCGTGCCGCCCGTCACCGACGAGAAGTCGCCGCCCGATTCGCGGATCACCGGCGCCGATTCGCCGGTGATCGCCGATTCGTCGACCGATGCAACGCCGTCGACGACCTCGCCGTCGGCCGGGATCACGTCGCCGGTCTCGACGAGCACGATGTCACCCTTGCGCAGGTCGGATGCGGTCGTGACGCGGATCGGCGACTTCGGATGCGGCTCGTTGAGCTTCTTCGCCATCACGTCCTTCTTCGCGCTGCGCAGCGATGCGGCCTGCGCCTTCGAGCGCCCTTCGGCGAGCGCTTCGGCGAAGTTCGCGAACAGCACCGTGAACCACAGCCACAGCGCGATCGCGAGGATGAAGCCCGCGGGCGCCTCGGCCTGGCCGGCAAGCGCCGCGATCCACAGGATCGTGGTCAGGATGCTGCCGACGTATACGCAGAACATCACCGGATTGCGGAACTGCGTGCGCGGCGTGAGTTTCTTGAACGAATCCACGATCGCCGGGCGCAGCAGCGCCGGATCGAACATGGATCGTGTTGCGGAATGTTGAGTCATTGCGATCTCTTCAATCTCTTCAGTCTTTTCAATGTGTGACCATGCGGGCGCGCGTCACGCGCCCAGCCACATCATCAGGTGCTCGACGCCAGGGCCGAGCGCTAGCGCCGGCACGTAGGTCAGCGCGCCCACCAGCAGCACGGTGCCGAGCAGCAGCACGACGAACAGCGGACCGTGCGTCGGCAGCGTGCCGCTCGTCACCGCGATGCGCTTCTTCGCGGCGAGCGAGCCGGCGATCGCCAGCACCGGCACGATCGTGCCGAAGCGGCCGAACCACATCGCGATCGCGGTCATCCAGTTGTAGAACGGCGTGCCGACCGTCAGGCCCGCGAACGCGCTGCCGTTGTTGTTCGCGGCCGAACTGAACGCGTACAGGATTTCCGAGAAGCCGTGCGGGCCCGGGTTCGCGATGCCGGCCTTGCCCGCATCGGCGAGCACGGCGATCGACGTGCCGACCAGCACCAGCAGCGGCGTGAGCAGCACGACGATCGACACCATCTTCATCTCGTACGACTCGATCTTCTTGCCGACGTACTCCGGCGTGCGGCCGATCATCAGGCCGGCGACGAACACCGCGAGCAGCGCGAACACGAGCATCCCGTAGAGGCCCGAGCCGACCCCGCCGTAGATCACCTCGCCGAGCTGCATCAGCAGCATCGGCACGAGGCCGCCGAGCGGCGTCAGCGAATCGTGCATCGTGTCGACCGCGCCGCACGACGCGGCCGTCGTCGCGACCGTGAAGATGCCGGTCTGCGCGATTCCGAAGCGGGTTTCCTTGCCTTCCATGTTGCCGCCCGACTGCAGCGCGTTCGCCGACTGGTCGACGTGCAGCGCGGCGAGCGTCGGGTTGCCGCCCTGCTCGGCGCTCACCTCGACGCCGACCGCGACCGCGAACGCGACCGTCATCGCCGCGAGCACGGCGATACCCTGCCGGCGATCGCCGATCACGCGGCCGAACACGAGGCACAGCGCGGCCGGGATGATCAGGATCGCGAAGATCTGGATGAAGTTCGCGAACGGCGTCGGGTTCTCGTACGGATGCGCGGAGTTCGCGTTGAAGAAGCCGCCGCCGTTGGTGCCGAGCATCTTGATCGCTTCCTGCGACGCGACCGGGCCCATCGCGAGCGTCTGCTTCGTGAGCGGGGTCGGCACCGTCACCGGAGCGCCCTTGTCGTCCTTCACCGGGTTGCCCTGCGCGTCGAGCTTCGGCGCCGCATAGGTGCTCGCCTGCAGCACCGGCACGTCCTGGTACGCCTTCATGTTCTGGATCACGCCCTGGCTCATCAGCAGCGCGGCGACGATCATCGACATCGGCACGAGCACGTACATCGTCACGCGCGTGAGGTCGACCCAGAAGTTGCCGATGGTCTGCGCGGTGTGGCGCGCGAAGCCGCGGACCAGCGCGATCACGACGACGATGCCGGTCGCCGCCGACAGGAAGTTCTGCACGGTCAGGCCGAGCATCTGCGTCAGGTAGCTGACGGTCTGCTCCGGCGTGTAGTCCTGCCAGTTCGTGTTGGTGACGAAGCTGACGGCCGTGTTGAACGCGCCGTCGACCGTCATCGCGCCGAACTGCTGCGGGTTGCCGGGCAGGAAACCCTGCAGGCGCAGCAGGCCGTAAAGGAACAATGCGCCGAGCGCGTTGAACGCGATCGTCGCGATCGCGTACTGCTTCCAGCTCATCTCGCTGCCGGCGTCGACGCCGGCGATGCGGTACAGCGCGCGTTCGAGCGGCCCGAACACGCGCACGACGCGCGAGCTGCCGTCCATCACCGCCGTCAGGTAGCGCGCGACCGGAACGGCCGCCGCCAGCAGCACGACGATGAACAGCAGCATCTGCAACAGGTTGTTCGCGTTCATTCGATGTCCTCCGCGCGCAGCAGCGCAAAGACGAGATACGCGAACAGCAGGGCTGTCGATGCGCCCGCCAGCCAAAGCATCCAGGTCATGCTCGCCCCCCGCGACCGTATTGCACGAGCTTCTCGCAACCGGCAACCAAACCGAGGATCAGCACGGTGAAAAGCACCAGGGCGCCGATGAATACCCCATCCATTTTTGTGTTCTCCGTCGTCGAAATCAGACGACTAGAACCTTATGGGAACGCACGTAAAGGACGGGTCAAAGGTATCGGGGCGGATGTAAAAAACGTGTAAACGCGAGGCGGGAGGAAAACGGACGCAGGACGGGCGGCGCCGCAGCGCCGCCCGCGAAGGCGCGTGCCGGCATGGCGCCGGCACGAAGGGAACGGTCAGGGAACGAGGATCGTCGAGCCGGTGGTCTTGCGCGCCTCGAGATCTTCATGCGCGCGGCCGACTTCCGCGAGCGGATAGCGCTGGTTGATGCTCGTCTTCACCTTGCCCGACAGGATCACGTCGAACAGCTCGGCGGCCGCGGCTTCGAGATCGGCGCGCTTCGCGATGTACGAGAACAGCGTCGGCCGCGTGAAGAACAGCGAGCCGCGCGACGAGAACTCCTTCGAGTCGATCGGCGGCAGCGGGCCCGACGCGTTGCCGAAGCTGACGAACAGCCCGAGCGGCGCGAGGCTGTCGAGCGAGCCGATGTAGGTGTCCTTGCCGATCGAATCGTAGACGACCGGCACGCCCGCGCCGTTCGTGATCTCCTTCACGCGCTGCGTGAAGTTCTCGCGCGTATAGACGACCGGATAGTCGCAGCCGTGCGCCTTCGCCAGCTCGGCTTTCTCGTCGGAGCCGACCGTGCCGATCACGGTCGCACCGAGCGCCTTCGCCCACTGGCACACGAGCAGGCCGACGCCGCCGGCCGCCGCGTGAATCAGGATCGTGTCGCCGGCCTTTACCGGATACGTGCGGCGCAGCAGGTAGTGCGCGGTCAGGCCTTGCAGCATCACCGACGCCGCGTCGTCGTAGCTGATGCCGTCCGGCAGCTTCACGAGCCGCTCGGCCGGCATCACGCGCTCCTGCGCATACGCGCCCGGCGGCTGCCCGACATAGGCGACGCGGTCGCCGACCTTGAGCGCGGCCACGCCGTCGCCGACGGCCGTCACCTCGCCCGCCGCCTCCATCCCGAGGCCGCCGGGCAGCGGCTGCGGATAGAGACCCGTGCGGAAATACACGTCGATGTAGTTGAGCCCGACCGCGTGCTGCCGGATGCGGACTTCGCCCGCCTTCGGCTCGCCGACCTCGACATCGACCCACTTCATCACGTCCGGGCCGCCCGGCTGGTCGTATCGGATTGCTTTCGGCATCGTTTCGCTCCTCGTCTGTCAATCGGTCAGGAAAAAATCCGGGTCGCCGATGCGTGGGCCGGCCGCTTCATGCAGGAACCGGGCGGCGGGTGCGCGTCGCGACGCACGATTCTCGCGCGTCGCTGCCGTCCGTGCATGGCCCTGCCGCCAGCAGGGGCAATCGGGCGCAGCAAGCGCCTAGCAAACGTCCTGCATGCTCCGCGCCAGATCGTCGAGCAGCATCCGCGCCGTCGCGACGTTGGTCGCGACCGGCACGTCGTGCACGTCGCATGCGCGCACGAGCGCGGTGATGTCGGGGTCGTGCGGCTGCGCGGTCATCGGGTCGCGCAGGAACACGACGATGTCGATGCGGCCGTCGGCCAGCTCGGCGCCGATCTGCAGGTCGCCGCCGAGCGGCCCCGACAGCTTGCGCTCGACCTCCAGCCCGTGCGCGGCCGCGATGCGGCCGCCCGTCGTGCCGGTCGCGACCAGCCGGCATTGCGCGAGCGTCTCGCGAAATTGACCCGCGAGCGCGACGATCTCGTCCTTCTTCGCGTCGTGCGCAATCAGTGCGATGCGGGGTTTGCTCATCTCCGGTTCCTTTGTCGTTCAGTTGTTGTCGTGATCGTGATCTGGCGGGCGCGCGTCAGAACGTGCCCGGATACGCGCCGCCGTCGAGCAGCCAGTTCTGCCCGGTGATATAGCCGGCATGCACGCTGCACAGGAACGCGCACGCCGCGCCGAATTCCTCGCGCGTGCCGAGGCGGCCGGCCGGGATGTCCTTCGTGCGCCGCGCGCGCATTTCGTCGACGGTCACGCCCTGCGCCTGCGCCGACGCGGCGAGCGTCGTCGCGATCCGGTCGGTGTCGAACAGCCCCGGCAGCAGGCTGTTGATCGTCACGCCCTGGCCGGCGACCTTGCGCGACAGCCCCGCGACGAAGCCGGTCAGCCCCGAGCGAGCGCCGTTCGACAGCGCGAGCACGTCGATCGGCGCCTTCACGGCCGAACTCGTGATGTTGACGATCCGGCCGAAGCCGCGCGCGATCATCCCGTCGATGGTCGCGCGGATCAGCTCGATCGGCGTCAGCATGTTCGACTCGAGCGCGCGGATCCAGTCGTCGTGCGAGAAGTCGCGGAAGTCGCCCGGCGGCGGGCCGCCCGCATTGTTCACGAGAATGTCCGGCTGCGGGCACGCGGCAAGCGCGGCCGCGCGCCCGTCCGGCGTCGTGATGTCGCACGCGACCGCCGTGACCGACACGCCGGACGCCGCGCGGATCGCGTCGGCGGTGGCCTCGAGCGTGTCGCGCGTGCGCGCGACGATCACGAGGTTCACGCCCTCGGCGGCCAGCGCTTCCGCGCAGCCGCGCCCGAGGCCCTTGCTTGCCGCGCACACGAGCGCGGTCTTTCCTGCGATGCCGAGATCCATCGTCGATTCCCTGGTGGCGAAGCGCGCCGATGCGGCCCCGAGTCGCGCCGTCGGGCGGGCGAACGGGCGTGCGCGGCACGCGGATTGTCGTGAGACGTCGATAATATCCGGATCATGTGGCGCGCCTTGGTAAAATTGCGGCCATAAGCGGCGGCCGGCCCGGCGCCGCCGTCGCCCCGATCCCCTTTTGCCGCCAAGGCGCCCCCGTCATGAAACAGGACAGCCGTTTCCCGAATCTCTTCATCCTCGATCACCCGCTGATCCAGCACAAGCTCACCCACATGCGCGACAAGGACACGTCGACGCGCACGTTCCGCGAACTGCTGCGCGAGATCACGCTGCTGATGGGCTATGAGATCACCCGCAACCTGCCGATCACGACCAGACGGGTCGAAACCCCGCTCGTCGAGGTCGACGCGCCCGTGATCGCGGGCAAGAAGCTCGCGATCGTGCCCGTGCTGCGCGCGGGCATCGGGATGTCGGACGGCCTGCTCGACCTGGTCCCGTCCGCGCGCGTCGGCCACATCGGCGTATACCGCGCCGAAGACCACCGCCCGGTCGAATACCTCGTGCGCCTGCCCGACCTCGAGGACCGCATCTTCATCCTGTGCGACCCGATGGTCGCGACCGGCTATTCGGCCGTGCATGCGGTCGACGTGCTCAAGCGCCGCAACGTGCCGGCCGCGAACATCATGTTCGTCGCGCTCGTCGCCGCGCCCGAGGGCGTGCAGGTGTTCCAGGACGCGCACCCGGACGTGAAGCTGTATGTGGCTTCGCTCGACTCGCACCTGAACGAGCACGCGTACATCGTGCCGGGCCTCGGCGACGCGGGCGACCGCCTGTTCGGCACCAAGAACTGACGTGCCTGCGCGGCCGCGCGGCGCGCCGTCGGGTATCCCGCGGCGGCCTGCCCGGCCGTTCGGCCATGCGCGGCGGCCCCGATCCGGCGGTCGCCGCGTGATAAAATCTCGATCCACTCGACACGCGCGGCCCCGCGGCTTCATGCCCGCCGAAACGGCCGCCGATTCAACGACACATTGGCACAATCGCCCGCGCAGCGCGCCCGGGCACGGAGAAAGGTATGGCTGGTCATTCGAAATGGGCCAACATCAAGCATAAGAAGGCAGCGGCCGACGCGAAGCGCGGCAAGATCTGGACCCGCCTGATCAAGGAAATCCAGGTCGCGGCCCGCCTCGGCGGCGGCGACGTCAACTCGAACCCGCGCCTGCGTCTCGCGGTCGACAAGGCGGCCGACGCGAACATGCCGAAGGACAACGTCAAGCGCGCGATCGATCGCGGCGTCGGCGGCGCGGACGGCGCGAACTACGAGGAAATCCGTTACGAAGGCTACGGCATCAGCGGCGCGGCGATCATCGTCGACACGCTGACCGACAACCGCACCCGTACGGTCGCGGAAGTCCGCCACGCGTTCTCGAAGTTCGGCGGCAACATGGGCACCGACGGCTCGGTCGCGTTCATGTTCGATCACGTCGGCCAGTTCCTGTTCGCGCCCGGCACGTCGGAAGACGCGCTGATGGAAGCCGCGCTCGAAGCCGGCGCGAACGACGTGAACACGAACGACGACGGCTCGATCGAAGTGCTGTGCGACTGGCAGGAATTCTCGAAGGTGAAGGACGCGCTCGAAGCTGCCGGCTTCAAGGCCGAGCTCGCCGAAGTGACGATGAAGCCGCAAAACGAAGTCGAATTCACCGGCGACGACGCGGCGAAGATGCAGAAGCTCCTGGACGCGCTCGAGAACCTCGACGACGTGCAGGACGTGTATACGAACGCCGTCATCGTCGAGGAATGAGATGCCGGCCGCCGTGCTCCTGTCGCGGCGGCGGCCCGACCGAATCCGCGGCCGGCGCGCCTGAGCGTGCCGGCCGCCCTGTTTTCTAGTCTGCGGGGAATCCCATGAAACTACTCGTCGTTGGCTCCGGCGGCCGCGAACACGCGCTGGCGTGGAAGCTCGCGCAGTCGCCGCGCGTCCAGATGGTCTACGTCGCACCCGGCAATGGCGGCACGGCGCAGGACGAGCGTCTGAAGAACGTCGACATCACGTCGCTCGACGAACTCGCCGATTTCGCGGAAAGCGAAGGCGTCGCGTTCACGCTCGTCGGTCCGGAAGCACCGCTCGCGGCCGGCATCGTCAACCTGTTCCGCGCGCGCGGCCTGAAGGTGTTCGGCCCGACCCGCGAAGCCGCGCAGCTCGAAAGCTCGAAGGATTTCGCGAAGGCGTTCATGAAGCGTCACGGCATCCCGACGGCCGACTACGAAACCTTCTCCGATGCCGCCGCAGCCCATGCGTACATCGACGCGAAGGGTGCACCGATCGTCGTGAAGGCCGACGGCCTCGCGGCCGGCAAGGGCGTCGTCGTCGCGATGACGCTCGAAGAAGCACACGCCGCCGTCGACATGATGCTGTCGGGCAACAAGCTCGGCGATGCCGGCGCGCGCGTCGTGATCGAGGAATTCCTCGATGGCGAGGAAGCGAGCTTCATCGTGATGGTCGACGGCAAGCATGCGCTGGCGCTGGCGTCCAGCCAGGACCACAAGCGCCTGCTCGACGAGGACCGCGGTCCGAACACCGGCGGCATGGGTGCGTATTCGCCCGCGCCGATCGTCACGCCGCAGATGCACGCACGCGTGATGCGCGAAATCATCATGCCGACCGTGCGCGGGATGGAGAAGGACGGCATCCGCTTCACGGGCTTCCTGTATGCGGGCCTGATGATCGACAAGGAAGGCAATCCGCGCACGCTCGAGTTCAACTGCCGGATGGGCGACCCGGAAACGCAGCCGATCATGGCGCGCCTGAAGAGCGATTTCTCGAAGGTCGTCGAGCAGGCGATCGCGGGCACGCTCGATACGGTCGAGCTCGACTGGGACCGCCGCACCGCGCTCGGCGTCGTGCTGGCCGCGCACGGCTACCCGGACGCGCCGCGCAAGGGCGACCGCATCAACGGGATCCCGGCCGAGACCGAACAGGCCGTCACGTTCCATGCGGGCACGACGCTCGGCGACGGCGACAAGCTCGTGACGTCCGGCGGCCGCGTGCTGTGCGTGGTCGGCCTCGCCGATTCGGTGCGCGAAGCGCAGCAGCATGCGTACGACACGATCAACCAGATCAATTTCGAAGGCATGCAGTACCGCCGCGACATCGGTTTCCGCGCGCTCAACCGCAAGAGCGTGTGACGATCGCAACCGCCGCCCCGCCCTCGCGCGGCGGCCTCTCTGCCGGGGTTCGATAGAATGCCCGGCAGATGCCTTTTTTACGGCCCCCGCTTCGGGCGGGGGCACCCAGTCCAGACATGACCGATTCGACCTACGACGTGGCGCGCGTGCGCACGTACCTCCAGGGCCTGCAGGCACGCATCGCCGACGCGCTCGGCGCGCTCGACGGCACGCCGCTCGCGACCGATGCGTGGCAGCGCGGGCCGGCCGAACGCCTGCGCGGCGGCGGCTGCACGCGGATTCTCGAAGGCGGCCGCGTGTTCGAACGCGCGGGGATCGGCTTTTCCGACGTCGCGGGCGACGCGCTGCCGCCGTCGGCGAGCGCGGCGCGCCCGCAGCTCGCGGGCCGCGGCTTCGAGGCGCTCGGCGTGTCGCTCGTGCTGCACCCGCGCAATCCGTACTGCCCGACCGTGCACATGAACGTGCGGATGCTGATCGCGACGAAACCGGGCGAAGACCCCGTGTTCTGGTTCGGCGGCGGCATGGATCTGACACCGGTTTACGGTTTCGAGGATGACGCGCGCCATTTCCACCAGACCTGCAAGGATGCGCTCGACCCGTTCGGCGCCGAGCTCTACCCGCGCTTCAAGAAATGGTGCGACGAGTATTTCTTCCTGAAGCACCGCAACGAGATGCGCGGCATCGGCGGGATCTTCTTCGACGATTTCTCCGAGCCCGGTTTCGAACGCTCGTTTGACATGATGCAAAGCGTCGGCGATGCGTTCCTGCAGGCCTACCTGCCGATCGTCGAGCGCCGCGCCGACCTGCCGTACGGCGAGCGCGAGCGCGACTTCCAGGCCTACCGCCGCGGCCGTTACGTCGAATTCAACCTCGTGTTCGACCGTGGCACGCTGTTCGGCCTGCAAAGCGGCGGCCGGACCGAGTCGATCCTGATGTCGATGCCGCCGGTCGCGAACTGGCGCTACAACTGGCAACCCGAACCGGGAACGCCTGAAGCGCGCCTGTACAGCGACTTCATCGTGCCGCGCGACTGGGTCTGAGCCCGCGCACCCCGCCGCCCCAAGAAAAGGACGCGTTTCTGGACACCACCGCCCGCCCCGCCCCGCTGCCGCGTCGTATCGGCTTGCTGGGCGGCACTTTCGACCCGATCCACGACGGCCATCTCGCGCTCGCGCGCCGGTTCGCCAAACTGCTCGGGCTGACCGAGCTCGTGCTGCTGCCCGCCGGGCAGCCGTACCAGAAGCGCGACGTGTCGGCCGCCGAGCACCGGCTCGCGATGACGCGCGCGGCCGCGGATTCGCTCGTGCTGCCGGGCGTGACCGTGACCGTCGCCACCGACGAGATCGAGCACGCCGGCCCGACCTACACGGTCGACACGCTCGCGCGCTGGCGCGAGCGGGTCGGCCCGGACGCGTCGCTGTCGCTGCTGATCGGCGCCGACCAGCTCGTGCGCCTCGACACGTGGCGCGACTGGCGCAAGCTGTTCGACTACGCGCACATCTGCGCGTCGACGCGCCCGGGCTTCGAGCTCGGCGCGGCGCCGCCGGAGGTTGCGCAGGAAATCGCCGCGCGGCAGGCCGGCGCCGACGTGCTGAAGGCCACGCCGGCCGGCCGCCTGCTGATCGACACGACCCTCGCGTTCGACATCGCCGCGACCGACATCCGCGCGCACCTGCGCGAATGCATCGCGCGCCATGCGCAAATGCCCGACGCATCGGCCGAACATGTACCGGCCGCCGTATGGGCCTATATTCTTCAACATCGCCTCTACCACACCTGATTCCATGGATATTCGCAAACTGCAGCGCGTGATCGTCGACGCCCTCGAAGACGTCAAGGCGCAAGACATCAAGGTGTTCAACACCAGCCACCTGACCGAACTGTTCGACCGCGTGGTCGTCGCATCGGGCACCTCCAACCGCCAGACCAAGGCCCTCGCGTCGAGCGTGCGCGACAAGGTCAAGGAAGCCGGCGGCGACATCGTCAGCTCCGAGGGCGAGGAAACCGGCGAATGGGTGCTCGTCGACTGCGGCGACGCCGTCGTGCACATCCTGCAGCCGGCCCTGCGCCAGTACTACAACCTCGAGGAAATCTGGGGCGACAAGCCCGTGCGGATGAAGCTCGGCGGCGGCAAGGGCCAGAATGGCTTTGCGACGGCCAGCGAAGACGGCGAAGACGAGGAAGAAGCCGCGCCGGCCCGCCCGGCACGCAAGACGGCCGCCCGCCGCCGCTAAGTCGTCACGAATCGTCCCGATGAAGCTTTTCATCCTCGCGGTCGGCCACAAGATGCCGGGCTGGATCGCATCCGGCTTCGACGAATACACGAAGCGGATGCCGCCCGAGCTGCGCATCGAGCTGCGCGAGATCAAGCCCGAACTGCGCTCGGGCGGCCGTAGCGCCGAAAGCGTGATGGCGGCCGAGCGGCAAAAGATCGAGGCCGCGCTGCCGAAGGGCGCGCGCGTCGTCGCGCTCGACGAGCGCGGCCGCGACTGGACCACGATGCAGCTCGCGCAGGCGCTGCCCGGCTGGCAGCAGGACGGCCGCGACGTCGCGTTCGTGATCGGCGGCGCCGACGGGCTCGATCCGGAACTGAAAGCACGCGCCGACGTGCTGCTGCGCATCTCGAGCATGACGCTGCCGCACGGGATGGTGCGCGTGCTGCTCGCCGAACAGCTTTACCGGGCGTGGAGCATCACGCAGAATCACCCCTACCACCGCGCATGACGTGTCGTCCTCGAGACGCGCGCCGCGCGCGCTCACCGAGATAACGACACCATGCCGTCCAGCACGTCCCCCGCGCTTTTCCCGATCCTTTACCTCGCTTCGCAAAGCCCGCGCCGCCAGGAGCTGCTGCAGCAGATCGGCGTACGCTTCGAGTTGCTACTGCCGCGCCCCGACGAGGACGCCGAGGCGCTCGAAGCCGAACTGCCCGGCGAAGCCGCCGATGCGTACGTGCGGCGCGTGACCGTCGCGAAGGCCGAAGCCGCGCGTGCGCGCCTCGTCGCGAGCGGCAAGCCGGCCGCGCCGGTGCTGGTTGCCGATACGACCGTCACGATCGACGGCGCGATCCTCGGCAAGCCGGCCGACGCCGATGACGCGCTCGCGATGCTGATGCGCCTCGCGGGCCGCGAACACGCGGTGCTGACCGCCGTCGCCGTGATCGACGCGCGCGGCGAACTGCTGCCGCCCGCGCTGTCGCGCTCGTCGGTGCGCTTCGCGGCGGCGTCGCGCGACGCATACGCGCGCTACGTCGAAACGGGCGAGCCGTTCGGCAAGGCCGGCGCGTACGCGATCCAGGGGCGCGCGGCCGAATTCATCGAGCGGATCGACGGTTCCCATTCGGGTATCATGGGTCTGCCCCTTTTTGAGACCGCGGCGCTGTTGCGCGCCGCGCGTGTCGCCTTCTGAATCCCACCATGAACGAAGAAATCCTGATCAACCTCACGCCGCAGGAAACGCGGGTCGCACTCGTCCAGCAAGGCGCGGTGCAGGAGCTTCACGTCGAGCGCACGCTGTCGCGCGGGCGGGTCGGCAACATCTATCTCGGCAAGGTCGTGCGCGTGCTGCCCGGCATGCAGTCGGCGTTCATCGACATCGGCCTCGAGCGCGCGGCGTTCCTGCACGTCGCCGACATCTGGCATCCGCGCCTCGCGGGCGAGCCGCAATCGAGCGCGCCGCACCAGCCGATCGAGAAGACCGTGTTCGAAGGCCAGACGCTGATGGTCCAGGTGATCAAGGATCCGATCGGCACGAAGGGCGCGCGGCTGTCGACGCAGGTCAGCATCGCGGGCCGCACGCTCGTCTACCTGCCGCAGGAGCCGCATATCGGCATCTCGCAGAAGATCGAGAGCGAGGCCGAGCGCGAGGCCGTGCGCGCGCGCCTGACGGCCGTGATCCCGCCGGACGAGAAAGGCGGCTATATCGTGCGCACGATCGCCGAGGATGCGACCTCCGACGAGCTGGCCGGCGACGTCGCCTACCTGCGCAAGACGTGGGCGACGATCGTCGCGCAGGCGCAGCGGCTGCCGGCGACGAGCCTGCTGTACCAGGATCTCGATCTCGCGCAGCGCGTGCTGCGCGATTTCGCGAACGACGACACGACGCGCATCCAGGTCGATTCGCGCGAGACGTACCAGCGCCTCTCCGAATTCGCGTCCGAGTTCACGCCGGCCGTGAGCCCGAAGCTGCACCACTACACCGGCGAGCGGCCGCTGTTCGACCTGTACAACATCGAGACGGAGATCCAGCGCGCGCTGTCGCGCCGCGTCGACCTGAAGTCGGGCGGCTACCTGATGATCGACCAGACCGAGGCGATGACGACGATCGACGTGAACACGGGCGGCTATGTCGGCGCGCGCAACTTCGACGACACGATCTTCAAGACCAACCTCGAGGCCGCGCACACGATCGCGCGGCAACTGCGGCTGCGCAACCTCGGCGGGATCATCATCATCGACTTCATCGACATGGAGAACGCCGAGCATCGCGACGCGGTGCTGTCCGAGCTGAAGAAGGCGCTGTCGCGCGACCGCACGCGCGTGACGGTCAACACCTTCTCGCAGCTCGGGCTCGTCGAGATGACGCGCAAGCGCACGCGCGAATCGCTCGCGCACGTGCTGTGCGAGCCCTGCCCGACCTGCCAGGGCAAGGGCCAGGTGAAGACGTCGCGCACCGTGTGCTACGACATCTTGCGCGAGATCCTGCGCGAATCGCGGCAGTTCAACCCGCGCGAATTCCGTGTGATCGCCGCGCAGCAGGTGATCGATCTGTTCCTCGACGAGGAGTCGCAGCATCTCGCGATGCTGATCGACTTCATCGGCAAGCCGGTGTCGCTGCAGGTCGAATCGAACCTGAGCCAGGAGCAGTACGATATCGTGCTGATGTAACGTTCCGCCCATCCGCCGCCGGCATCGCCGCGCGGCGCTTCGATGCGGCGCCCGGGCCGCTCGCGCATCCCGCGCCAGCGCCCGCCGCCGCCCTTTCACTTACCCTTTTCGTATTCATCACGCACCATGAGCCAAGGCCACAACCGCCGCCAGCGCAAGAAACTCCACATCGGCGAATTCCAGGAACTCGCGTTCAACGCGACCGCGCATTACCGCAACGAGATGACCGACCTCGAACGCGGCGAACTGATCGACGCGTTCATCGACTTCGTCGAAGCGAACGGGCTGCTGACCGTCGCGTCCGCGGACGAAGGCATCGGCGCCTACGTGATCTCCGGCGCACCGCGCGGCACGACGACCGACGCCGATCGCGAGATCGTGCGCGGCTGGCTAGCCGCACGGCCGGAACTGACCGACGTCAAGGTCAGCGAATTCACCGACGCGTGGTATCCGGACGCCTGACTTTCCGGTATCTCCCTGCAGCGGGCAGCGCCCGCGCCTGCCCGCCGTGAAGGCTGGCCAGGCCGGCGCCTGCGTGCACCATCTCCTCTCCCGCTCCCTCCCTTCCCCGTCGCCCGACACCCGCGCGACCGGCACCGACTCACACGATTCGCGCCGCGTCGACCGTGACTACCCCTGATCAGGCGCCGCAACCTTGACCTCAACCGTCATTCGGCATCCCCCGCCCCGCCTCCGATCCCTTCCTTTTCCCCGACAGTCCGCCTCCAATCGGCCATCGAAATCGGTCCTGAAAGCAAGACACGTTAAACTCTCACCTCGCGTGGTGCGCCGCCCGCACCCGCCATCCATCGCCAGCCGCGTGCCCTCGGGCCGCCCCCGACCCATGGAGTGAGTGTCAATGAGCGGCGGACTTCCGTTTCCCGCATCCCGCAAGTCGTTTCCGTCGTCGACGGTCTTCCTGATTCTCGCCGCCGCCGTGCTGCTGTCCGGCTGCGGGCTGCTGCCGACCCAGAATCCGCCCGCGCCGATCAGCGAGGCGCTCGTCGAGCCCGTCGAGGAAACCGCCGGCGAGCCGCTGACGATGCCGCCCGTACCGGCGCCGACGCAGCCGGAGGAACCGGAAGCGCCGAAGAAGCCGCACCGCGAAGTGACGCGGCCGAAGCCCGTACCGCGCCCCGAATCGCCGACGCCGCCCCCGCCGCCGCCCGCGCCGCTCGTCGCGACGCGCGTGCTCGACCGCACCCAGATCCATGCGCTGCTCGACAGCGAAGTCGCGCGCCGCAACGGCAAGGTGATCGGCCGCGCGATCGACATGGTGACCGACGCGAACGGCAAGCCGCGCGAGATGATCGTCAACCTGCAGGGCTTCATGGGCGTCGGCGACCGCAAGGTCATCTTCCCGTGGAACGTGTTCCGCTTCACGCCGGGCGGCAAACAGGAGCCGATCGTGCTCGACGTGCCGTCGGGCGACCTGCCGCCGGCCGCGCGGCCGAAGGCCGTGCCGCTGTCGGGCTCCGCCGCGGCATCGCCCGCGACGCGGCTGCCGATGCTCGACAGCGATGTCGAGCGCCCGAACGGCACGAAGATCGGCCGCGTCGTCGACGTGCTGATCGACCGCGCCGCGCAACCGCAGGCCGTCGTGCTCGACCTCGGCGGGCTCGTCAATACCGACCGCCGCTCGATCGCCGCGAACTGGGCCGCGCTGCGCTTCGTCACGCGCGACAAGGCGCTGCATCCGCAGCTCGACCTGAACGATGCGCAGATCAAGGCGTCGCCGCCCTACGCGGCCGACAAGCCGATCGTCGCGGTCTCGCCGCCTCCCCCTGCCGCCCCCGCGCCGGCTTCGTCTGCGAGTGCCACCCGATGACGATCAAGCATTCCGTCAGCGTTCGCAGTCTGCGGTCCCTCGACTGGCTCAACTTTTTCGTTGCAAACGTTCAAACCGGGTTCGGTCCGTTCATCGCGTCCTACCTCGCGTCGCACAAGTGGACGCAGGGCGAGATCGGCATGGTGCTGTCGATCGGCACGATCAGCGCGATGGTCAGCCAGGTGCCGGGCGGCGCGGCCGTCGATGCGCTGAAGAACAAGAAAGGCGCGGCCGCGTGGGCGATCGCGGCCATCATCCTGTCCGCGGTGCTGCTCGCGTCGAGCCCGACGATCGTGCCGGTGATCGCCGCCGAGGTGTTCCACGGGTTCGCGAGCTGCATGCTCGTGCCGGCAATGGCCGCGATCTCGTTCTCGCTCGTCGGCCGCGCCGACCTCGGCGACCGGCTCGGCCGCAACGCGCGCTGGGCATCGATCGGCAGCGCGGTCGCGGCGGGCCTGATGGGGCTCACCGGCGAATACTTCTCCGCGCGCGCGGTGTTCTGGTTGACCGCGGTGCTGGCGCTGCCCGCGCTGTTCGCGCTCGCGATGATCCAGCCGACGCACGAGGTGATTCCGCAGTCGTCGAAGCCCGACGACCATGGCGATCACGACGAAGCCGGCGAGCGCGAAACGCTGCTCGAACTGCTGCGCGACCGCCGGATGCTGATCTTCGCGGCGTGCGTCGTGCTGTTCCACCTGTCGAACGCGGCAATGCTGAACCTCGCGGCCGGCGAAGTCACGGCCGGGATGGGCGAGAACGTGCAGCTCGTGATCGCCGCGTGCATCATCGTGCCGCAGGCGATCGTCGCGATGCTGTCGCCGTGGGTCGGCCGCTCCGCGCAACGCTGGGGGCGCAGGCCGATCCTGCTGCTCGGCTTCTCCGCGCTGCCGGTGCGCGCGCTGCTGTTCGCCGGCGTGAGCAGCCCGTACCTGCTCGTGCCCGTGCAGATGCTCGACGGCATCAGCGCGGCCGTGTTCGGCGTGATGCTGCCGCTGATCGCGGCCGACGTCGCGGGCGGCAAGGGCCGCTATAACCTGTGTATCGGGCTGTTCGGGCTCGCGGCCGGGATCGGCGCGACGCTCAGCACGGCCGCGGCCGGCTACGTCGCCGATCACTTCGGCAACGCGGTCAGCTTCTTCGGGCTCGCGGCCGCAGGTGCGCTCGCGGTGCTGCTGGTCTGGCTCGTGATGCCCGAAACGCGCGTCGAGAACGGCGACGCAGCGGCCGACGAGCCGGCCGCCGCATCGCCCGAACAGGCGCACTGAGGCCGGCGCGCCGCCGTTACCCGCTTCCTGGCCAACTCATGATGGATACGATCAGGACACTCAACGAAGCCCGCCAGCAGATCCAGCAGTCGGTCTTCGATCTGTTCAAGGGGCTGACCTTCGGCGAGCGCTTCGTGCAAGGCGTGCTGATGGCCATCCAGGCCGTCTGCGGCGCGTGCCTCGCGTACACGATCGGACGTGCGCTGCACACCGAGCAGGCCGTGTGGGCGGCGGTCACCGCGATCGCCGTCACGCAGCACAACTACTCCGACACGATGTCGCTGTCCCGCGACCAGTTCGTCGGCGCGATGATCGGCGGCGTGCTCGGCTTCGCGGGCGCCGCGCTCGGCGGCGATCGCCTCGTCGCCTATGCGCTCGCGGTCGCGCTCACGATCGTCTGCTGCTGGTGCCTGAACGTCGGCAGCGCGGCACGGCTCGGCGGCGTGACCGCGACGATCGTGCTGCTGTTTCCGGGCAACGGCCCGCTGTGGGACATTCCGCTGATGCGGCTCGGTGAGGTGACGCTCGGCACCGTGTGTGCGCTGGGCGTGTGCTGGGGGATGTCGAGAATCGAGCGGCGCTGGTTCCGCCGCGCGGCGGCAAAGTGACACGGTTGCCGGGCGCACGCCCGGCAACCGGATAAACGGCGGGAAAGGTTACTGGCCGATCTGCAGCACGATGCCCGAGCCGATCTGCACGAGCAGGTGATCGCCGCCCACGCCGACCCAGTGATAACCGCGCGGCGGCGGGCTCAGGTGGTAGCCGCGCCAGTCGTCGATCACGTACTGGCGGTCGCGGAATTCGTCGGGCAGCCGGTCGCCCTTATGCCAGTCGCGGCGCGGCTGGTCGGCCCAGCGCGGCGGCACGTCGTCCTCGCGGTGCATCGCCTGGCCGGGCGGCATGTGTTTCGGGCCATGGCCGCGATGCATGCCGTGATTGTCGTGCTTGTCGTAGTTGCCGTGATCCTGCGCCATTGCGGCCGGCGCGGCAAAACCCGGCGCGATCAGCGCGGCCAGCATCATGCAGTGCATCTTCTTCATCGTGCCTTCCCTCCGTGTTGTCACGTCGTAGCAAACGACCGGGCCTGCCCAATGAAGACTAGCACACCGCTCTGACGCGAACGGAACGCGCATCACGCCGCCTGCTGCTGGTACTGGATCCGGTGCAGATGCGCATAGAGGCCGCCGTGGCGCAGCAGTTCGTCGTGGCTGCCCTCTTCGACGATCTTGCCGGCTTCGAGCACGAGGATGCGGTCCGCCCGCTCGATCGTCGACAGCCGGTGCGCGATCACGAGCGTCGTGCGCCCTTCCATCAGCCGTTCGAGCGCGGCCTGCACGTGGCGCTCCGATTCCGAATCGAGCGCCGACGTCGCTTCGTCCAGGATCAGGATCGGCGCGTCCTTATAGATCGCGCGCGCGATCGCGAGCCGCTGGCGCTGGCCGCCGGACAGCCGCATCCCGTTGCCGCCGACGAGCGTATCGAGCCCGTCGGGCATCGCGGCGACCGCGTCGGCGAGGTTCGCGGCCTCGAGCGCGGCCTGCACGCGCACGCGGTCGGGTGTCTGCCCGTATGCGACGTTCGCGGCGATCGTGTCGTTGAACAGCACGACGTCCTGGCTGACCATCGCCATCTGGCTGCGCAGCGCGTGGAGGTCGTAGTCGGCAACCGGCACGCCGTCGACCAGGATCGCGCCGTCCGTCGGATCGAAGAAGCGCGGCAGCAGGTTCACGAGCGTCGTCTTGCCGCTGCCGGACGGGCCCGCGAGCGCGATCATCTCGCCCGGCGCGACCTTGAACGAGATGCGGTCGAGCGTCGGCCGCTCGGCTGCACCGTAATCGAACGACACGCCGCGGAACTCGATCTCGCCGCGCGCCTGCGGCAGCGGCCGGCCGCCGCCCTGCGGCTCGGCCGGCTCGTCGATCAGCCCGAAGATCAGCTCGGCGGCCGTCATCCCGCGCTGCAGCGGCTGGTTGACGTCGATCAGGTGCTTGAGCGGAGAAATCACCAGCAGCATCGACGTGACGAACGCGACGAAGCCGCCGACCGTCGTCTGGTCGTTGGTCGACTGCACGACCGCGATCGTGATCACGACCGCGAGCGCGATCGACGCGAGGAACTGCGTGAGCGGCTGCGCGAGACCGCCCGAGATCGTCATGCGCATCGCGTAGCCGCGCAGGCGCTTGCTCATCGACGTGAAGCGGTCCATCTCGTACGCTTCGCCGTTGTGCACCTTGACGACCTTGTAGCCGCCGACCGTCTCCTCGACGATGTACGACAACTCGTTGGTCAGCGTCTGGTGCTCGCGGTTCAGGCGGCGCAGGCGGCGGTTGATCTTGCTGACGAGCCAGCCGATGCCGGGCAGGATCACCGCGACGATCAGCGTGAGCCGCCAGTTCAGGTAGAACAGGTAGCCGAGCAGGAAGATCACCGTCAGCGAATCGCGCACCAGCGTGACCATCACGCCGGTCAGCACCGACAGGATCTGGTTGACCTCGAACACGATCGCGTTGATCACCGTGCTCGCGGTTTCGCGCTGGAAGAACGACGCGCTCGTGTGGAGCATCCGCTGGAACATCTCGAGCCGGAGTTGCAGCAGGATGCGGTTCGATACGTAGTTGAGCAGGTAATTCGATGCGTACTGCGATACGCCGCGCACGAGCGCGAGGCCGATCACCGCGATCGGTACGTACCATTTCGCGTTGTCGCTGCCGTGTGCGCCGAAGCCATGGTCGAGCAGCGGCTTGAGCAGCGCCGGAATGCCGGCTTCGGTGGCCGCGACGACGCCCATCGTCATCACGGCGAGCACCACGATGCCGATGAGCGGCCGGATGTACGGCCACAGGCGCTTCAGGACCGTGACCGGCGAGGTGCCGGTGCCGTCCATCGGTTTGCGAAGAGTGTTCTGGGTTTCCAAGGCAATCCTTCTTGAGCCGCGATGCGGCGCCCGGCGCGTGGCCGCCCGGGATTTCGCCCCTGTCGGGCGGGTGCCGAAAAGGGCTCAACATTATAGCCGCACCGCCCCCGCCGGCACGGTCATGGCCGATGCGGCCGGCGGCCGGGCCGCGGGTATACTGCCGCTCACCGTTTTCTCCGCCTTTCCGACGATTTCATGGCTGAACCCTCCCTCGGCGTCGCCCTCATCGCCCTCAACGCGTCCGCGCGGCTCGCCCAGTGCCTCGATGCGCTGTCGTTCGCCGACGATGTCGTCGTCATCGACGGCGGCAGCACCGACGATACCGTCGCGATCGCGCAGGCGCACGGCGCGCGCGTGATCGTCGAGCGCGACTGGCCGGGCTTCGGCCCGCAGAAGAACCGCGCGCTCGACGCGCTCGGCACCGACTGGATCCTGTCGCTCGATACCGACGAAATCGTCAGCCCGGAGCTCGCGCAGTCGATCCGCGACGCGATCCGCGCGCCGGCCGCGCAGGTCTATGCGCTGGACCGGCTATCGAGCTTCTGCGGCCAGTGGATCCATCACAGCGGCTGGTATCCCGACTGGGTGCCACGCCTGTTCCGGCGCGGCGCCGCGCGTTTCTCGGACGATCTCGTGCACGAGCGCCTCGTGTTCGATACCGCCGCGCAGCGCCTGCCCGGCAAGCTGATGCACTACTCGTACGAGGATTTCGAAACCGTCGTGCGCAAGCTCGACGCGTATTCGACGGCCGGCGCGCGCCAGCGCCGCGCGGCCGGCCAGCGCGGCGGCTTCGGCAAGGCACTCGCGCGCGGCGCCTGGGCGTTCGTGCGCACCTACGTGCTGCGGCGCGGGTTCCTCGACGGCCGCGCGGGCTTCATGATCGCCGTGTTCAACGCGGAGACCGTGTATTACCGCTTCCTGAAGCTCGGCCACGGACCGGCGCGCTGAGCGCCCGCCCCTGCGCGCCGCCAGCAAGCGGCCGGCCCGGCGTTACAATGCCGGGCTGCCCGCGCCGCGCGTGCCCGCCCAAACGGCTGCACCGCGCGCCGCCCGCCACGACGACTACCGAATCCGACCGCCATGTTCTCCATCATCATCCCGACCTGGAACAACCTGCCGTACCTCAAGCTCGTCGTCGACAGCCTGCGCCGCCACTCCGCGTACGACCACCAGATCATCGTGCACGTGAACGACGGCTCGGACGGCACGCTCGACTGGGTGCGCAGCGAAGGGATCGAGCACACCGCGTCGCCGACCAACATCGGCATCTGCCATGCGGTGAACCTGGCCGCCGCGCGCGCGACGCGCGACTACGTCGTCTACATGAACGACGACATGTTCTGCTGCCCCGGCTGGGACGCGGCGCTCGTGCGCCGCATCGAACAGATGCCAACCGACCTTTTCATGCTGTCGGGCACGATGATCGAGCCGGTCGACACGCGCAACCCGTGCGTCGTCGTCAGCAATTTCGGCCGCGATGCCGAGCATTTCGACGCGGCGGGCCTCGTCGAGGCGACCCCGCGGCTCGCGCGCGCGGACTGGCTCGGCTCGACCTGGCCGCCGACGCTCGTGCACCGCGACTGGTGGAACCGCATCGGCGGCTACAGCAGCGAGCTGTCGCCCGGCATGAGCAGCGACAACGACTTCTCGATGAAATTCTGGGACGCCGGCTGCCGGATCTTCCTCGGCGTCGGCGACAGCCTCGTCTACCACTTCCAGCAGAAGAGCACGGGCAAGATCGTCAAGAACGACGGCCGCCGCCAGTTCCTGAACAAATGGGGCATGACCCAGGCGACGTTCGACCGCTACTACCTGCATCGCGGCGAGCCGGCCGGCACGCGCATCGCGCTCGATACGCCGGCAGTCGCCGGGCGCCTGAAGCGCGCGCTGCTGCGCTCGCGGATCAAGCGCGCATTCAGCTGATCGGGCCCCTGAAACGGCACAGAAACGCCGCCTGCTTCGCGTATACTGCGCCGTTCGTCCCGGAGCTCCCGCCGGGACGCGCGGCGCGAGCACGATGTCCGCAAGCCGCATTCGTTCATTCGACAGGTTCCGATGCTTTCGTTTTCCGCTCCCGCCACGCGGCGCCTGACCGCCGCCCGCGCCTTCGCCGTTGCCGCGCTCTGCATGGTGCCCGTCTCGACCGCGCTGACCAACGTCTTCTGCGGGCTGTTCGCCGCCGCGCTCGTGATCTCCCCCGAATTCTGGCGCGACCTGCGCTCGTTCGTGACCGACCCGGCTTCGCTCGCGGCGCTGCTGATCCTCGCCGCGCTGACTGCCAGCGTCGCATATACGGTCGCGCCGCATAACAAGGCGTGGAACTGGGTCGCCAAATACGACAAGCTGCTGCTGCTGCCGTTCGCCGTGCTCGCGTTCCGCCATTCGAACTGGGCGCCGATCGTGCGGCGCTGCTGGTTCGGCACGTTGTGCGTGATCCTGCTGCTGTCGACGACCAACTATCTCGGGCTGACCGCGATCGGGCCCGCGCACGCGACCGAACTGCCGCTGTCGCGCGCCTGGGTGTTCAAAAACCACATCGCTGCCGCCATGTTCGGCGCGCTGCTGTTCTACCAGGCGGCCGATCTCGCGCTTGCTGCCCGCACGGCGCTGTCCCGCGCCGCGTATGCGGGCGTCGCCGCATGGTCGCTCGTCAACGTGTTCGTGATGCTGCAGGGGCGCACCGGGCAGATCGTCGCACTGCTGCTGATCCTCGTCGTCGCCGTACGTTTCGTGTTGCTGTTGCGCCGACAGTCGGCGCTGCGCGCCTGGCTCGCCGCCGGCGCGCTCGTGCTGGGCGGCATGGCGCTCGTGGCTGCCGCCTGCACGGTTCACAACGGGCGGCTCGTGAAGGTCGCGTCGGAGGTGCAGCAATACAGGCAAAGCGATGCTGCTACGCCGACCGGGCTGCGCCTGGAGTGGTACAGGAAGGGACTCGAGCTGTTTCGCCAGCACCCCGTGATCGGTTACGGCGCGGGCGGCCTCGAGTTCGAATTCGAGAAGCTCACGGCCGGCAAGACAGCCGCCGAAGGCCAGCTCACGTCGAACCCGCACAACGAATACCTGCTGATGGCCGTGCAGCTCGGCTCGCTCGGCCTGCTGTTGTTCGTGAACCTGATCGTGCAGATCGCGCGCGGCAGCCGCACACTCGATCCGCGCTCGCGGCACTTGCTGCTCGCGTGGCTCGCGATCTTCGCGATCGGCAGTCTCGCGAATTCGCTGCTGCTCGATTTCGCCGAAGGGCACCTGATCGTGCTGCTGGCCGGCATCCTGCTCGGTTGCGGCGCGAGCGGCGAGGCGCTGCCGCGCGAGACGTCGGCGATCAGGCGCAGCGCGTAACGCGCAACGGCATCCGCGCTGCAGCCGGCCGGCTTCGGCGGCAGTGGAGGCACGCCGTCAAAGCGAGCGGGCTGCACGGCTCGTCGCGAAACAAGCCGCCTGCAACGCAGCAAAAACGCGCGTCTTCCGCGCGTCAGTCGTCAGTCGGATCCGGCGCGATGCAGTCGCGACGTATCGACGACGGCCCCGGCCGGACTCGGCGGATTCAGCCCGAGCATCTCGGCCGCCGCAGCTTTCACGCGCTGCGCGCCGAGATTGGCGAGGCAATCGCTGCGGCTGTCGACCTTGCGCTCGCAGCCCTCGTGCCGGCACGGCACGCAATCGCCCTCCCCCTGCAGCAGCCACACGTTCCCGTGCCGCCCCGAACCGCGCAGCGGCCACGGATTCTCGGTCGCGGGCCAGTGCTGCGGCCACGGTCCCCAGCGCACCGGGTCGGACGGGCCGAACAGCGCGATCGTGTCGGTGCCTGTCGCAGCCGCGACGTGCGTCGCGCCGGTGTCGGGGCCGATGAAGAGCCGCGCGCGCCGCACGAGTTCCGCGCTCTCGCCGAACGTGAGGCGGCCGACCAGATTCAGCACGTCGCCGCCCGCCTCGGCCGCGACCTGCTCCGCATACTCGCGCTCGCGATCGGCCGGACCGCCCGACAACGCGACCGCAAAGCCGCGCTCGCGCAGCCAGTCGATCATCTCGACCCAGCCTTCGAGCCGCCATTGCTTGTAGCGGAACATCGGATACGGATGCAGGACGACCAGCGGCTTGCCGTCGCGGATCGCCGGCGACTCCGCGAGCCATGCGTCGAAGCGCGCGCGCCGCGCGGGATCATCGCCGATGCCGGGCGCGACGACCTCGGACACCGGCTCGATGCCGATCACGGGTGCGAGCGCGAGCGTGCTGACGACCGTATGCGCGGATTCGTGGTGATTGATCGCGATCCCGTTCAGCATCATCCGCGTGAGCCACGTGACGCGGTCGGGATCGACGAGGCCGACCCGTTTGCGGCCCGCGAACCAGCTATAGAAACGCGGCCGGTCGGAGCTCAGCGCCGCGCACGCGAGATCGTAGCGGCGCCACATCGACAGCGCGTCGCGCAGCCGCTCGCGGAATCCCGCGCGCTGTGCGACGACGATCACGCGCCGCACGTCCGGATTGTGCTCGAGCACGCCCTCGGTGCCGCGAAACACCAGCATGTCGATCTGCGCATCGGGCCAGCGGGCCTTCAGCGAACGCACCAGCGGCGTCGTCAGCAGCACGTCGCCGATACGGCGCGGCGCGGCAACGAGGATGGTTCTGGGCGGGCGGGCGGAGGAAAACAGGGCCACGGCAATCGGTCTGTCTAGCTGGCTGAACAAGGCTGGCAATGTACAGGATTTTGCAGCAGCCGGCGCGGCATCGCGAACGGGCCGTGCAGGACGCGCTGACGTGACCCTGATGCAGCCCTGCCTGCGGAACGCAGTGAGGCACGCGCCGGCGCTTGCACCGCGTGCGGTGCTTCCGGCGCTACGAAGCGATGGTCACGACCGCGGATGTCGCGGCGGCCGCCGGCCGTGCGCGCGCCGCATCCGTCACCTGCTCGTCGCAATGGCCGGCCTGCGACAGCAGATGACGCACGGCGCGCTCGACCGCGTCGACACCGATCGCGTCGACGGTCGCGCCGGCGCGCAGGATCACGTGCGGCACGCCGAGCGGATGCCAGCGCAGGTATTTCTCGGGACGGTCCTCGAACAGCGCGGCAACCGGCAAGCCGAGCGCCGACGCGAGATGCACGGGTGCGCTGTCGGCCGACACGATCGTATCGAGCAGGCTCGCGGCAGCCACCAGATCGGCGACCGACGACGGCGCGACATGGCGCGCGCTCACATCGCGCCACGCCTCGTCCTCGGCGGTTTTGCGGATGGCCGGATCGCGGAACACGATCACGTCGGCGAACGGCGCGAGCCGCTCGCCGAGGTCGCGCCAGCGGTCCGCGGGCCAGCGGCGCTCGGCCGCCTTGTTCGACACGAACAAACCGACTCGCGGCTTCGTGCGCTCCCCGAGCAGGCGATACCACTCGTCCTGCAACGTGCGATCGGGATGAACCGACAGCGCGAGGCGGTCGAGATCGGCACGGCCGAGTTCGGGCACGAGCCGGAACCCCGACAGCGCCTCGTGGCACATCGGCCGCTGCGCGACGTGTTCGGGCTTGCGATCGTCGAATTCGGTGTCGGCATCGTGCCAGCGGCAATCCTTCGCGCCGAGCTGGCGCGCGAACTGCATGCTGCTGCGATGCATGCCGCCGTTCGGCACGACCACGAGGTCGAACCGCAAGCGACGCAGGCGGCGCACGAGCCGCAGCCGGTCGAAGAACGCGCGCATCCGCCCGGGACGGTCGTTGCGTTCGCATTGGCGGCTGTACACGTACGTGTGAACCGCGTGCACGTCCGGGTTGCCGGCCAGCGCGGCCGCGTTGTAGCGGTTCGCGACCACATGCAGCTCCGCGCCGGGCCAGCGCTCCTTCAGCGCACCAAGGAACGCGGTCGTGCACAGCATGTCGCCCAGAAAATCAATCCGGATCACGAGGATCCGCTCCGTCGGGTTCCTGTTGGCCATGGTCATGTGGTGGACTGTCAGTTTTTATCGTCGCGACGGGCCGATGCCCCGGCATCCAGTTCCGGGACGGCCCTGTCGCGCGTTGCCGCTCGCCGCATGGATCCGCCCCCGTTTGTGTGCGCGCGTGCGAGCGCGGCTTGCGCCGGATTGTATAGCGTCCGGATGGCCGGCCCAAGCCCCGGGTAACCGAAGATGCAAAAACGGCCCGCCGCACCGCACGATGGCGATGCGACGGGCCGCGTATCGCGACAGCCGTCCGGTGGTCGGGAAGCGGTCAGTACGTGATTTCGACGACACTGCCGTCGAACGCCGCGCGCAGTTCCGCGAGCAGCATGTCGCTCGGCTTCACGCGCCACGCGTCGCCGAGACGCATTTCGCCTTGCGCCCGCGCGTTGCTGTAGTGGATCTGGACCGCGAGGCCGTTCGGCAGCGGCGCCTGCGGGCGACGGCCGCCGTCACGCCCGCCGCCGCGCGGCGCGGGCGCTTCGACCGCGTGCGCGGCGGCCGGATCGTCCTTCGACACGTGCGGCTCGAGCACGCGGCGCAGCGCGGCTGCGTCGGCGTTGCCGTTCATCGTCAGCCGCACGGCCTGCGCGTAGCGGCTGCGCGCGCGTTCGAGATCCATCACGGTATCGGTCGTGAAGCGGATGCCGCCCGTGAATGCGTCGTTGCGCGCCTGCCCCTGCACGATCAGCAGTTCGTCTTCCTTGAACAGCGCCTTGTTCGCCTCGAACTGCTCGTTGAAGATCGTGATCTCGCACTGGCCCGAACCGTCGTCGAGCAGCGCGATCAGCATCTTGCCGCGCTGGGTCATCTGCGTGCGCAGCGACGCGATGATGCCCGCGACGAGCTTGTCGCGCCCTTCCTTCAGGTCGCCGACCTTCTGCCGCACGAAGCGGCGCACCTCGTCGCGATACGCGTCGAACAGGTGACCGGACAGGTAGAAGCCGAGCGCGCCCTTTTCTTCCTGCAGGCGACGCTTGTCGTCCCACGCCGGTTCATCGACGAGCGCATGCGCGTGCGGCGACTCGGCGCCCATGTCGAACAGCCCGGCCTGCATTGCGTTCGCCTTGGCCTGGTCGGCCGCTTCCATCGCGAGCGGCACCGACGCGAGCATCTGCGCGCGGTTCGCGTTCAGCGAATCGAACGCCCCGGCGCGGATCAGCGCCTCGACCGTGCGGCGGTTGACGACGCGCCGGTCGATCCGTTCGCAGAAGTCGAACAGGTCGGTGAACGCCTTTTCCTCGCGAGCGCGCAGGATTTCCTCGATCGCGTTCTGGCCGCTGCCCTTCACCGCGCCGAGACCGTAGCGGATCGTGCGCGAGCGCTTGCCGTCGGCTTCGGCGACGGGCTCGAACCGGTAATGCGACTGGTTGATGTCGGGCGGCAACACGACGAGGTTGTTCACGACGCAGTCGTCGAACAGGATCTTCACCTTGTCGGTGTCGTCCATCGCGAGCGTCATGTTGGCCGCCATGAATTCGGCCGGATGGTGCGCCTTCAGCCACGCGGTGTAATACGCGAGCAGTGCATACGCGGCCGCGTGCGACTTGTTGAAGCCGTAGCCCGCGAACTTCTCCATCAGGTCGAAGATCTCGTCGGACTTCTCGCGCGTGAGGCCGTTCTTCGCGGCGCCCTCGGCGAAGATCTCGCGGTGCTTGGCCATCTCCTCGGGCTTCTTCTTGCCCATCGCGCGACGCAGCAAGTCCGCGCCGCCGAGCGAGTAGCCGCCGATGATCTGCGCCATCTGCATCACCTGCTCCTGATAGACCATGATGCCGTAGGTCTCTTTCAGGACGGGTTCGACGCGCGGATCCGGATAGTCGACCTTCTCGCGGCCGTGCTTCCGTGCGCAGAAGCTCGGGATCAGGTCCATCGGGCCCGGACGGTACAACGACACCAGCGCGATGATGTCCTCGAAGCGGTCGGGCTGCGCATCCTTCAGCATGCCCTGCATCCCGCGGCTTTCCAGCTGGAACACCGCGACCGTGTTGGCCTTCTTCAGGATCTGGAACGAAGCCGGATCGTCGAGCGGCACCTGCGCGAGCGACCAGTCGGCCTTCGACGGATCGAGGCGGCGGATGTAGCGCTCGGCCCAGTCGAGGATCGTCAGCGTCGTGAGGCCCAGAAAGTCGAACTTCACGAGGCCGACGGCTTCGACGTCGTCCTTGTCGTACTGGCTGACGACGCCGCCGTCGTCGCCCTGCGTGTACAGCGGGCAGAAATCGGTCAGCTTGCCGGGCGCGATCAGCACGCCGCCCGCGTGCATCCCGACGTTACGCGTGAGGCCCTCGACGCGCTGCGCGAGATCGAGCAGCTGGTGGACTTCGTCCTCGTGGTCGTAGCGCTCCTGCAGCTGCGGCTCTTCCTTCATCGCGTCGGCGATCGTCACGTGCTTGCCCGGCTTGAACGGGATCAGCTTCGCCACGCCGTCGGTGAACATGTAGCCGAGGTCGAGCACGCGGCCGATGTCGCGCACGGCCGCCTTCGCTGCCATCGTGCCGAAGGTGGCGATCTGCGACACGGCGTCCGCGCCGTACTTCTCCTTCACGTACTGGATCACGCGGTCGCGGCCGTGCTGGCAGAAGTCGATGTCGAAGTCGGGCATCGACACGCGTTCCGGGTTCAGGAAGCGCTCGAACAGCAGGTTGTAGCGCAGCGGGTCGAGGTCGGTAATGCCGAGCGCGTACGCGACCAGCGAACCGGCGCCGGAGCCGCGGCCCGGGCCGACCGGCACGCCGTTGTTCTTCGCCCAGTTGATGAAGTCCGCGACGATCAGGAAGTAGCCGGGGAAGCCCATCTTCGTGATGGTCCCGCATTCGAATTCGAGGCGCTTGTAGTACGTGTCGCGCTGCGCGTCGCGTTCGGCTTCGGCCGGATAGAGCTGCACGAGTCGCGTCTCGAGCCCTTCCTTCGACAGCTGGACCAGGTAGTCGTCGAGCGACATGCCGTCCGGCGTCGGGAACAGCGGCAGCTTCGGCTTGCCGAGCTCGAGCTTCAGGTTGCAGCGTTTCGCGATCTCGACCGTGTTCGCGACCGCCGACGGCAGGTCGGCGAACAGCGCGACCATGTCGTCCTGCGTGCGGAAATACTGGTCGGTCGTGAAGCGTTTCTGGCGCCGCGGGTTCGCGAGGATGTCGCCTTCCGAGATGCACACGCGCGCCTCGTGCGCGGTGAAATCGTCGTCGGTCATGAACTGCGTCGGGTGCGTCGCGACGACCGGCAGCTTCAGCGACGCGGCGAGCGTCGCGGCCTGCTGGATATACGCCTCGGCGCCCGGCTGGCCGTATCGCTGCAGCTCGATGTAGAAGCCGCCCGGAAACACCTTCGCCCAGCGCTCGGCGTGACGGCGCGCTGCTTCTTCGTTGCCGGCCGCGAGCGCGAGCCCGATATCGCCCTGCTGCGCGCCCGACAGCGCGAGCAGCCCCTGCGCGAGTTCGCCGTCGAGCCAGCTCGCGTCGAGTTCCGCGCGGCCGCGATACTGGTTCGTGAGCCATGCCTTCGACAGCAGCTCGCAGAGATTCAGGTAGCCGACCTTGTCCTTCACGAGCAGCAGCAGCCGCGACGGCTTGTCGCGATCGTCCGGATTCATGATCCAGACGTCGCAGCCGGCGATCGGCTTGATGCCCTTGCCGCGGGCTTCCTGGTAGAAACGGACGAGGCCGAATGCGTTGCCGAGATCGGTGAGCGCGAGCGCGCCCTGGCCGTCCGCGGCCGCCGCCTTGACGATGTCGTCGAGACGCACGATGCCGTCGGCAATCGAGAATTCGGAGTGAACGCGAAGATGAACGAAGCGGGGATCTGACATGGGCGTTATTGTAGCCGCGTCGCCGCGCTGGCTGCCCAAAAAATCCCCGCACTGGCCGTTCGGCCGATGCGCGCGACACCACGTCGCGCGGCTGGCCAAACGGCTGGATGTCGGTGCGCAAGCGGTTTGCGGGATAATACGGGTTTTCGAATCATCGCCACGGCTTCGCACCCTTTTTTGCGGGCCGCCGTGCGGCCGTTTCCCGTCGGACCATCATGACCATCGTCAACCTCGCCGCCTACCACTTCGTGTCGCTCGACGCGAACGAGCAATGGCGCCCGCTCGTCACCGCCCGCTGCAACGAACTCGACCTGCGCGGCACGATCCTGCTCGCGCCGGAAGGCATCAACCTGTTCATCGCCGGCACGCGCGAAGCGGCCGACGCGTTCATCGCGTACATCCGCCACGATCCGCTGTTCGAAGGCAAGTTCGCGACGCTGCAGTTCAAGGAAAGCCTGTCCGACTCGCAGCCGTTCCGCCGCATGCTCGTGCGCCTGAAGCGCGAGATCATCACGATGAAGAAGCCGGCGATCAAGCCGGAACTCGGTCGCGCGCCGTTCGTCGACGCGCGCACGCTGAAGTCATGGCTCGACCGCGGCCACGACGACACGGGCCGCCCGGTCGTGATGCTCGATACGCGCAATGCGTTCGAGGTCGACGTCGGCACATTCGACGACGCGCTCGACTACCGGATCGACAAGTTCAGCGAATTCCCGGAAGTGATCGATGCGAACCGCGCCGATCTCGACGGCAAGACGGTCGTGTCGTTCTGCACGGGCGGCATCCGCTGCGAGAAGGCCGCGATCCACATGAAGGAAATCGGCATCGAGAACGTGTACCAGCTCGAAGGCGGGATCCTGAAGTATTTCGAGGAAGTCGGCGGCGCCCATTATCACGGCGACTGCTTCGTGTTCGACTACCGCACCGCGCTGAACCCGCAACTCCAGCCTACCGAGAACGTCACGTGCTTCGCGTGCCGCGCGGTCGTCACGCCGGAAGCGCAACAGTCGCCGAGCTACGTGCCCGGCAAGTCGTGCCCGGCCTGCGCGCAGGCAGCCAGCGCCGCGTAAGCGCGCGACCCGCGCCCCGATGAACGGCTATCGCGGCCGCTTCGCGCCGTCACCCACCGGGCCGCTGCACTTCGGCTCGCTGGTCGGCGCGCTTGCAAGCTGGCTCGACGCGCGCGCGCACGGCGGCGCATGGCTCGTGCGCATCGAGGCTCTCGACGGCCCGCGCACGGTACCCGGCGCGGCCGACGACATCCTCGCAACGCTCGCGCATTTCGGCATGACGCCCGACGAGCCGCCCGTATGGCAAAGCACGCGCGATGCCGCGTACACGGCCGCGCTCGAGCAGCTCGTCGCAGCGGGGCTCGTCTATCCGTGCGGCTGCACGCGCAAGGAAATCGCCGACTCGCTGCGCGCCGCGCACGAGCGCCACACGACGCTCGCGTATCCGGGCACCTGCCGCACCGGTCTGCACGGCAAGCCTGCACGCGCATGGCGGCTACGCGTACCGGACGGCGACGCGGCGATCGTCACGTTCGACGACCGCTGGCAGCACACGCAATCGCAAGACCTCGCGACCGAAGTCGGCGATTTCGTGTTGAAGCGCGCGGACGGGCAATGGGCCTATCAGCTCGCGGTCGTCGTCGACGATGCCGATGCGCGCATCACGCACGTCGTGCGCGGCGCCGACCTGCTCGATTCGACCGCGCGCCAGATCCATCTGCAACACTGCCTCGGCGTACCGACGCCGCGGTATCTGCACGTACCCGTCGTCGTCGATGCAAACGGCGAGAAGCTCAGCAAGCAGACGGGCGCGACCGCACTCGAGCGCGACGATCCGCTGCCGGCACTGCAGGCCGCGGCCGCGCATCTGGGCCTCGCGCCCGATGGCGCGCTCGCGGGCACGACGCTGGATGCGTTCTACTCGGCCGCGACGGTCGCGTGGGCGCAACGCTTCGGGCCGCTGGCCGGCTAAAGCGGCCGGCGAGCCGGTTTCGCGCCGATCGAGTGCCGGTTTGGCATCGCGCGCCGCGAAGCCCGCATCCCGCCCGCCCCATCCAACCACAGCCCCAATAAAAAACGGGCACATGCTCATCGCATGCACCCGCTTTTCCGGCAGCGCTCGCGCGCCGCCCCGCCATGTTCGTCCGGCTTAAGCCGACGGCTTGCGCGGCATCCCGAACCCGCCGAGCAGCGCGGCGACCTGGCGCTTCGGCCCTTTCTTCTCGGGCTGCTGCGCGGGCTGTGCGTCGTCCGACTGCTTCGCCGCCGCCGACGGCTCGTACGGCTTCAGGAAGAAATCGTCGACCGGCGCTTCGTGGCGACGGTGATGGCCACTACGCTCGGAACCGGCCGAGCGGCGCGCCGATGCACCGCGATGCTCGTCGCGTTCGCGCCGGCCACCGCGTTCGCCACCGCGCTCGCTGTTGCGGTCGCCGCTACGCTCGCCGCCACGTTCGTCCTGACGATGGCGCGCCGGCTTGTCGATTGCGAGCGTCTGCACTTCGAGCGGACGCTTGATCAGCTTCTCGATATCGGCGAGCTGCTTGCGCTCGTTCGGGCTGCACAGCGACAGCGCGTCGCCGGTCGCGCCCGCGCGGCCGGTACGGCCGATCCGGTGCACGTAGTCTTCCGCGCTGAACGGCAGGTCGAAGTTGATCACGGCCGGCAGCTCGACGATGTCGAGGCCGCGCGCGGCCACGTCGGTCGCGACCAGCGCCTCGATTTCGCCGCGCTTGAACGCGTCGAGCGCCTGCATCCGCTCGATCTGCGTCTTGTCGCCGTGGATCGCCGACGCGACCACGCCGTCGCGCTCGAGATTGCGCGCGAGCCGGCTCGCGCCGATCTTGCTGTTGCAGAACACGATCACCTGCTTGAGCCCGCGATCGCGCAGCAACTGCACGACGGCCGCCTGCTTGTCGCCTTCGGCGACGTCGTAGACGATCTGCGTGACGTTCGCGTTCGTCGAGTTGCTGCGCGCGACCTCGATCGTCTGCGGGTTGCGCAGGTAGGTCGACGCGAGCTTCTTGATTTCCGGCGAGAAGGTGGCCGAGAACAGCAGCGTCTGGCGCTCCTTCGGCAGCAGATTCAGGATGCGCTGCAGATCGGGCAGGAAGCCCATGTCGAGCATCCGGTCGGCCTCGTCGAGCACGAGCATCTGCACCTGCCCGAGGTTCGCGGTCTTCTGCTGCACGTGGTCGAGCAGGCGGCCCGGCGTCGCGATCAGGATCTCGACGCCGCGGCGCAACTCGGCCATCTGCGGGTTCATGTCGACGCCGCCGAACACGACCGCGCTGCGCAGCGGCGTGTGCTTCCCGTACGCATGCACGTTCGCGGCGACCTGGTCGGCGAGTTCGCGGGTCGGCGTGAGGATCAGCGCACGCACCGGGTGGCGCGCGGGCGATGCGCTCGTGTTGGCCTGCGGCAGCAGGCGCTGGATGATCGGCAGCGAGAAGCTCGCGGTCTTGCCGGTGCCTGTTTGCGCGGCGCCCATGACGTCGCGGCCGGCGAGCACGACCGGAATGGCCTGCGCCTGGATCGGCGTCGGCGTCGTATAGCCCTGCTCCACAATGGCTTTCAGGATATCGGCGGCAAGGCCGAATTGGTCGAAGGTTGCGTCGACGGGCTTGGCGACAGAATCGGACATGGTGGCGTTTCGCTCAAAAGGCGCGGCGGGGACATCGTGCGTCAGGCCAGCCGGGCCTGCGCTCATCACAATTCGGAAATAGACGGAGCCGCGGCGCGCCGCGCGGCGCCGCTCTGGCGCTTGGGACCGGTTCAATGCGAACGCCGGACACCAGGCCGTGCGGACTCCGTTCGGCGCGAATGCCGGCGGAAAGGGCCGTATTGTAGCACTGCGCGGCCATCTGTCCGTGACAACGCCGCGAACGGCCGCAGCGGCAGTTCGCGCGGCGGGCCCGGACAGCGCCGCACGGCCGGCGCACGGCCCGGACGAGCTATCCCGATCGGTCGTCGAGCGATATCAGGGGCCTGATCAAGAATGGCGTTGCCAGGCGTCCGCGGCGGGCCTGAGCGCCGGACCTTCAGGTCCGGCAGCCGGCTTGCGCTGGCGCCTGGCGGGCACGATCCGCGATCGCGCCCGGTGCTCAGCCCTTCTTCTTTTTCTTCTCGACCTGCACGCAGTCGCCAAGCAGCGGCGGCGACTTCAGGTCGGCGATCTCGTCGCGCAGCGTCGCTTCCTTGCCCTTCGTCCACCATGTATAGCGGCCGGCCTGATAGCGCGCGCCCGAAGCCGACACGGTATCGACGAACAGCAGTTGCCGCCCGTTGACCGGCACGAGCGCGAAGCTCTGGCCGTTGCCCGCGAGCCAGTACGACACGCGCACGGGCTGCTTCTGGTTCGCGCACTGGTAGACGGTCTGCTGGCGCGCATCGGCGTCGATCTCTTCGACGGTCAGTTGCGCGGCATGCGCGACGGAAACGGCGGTGCCGGCGAGCGCGAGTGCGGCGACGGTTTGGCGAATCATGCAGGTCCTCTCACGAGACGGGTGGAAACGCGCCCTCGCGGGGCGCGGTTATTGTTGGTTATCGCACCGCTTATCGTCGTCAGGGATCGATGACGTCGGCGCACGCGTCGGTCGGCGCGGCTGCGACATGGCCGACGAGCGGCACGATCTTGAGCCCGGCCGATGCCACCCGGCACGGCGCGGCCGCGAGGCCGCAGCCCGCGAGACCCGCGGCAAGCGCCAGCGCGGCGCCCAGCTTTCCGATACGCAGCCAGATCGGCGCCATCGCCCTCTCCTCGTTCCGTCAGCCGGCCGACACGGGCCGGACGGCCGCGGCGGCGCGCTTCGCGCGTTCGCGGGCTTCGTCGACGGTCGCGCCGGTCGCCAGCGCGACGCCCATGCGCCGCTTCGCAAAACTTTCCGGCTTGCCGAACAGGCGCAGGTCGGCGCCCGGCACCGCGAGCGCGTCGCGCACACCTTCGAACGCGATCCCGCGCTCGTCGAGCCCGCCGTAGATCACGGCCGACGCGGCCGGCGTACCGAGCGCCGGATCGACCGGCAGCCCGAGAATCGCGCGCGCGTGCAGCTCGAATTCCGACTGGCGCTGCGACGCGAGCGTGACGAGGCCCGTATCGTGCGGCCGCGGGCTCACCTCGGAGAACCACACGTCGTCGCCGCGCACGAACAGCTCGACGCCGAACAGCCCACGCCCGCCGAGCGCCTCGGTGACCTTGTGCGCGATCTCGCGCGACTTCTCGAGCGCCGCCGCGCTCATCGGCTGCGGCTGCCACGATTCGACGTAGTCGCCCGCGACCTGCACGTGGCCGACCGGTTCGCAGAAGTAGGTGCGCGTGCCGAGCGTCGCCGGGTCGATCGCGCGCACGGTCAGTTGCGTGATCTCGTATTCGAAATCGATGAAACCCTCGACGATCACGCGGCCGTGGTTCACGCGCCCGCCCGCCATCGCGTAGTCCCACGCGGGCTTCACGTCGGCTTCGGTCTTCACGACCGACTGGCCCTTGCCCGACGACGACATCACCGGCTTCACGACGCACGGCATGCCGATCTTCGCAACCGCCGCACTGAAGGCCTCGAACGATTCCGCGAATGCATACGGCGACGTCGGCAGCCCGAGTTCCTCGGCCGCGAGCCGGCGAATCCCTTCGCGGTTCATCGTGAGCTGCGTCGCGCGTGCGGTCGGGATCACCTCGGCGAGGCCGTCCGCTTCGATCGCGGCGAGCGCGTCGGTCGCGATCGCCTCGATCTCCGGCACGATCAGGTGCGGGCGCTCGGCCTCGACGATCGCCCGCAGCGCGGCGGCGTCCGTCATGTCGATCACGTGCGCGCGATGCGCGACCTGATGGCCCGGTGCGTCCGGATAGCGGTCGACCGCGATGACTTCTACGCCGAGCCGCTGCAACGCGATGATGACTTCCTTGCCGAGTTCGCCGGCGCCGAGCAGCATGACGCGCGTGGCTGAGGGCGAAAGCGGCGTACCGAGCCGCTGACCGATCTGCATGTGATTTCCCGCTTCTGGTGGAGAACGAAAACGGCTCCGATGTTAACACGCGCCACGTCGCCGGTTTGGCGGTTTCGCCACGCCGCTGCCCGGCCGTGCGCCGCGCGCGGGCAGGCTGCGAACGTTTTCACGCGTGAAGTGTCGGCTCGCCTGCCGCGGGGCGGGTGCGTTACTCTTACGCCTTGATCAGAATCCGATGAGGAACGAGGCTCATGTCCCACCTGTTCGCAGCCGCACGCGCCCGCACCGGCCTGCTTCGTCCGTTGCGCGCGCCGCTCTGCGCGTTGACGCTTGCCACGCTTCTCGCCGCCTGCGCGATGCCGACCCATCCCGACTCCGCCGCCCCCGCCCCCGACCCGTACAACCCGGCCGCCGTCCAGTTGCTCGACGACACGAGCTGGGAACTCACCAGCTGGCTGAACGCCGACGGCACGCCGCGCACGATCCCGCACGGCGACAACGGCGAGCCGATCAAGCTCGCGCTGTCGACCGATTCGGGCATCCGGCGCGCCAGCGGGTTCTCGGGCTGCAACCGCTATATGGGCACCTACGCGATCAAGAACGGCCTGCTGAGCTTCGGGCCGCTCGCCGGCACACGGATGGCCTGCCCGAATACGCTCGGCGGCCAGCTCGAACACGCGTACCTCGACGCGCTTGCCCACATCGAGAAGACCGGCGTGCAGATGCGCGAACCCAAGCAACTGCAGATCGTGACCAATGCCGGCGCAACGCTGACCTTCACGCACCGGAGCCCCTGACGCACCGCGCGCGCGAAGGCCGGCCGACCGCCTTCGCGTTGCGCGTCGCGCGCGTGTGCCGGACGCACGCGCCGCACGGCGTGAAACGAATTCACGCCATCTTAGAATCTTGTTCGCCGGCCGGTTAAACTCGGCGGGTCGCGCCGCGCGCGCCCCTCCCCACTCCTGTTTCAAAGCATGCACACGGTTGTCTTCGGCTGGTTCGGCATCTCCGCCGTCTGGTTCCTCCTTCTGTTCTGGCGTCTCGTGCAGGCGATGCTGCCCGGCGGCGGCGGCCTCGCCGGCCGCGGCTCGATCCGCCTGTGGCTCGGCTTCGCCGCGGTGTTCGTCGCAAGCTGCACGCTGACGAGCGCGCTGTCGGGCCCCGACACGAACGCGCTCGGCCACGCGTTCTCCGCCGGCTTCGTCCATGTGCTCGGTCCGATCGGCACGCCGGTCGCGATGGTCGTGCTGTTCTTCGCCGGGCTGCCCTGGCTGACCGGCATCGGCTGGCGCCAGTTCGCCGCATGGGTCGACACGTCGTTCGGCGTCAAGCTGTCGCGCGAGCGCGACGACGACGATGCCCGCGGTATCGCCGACCTGCCGCGCAGCGCACTGCATCGCGACGACGACGTCGTGCAGCCGACCACCGCGCATACCGTCAACTCGATGGCGCCGCGCCAGAACGGCCGGTATTCGCGCCCGACGCTGTGGAAACCCGACCCGCAGGCGCGGCCGAAGCCGCGCAGCAAAACGCCCCCGCGTCCGCACACGGAACCCGTCGCGCCGTCGGGCTGGCTGAAGCCGACCGCGACCGGTCGCAGCATGCCGGCACCGCCCGCACCGATCCCGGCCAGCGCGATGCCGCCCCCGACGACCGGCAGCACCGCCAGCCTCGCGCGTGCGGCGGCAAACTCGCAAGTGCCGCGCCCCGATCCCGCCCCGCTTCCGGTCGGATTCGAACCCGTCCGGCCTCGGCCGACGGCTGCGCGACCAGCCACCGCTGCGCTGAAACAGGCCGCTCCGCACACCACGGTCACGCCGCGGCCGGCCAGCGCACCGCCGCCGCGCCCGCCCGTGCGACCGGCGGCGGGAATCGGCGCGGCCGGCCTGCCGCCGGACACCGCGCGACGCCGCCCGGCACCGCCAACGCCAGCGCGCGCGCCGCTCTATGCATGGACGGAAAAACCCGCGGCGCCGATCACGCCGGCGCCGAGCGTTCACGACACGCTGCGCTCGATCGAGGCCAGCACCGCACAATGGGCCACGCTCGGCGGTTCGCAGTCGACCGATGCCGCGCACGCGGCGGCAGCCGCCGCAACCGTGGCCGGTATGGCAGCGGCAGCCGGCAGCGTTGCCGCGCCGGTGTCGGCTGCCGTGTCGAACGGGTTCGTCTCCGCGACGCACGGCGTCGCGGACCATGACGCCGGCGCCACGGTCGAACACGATGCGGCGCCCGCTTACGACGACAACGCGCCGATCATGCTGGATGCGTTCATGCCGGCAGAACCCGGTATCCACGCGCCGGTTGCCGATTGGGGCACCACTGCGTTCGACGACGTCGTCCCGCAGACGCTGCCGGATACCGGCATCGACAATGCGGCGTTTTCGCATCGCGGCGCCCCCGATATCCGGCACGCCGACGATGCGCCCGCCGCACCGGCGTCCGGGATCGCGCCCGCGCCATCGTTCGACGCGCCGATCGACCTCGCTCCGTGGGAAGACCTCGCCAGCCAGCCGGTTTCCGCGTTCGACGGATCGGCCGGTAGCCCGATCGCTGCGTCGCCGACCGGCGCGACGGGATCGCAGCCGGCCAATGCGGCCTTTGCGCAACCGCAAGACGAGGCGGTTCACGACATCGCTGCAAGCAAACCGGTTGCGTCCATCGATACCGATGACAAGCGCGCAGCACAACCGGTGCCCGCGATCGATCGCGTTGCACCGGCCCGTGCGCCGCAGGGCGTCGCCGATGCTCACGCCGACGTCAGACCCGCCGGGGAGATCGCGCCGTTTGTGGCCCTCCCCTCTTCGTCGATCGCAGAATCGTCGGCACGCGCCAGTTCCGACGCCGTGCCGCTAGCGGCGGCGTCGGCACTGACTGCATCGCGTACCGCATCGGAAACCGTCGAGCCGAAAGCAGCCGAACGTGCCGCGCCGCTACCAGCAATCGCGCAGGGCGCCACGCCCGCGACAGATTGGACGCGGACACCATCGATTCCGCCGACCGTGCAACCTGCAACGACAGATACGGCCGTTTCCGCGGAATTGCCGCAATCGCAGACAGCTCAACCGTTTGCCGCAGCACCGACGGCTTCGGCCGCCGCTACTTCGCCGCTCGGCGGCGCCGCTCACGGTGCGACCGCGCAGGCACCTGCATCTGCATCGAGCATGGCGCCCGACACAGCTGCAGCTGCACCGGCCGGCGCAACCGGCACGGCATCCGCTTCGCTTTCGCAGCCGGCCGCATCGGCATCGACCTTTGCACCGGTCGCTTCGACTTCACCGGTCGGCGTAACCGGCACGGCATCCGCTTCGCTTTCGCAGTCGACCGCATCGACATCGACCGTTGCACCGGTCGCTTCGACTTCACCGGTCGGCGTAACCGGCACTGCGTCCGCTTCACTTTCGCAGCCGGCTGCCTCGGTACCGACCTTTGCACCGGTCGCTTCGACTTCACCGGTCGATGCAACCGGCCCGGCATCCGCTCCGCTTTCACAGCCAGCCGCCTCGGCACCGGCCGTTGCATCGGTCGCATCGACGGCGCCGGTCGGCGTCACGGGCGAGACTTACGGTTCACCCGTCCGCGCATCGACCGTCGCGCCCGCCACGGCACCATCGACGGCCGGCGCGTCGGATTCGACATTCAGCTCGACCGCGCAAGCGCCTGCACCGGCGGCAACGCCTACGCCCGCTCCCGCAACGCCTGTGAGTTTCGCGTCCGGCTCGATCGCCGCGCAGCCTTTCGCGCCCGCATCGACTCTGTCGGCCAACACGGCAACCTCGTCGAGCGGCACGACATTCGGCGGATCCGGCTCAACCGCACCGCAGCCGGCGGCCAGCCTGCCGGTTCCGCCAGCCGCTTCCGTCGTAACGACATCGTCCTCGGGCGCAGTCACCCCGATGACCACGACCGCGGCGGCTCCGGCTCAACCGGTCGCAGCCTCGCATGTCGCCGCGGCCGGATCGCTGGCGTCCATCGCGGCAACGACCGCGACGCAGCCCCTGCCGATCGCATCGGCGCCTGCGGCAACTGCAACTACGACGTTCGCTACACCGCCCGCCCCTGCCGCATCGTCGGCGAGCTGGTCGGCGCCGAATGTGTCCGCGACACCGACTGCCGCATCGATCGCAGCACCGCAACCGGCAACAACCGTTCCCGGCGCGGGCCTGCCCACGCCGGTGACTGTCGCTGCTGCGTCGACGCTTCCCGTTGCCGCGCCCATCGGCGCCATCGCCACCGTGGCAACCGAACCGGCCGTGCCCGCCGCGGCCGACACAGCCGTCGCCCCCGACACCCCCGCGCGCCAGCCGCGCCCGAACGCGTTCGAATTCCACGCGCCCGCGTCGTTCAACGTCGAACTGCCGACGCTCGACCTGCTCGAGCCCGCGTCCGACGACGTCGAAATGATCACCGAGGAACACCTCGCGCAGACGGCCCAGGTGATCGAACAGCGGCTGCAGGAATTCAAGGTGCCGGTGACGGTCGTCGGCGCGTCGGCCGGCCCCGTGATCACGCGTTTCGAGATCGAGCCCGCGCTCGGCGTGCGCGGCAGCCAGATCGTCGGCCTGATGAAGGACCTGTCGCGCGGCCTCGGCCTCACGTCGATCCGCGTCGTCGAGACGATCCCCGGCAAGACCTGCATGGGCCTCGAACTGCCGAACGCGAAGCGCCAGATGATCCGCCTGTCGGAAATCCTTGCCGCGCGCGAGTACCAGCATTCGCCGTCGCAACTGACGATCGCGATGGGCAAGGACATCACCGGCCACCCGGTCGTGACCGATCTCGCGAAGGCGCCGCACATGCTCGTCGCCGGCACGACGGGCTCGGGCAAGTCGGTCGCGATCAACGCGATGATCCTGTCGCTGCTGTACAAGGCGACGCCCGAGGACGTGCGGCTGATCATGATCGACCCGAAGATGCTGGAACTGTCGGTCTACGAAGGCATCCCGCACCTGCTCGCGCCGGTCGTCACCGACATGAAGCTCGCGGCGAACGCGCTGAACTGGTGCGTCGGCGAAATGGAGAAGCGCTACCGGCTGATGTCGGCCGTCGGCGTGCGCAACCTCGCGGGCTTCAACCAGAAGATCCGCGACGCGGAAGCGAAGGAAAAGAAGATCGGCAACCCGTTCTCGCTGACGCCCGAGGATCCCGAGCCGCTGTCCAAGCTGCCGCTGATCGTCGTCGTGATCGACGAGCTGGCCGACCTGATGATGGTCGCCGGCAAGAAGATCGAAGAGCTGATCGCGCGTCTCGCGCAGAAGGCGCGCGCGGCCGGCATCCACCTGATCCTCGCGACGCAGCGTCCGTCCGTCGACGTGATCACGGGCCTGATCAAGGCGAACATCCCGACGCGCGTCGCGTTCCAGGTGTCGTCGAAGATCGACTCGCGCACGATCCTCGACCAGATGGGCGCCGAATCGCTGCTCGGGATGGGCGACATGCTGTTCCTGCCGCCGGGCACCGGTTACCCGCAGCGCGTACACGGCGCGTTCGTCGCCGACGAGGAAGTGCACCGGATCGTCGAGTACCTGAAGCAGTTCGGCGAGCCGCAGTACGAGGAAGGAATTCTCGACGGCCCGGCCGCCGACGGTGCGACGCAGGACCTGTTCGGCGAAGCGCCGGACGCGGAAGCCGATCCGCTGTACGACGAAGCCGTCGCGTTCGTCGTGCGCACGCGGCGCGCGTCGATCTCGTCGGTGCAGCGGCAGTTGCGGATCGGCTACAACCGCGCCGCGCGCCTCGTCGAGCAGATGGAAGCGGCCGGGCTCGTATCGGCGATGGGCATCAACGGCAGCCGCGAGGTGCTCGTGCCGGCCGCGGCCGACTGAGCAAGGCGGCCGCCCGGCCGCGATCGGCCGGCGCGGGCGCACCGCGAAACCGGCCGCCCCGGAACACGAAGGGCGCTGCATCGGCAGCGCCCTTCGTCATTTACAGCGCCGGCACCAGCTTGAAGTCGACCGGCTTGCCGACCGCAACCTTCTGCGGATTCGCGCCGAGCTGCCCCGTTTCGGCATCGCGGCTGAACACGTAGAACGTATCGCTGTCCTGGTTGCCGACGATCAGCCACTTGCCGGTCGGATCGATCAGGAACTCGCGCGGCGTCTTGCCGAGGCTCGACTGGCGGCCGACGTGCTTGAGCCGGCCGTCGGCCTTGTTCACCGCGTAGATCACGATGTCGTTCGCGTCGCCGCGGTTGCTCGCATACAGGAAGCGGCCGTCCGGCGACAGATGAATCGCACCGCCGCCGACCTTGCCCTTGAAGCCCGGCGCCGTCATCGGCACCGTCTCGACCGGCGTCAGCTTGCCGTCGTGGTAGCCGAACACCTCGACCGACGCGTTCAGCTCGCTCGTCACGTACGCGAACCGGCCGTCGGCGCCGAACACCATGTGACGCGGGCCCGAACCGACCTTCACCGTCGTGTAGCGCGTGTCGGTCGGGCCGATCAGCCCGCGGCTGCCGTCCACCGTGTAGCGGTAGCCGTAGATCTTGTCCGCGCCGAGATCCTGCACGAACAGGTAACGACCGTCCGGCGAAAACACCGTCGAGTGCACGTGCGCGCCGTCCTGGCGGCCCTTCACGGGCCCCGTGCCTTCATGGTGCACGGTCAGCACGGCCTGGCCGACCGCGCCGTCGTCGCGCAGCGGGAACACCGCGAAGCTGCCGCCCGGATCCGCCGCAACCGAATAGTTGGCCGTCACGAGGTACTTGCCGTCCGGCGACAGCGCGAGATAGCAAGGATCGTTCCCCTCCGACGACACGCGGTCGATGAAGGTCAGCGCGCCCGTCTTCGCGTCGAAGCGGAACGCGCTGACGCCGCCGCGCTGCGTCGCCGGCCCGTCGTCGCCGGGCAGTTCGTTGACCGCGTAGACGGTGCGACCGTCGCGGCTCGGCAACAGATAGGACGGATTCACGGTCTTCGCCGACGACACCGGCGCGACGCTGCCGGTTTTCGTATCGAAGCGGTAAACATAGATCCCGTCGCTGCCGCCACCCGTATAGGTGCCGACGAGCAGGTTGTAGACGCCGTCGGCCGGGGCGGGCGATTGCTGCGCAAATGCATGGGTCGCGGACAGTGAAAGCACGATCGCGAAACCTTTCATCCAGTGAGCGAGCCTAAGCGGGAACCCTCGTGTCGAAGCGCGTGCGTCATGCTCGCGTAAACGGTTGGGCATTGAATCCTCCTTGCATCGAGTCGCTTCAAGTGTTGAGATAGGACGAAACGCCGGCCGTTCACGCGCTCCGCCGCCCGGCCGAGTATACGGGGCGCAGCGCCGGCACGTGAAGCCCGGGCGCCGCCGTCCGCATTGTGAACTCGAAACCAAGGATCGCCTGCCCATGCCCGCCCTGATCGAAGACTACGCCCTCGTCGGCGACGGCCACACCGCCGCGCTGATCGCAAAAGACGGCTCCGTCGACTGGCTGTGCTGGCCCCGCTTCGATTCGGGCGCCTGCTTCGCGGCGCTCGTCGGCACGCCCGAGCACGGTCGCTGGCTGCTCGCGCCGGCCGACGCCGCCGCGATCACGCACACGACCCGCCGCTATCGCGGCGACACGCTGATTCTCGAAACCGATTACGAAAGCGCCGACGGCGCCGTCACCGTGATCGACTTCATGCCGCCCGGCAACGGCTGGTCCGAACTCGTGCGGATCGTCGTCGGCCGCCACGGCACGATGAAGATGCGCATGGAGCTCGTGTTGCGCTTCGACTACGGCTTCTCGGTCCCGTGGGTCACGCAACTGACCCGCGAGGACGGCATGAAGGCGATCGCCGGCCCCGACACCGTCGTGCTGCGTACGCCGGTGCCGCTCACCGGCAAGAATCTCCATACGATTGCGGAATTCACGGTGAGCGCCGACGAACGCGTGCCGTTCTCGCTCAGCTACGCGGCATCGCACATGCGGCTGCCGCCCGCGCGCGATCCGCTGTCGATGCTCGCGCGCACCGAGAACTACTGGCTCGAATGGTCGGGCCGCTGCCAGGTGCAGGGCCGCTACGCGGCCGCCGTGCGCCGTTCGCTGATCACGCTGAAGGCACTCGCGTACGAGCCGACCGGCGGCATCGTCGCGGCGCCGACCACGTCGCTGCCCGAGAAGATCGGCGGCAACCGCAACTGGGACTACCGCTACTGCTGGCTGCGCGACGCGACGATCACGCTGCTCGCGCTGATGCGCGGCGGCTACTACGACGAGGCGCGCGCATGGCGCACGTGGCTCGGCCGCGTGATGGCCGGCTCGCCCGAGCAGATCCAGATCATGTACGGGATCGCCGGCGAACGCCGGCTGCCGGAAATGGAACTCGACTGGCTGCCCGGCTATCAGGACTCGAAGCCCGTACGCATCGGCAACGGCGCCGCGAACCAGCTCCAGCTCGACGTGTTCGGCGAGGTGATGGCCGCGCTGCACCTCGCGCGCGTGGGCGGGCTGCAGGCCGACGACACGGTCTGGTCCGTGCAGTGCGCGCTGCTCGACCATCTCGAGAAGATCTGGCAGGAACCCGACGAGGGGGTCTGGGAAACGCGCGGCGGCCGCCGTCATTTCACGTTCTCGAAGGTGATGGCGTGGGTTGCGTTCGACCGCGCGATCAAGTCTGCGGAAATGTTCCGGCTGCCCGGCTCGCTCGACCGCTGGCGCACGCTGCGCGAGCGGATCCATGCCGACGTATGCGACAACGCGTGGCACAAGGACAAGCAGGCGTTCGCGCAGAGCTACGGCAGCGACGAGCTCGACGCGAGCGTGCTGCTGATGCCGCTGCTCGGCTTCCTGCCGCCGGAAGACCCGCGCATCGTCGGCACGGTCGAAGCGATCGAGCGGGAATTGCTGCACGACGGGCTCGTGATGCGCTACCGCACGACCGAATACGACGACGGCCTGCCGCCCGGCGAAGGCACGTTTCTCGCGTGCAGTTTCTGGCTGGTCGACAACTACGCGCTGCTCGGCCGGATCGACGACGCGCACCGCCTGTTCAGCCGGCTGCTCTCGCTGTCGAACGATCTCGGGCTGCTCGCGGAGGAATACGACCCGGTTGCCGGGCGGCTCGTCGGCAACTTCCCGCAGGCGTTCTCGCACGTGGCGCTCGTGCATACCGCGATGAACCTGATGCACCACGAAGACGCAATGGCGCGCGCGGCCGGCCAGCCCGCACCGGCGATGGCCACGGGGCGCTGAACGAGGCGCGGGCAGCTTTTTCAGAGAACGTCAAATCGCAAAATTTTGATGAAAAATCGCGGAAATGTTGCATTGCAACATTCATCGTTGTCCGATATGATCGACACGATTGACCGGCCGCAGTGCAACATGGCCGGCCGCTGACCCCCACGGCACGCCGCGACGCCCCACGCCGCCCTTGCGCACCGTCCCCCACGCGGGAGTAGTCTGCATGCTTTACCAACTGCACGAATTCCAGCGGGCGATGCTGAGCCCGCTCACGGCCTGGGCCCAGGCCGCCTCCAAGTCGTTCGCCAATCCGTCCAGCCCGTTCTCGCTGATGCCGGGCGCGACGCGGATGGCCGCCGCGTACGAACTGATGTACCGGCTGGGCAAGGATTACGAGAAGCCCGAATTCAACCTTCACCAGATCGTCAAGGACGGCCACAACATCCCGATCGTCGAGCAGACGATCGTCGAGAAGCCGTTCTGCCGGCTGCTGCGTTTCAAGCGCTATTCGGACGACGCCGACGCCGTCACGCAGTTGAAGGACGAGCCGGTCGTGCTGGTCTGCGCGCCGCTGTCGGGCCACCACTCGACGCTGCTGCGCGACACGGTGCGCACGCTGCTGCAGGATCACAAGGTCTACATCACCGACTGGATCGACGCGCGGATGGTGCCGGTCGAGACCGGCCCGTTCCACCTGCACGACTACGTCGCGTACATCCAGGAATTCATCCGTCACATCGGCGCGCGCAACCTGCACGTGATCTCGGTGTGCCAGCCGACGGTGCCGGTGCTCGCGGCGATCTCGCTGATGGCGAGCCGCGGCGAGGACACGCCGCTCACGATGACGATGATGGGCGGCCCGATCGACGCGCGCCGCAGCCCGACGTCGGTGAACTCGCTCGCGACGCAGCACTCGACCGCGTGGTTCGAGAACAACGTGATCCACACGGTGCCCGCGAACTATCCGGGCGAAGGCCGCCACGTGTATCCGGGCTTCCTGCAGCACACGGGTTTCGTCGCGATGAACCCGGAGCGGCACGCGCAATCGCACTGGGATTTCTACCAGAGCCTGCTGCGCGGCGACGAGGACGACGCCGAGGCGCACCGCCGCTTCTACGACGAATACAACGCGGTGCTCGACATGGCCGCCGAGTATTACCTCGAGACGATCCGTGTCGTGTTCCAGGAATTCCGGCTGGCCGAAGGCACGTGGGATGTCGAAGGTGAGCGCGTGCGTCCGCAGGACATCAGGCACACCGCGCTGATGACGATCGAGGGCGAACTCGACGACATCTCGGGCAGCGGCCAGACGCACGTCGCGCACGAGCTGTGCACGGGCATCCCGCAAGACCAGCGCCGCAGCCTGACCGCCGAGAAGTGCGGTCACTACGGGATCTTCTCGGGCCGCCGCTGGCGCACGATCATCTACCCGCAACTGCGCGACTTCATCCGCGAGCATGCGCCGGAACCGAAGCCCGGCGCGACGAAGGTGCAGCCCGTCGCACCGGCGGCCGCGACGCTCGCGGCCGTGCCGGCCGGCAACGCGCAAGCCGAAACGACACGTGCCGCCACGGCGAAGCGCACGCGCGCGAAGGCAACGGTCACGGCCGCCGCGCCCGCCAAGGCCGCACCGGCCGCGAAACGTGCCGGCAGCAGCCCGCGTGCAAAAGCCGTACGCACGCGCAAGGCCGCCTGACGCACCGCGTTCCGACGAAAAAACGCCGCCGTTGCCTGCGCACGGCGGCGTTTTTGCATCCGGCTGGCGCTGGTCGGCGCGTCAGCGCCGCAGCAGATACGCGAGCAGCACCTCGGTGTTCATCCGGACCATTTCCGCGCGCTCGTCGGTATCGGTGAAGTCACGGCCGAGCGTCGCGGCGAGCGTGAAGCGGTTCGACACGATGTAGTAGCCGAGCCCCGACAGCGTCACGTAGAAGCGCAGCGGATCGACGTCGCTGCGGAACAGCCCGGCCTTCTGGCCACGCGTCAGCACGTTGCCGAGCTTCGCGACGATCGGCGACATCATCTCGCGGATCCGCGTCGACTTGTGCAGGTAGCGCGCTTCGTGCAGGTTCTCGTTGTTGATGAGCCTGAGCAGCTCCGGGTGGTCGCGGTAGTAATCCCAAACGAAATGCGCGAGCCGCGTGACGGCTTCGACCGGCGCGACGCCGTCGAGATCGAGCACGCGCTCGGCCTCGGTCAGCGCGGAGAACGCGTGTTCGAGCACGGCCGTAAACAGCTGCTCCTTGCTGCCGAAGTAGTAATAGAGCATGCGCTCGTTGGTTTCGGCCCGGCGCGCGATCTGGTCGACGCGTGCGCCGAACAGCCCTCCACTTGCGAACTCTTCGGCTGCCGCCATCAGGATGCGACGGCGCGTACCTTCAGGATCTCTTTTGATTTTTGGCTGATTCATGGTGGCGTTTTGCTATGTGAGCCGCGTGATCCGGACCGGCACCCCCACCGCCTCGGCGCCGGCCGCCGTGGAACGGGCGCGCCGCGTGCGGCCGCCCTCCTGCTGAGCCCCTGCAAAAAAGCGGTTCGATTATGCGCACAGACGGCGTCCAGCGCAATGCGGGAAATCGGCGATAATCAAGCTTTGGCAAACCTTTCCGGCCGCGCCCCGCGCGGCCGAGAGCCATTCGGCGCCGCTGCGCCCGTTGTCACCGTGACCGACTCCAAAACACTCGCAGATCGCATCGAAGATCTGCTTCCCCAGACGCAATGCACGAAGTGCGGCTATAACGGCTGCCGCCCGTACGCCGAGGCAATCGCCGCCGGCGATGCGAACTACAACCAGTGTCCGCCCGGCGGCGCCGAAGGCATCGCGCGCCTCGCCGGCCTGCTCGGCAAGCCGGCGATTCCGCTGAACCCCGTCAACGGCAGCGAGCATCCGCGTGCCGTCGCATTCATCGACGAAAGCCTGTGCATCGGCTGCACGCTGTGCATGCAGGCGTGCCCGGTCGACGCGATCGTCGGCGCACCGAAGCAGATGCATACGATCGTCGAGTCGCTCTGCACGGGCTGCGACCTGTGCGTGCCGCCATGCCCCGTCGACTGCATCGCGATGCTGCCCGTGACCGGCGATCGCACGGGCTGGGACGCGTGGTCGCAGGAACAGGCCGACGCCGCGCGCGAACGCCATGACCTCCGGCTCGCCCGCCAGCGCCGCGAACGCGAGGCCGCCGAAGCGCGTGCCGCCGCACGCCGCGCGGCCAGTGCCGGCGCGGCGAAGCCGGCCGCAGAACAACCCGCAGCGCAGCCGGGCACGCCGGCCGCCGCACCGGCCGTCGACGATGGCGACGCGAAGAAACGCGCGATCATCGCCGCCGCGCTCGAACGCGCGCGCAAGAAAAAGGAAGAACTCTCCGGGCAAGGCGCCGGGCCGAAGAACACCGAAGGCGTGAGCGCGGCCGTCCAGGCGCAGATCGACGCGGCCGAGGCCCGCCGCAAACGGCTCGCCGAACAGCAGGCGCAGCGCGACGCCGAAGCCGCCGCGGCGGAGCGCGACGAGCACGCCGCAGGCAACGACGACCCAGGCGGCCCGTCCGCACCGCCCGACCAGAACGCTCCATGAACGCCAGCAAAAGACACGCGATCTACGAAACGCTGCAGAGCCTCAATCCGCATCCGACCACCGAGCTCGAATACACGACGCCGTTCGAGCTGCTGATCGCCGTGATGCTGTCCGCGCAGGCGACCGACGTGTCGGTCAACAAGGCGATGCGGAAGATGTTTCCAGTCGCGAACACCCCGCGACAAATCGTCGCGCTTGGCGAGGAAGGCGTCACCGAGTACATCAAGACGATCGGTCTTTACCGAACCAAGGCGAAGAACGTGGTCGCGACGAGCCAAATTCTGCTCGACCGCTACGACGGCGAGGTGCCGGCCGATCGCGAAGCGCTCGAAAGCCTGCCGGGCGTCGGCCGCAAGACCGCGAACGTCGTGCTGAACACCGCGTTCGGCCAGCCGACGATCGCGGTCGACACGCACATCTTCCGTGTCGCGAATCGCACGGGGCTCGCGCCGGGCAAGGACGTGCGCGCCGTCGAGGCCGCGCTGGAGAAGTTCACGCCGAAGGAATTCCTGCAGGACGCGCATCACTGGCTGATCCTGCACGGGCGCTATGTGTGCAAGGCCCGCAAGCCCGAATGCTGGCACTGCGCGATCGAGCCGCTGTGCGAATTCAGGCCGAAGACGCCGCCGCCCAACGAGTAAGCGTCAGGCCCGACAGAGGCACATCGCGCCGGCCCGCCACGCAGGCTCCGTCACGACGCGCACGCCCTTCCCCTCCCGACTACGCGTTGGACGTCGCGGTCGCATCGTCGGCCGCCGCGCCGCCCGCGCGCACGAGCGCCAGCACGGCCGCAAGGATCGCGACGCCACCCGCCCACTGCAGCGGCGACAACGCTTCATCGAACAGCAGCGCCGCGAGCGCGACCGTCACGACCGGTTCCAGCGTCGACAGCATCGACGTGCGCGCGGCCCCGAGCCGCTCGAGCCCGGCGAAGAACGCGAGCATTGCCGCGACCGTCGACACGAGCGCGATCGCGAGCATCGACGCCCAGCCGCCGGCCGTCGCGGGCCAGCGCGGCGGCGCGCCGAACGCCGCGGTCCGCACGACGGCGATCGCCACGAGCGTCGCGGTCGCCGACAGGCAGATGATCGCGGTGGTCGCGAGCGGATCGACGCCGCGCGTCGCCTTCGTGCCGCCGACGATATACAGCGAATAGATCACCGCGGCCGCCAGCGCGAGCGTGATCCCGAGCGGCTCGCCGTGCCCGCCGCCGACCATCAGCGCCGAACCCGCGACGCACAGCACGAGCGCGACGGCCTTCGCGCGCGTGAGGCGCTCGCCGAGCCACCACGCAGCCAGCAGCGTGACGAACGCCGGATACAGGTACAGCAGCAGCGCGACGAGGCTCGCCTGCGCGTGCTGCAGCGCGCTGAAATAGCAGAACGACTGGCCGACGTAGCCGAGCGCGCCCATCGCCACGAGCGGCGCGAGCGCGCGTCCGCGCGGCCATGCGACACGGCGGTGCCGCGCGATCGCGGCGAGCACCGCGCCGCCGATCGCGAAGCGCACGATCAGCAGCCCGAGCACGTCGACGCCGGCCGCGTATGCGTACCGGCCGAAGATCGCCATCGCGCCGAACGCGGCGGCGGACAGCGCGACGTAGAGCGTGCCCTGCAGGGCGGCGGACGATGAGCGGGCGGTGGCGGTCATGACGGAACGGATAAGAACGGCGCGGTGAAGGGAATCGTCGGAGTTTAGCGGCGCGGCGGCGGCAAGCCTAGGGCCTGTTCACGCTTACCCGCTTCGCCGACCCGGTACGGAGCGGCCGCAACCGGCTGCGGATTCCACCGGCCATCGCCGCGCACCCACACCGCCAGGCAGTCCGCCCCGCTGCCGCTTGCCGCGCCAACCGCTCCGGCCCGCCGCCCGGCCGTCTCCAGCGCCTTCCGCCGACCCGGCGTACAATGCGCGACGCGGCACGACGCCGCCCGAATCACGACGTTCCCCCACCATGTTCAATCCAAGCCGCGACGAAGTGCGTCGCTTTTTCACCGAGACCTGGCGCAAGCAGCGCGCGGGCGAGATCCTGACGCCGCTGGAAGCGATGGCGGCCGACTGGATCGTCGAGCATCCCGAGTACCACGCCGAACTCGACGATGCCGACGGCGCGGCCGCGCGCAACTACACGCCCGAGGAAGGCCGCACGAACCCGTTCCTGCATCTGTCGATGCATCTCGCGATCAGCGAGCAGTTGTCGATCGACCAGCCGCCCGGCATCCGCGCCGCGCACGACAAGCTGGCGGCGAAACTCGACTCGACCCACGACGCGCAGCACGCGATCATGGAATGCCTCGGCGAGACGATCTGGGAAGCGCAGCGCACCAACACGCCGCCCGACACCGACGCGTACCTGCAGCGCATCCTGCGCCGCGCGTCGCGCGACTGAGCGCCGCGGCGCCGGCACGCAGCCCCCGGGCCGCGGACAAAAAAATACCCCGCCGCGGCGGGGTATTTTTGCTGCGCGAGCCCGACAGGCCCGTCGCGCTTACTTCTTGAACACGAGATCGGTCTCTTTCAGCGATTCGATGTAGGCCGCGATGTCCTTCATGTCGCTGACCGACAGGCTCTGCACCTGCGCCTGCATGATCGCGTTGTTGCGGCCGATCAGCGGGTTCGTCAGGCCCATCTGGTACTGGCGCATCGCCCACACGAGGTAGTCGGCATGCTGGCCGGCGAGGCGCGGATATTCGGCGTTGATCGGCTTGTTCATCTGCGCGCCGTGGCAGGCCGCGCAGTTGTGCGATTCGACCAGTTCCTTGCCCTTCGTGGTGTCCGCTGCGTGCGCGGTACCGATCGCGAGGCCGGCCGCCAGTGCAACCGCCGCCGTCTTGAATGCGTTGTTCATGAATGCTCCTGTCCCGCCGGAGAGATCGGCGGCGCGCGCTTTACTTGTAGGGATTGTCCTTCGTGTCGGCCTTCTGGGCGGCGTAGTAAGCCGCCAGATCCGCGATGTCCTGGTCCGTCAGCGAACCGGCGATCGCGTTCATCGACGGGAAATGACGATCCTTCTTGCGGTAGGCCTTCAGCGCGTTCTCGAGATATTGCTGGTTCTGGCCGCCGAGGACAGGCACCCGGTAGACCTCCGGGTACGCCGCGCGGTAGTCCTGGATGCCGTGGCAACCGATGCACATGGCGGCCTTGCTCGCCCCGTCCTTCGGGTTGCCGACCACACCGGCCGCCTGCGCGCTGCCCGCGAGCGCCACGAGCGCTGCGACAACGACGTGTTTGCCGACGAATTTGTTCATAGCTCTTGTAACCTAGCTTGAGGGGAAACTGGCGCCTAAGCGGCAACGGCCCGCGCCGTTTTGCTTATCGGATCGCCACGCAGGCCAAAAAAAACGGCCAGATTGTACCGCGTCGGCGGGGAACGCGTCCACCCGGCGCCCCGGTCCGCCCCGCCACAGCCCCGCTACGATACGCGGGCGCGGCCCAACCGCACAGCCCTTCTGACTTATACTGGGTTTTTTTCCCGAGAAAGAAGAGCGCCGCCATGCGTTTCGAAGGGTCCTCGCACTACGTCGCCACCGACGATCTGAAGCTCGCGGTCAATGCCGCGCTGACGCTGCAACGCCCGCTGCTGATCAAGGGCGAGCCCGGCACCGGCAAGACCATGCTCGCCGAGGAAGTGGCCGCCGCGCTCGACATGCCGCTGTTGCAGTGGCACATCAAGTCGACGACGAAGGCGCAGCAGGGCCTGTACGAATACGACGCCGTGTCGCGGCTGCGCGACTCGCAGCTCGGCGACGAGCGCGTGAAGGACATCTCGAACTACATCGTCAAGGGCGTGCTGTGGCAGGCGTTCGATGCCGAGCACCCGAGCGTGCTGCTGATCGACGAGATCGACAAGGCCGACATCGAATTCCCGAACGACCTGCTGCGCGAGCTCGACCGGATGGAATTCCACGTGTACGAGACGCGCGAGACGGTACGCGCGAAGCACCGCCCGCTCGTCATCATCACGTCGAACAACGAGAAGGAGCTGCCCGACGCGTTCCTGCGCCGCTGCTTCTTCCACTACATCCAGTTTCCCGACCCGTCGACGATGCAGAAGATCGTCGCGGTCCACTTCCCCGACATCCGCGAGGAACTGCTGCGCGCGGCGCTCGAGAGTTTCTTCGAATTGCGCGGCGTGTCGGGCCTGAAGAAGAAACCGTCGACGTCCGAGCTGCTCGACTGGCTGAAGCTGCTGCTCGCCGAGAACCTCCCGGCCGACGCGCTGCGCGGCACGGACGCGAAGCAGATCGTGCCGCCGCTCGCGGGCGCGCTGCTGAAGAACGAGCAGGACCTGAGCCTGCTCGAACGGCTCGTCTACATGAACCGGCACAACCGGTAATCCCCCCACCCGCGAAGGCCCGGCCATGCTGCTCAATTTCTTCTACGCGCTGCGCGCAGCCAAGCTGCCCGTCTCGGTGAAGGAATACCTGACGCTGCTCGAATCGCTGAAGGCCGGGCTGATCTCGCCGTCGATCGACGCGTTCTACTTCCTCGCGCGGATGACGCTCGTCAAGGACGAGCAGTACTTCGACAAGTTCGACCAGGCGTTCGGCGTATATTTCCACGGCGTGTCCGCGCTGCCGTCCGAAGCGTTCGACATTCCGCTCGACTGGCTCGAGAAGCGCCTCGAGCGCGAGCTGTCGCCGGAGGAGAAGGCGCAGATCGAAGCGATGGGCGGGCTCGACAAGCTGATGGAGCGCCTGAAGGAACTGCTCGACGAGCAGAAGGAACGCCACGAAGGCGGCAACAAGTGGATCGGCACGGGCGGCACGTCGCCGTTCGGCCACGGCGGCTACAACCCGGAAGGCGTGCGCATCGGCGGCCCGTCGAACGGCAACCGCACCGCGGTGAAGGTGTGGGAAGCGCGCGCATACCGCGACTACGACGATTCGGTCGAGATCGGCACGCGCAACATCAAGGTCGCGCTGCGGCGGCTGCGCCGCTTCGCGCGCGAAGGCGCGGCCGAGGAGCTCGACCTGCCCGGCACGATCCGCAGCACGGCCGCGAACGCGGGCTGGCTCGACCTGCGGATGGTGCCCGAGCGCCACAACAACGTGAAAGTGTTGATGCTGCTCGACGTCGGCGGCTCGATGGACGACCACATCAAGCGCACCGAAGAGCTGTTCTCGGCCGCGAAGGCCGAATTCAAGCACCTGGAATTCTTCTACTTCCACAACTGCGTGTACGACCACCTGTGGAAGAACAACCGCCGCCGCCACTCGGAGCGCACCGCGACGTGGGACGTGCTGCACAAGTTCACGCCCGACTACAAGCTGATCTTCGTCGGCGACGCGACGATGAGCCCGTACGAAGTGCTGCAGCCCGGCGGCTCGGTCGAATACAACAACCCGGAAGCCGGCGCCGTATGGCTGCGCCGCCTCGCCGACCAGTTCCCCCATCATGCATGGCTGAACCCCGAGCCCGAGCGGCTATGGGAATACCGGCAGTCGGTCGCGGTCATCCGCGACCTGCTCGGCCATCGCATGTATCCGCTCACGCTCGCGGGCCTCGAAACCGCGATGCGCGCACTCAGCAAGTAACGAATCCAACCAGCAGACACGAAGGCCGCGTCCACGCGGCCTCCTCCCGGAGATAGCATGAACCCCTTGCCCACCGCGAGCGCAGGCCGCGCCGGCGGCCGCCGCTTTTTCGCCGACACGTCCGTCTCGGCGCTCGTCGCCGGCTTCGTCGCGATGATGACGGGCTACACGAGCTCGCTCGTACTGATGTTCCAGGCCGGCCGCGCCGCGCACCTCACCGATGCGCAGATCTCGTCGTGGATCTGGGCGCTGTCGATCGGCATGGCGCTGACGACGATCGGCCTGTCGCTGCGCTTTCGCGCGCCCGTCGTCGTCGCGTGGTCGACGCCCGGCGCCGCGCTCCTGATCGCGTCGCTGCCCGGCGTGCCCTACGCCGAGGCGATCGGCGCATTCGTCGTGTGTGCGCTGCTGCTGACGGCCATCGGCGTGAGCGGCCTGTTCGACACGCTGATGCGCAAGATTCCGGCCGGCATCGCCGCCGCGCTGCTCGCGGGCATCCTGTTCGAGATCGGCATCGAGATCTTCCGCGCCGCGCAGTTCCAGACCGCGCTCGTGCTCGCGATGTTCTTCACGTACCTGATCGTCAAGCGGCTTGCGCCGCGCTATGCGATTCCGACGACGCTGATCGTCGGCACGGCGGTGGCCGGCGGCCTCGGCCTGCTCGACTTCAGCCGCTTCCACATCGCGCTCGCGCAGCCCGTGTTCACGATGCCGGCGTTTTCGATCGCGTCGATCGTCAGCATCGGCATTCCGCTGTTCGTCGTCGCGATGGCGTCGCAGAACGTGCCGGGCATCGCGGTGCTGCGCGCGGACGGCTATCAGACGCCGTCGTCGCCGCTGATCGCGACGACCGGCCTCGCGTCGCTGCTGCTCGCGCCGTTCGGCTCGCACGGCGTGAACCTCGCGGCGATCACCGCCGCGATCTGCACGGGCCCCGAAGCGCATGAAGATCACGCGAAGCGCTACACGGCCGCCGTGTGGTGCGGCACGTTCTACCTGGTCGCCGGGATCTTCGGCGCGACGATCGCCGCGCTGTTCTCGGCGCTGCCGAAGGCGCTCGTCGTGTCGGTCGCCGCGCTTGCGCTGTTCGGCTCGATCATGAGCGGGCTCGCGAACGCGATGCAGGACGTGAAGCAGCGCGAAGCAGCGCTCGTCACGTTCATGGTCACCGCGTCGGGCCTCACGCTGCTGTCGATCGGCTCGGCGTTCTGGGGGCTCGTCGCGGGGATCGTCACGCAGGTGATCCTGAACGCGCGACGCCCGGCGTGACGCGGCTCGCCGACCGCTGCGGCGGTTGCCGTGCCCGCCCCGGGGCATCCCAAAACGTGCCCGACACGAATCGGGCCTAAAATGATGGGTCGAAAGCGGCGCCCGGCGCCGCTTCGCTTCGCCGCCGCGCTCGCGCGGCCCGTGAGAACCCGGCGCCCCGCGCCCTTCTTCCGAATCGCCATGACTACCGCACTCGACCAGCTGAAGCAGTACACGACCGTCGTCGCCGACACGGGCGACTTCCAGCAGCTTGCGCAATACAAGCCGCAGGACGCGACCACGAACCCGTCGCTGATCCTGAAGGCCGTCCAGAAGGATGCGTACAAGCCGATCCTCGAGAAAACCGTCCGCGATCACCGCAACGAAAGCACCGCCTTCATCATCGACCGCCTGCTGATCGCGTTCGGCACCGAGATCCTGAAGCTGATCCCGGGCCGCGTGTCGACCGAGGTCGACGCGCGCCTGTCGTTCGACGCAAAGCGCTCGATCGACAAGGGCCGCGAGCTCATCAAGCTGTACGAAGCAGCCGGCATCGGCCGCGAGCGCATCCTGATCAAGCTTGCGTCGACGTGGGAAGGCATCCGCGCGGCCGAGGTGCTGCAGAAGGAAGGGATCAAGTGCAACATGACCCTGCTTTTCTCGCTCGTGCAGGCCGCCGCGTGCGCGGAAGCCGGCGCGCAACTGATCTCGCCGTTCGTCGGCCGCATCTACGACTGGTACAAGAAGCACGCCGGCGCGGAATGGGATGAAGCGAAGGACGGCGGTGCGAACGATCCGGGCGTGCAGTCGGTGCGCCGCATCTACACGTACTACAAGACGTTCGGCTACAACACCGAAGTGATGGGCGCGAGCTTCCGCACGACCAGCCAGATCATCGAACTCGCCGGCTGCGACCTGCTGACGATCAGTCCCGATTTGCTGCAGAAGCTGCAGGACAGCAACGAGACGGTTTCGCGCAAGCTGTCGCCGGAAGCGCTGCAGGACAAGCCGGCCGAACGCGTGGCAATCGACGAGGCATCGTTCCGCTTCCAGCTGAACGACGAAGCGATGGCAACCGAAAAGCTCGCCGAAGGCATCCGCGTGTTCGCCGCCGATGCGGTGAAGCTCGAGAAGCTGATCGACGCGCTGCGCTGAGCCGCGACAGGCGTCAGCGGCTGTCAGCAATACTGACAACAGCCGTCAGCAAGCGCGCCGCAAACGGCCGCGAACATCATGTTCGCGGCCGTTTTATTTTTCATCCCATCGTCAAGCACGCGCACTACAATCCCCGTCACGGGTGCGCCGGCCGCCTCTCGACGTGCCCTTTCCCAGTCGATCTTGCACGACGCCGAACTCGCACCGACGCGCGGGCCCGGCCCATTACAGGAGACAACGATGCAAGTCCAACCGTATCTGACGTTCTACGGCCGCGCAGACGAAGCCCTTCGATTCTACGAAAAGGCGCTCGGCGCGAAGACGATGTTCAAGATGCACTTCAAGGATGCGCCGCCGAATCCCGAACACGCGATCACGCCCGAGATGGCCGACAAGGTGATGCATGCGAGCTTCACGATCGGCGACTCGATGATCATGTGCTCGGACGGCGACTGCAGCCAGCCGGCCGGCACGCACGCCGGCTATTCGCTGTCGCTGAACCCGGCGACGGTCGAGGAAGGCAAGAAGCTGTTCGATGCGCTCGCCGACGGCGGCGAAGTGACGATGCCGTTCGGCAAGACGTTCTGGGCGCTCGGCTTCGGGATGGCGAAGGACCGTTTCGGCGTGCACTGGATGGTCAACGTCGAGGATCTGTCGCAGCGCGAGGAACTCACGAAACGCGCGCAGGGCTGACGTAAAAAAACGCCCGCCACCTCACGGTGGCGGGCGTTTTCGTTGTTGCGTCAAGTCGCCCGCGTCAGCCTTCGACGACGTCGAGATAATCCTCCGGCCGCGTGCGATCCTCCGCATGCGCCATGCCCATCACGCGCACCAGCACGCTCACCACGATCGACACCACGAGGTTCACGATCAGCGACCACACGGCCGCGTAGCCGGGAATCGCGAGGCCGAACAGGTGGATCGTGAAGATCGAGCTCGCGAGCTTCAGCGACACCGCCATCCACGTGCCGCACACGATGCCGGCCGCCCAGCCGATCAGCAGGCCGCGATGGTCGAGCAGCCGCGTGTACAGGCCGAGCACGATCGCGGGCAGCGTCTGAATGATCCAGATCCCGCCGAGCAGCTGCAACTGGATCGCGTAGGTCAGCGGCAGCCCGAGAATGAACGCGACCGCACCGACCTTCACGATCAGCGAAGTGAGCTTCGCGACGTGCGTCTCCTGGTCGTGCGTCATGTTGCGGTTGATGAACTCGCGGTGGATGTTGCGCGTGTACAGGTTCGCGGCCGCGATCGACATGATCGCCGCCGGCACCAGCGCGCCGATGCCGATCGCCGCGAACGCGACGCCGACGAACCACGACGGGAAATACTCGAGGAACAGCGCGGGCACCGCGAAGTTCGGGCCGAACGCCTTGAAGTACGGCGCGTATTGCGGCATGTCCTTCACGCCCGCCGCAAGCGCCATGTAGCCGAGCAGCGCGAGCAGGCCGAGCACGAACGAGTAAGCGGGCAGCATCGCCATGTTGCGGCGGATCGAGTTGCCCGACGACGACGACAGGATCGCCGTGACCGAGTGCGGATACAGGAACAGCGCGAGCGCCGAGCCGATCGCGAGCGTTACGTACGCGCTGTAGCCGTTCATGCTCATCGCGTCCGGCGCCTTCAGCAGCAGCTTCGCGGGCGGCACATGAGCGAAGATCTGTCCGAAGCCGCCGAGCTTCGCGGGAATCACGATGACCGCCGCGGCGATCGTCACGTAGATCAGGACGTCCTTCACGATCGCGATCATCGCGGGCGCGCGCAGCCCCGACGTGTACGTGTACGCGGCGAGGATCGCGAACGCGATGATCAGCGGCAGGTCGCCGACGAAGCCGGTCGTGTCGAAACCGAGCGCACCGATCACCACTTCGATGCCGACGAGCTGCAGCGCGATGTACGGCATCGTCGCGAGGATGCCCGTCACCGCGATCGCGAGTGCGAGCATCCGGCTGCCGTAGCGCGCGTTGACGAAGTCGGCGGCCGTCACGTAGCCGTGCCGCTTCGCGATGCTCCACAGCTTCGGAAACACGACGAACGCGAACGGATAGATCAGGATCGTGTACGGCAGTGCGAAGAAACCCATCGCGCCGGCGCCGAACACGAGCGCGGGCACCGCGACGAACGTATATGCGGTGTAGAGATCGCCGCCGAGCAGGAACCACGTGACGATCGTGCCGAAGCGGCGTCCGCCGAGGCCCCATTCGTCGAGATGGGCGAGATCGCCGCGCCGCCAGTTCGCGGCCAGGAAACCGATGATCGTGACGCCGATGAACAGCAGGACGAAGACGAAGGTTGCGCCGAGATTCATCGCGCACCTCCCTGCGGGCCGCTCGCCTTCCACGCGTTCTTGGTCTTGAAGTACACGAACGCGGTGATCACCGCGCTAATGAAGACCCACAGCAGCTGGTACCAGTAGAAGAACGGAAAGCCGAGCCATTGCGGATCGACCTTGTTGTACGACGGCACCCAGACCATCGCGATCAGCGGCAGTACCAGCAGCCAGAGCCAGCGCTTGGCGGCCCGGTTGGCGTCGGCATCGTGAGCCATGACGTCTCCTCATCTTTCCCGGTTATCGATCTTGTTGAGCGGGTACGGCGGCGAGAGGAGCGGCAAAACGGGTAGGCTGCGGCTCCGCTGGCTTCGCGCCAGTATAGGAGCCGCGAGCACGCGGTCAAGCGGGGGCGAACCCGAGGTGATCCGCCCCTTGTCGTGCGGTTGCACCGGCATGCCGCCGGTGCATGAAGCGTCAGATCGCGAACGAGGTATCGCGTGCGCCGATCGTTTCTTTCAAAGCTTTCACCCACTTGCGCGCGGGCAGCTTCAGCGTGTCCTCGATCAGCTTCGCGCGTGCGTCGAGCTGCGCGAACGGCACGTCGAGCGCGGGGCCCGAGAACGCGATCGCGATCCGGTTGCCGTCGTGCACTTCGGGCAGCGCGATCACGCGATGATCGAACGCCGCGTTCAGATGCTTCATGTTGCGCACGAAGCTCGGATGATCGCCGAACAGGTTGATCGTCGCGATGCCCGCGTCGGCGAGGCAGCCGCGCACCGCGCGGTAGAACGCGACGCTGTCGAGCACCGGGCCGCGCGCGGTCGCGTCGTACAGGTCGATCTGGATCGCGCCCGTCGTGCCGCGGTTGGCCGGATCGTTGACGAAATCCCAGGCGTCGGCTTCGTGCACGGCGAGGCGCGCGTCGTCGGGCGGCATCGCGAACATCGTGCGCGCGGCGACGATCACGGCCGGGTTCAGCTCGACGGCCTCGACCTTCGCGTGCGGCAGGAAGCGGTGCGAGAACTTGGTCAACGCGCCGGTGCCGAGCCCGAGCTGGACGATCCGCTCGGGCGTTTCGAGGAACAGCAGCCACGCCATCATCTGCTGCGCGTATTCGAGTTCGATATGCAGCGGCTTCGAAATCCGCATCGCACCCTGCACCCATTCGGTGCCGAAGTGCAGGAAGCGCACGCCGCCCTCTTCGGAGAACGTGACGGGCGCGAAGCGCGGCTTGCGCGGCGCTTCGAGCACGGGCACGTCGTCGTGTTCGTCGATTTCCGGGCGGCGCTTCACGCGCGGCGGCTGGAGTTTTTCGGAGCCGTTGTAGGAGGACGGCTTGCCTTGCTTGAACGCACGCGCCTCGGCGGACGCACGCTTGATCAGTCGGGTCATGATTGAATCTCGTTGGGTGACGCTGGATGAGCGGACGAGAGGATAGCATTGGTGCGGGGTGGCGCCTGTTGGAGGCAGATTCACCGCTACGCTCCGTTGATCGGTATGCGTGCACCCATGGTCGGCGTGAACGATAATGCATCGCATCGGCGTTAGAGGAAGTTGCCTGATGGAGACCGCCGCCTTTCCGCCCGTCCACGTCGAGCCGCAACTGCTCGCTGCGATGCGTGATCGCCAGCGGCAAGCTCGCTGGCGGAACGGTCCGCGTCACGACCGTCGAACGACGACGGACCACATGGCCTCGCACGACAGGAAGCGTTGCTGGAATGGCTCATACTGGAAAACCTGGAGGTTTCAATGGCCGATCACGACAGACAACATCCACTACGCCCGTTCCTGAAAAATTGGGTTTGGGAGCACGGCCGAATCGGGACTCGCTATCTGGACTGCGTCGATGGCGAAATCAAGTTCGATGAAGGCAAGAAATCGCATTTCGCTGCCGAGAAAACTATTTACGTGCCGCTGGGCAAGAACGCTGACGACGATGCATCTGCGGATGGTCCTGCGATCCACGAGTCGGGACTCGCCCGCTTCTTGCGGGCTGCGCAGCTGGGCACGCCGGAGGAAGCCGGTTCCGTGGCGGAGGTTCAGCGCGCAGTGCAGGACTGCGTGGAGATCGGCCTGTTCAGCGCGTATCAATCGGAGGCTCGACAGGCATTTGCCCGCTACGCGCAGGAACCCATGTTCGAGGACGAGATCCGCGCGGCGGTTGTCGACGACATCCGGCGAATTTACGTCGGCATGAGAGAGCAGCTGGCGCTGTACGATTTCACTGTGCTCTACGGCTTGCCCACGCCGCTGCTGATCAGCGATACACCCTTCACCGACTGGCGCGTGATCGCCAGTCCGGCACTTCCGTTCGTGTCGCTTCCGCTGGGACCTTACTGCCTGCTGGTAGGCGCGCCGTCGGGCAGGAGTAGTCGAGTCGGCCCGGTGGTCTGGAAGGCCGCTGCCGCGATGGGTCCATTGAAGGACCACAACCGTCGGATCGAAGAGCACGCACGTCTGTGGCTGGTGGCGACCACCGATGACCAACTCGTCGCTGCACAAAGTCGCATTGCCGCGGCCATGGGCGCCAGGCAAGGCGATGCGAAGCCCTGACCCGTGGAGTCGAGTCGTGGCGCGGCAGCATCAGGTTCGGTTTGTCCGTTGCCGCGCCTTTCGATTTCGCAACCGGCCGTTCGGCGCGGAGAAGTCGAACGGCACTGAAGGTTCGCGAGGCACGATCGCGTACTGCTGCATCGCGACGCGCCTCTCCCGGCATCCATAGTATGTCGATCGGGAGGATCGATGGACCGCCGCCATTTCCTCAAGTCGTCGACCTTTTTCACGATTGCGGCAGCCACCGGTACGCTTGGCGTTCCACGGTCGGCCCCGTCCGCCGGCACGGTGCGCAAAGGCCGCTATCGGTTCCCGCAGGGCGTCGCCAGCGGTGATCCGCGCGATCGCTCCGTCGTGTTCTGGACGCGCTGCGTGCCGGTCTTCGAGGACGCGCGGCATCGCGCAAAAGGCGTCGCGCACACGGTACCGTTACGGCTCGAAGTATCGACGCGGCCGGATTTCTCGGCTCTCGTCGCCAGCGTACCGCTGAGGGCACGCGCCACCTATGACTTCACCGTGCGCGCGAAGGTAACGGAGCTCTCACCGAATATCACGTACCACTACCGGTTCGTCGCCGGCGACGACGTGAGTGCCAGCGGCGTCGCGCGCACGGCTCCGGATGCCGATGAGGCCAACGACCGCGTTCGCTTCGCATGGCTCACCTGCCAGGACTGGAGCATCAATCACTGGCAAGCCATGAGCCTGCTGGCAGCCGAAAGCGATCTCGATTTCGTCGTGCATGTCGGCGATTACATCTATGAAACGGTCGGGGCCGCGAGACCCGGCGCGGTCGAGGCGGCGCATCCTCCGCTGCGCCTGCCTGACGGAAAGCCTGTCGCCGATGGCCGCGTGTATGCCGATACGCTCGAAGACTATCGGACGCTCTACCGCACCTATCGCACCGACCCGCGCTTGCAGACGCTGCACCGGCGCCTGCCGATGATCGCGATATGGGACGACCACGAATTTTCCGACGACGGCTGGCAGGATCATCAGGTCTACACCAACGAGGAAAGGCAGGAGACGCAGCGCCGCCGCAACGCCAGTCGCGCGTGGGCGGAGTACATGCCGGTGGACTGGAGCGACGTGCGCTTCGAACCGGACAATCCGTCGTACACCAACATTCGTATCTATCGCGAATTTCGCTTCGGCATGCTGATGCATCTCGTGATGACGGATGAGCGGCTGTATCGCGACGACCATGTCGTCAGCGAGGCGGCTGTCGCGCGCGCACACGGACACGACCCGGTCAATGGCGATGACGCAGCCGGCTCGCGCTACTTCGTCAACCAGAACGTGCTGCAGCGCTTCGAGGCGCGGGGTACCGCGCAGCTTGGTCGCGCGCCGTCGATGCTCGGCCCGGAGCAGACGCAATGGTGGAAGGCCACGCTAAAGGGTTCGCCTGCGACCTGGAAGGTGTGGGGCAACGAGGTGATGTTGAACCGTCTGTGGGCCGTGATGCCGGGCGCGCCGAAGACACCGGCAGCACGCCTCGTGGTCGATTGCGACGCATGGGACGGCTATCCGGCGCACAAGCACGAACTGCTCTCATACCTGAACGAACAGGGGATCCGCAACGTCGTCGCGATCAGCGGCGACCTGCATGCGTTTCAGTGCGGCGTCGTGCGGGACGACCCCGACCCGGAAAAAGGTACGCCCGTGGCCGTCGATTTCGTGTGCGCAGGCATCAGCAGCGCGTCCTTCTATTCCTACCTGAAAGCCGCATGGGCCGGCACGCCGCTTGTGTCGCTGGCCGCCACCCCGGCCAAACTCGACACCTTCCTGATGACGAACAACCCCGATCTGGGCTACGCCGACCACGACGCACAGGGTTATGCGTCAGCCACCGTCACGCCGGAGCGTTTTTCCGTGGTGTTCAACAAAGTGAGGCCGTTGAACCCGGACGGCACCGCGCCCGCGGATGCCCTGCTCGAGCGCACGCGGCTGACCGTGCCCAAGGACTCGGTCGAGGTACGCGTCGAGCGCTTCTAGCTTCACTCTTCAGCGATGGCGCATGCGCGCGATCAGGATTCGACTTCGCGCCAACGCAGCAGCTTTTGCTCGAACGAAAGCGAAGCATTCGCCGGGCTCGAAGACGGCAGGACGAGCGTTTCGTAACCGGCGGCGCCGATCACTTCAGCAAACCGCCCCGCCGTCTTGCCGTTGAAGCAGACCTTCTTCAGCAACGGCGCATGCTCACGCAACGAGTCGAAGTCGTTCGGCTTCGCATTCCGGATCGCCGAATCGAGACTGCCTTCGCGATGGCACGCGGCGAGCACGTCCCAGATGCCGATGCCGTGCTTCAACACGCGTTCGAGCCGCGCATCGTAATCGAGCGCGTGCAGTTCCGGCTCACGCAGAACCGCCCCCAAAAGCCGCCAGAACTGATTGCGCGGATGCGCGTAGTACTGCGCGGCATCGAGCGACGCCTCGCCCGGAAAGCTGCCGAGGATCATCGTATGCGTATTCGGCCCGACCACCGGCCCGAAGCCCTGCAGCATCACGCGCCTCCGCCCTGGCCGCCCGAGCGCGGCCCGTCGCCATGCGCGTCGAGATGACGCCACAGCGCCGGCAGCATGCACTCGGTGACCATCAACGGTTTGCCGTGACGCTGGAACACCGAGCGCCGCGCCACGAACGCGTGCGGCGCGCGCGCGCCTACGCCGAGCGCATGGCTCGCGAGCGCATACAGCGGATGGCCCGCGATCACGCGCCGGCTGACGAGCGCCGAGCGCTCGACCTGCGGATCGCTGTACAGCAGCTCCGCCAGCGGCCGCGTGCGCAGCCGCCGCATCGCCTGCCACACGCCCTTGCTTGCGGCGAGCGGCGCGATGCTGTGCGCGGCGACGTACGGCGTTCCGTCGACCGACAGGAGCACCTCGCGCACCCACATCGGTGCGCGCGGCGAACTGGCCAGCGCGTCGGGCTCGTCGAACCACGGACAGTCGACGGCCTCGCGCGTCACGCGCACGTTCACGCGGCCGAGCCGCGCGAGATGCGCGGTCAGCGATCCGCCGCGCGTCAGCCAGTCGCGCTGATCGAGCGTGCAGCCAGGCCGCGGCGTCTCGCGCCAGCCGGCCTGACCGCCGTCGAATCGCATGCGTGCGTTCACGCGGCGCGCGACAGCAGCAGCGCGTTGGTCCGCTTCACGAAGCTCGCCGGATCGTCGAGCATGCCGCCTTCGGCCAGCAGCGCCTGGTCGAACAGCAGATGGCACCAGTCGCCGAAATCGGCGCTGTCGGCGTTCAGTTGCTTCACGAGCGCATGCTCGGGGTTGATCTCGAGGATCGGCTGCATCGCCGGCGCGTTCTGGCCGGCCGCCTTCAGCATCCGCTGCAGGTAGCCGCTCATGTCGTTGTCGTCCGCGACGAGGCACGACGGCGAATCGGTCAGGCGGAACGTGACGCGTACTTCCTTCACCCTGTCGCCGAGCGCTTCCTTCATCTTCTCGACGACGGGCTTGATCGCCTCGCCCGCTTGCTCCTGCGCCTTCTTCTCTTCGTCGTTCAGTTCGCCGAGATCGAGGTCGCCGCGCGCGACGCTCGCGAGCGGCTTGCCGTCGAACTCGTTGAGGAACGACAGCATCCATTCGTCGACGCGGTCGGTCAGCAGCAGCACCTCGACGCCCTTCTTGCGGAACACTTCGAGATGCGGGCTGTTCTTCGCGGCCTGCCACGTATCGGCCGTCACGTAGTAGATCTTGCTCTGCTCGGGCTTCATGCGCGACACGTAGTCGGCGAGCGACACGTCCTGCGCGTCGGTGTCGCCGTGCGTCGACGCGAAGCGCAGCAGCTTCGCGATGCGCTCGCGGTTCGCGTGATCCTCGCCGAGGCCTTCCTTCAGCACCTGGCCGAACGCGCCCCAGAACGTCTTGTACTTTTCCTTGCCGGCATCCTCTTCCGCGTTCGCGAGCTCTTCGAGCATCGACAGCGCGCGCTTCGTCACGCCTTCGCGGATCGCCTTCACGTCGCGGCTTTCCTGCAGGATCTCGCGCGACACGTTCAGCGGCAGGTCGGCCGAATCGACGACGCCCTTCACGAAGCGCAGGTATTGCGGCAGCAGCTGCTCGGCGTCGTCCATGATGAACACGCGCTTCACGTACAGCTTCAGGCCACCGCGATAGTCGCGGTTCCACAGGTCGAACGGCGCGTGCGACGGCACGAACAGCAGTTGCGTGTATTCGCTGCGGCCCTCGACGCGGTTGTGCGTCCACGTGAGCGGATCCTGGTGGTCGTGCGCGACGTGCTGGTAGAACTGCGTGTACTGCTCGTCGGTGATGTCGCTCTTCGACCGCGTCCACAGCGCGCTCGCCTGGTTGACGGTCTCGTCCTCGTCCTTCAGGACCATCTCGCCCTTTTCCTGATCCCATTCTTCCTTCTGCATCAGGATCGGCAGCGCGATGTGGTCGGAGTACTTCTGGATGATCGACTTCAGGCGGTGCGACGACAGCAGCTCGTCCTCGCCTTCGCGCAGATGCAGCGTGATCGTCGTGCCGCGCTGCGCGCGCTCGATCGCGTCGATCGTGAAATCGCCCTCGCCCGCGCTTTCCCAGCGCACCGCTTCGTTCGCCGGCAGGCCCGCGCGGCGCGTCTCGACGGTGATCTTGTCCGCGACGATGAAGCCCGAGTAGAAGCCGACGCCGAACTGGCCGATCAGCGCCGCGTCCTTCTGCTGGTCGCCGGACAGTTTCGTGAAGAATTCCTTGGTGCCCGAACGCGCGATCGTGCCGAGGTTCGCGATCGCCTCGTCGCGGCTCATGCCGATACCGTTGTCGTCGATCGTGATCGTGCGCGCGGCCTTGTCGAAGCCGATGCGGATGCGCAGGTTCGGATCGTTCTCGTACAGCGCGTTGTCCGCGAGCCCCTCGAAACGCAGCTTGTCGGCCGCGTCGGACGCGTTCGACACCAGTTCGCGCAGGAAGATTTCCTTGTTGCTGTAGAGCGAATGAATCATCAGGTGGAGGAGTTGCTTGACCTCTGCCTGAAAGCTCATCGTTTCGTGTGCCATGGATGCTGTTTCCTCTTACTTGAACTTGAATGGTGTGCCGCAGGCGCCCGGCGCGCGATACCGGCAAGCCCGTGAAGGACGACCGCGCGGCGCCAGCGGTTTGCGCGCGTATCTGGGGACGGGCGACGGGATTTCAAGGGCCGGCGGCCCGCACCGCGTCACGACGCCCGCCGCACCGCCGAATCGATATAGCGCGCGAGAAACCCCGGCAACGCCGGATCGCCACAGTTCGCGACGTTGAAGCGCGTCCACGTCGACGGCGACTGCTGCGGCGAAAACAGGCTGCCGGGCGTCAGCAGGAACCCCTCTTCGTGCGCGGCGGCCGCGAGCGCGTCCGAATCGACGCCCGTGTCGGCCCACAGGAACATCCCGGCCGCCGGCATCGTGAAAAGCCCCAGCCCCGTGCGCTCGAGCATCCGCGCGGTCTTGTCGCGCACGCCGTCGAGCCGCGCGCGCAGCCGCTCGACATGGCGCCGGTAATGCCCCTCGGTCAGGATCTTGTAAAGCACGCGCTCGTTGAGCTCGGGCGTCGTCATCCCGACCAGCATCTTCTGGTCGGTGACCGCCTTCGCGATCTCCGGCGCGCACGCGACATAACCGACCCGCAGGTTCGCCGCGAGCGTCTTCGAATAGCTGCCGAGGTAGATCACGCGCTTCAGCTGGTCGAGACTCGCGAGGCGCGTGGCCGGATAGCTCGGCGGGCACAGGTCGCCGTACACGTCGTCCTCGACGACGAGAAAGTCGTATGCCTCCGCGAGCTTCAGGATCCGGAATGCCTGCGCGGCCGACAGCGACGTGCCGGTCGGGTTCTGCAGCACCGAGTTGATCACGAGCATCTTCGGCCGCCACATCTGCACGAGCGTCTCGAGCGCGTCGAGATCGGGGCCGTCCGGCGTGTACGGCATCCCGACGAGCTGCGCGCCCTGCGACGCGAAGCGGCCGAACATCTGGAACCACGCGGGATCGCCGACGATCACCGCGTCGCCCGGCCGCACGTAGATCCGCGAAATCAGGTCGATTGCCTGCGTGATCCCCGATACCAGCACGAGCTGGTCGGGGGTCGCGCCGATCTCGACTTCGGCGAGGCGCGTCTGCAGTTGCTGGCGCAGCGGCAGGAAACCCTGCGCCGTGCCGAAGCCGAGCATCTGCGCGCCGGACTGGCGCCCGAGCGCGCGCAGCGCGCCGGTGATCAGCTCGCCGTCGAGCCAGCGGCCCGGCAGGTAGCCGAGACCGGGCCCCTTTTCCGGGCTGACGGTGTGCAGCATGTTGCGCAGCAGCCAGACGACGTCGATCGTGTTGTGCACCGGCGCGGCTTCGGATCCGCGCGCCACGTTGTCGACCGGCTGCGGGCCGGCCGTGCGCTCGCGCACGTAGAAACCGGAGCCGCGCCGCGAGTCGAGGTAACCCTGCGCGACGAGGCGCTCGTACGCCTCGACGACGGTAAAGCGCGACACGCTCTTGTCGAGCGCGAGCTTGCGGATCGACGGCATCCGCATGCCGGGACGGAACACGCGTTCGTCGATGCGCCGCCGGGCCCACTGGACCAGCTGGTCGACGAGCGTGAGCGTGGCCGTATCGTGCGGCACGGGAATCTGGGCGAGTGGAACGGTGGACATGGGGCGGCAACTCCAACTGTACCGAAGGCTATCGCGCCGATTGTACCGTTACTGTGCCGGTGCCGACGATTACAGTTGACCGCAACGGCGACCGTGCGGCCGCCGTTCCGGCCCTGCCGCACCTGGAGCCGCGCCGGCCAGCCTGATCCGCGGCCCGTGCGCCGGCCGGTCCGGCAACCGCCCGGCGCAACGCCCGCCTACCATGACACTTTCGCTTCCCGACCGACGTTCATGCCAGCCCGTTCCCTGACACTCGACCATCTCGTGATCGCCGCGCGCACGCTCGACGAAGGCGTGCGCCATGTCGCCGACGCGCTCGGCATCGAACCGGCCGGCGGCGGCCGCCACCCGCTGATGCGGACCCACAATGCGCTGTTCGGCGCATGGGGCGGGCTCTACCTCGAAGTGATCGCGATCGACCCCGATGCCCCCGCCCCGGACGATGGTGCAGCGCCGCCGCGCGCACGGCTGTTCGCGCTCGACGATCCGGCGATGCACGCCCGGCTCGCGCAGGGCCCGTTTCTCGCGCACTGGGTCGCGCGCGTCGACCGTCCGCGCCAGCTCGCGCTGTGGCAGAGCCAGTATCCGGCCCGCATCCCGCCCGTCGTCGCGATGCGGCGCGGCGACCTGAGCTGGGGCCTCACGGTGCCCGACGACGGCGCGTTCCCCGCATGGCAGGGTGCGGGCGACGGTCTCGTGCCGTCGCTGATCCAATGGGACAGCCCGCACCATCCGGCCGAATCGCTGCCGCAAGACGGCGTCGCGCTGAAGTCGCTCAAGGGCGCCCACCCGCGCGCCGAGGTCATCCGCGAGCAGCTCGACTGGCTCGGTGCCGCCCACCTGCTCGACCTCGAAACCGGCGACGGCCCGCCCGCGCTGGTCGCCGAATTCGATACGCCGCAGGGCGCACGCACGCTGCGCTGAAAGCCCGTCCATTACAACCACCCTGCAATTCGGAGACACCTTCGACATGAATTCGCGCGAAACCCGGGGCATGCTGCTCGGCCTGATCGGCGTGATGATCTTCAGCCTGACGCTGCCGATGACGCGCATCGTCGTGTCCGAACTCAATCCGCTGCTCAACGGGCTCGGCCGCGCGCTCGCCGCCGCCGTGCCGGCCGGCCTGCTGCTGTGGTGGCGCCGCGAGCCGCTGCCGACCCGCGCGCAGCTGAAAAGCCTCGCGATCACGTCGGCCGGCGTGATCATCGCGTATCCGGTGTTCTCGGCATGGGCGATGAAATCCGTGCCGGCCTCGCACGGCGCGGTCGTCAACGGGCTGCAGCCGCTGTTCGTCGCGCTGTATGCGGCATGGCTGTCGCACGAGCGGCCGTCGAAGGCGTTCTGGGCCAGCGCGGTGGCCGGCAGCGCGCTCGTGATCGCGTTCGCGCTGCGCGACGGCGGCGGCACCGTGCAGGCCGGCGACGCGCTGATGCTCGTCGCGGTCGGCATCGGCGCGCTCGGTTATGCGGAAGGCGCGCGCCTCGCTCGCCAGATCGGCGGCTGGCAGGTGATCTGCTGGGCGCTCGTCGTGTCCGCGCCGTTCCTCGTGCTGCCGGTCGGCTGGCTCGCGTGGCTGCAGCATGCCGCGCATCCGGGCCCGCTCGCGCTGCGCACGTGGCTCGCGTTCGGCTACGTGACCCTTTTTTCGCAGTTCATCGGCTTCTTCGCGTGGTACGCGGGGCTCGCGATGGGCGGCATCGCGCGCGTCGGCCAGGTGCAGCTGCTGCAGATTTTCTTCACGATTGCATTTTCCGCGCTGCTGTTCGGCGAAACGGTCACGCCGTCGACGTGGCTGTTCGCGGCCGCCGTGATCGCCACCGTGGTGCTCGGGCGCCGCTCGGCGGTCGCCACCGCCGCGCAACCGGCTCGCGCCGGCTGAACAGGTGCGCCATAATGACTGTTTTGCCTGATCGGTTTTGCCCACCCGGCCGCGAAGGCTCGACCGCGCTCGCGCATGCCCACCCGGCGGCGTCGAAGCGATCCGCCCGAACGACCTTTCTTGACTGACCACGATATCCGAACGAGGAGACTATGAATCCGAGCGACCTGCATCCGCCGCACTGGCAGCTTTCCGAACGCGCCCGCAAGCTGACGAGCTCTGCGATCCGCGAGATCCTGAAGGTCACGGAACGCCCCGAGGTCATCTCGTTCGCCGGCGGCCTGCCCGCCCCCGCGACGTTCCCGGCCGAGCGCATGCGCGCCGCCGCCGACCGCGTGCTGCGTGACGCGCCGGCCGCCGCGCTCCAGTACAGCGCGACCGAAGGCTACCTGCCGCTGCGCGAGTGGATCGCCGAGCGCTACAGCGTGCGCGTGTCGCAGGTGCTGATCACGACCGGCTCGCAGCAGGCGCTCGACCTGCTCGGCAAGGCACTCATCGATCCGGGCAGCCCGATCCTCGTCGAAACGCCGACCTACCTCGGCGCGCTGCAGTCGTTCTCGCTGTACGAGCCGCGCTACGTGCAGGTGCCGACCGACGAGCAGGGCCTGCTGCCGGAAGGCCTCACGCCCGAGCTCACGCAAGGTGCGCGCCTCCTGTACGCGCAGCCGAACTTCCAGAACCCGACCGGCCGACGCCTGCCCGTCGAGCGCCGCCGCGCGCTCGCCGCGTTCGCGCAGTCGAGCCCGTTCCCGGTGCTGGAAGACGATCCGTACGGCGCGCTGAACTACCGCGGCGAGCCGCTGCCGACGATGCTGTCGATGGCGCCCGACCACGTCGTGCACCTCGGCACGTTCTCGAAGGTGCTCGCACCGGGCCTGCGGATCGGCTACATCATTGCCCCCGAGGAACTCCACTTCAAGCTGGTGCAGGCCAAGCAGGCCACCGACCTGCACACGCCGACCCTGACCCAGCGCATCGCGCACGAAGTGATCAAGGACGGCTTCCTCGACGAGCACATCCCGACGATCCGCGAGCTGTACAGCGCGCAATGCGACGCGATGCTCGGCGCGCTCGCGCGCCACATGCCGGAAGGCGTCACGTGGAACCGCCCGGAAGGCGGGATGTTCATCTGGGTGAACCTGCCCGCGCAGATCGACAGCATGAAGCTGCTCGCCGCGGCGGTCGACAATCACGTCGCCTTCGTGCCGGGCGCGCCGTTCTTCGCGGACGACGCGCAGCAGAACACGCTGCGCCTGTCGTTCGTCACGGTGCCGCCCGAGAAGATCGAGGAAGGCGTGGCTCGCCTCGGCAAGCTGCTGCGCGAGCGCCTCTGATCCCACCCTTTTCCTGTCACGACTCTCTACGAGGAATCGAACGCATGGCTAACGTCTACGACAAACTGAAGTCGCTCGGCATCGAGCTCCCGACCGCCGGCGCACCGGCCGCCGCCTACGTGATGAGCGCGCAAAGCGGCAACACGGTCTACCTGTCGGGCCACATCGCGAAGAAGGACGGCAAGGTCTGGGCCGGCAAGCTCGGCGCGGATCTGCAGACGGAAGACGGCAAGGCGGCCGCACGCTCGATCGCGATCGACCTGCTCGCGACGCTGCACGCGCACACCGGCGACCTGAACAAGGTCACGCGCATCGTCAAGCTGATGAGCCTCGTCAACTCGACGCTCGACTTCACCGAACAGCACGTCGTGACGAACGGCGCGTCGGAACTGATCGCGGAAGTGTTCGGCGATGCGGGCAAGCACGCGCGCTCGGCCTTCGGCGTCGCGCAGATCCCGCTCGGCGCGTGCGTCGAGATCGAGCTGATCGCCGAAGTCGCGTAACAGGCGCAGCGCGATGCCCGGTCATCTGGTCCGCTTCAAGCAGGTCGACGTGTTCACGTCGGTGCCGTTCAAGGGCAACCCGCTCGCCGTGGTGTTCGACGCCGATTCGCTCGGCGACGACGCCATGCTCGAGATCGCCCGCTGGACCAACCTGTCGGAAACGACGTTCGTCTGCACACCGACCGATCCGGAAGCCGACTACCGTGTACGGATCTTCACGCCGTGCGGCGAACTGCCGTTCGCCGGCCACCCGACGCTCGGCACCGCGCATGCGTTCCTCGAAAGCGGCGCGCAGCCGCGCACGCCGGGCCGGCTGATCCAGCAGTGCGGGGTCGGCCGGGTCGCGCTGCGCGAGCAGGCCGACGGCTGGGCGTTCGCCGCGCCGCCGGCACGCGTCACGCCGCTCGACCGTTCGGACTACGCGGCGCTGGCTGCCGCGTTGCGCAGCGACGCGATCGACCTGGATGCCGAGCCGTGCGCGGTCGACAACGGCGCGCCGTGGCTGGTCGTACGGCTGACGTCGGCCGACGCATGCATCGGCCTGGCGCCCGATCCGGCCGCGCTGGAAGCGCTCACGCACCGCTACGGCGCGGACGGCCTCGCGGTCTACGCGCCGCACGCCGAAGGCGGCCCCGCGACGTTCGAAATCCGCTGCCTGATGACGGGCGGCAACTTCGGCGTCGGCGAGGACCCCGTCACGGGCAGCGCCAACGCCGCGCTGGCCGGGCTGCTGACGCGGCAGGAACGCCGGCCCGGCAGGTCGTATACGGCCCGCCAGGGCACGGCGATCGGCCGCGACGGCCGCATCTTCGTCAGCTACGACGAAGACGGCACGACGTGGATCGGCGGCCACGCCGTCACGGTCGTCGACGGCACGTTCAGGTCACCTGTCTGACATTTCGCGATGTGCGATGGCGCCGGCCCGTCCGGCGCCCCTCCGATTCGCCCAACTATCGCAAAAACGTTCCAGCCAGTAATATCGGGCCTAATCCGTTGTTTCGGAGGTCTGTCCATGGTTGCGCATCCCGCGGACGAACAGACGCCGGAGCGACCCCAACCATAGCCGGCCATCCCGACGGATGGCGCACGCGAGCAGGACGCCACCCTCTTCGATGAGCTCCGCCCGGTCCAACCCTACGCCGCCGACCCGGCCGCTGCGCGCGCCGCGCAAATCGCGCCGGCGCGCGCTATTCGCGATCCCGCTGCTCGGGATGCTGGCGCTTGCGCTGCTGTGGGCCGTGATCGTCGCGCGTCTGTCGGTCGAGAAGGACAGCGCGTACAAGGAAGCGGCGGCGTCCGCGGCGATCCTGTCCTCCGCGCTCGAGCAGCATACGGTCAAGGCGATCCACCAGGTCGACCAGATCACCCGCTTCGTCAAGTTCGAGTTCGAGAAGTCGCCCGCGCGCTTCAATCTCGCGAGCACCGTCGAGAAAGGCGTCGTGCCGAGCGACACGCTGATCCAGGTGTCGCTCGTCAACGCGAAGGGCATCCTGTTCGCGAACACCGCCGAGATCCATCCGCAGCCGATCAACCTGTCCGATCGCGAGCACTTCAAGGTCCACCTCGCGCACAACGACGACCGCCTCTACATCAGCAAGCCCGTGCTCGGTCGCGTGTCGAGCCACTGGACGCTGCAGATGACGCGGCGCCTGAACAACCCGGACGGCAGCTTCGCGGGCATCGTCGTCGTGTCGGAAGACCCGAGCTATTTCACGAACGACTTCTACAACAACGCGGCGATCGGCAAGGAAGGCGTGATCGCGGTCGTGTCCGACACGGGCGGCGTGCTCGCGCGGCGCACGGGCTCGCTCAGCAACGCGCCGGGCGCGTTTTCCGCATCGGGCGTCTACCCGATCGCCGAGCGCGTGACGGGCACGATCATCGACCCGATCGACGGCGTGACGCGCATCGTGTCGTACCGCCACCTCGACGGCTACCCGCTCGCGGTGATGGTCGGGCTGTCGCAGACCGAGGAATTCGCGGATTACTACCACACGCGCAACGTCTACCTGCTGATGACGAGCTTCATCACGCTCGCGATGCTCGCGTTCTTCGGCGTCGCGACGGGCCTGATCGGCAAGCTGCTCGGCCGCGAGCGCGAGATGACGCAACTCGCGGAATTCGACCTGCTCACCGGCCTCGCGAACCGCTATGCGACGCTGCGCGGGCTGCGCAACGACGTGTCGATGCCGACGAGCCTGTCGCGGCTCGGCCTGCTGTTCATCGATCTCGACAACTTCAAGACCGTCAACGACACGCTCGGCCACAACGCCGGCGACATCGTGCTGCAGATGACCGCGTCGCGCCTGTCCGATGCGGTCGGCGACGAAGGCTCGCTCGCGCGCATCGGCGGCGACGAGTTCGTCGTCGTGATGAAGGGCGACGACGTCGAGCGGCGCGCGGTGCGGCTCGCGGAAGCGATCATCCGGATGTTCGGCGAACCGTTCGACGTGCGCGGCAGTTCGTTCGTGCTGCATGCGAGCATCGGCATCGCGCTGCACTCCGTCGCGAACGAGAGCGAGATCGACCTGCTGAAGAAGGCAGACCTCGCGATGTACAGCGCGAAGGACGCCGGCAAGAACTGCTACCAGTTCTATGCGCCGCACCTGTCGCACCGTGCCGACCACCTGATGCGCTGGGAACAGCAATTGCGCGTCGCGCTCGCCGAGGGGCAGTTGTTCCTCGCATACCAGCCGAAGATCGACCTCACGCACCGCTACATCACCGGCTTCGAGGCGCTCGCGCGCTGGGACCACCCCGAGCACGGGATCATCTCCGCGAACGAATTCATTTCGATCGCCGAATCGACGGGCCTGATCGTGCCGATCGGCGACTTCGTGATCCGCACCGCGTGCGAGCAGATCGCGCGCTGGCGCGACGAGGGCCACGACACGCTGACGCTCGCGGTCAACATCTCGCCCGTGCAGTTCTGGCGCGGCGACCTGATCGAGACGATCTCGAGCACGCTGCAGGAAACCGGCATCGACGCGAACCGGCTCGAACTCGAGATCACCGAAACCGCAATGATGGAATATCCGGAACTCGTGTCCGAGAAGATCGTCGCGCTGAAGAAGCTCGGCATCCGGATCGCACTCGACGATTTCGGCACCGGCTATTCGTCGCTGTCGTACCTGCACCGCTTCTCCGTCGACACGCTGAAGGTCGACCGCTCGTTCGTGCAGGCGATCCCGAACGATCGCAGCGTGTGCGTGATGGTGTCGTCGATCGTGCATCTCGCGCGCTCGCTCGGCCTGACCGTCGTCGTCGAAGGCACGGAAACCGAGGAGCAGATCACGTGGCTGTCCGCGCTCGGCGAGATCGAGGCGCAGGGCTTCCTGTTCTCTCGCCCGGTGCCGGCCGACGCGATTCCCGCGCTGATCGCGCGCTTCGGCGTGCGCGGCGACCATCCGAACGTCATCGCACATCGCGCGACCGGCAGCACGGGCGCCTGAGCGCACCGCGGCCCGGCTGCGGCGCGCGTTGCGCGCTGCCGCAATTATTTCGTTTTCCGATCCGATTGTTTAGTTCATTAACTAGCGTTTTCGCGCATGGCGGTGTCACGATGCGCGGCGGACAATTGGGAGGGCCAACGTATCGGCGGGCCGCCGGCACGCTCACACGCGCGAGATCCGGCCCTGCGCCAACACCACAATCATGACAACCGTCGAAGTCGAAGCGACCGCTCGTGTCGAAGAGGCACAGGCATCCCTATGGACCTTGTTCAAGGTCGTCGCCGGCATTTCGGCGATCTCGTGGGGCGGGCTTTCGATGATGGCGCAACTCGAACGCCACTACGTGGAACGGCTGCAGCGCATCGAACCGCACGTATTCGGCGATCTCGTCGCGCTCGCGTGGCTCGTGCCGGGCCCCGTCGGCTGCAATGTTGCGGTGCAGGTCGGCCAGACGCTGCACGGCCGCGCCGGCGCATGGGTCGCCGGCATCGCGAGCGTGCTGCCGTTTTCCATCTTGATGACGCTGTTCGCGATCTTCTATCGCACGCCGCTCGTGCGCTCGCTTGCCGCGCCGATGCTGATCAATCACTTCGGGATGGTGCTCGCCGCGCTGATCGGCGTCACGTGGGTCAAGCAGTTGCGCATGCTCGCGCGCACGCGGCTCGAACAGGCGATCGCCGCGCTGTCGACGATTCTGCTCGCTTTCGCGCATAGTCCGGCCGCTTTCGTCGGGATTCTTTTCGCTGCGTTTGCAGCGGGCTGGCTGACCGGGCCGACGCAACGCGACGCGGTCGATTTCACGCTGTCGAGACGCGACCGCAACCTGCTCGTGCTGCTCGGCGTGCTCGTCGCGCTGTTCGCGGTGCCGCTGCCAGGCGATTACCAGGAGCAACTGCTGTGGCCGCGCCTCGCGGGCGCCGGCATGACGCTGTTCGGCGGCGGCTTTTCCGCACTGCCGGTGCTCAAGACGCTGTTCGTCTCGCCGGCCACCGGCATCTCCGATCACGACTTCACGCTGGCGTTCGCGCTGTCGCCCGTGGCGCCGGGGCCGCTGCTGAACGTCGTGCCGTTTCTCGGCTACCTGACCGACGGCTGGGTCGGCGCGCTGCTCGCCACGGCCGCGCTGTTCATTCCGTCGGGTTGCCTCGTCGTGTTTGCGCAGAACCACCTGTCCCGGCTCAAGCGCCATTCGCGCTTCGAGCACGGGATGCGCCTGCTGCGCGCGGCGACGACGGGCTTTCTCATCGTCGCCGTCGTGAAGATCCTGCATCGCGAGCCGGGCGACCCGATTTACTGGTTGACGGGCGCGTTCGCGACGCTGTGCTTCACGCGCCTCAAGGTGCCCGTCTATGCCGTCTACGGCGCGGTCGCGGTTGTCTGCGGCGTGTGGCTGTGGGCCGCGCGCTGACGGGCGGCAGCCGTCACTCTAGTGGACTCAACCGGCACTCACCGGCACCAGGCGACTTCAACCCGCCTGCACCGCGACCCGGCGTGCCATCCAGCGGGCGCGCAGCGCGTCGTACGCGAGGTTGAAGCAGAACGTGTACGGCAGGAAGAACAGCACGATGCCGAGGTCGAGCAGCAGCGCCTCGACGAGGCTCACGTTCAGCCACCACGCGGCAACCGGCACCACCATCGCGACGAGGCCGAGCTCGAAGACGACCGCGTGCGCGATCCGCATGCCGAGCGTGCGCGACAGCCCCGCGCGCCGTTCGAAGCGGTCGAACAGCGTGTTGAAGGTCATGTTCCACGCCATCGCGATCAACGACACCATCACCGTCAGCACGCCGACGTGCGATACCGGCATGTCGAGCAGCCACGCGCCGATCGGCGCACACAGCGCGATCGCGACCAGCTCGAACGTCAGCGCATGCAGCAGCCGTTCCGTCACCGTTTTATTTATCTGTTTCATGATTCCCTCCAATTCGTAACGTCATTCATGTCGGTCATTTTGATCGGCACAACCGTATGAATCCAGTTTGATATCATCGGTTTTACCGATATAACGAAGTCTGGAGCGCCACATGCGCCACGCCCCCGAAGCCCTGCTCGCATTCGCCGAAGCCGCGCTGCTCGGCTCGTTCACGGCCGCCGCGCGCAAGCTAGGCAAGCGTCAGTCGACCGTGTCTGAGGCGATCGCGAACCTCGAGATCGATCTCGGCGTGCAGTTGTTCGACCGCTCGACGCGCGCACCGACGCTGACCGACGCCGGGCGCGCGCTGCTGCCGCAGGTGCAGCGCACACTCGAGGCCGGCGCGGCGATCGACCGCACGGCCGCGCGGCTCGCACGCGGCGAGGAAGCACGGCTGACGCTCGTCGTGTCCGATACGTACCAGTCGAAGCGCTACGAGGAAACGTTGATGGCGCTCGAACGGCGCTTTCCGGCGCTCGAGCTCGAATGCCAGATCGCCGAGCACGAAGACGTGCTCGACCTGATCCAGCAGGGTCGCGCGCAGCTCGGGCTGATGGCCGCGCGCGCTGCCTACCCGGCCGATATCGGCGCGGCGACGGTGGCGGAGGAATCGGAGATCGGGCTGTTCGTCGGGCGCACGCATGCGCTTGCGGAATACGGCGATACGGAAGTGCCGCACGCGGCGCTGCGCGACGTGCGCGAACTGCGCCTCAACACCTATGTGAAAACGGAGGGCCGCAGCGCCGACGACCGGATCGTCGTCGGCACGCAGCACTGGCTGGCGCCGAGCTACCTGATGCTGCTGGAGATGGCGGTGCTGGGGTTCGGCTGGGCCGAGCTGCCGCGCTGGATGGTCGACCACTTCGCGCGCGATCGCCTGTGCGAACTGCGCGCACGCGGCTGGCCGCGCCGTGTGCGGGTGGATGCGGTATGGTCGCGCAACCGCCCGCTCGGCCCGGCCGGCTCCTGGCTGCTCGACGCGATGCTAGCCGCGTAGCGGCGCATGCCGGCGCGCCCGCGGTTGGCGCCAGCCGGTGCCTGAAGATCAGAAGCCGCGCGACAGCACGGCCGCACCGACCGTGACGACACCGAGCACAAGATTGACGACGACGAGCAGGCGCACCGCGTTCACCGCGCGCGCGCCGTCCGGCCAGTTCTGCGCCTGCACCGCGCGGCGGATGCGCGGGAACAGCGCGAAGCGGATATGCCCGAAGATCAGCATCATCACGACGCCGAGCCCGGCCATCGCGTGCAGCGACCACGTCGCGTGCGCGCCGCCGAACTCCATCAGCAGGAAGCCGCCGGACAGCAGGATCACGATCACGGAACCCGCCACCCAGTTGAAGAAGCGGCCGAACACACCTTCGATCAGCGGCAACCGGAGCTGCGGCGACAGGTCGGACAATGCCGGACGCAGGCAGAAGTTCGCGAAGACCATCCCGCCCACCCACACGGCAACGGCCAGCAGATGAAGAAACAGCGCGACGGCAACAGCGTGGGACATGGCGGCAATCCTGTGATGGGGTGGGTGCTGCGAACGGCCGCGTCGTACGCGGCATCGAACGTCGTTCGACCGGCCCGTCGCCGCGCGGTTCAGGCCCCACGCGCGATTTCACAATATTTTGCAAGTTCCGCGTGACAGCGCCACGCTTGCTTACCCGAATCACCCGAATCCGCGGTCCCAAAGAAAAGGCCGCACGTCCGCCGAAGCGGAGGTGCGGCCTTCGATCGCGATCGAACCGGACGATCGCGCGCGGCGTCAGCCGAGCAGCGGACGCAGCTCGTTGACGACCTTGAGCTTCGACTCCGGCGCGCGGCCCTTGCGTGCGCGCTTGCCGATATGCGGCGCGAGCCCCGCATACGACAGCGTGTCGTCCTGCGCCTTGCCGCCGCGGCCGGTGCCGATCAGCACGACGCCCGCCGGATCGATCGCGAGCGCCTGCACGAGCGTTTCCTTGTCGTCGAGCGCCATCAGGATCACGCCGCGGCCGCCGCCGGACAGCGTCTTCATCTCGTCCATCCCGAACACGAGCAGGCGGCCGCCGCTCGACAGGCACGCGACCTGCGTCGCGTTCGGCAGCACGGGCATCGGTGCGAGCGGCACCGCGCCCGTATCGATCGTCATGAACGACTTGCCGGCCTTCACGCGGCTCACCATGTCGCCGACCTTCGCGAGGAAGCCGAAGCCGTTGCTCGATGCGAGCAGCAGTTGCTGATCGGCCGGCGCCGCGTAGTAGTGCATCAGATGCGAGCCCGATTCGAGCTCGATCAGCGACGTGACCGGTACGCCGTCACCGCGCCCGCCCGGCAGCACCGATACGTCGACCGAATACACGCGGCCGCTGCTGCCCCATGCGATCAGGCGATCGGGCGTGCGGCACTGGAACGCCGCATACAGATGATCGCCGGCCTTGAACGTGAAGCCGGCCGGGTCGAGCCCGTGGCCCTTCAGCGCACGCACCCAGCCTTTCTGCGACACGACGACCGTCACCGGCTCGTCGACCACCTTCGCCTCGAACGTCGCGCGCTTTTCCTGCTGGATCAGCGTGCGACGGTCGTCGCCGTACTGCTTCGCGTCGGCCTCGATCTCCTTGATCATCAGCCGCTTCATCGCGCTTTCGTTCGCGAGCAGCTCCTCGAGCTTCGCCTTCTCGTCGCGCAGCGCTTCGAGTTCCTTCTCGATCTTGATCTTCTCGAGCCGCGCGAGCTGGCGCAGGCGGATTTCGAGAATGTCCTCGGCCTGCCGCTCGGAGAGGCCGAACGCGCTCATCAGCGCGGCCTTCGGCTCGTCCGACTCGCGGATGATGCGGATCACCTCGTCGATGTTCAGGAAGACGATCATCCGCCCTTCGAGGATATGGATGCGGTCGTCGACCTTCGCGAGACGATGGCGGCAACGGCGCGTCATCGTCAGCTGGCGGAACTTCACCCATTCGTCGAGGATCGTCAGCAGGCCCTTCTGGCCCGGCCGGCCGTCGGCGCCGATCATCACGAGGTTCAGCGTCGCGTTCGATTCGAGGCTCGTGTACGCGAGCAGCGTGTTCACGAATTCCGTCTGGTCGATCGTGCGCGACTTCGGCTCGAACACGAGCCGCACCGCCGCTTCCTTGCCCGACTCGTCGCGCACCGCGTCGAGCAGGTCGAGCATCGCCTTCTTCGTGTTGAGCTGTTCGGGCGTCAGCGTCTTCTTGCCGAGCTTGAGCTTCGGGTTGGTCAGTTCCTCGATTTCCTCGAGCACCTTCTGGCCCGACGTGCTCGGCGGCAGCTCGGTGACGACGAGCTGCCACTGGCCGCGCGCGAGATCCTCGATCTTCCAGCGCGCGCGCACCTTCAGGCTGCCGCGGCCCGTTTCGTACGCCGCCGCGATTTCCGTGTCGCTCGAAATGATCTGGCCGCCGCCCGGGAAATCCGGGCCGGGGATCAAATTCATCAGCTCCGCGTGCGAAAGCTTCGGATTGCGGATCAGTGCAACCGCCGCGGCCGCGACTTCGCGCAGGTTGTGCGACGGGATTTCCGTCGCGAGGCCGACCGCGATGCCCGACGCGCCGTTCAGCAGCACGAACGGCATGCGGCTCGGCAGCGTCTTCGGTTCGTCGAACGAGCCGTCGTAGTTCGGCATGAAGTCGACCGTGCCCTGGTCGATCTCGTCGAGCAGCAGCTTCGCGATCGGCGTGAGCCGCGCTTCGGTGTAACGCATTGCCGCCGCGCCGTCGCCGTCGCGCGAGCCGAAGTTGCCCTGCCCGTCGATCAGCGGGTAGCGCAGCGAGAAATCCTGCGCGAGACGCACGAGCGCGTCGTACGCCGACTGGTCGCCGTGCGGGTGGTATTTACCGAGCACGTCGCCGACCACGCGCGCCGACTTCACCGGCTTCGCGTCCGGGCCGAGGCCCATTTCGTTCATCGCGAACAGAATCCGGCGCTGCACCGGCTTCTGGCCGTCGCATACGTCGGGCAGCGCGCGGCTCTTCACGACGCTGACCGCGTAGCTGAGATACGCCTGCTCCGCGTAGTTGCCGAGCGTCAGCGCGTCGCTCTCGGGCGCGTCGGGGCTGGCAAAGAGATCGGAAGTGTTGTCGTCCATCTGAATTCCGTATTCGTAAGTGGCGTGAGGCCGGGCCGGGCGTCATGCCCGGCCGCGCGCGGGGCTTTAGATGTCCGCTTCGACGTCGTTGCCCTTTTCCTCGAGCCAGCCGCGCCGCGCGGCTGCCTCGCCCTTGCCCATCAGCATCGTCATCCGCGCGACGGTCGCGTCGAAGTCGAGCTCGCCGAGCTTGATCGGCATCAGGCGGCGCGTGTCGGGGTTCATCGTCGTGTCCCAAAGCTGCTCGGCGCTCATTTCACCGAGACCCTTGAAGCGGCTGATGCTCCACTGCGTCTCGCGCGCGCCGTCCTTGCGCAGCTTGTCGAGGATCGCTTCCAGCTCGCCGTCGTCAAGCGCATACAGCTTCTGCGCGGGCTTCTTGCCGCGTGCGGGCGCATCGACGCGGAACAGCGGCGGCCGTGCGACATACACGTGGCCGCGCTCGATCAGTTGCGGGAAATGCTTGAAGAACAGCGTGAGCAGCAGCACCTGGATGTGCGAGCCGTCGACGTCCGCGTCCGACAGGATGCAGATCTTGCCGTAGCGCAGGTTCGACAGGTCGATGGTGTCGTCCGGGCTGTGCGGATCGACGCCGATCGCAACCGAGATGTCGTGCACTTCATTGTTCGCGAACAGGCGGTCGCGCTCGGTTTCCCAGGTATTCAGCACCTTGCCGCGCAGCGGCAGGATCGCCTGGTACTCCTTGTCGCGGCCCATCTTCGCGGAGCCGCCCGCCGAATCGCCCTCGACGAGGAACAGCTCGTTGCGCTCGATATCCTCGGTCTCGCAGTCGGTCAGCTTGCCGGGCAGCACCGCGACGCCCGAGCTCTTGCGCTTCTCGACCTTCTGGCCCGCGCGCGTGCGCGCCTGCGCCTGCTTGATCACGAGTTCGGCAAGCTTCTTGCCGTGCTCGACGTGCTGGTTCAGCCACAGTTCGAGCGCGGGACGCGAGAACGACGACACGAGCTTCACCGCGTCGCGGCTGTTCAGGCGTTCCTTGATCTGCCCCTGGAACTGCGGATCGAGCACCTTCGCGGACAGCACGAACGACACGCGCGCGAACACGTCTTCGGCGAGCAGCTTCACGCCCTTCGGCTGCAGGTTGTGCAGCTCGACGAAGCTCTTCACCGCCTGATAGAGACCGTCGCGCAGCCCCGATTCGTGGGTGCCGCCTGCCGGCGTCGGGATCAGGTTCACGTACGACTCGCGCACGAGCGAGCCTTCCTCGCTCCAGGCGACGACCCACGACGCGCCCTCGCCCTCGGCGAACGTATCGTCGCCCGAACGCGAATCGGCGAAACGCTCGCCTTCGAACAGCGGGATCAGCAGCTCGCTGCCGTTCATCTCGTCGAGCAGGTAGCCGCGCAGGCCATCCTCGTATTTCCAGGTCTGGCGCTCGCCGGTTTTCTCGTTGACGAGCACGACCTCGACGCCCGGCAGCAGCACGGCCTTCGAGCGCAGCAGGCGCTGCAGTTCGCCGAGCGGCAGGTTCGGCGAATCGAAGTATTTCGGGTTCGGCCACACCTGCACGCGCGTGCCGGACTTCTTCTCGCCGCGGCCCGCACCCTGCGTCGCCAGCGGCTTCACGACGTCGCCGTCGGCGAAGCCGAGCTCGGCAATCTTGCCGTCGCGCCAGACCGTTACGTCGAGGCGCGTCGCGAGCGCATTCGTTACCGACACGCCGACGCCGTGCAAGCCGCCCGAGAACGTATAAGCGCCGCCCGCGGCCTTGTCGAACTTGCCGCCCGCATGCAGGCGCGTGAACACGATCTCGACGACCGGCACGCCTTCTTCGGGGTGCATGCCGAACGGGATGCCGCGGCCGTCGTCCTCGACCGATACCGACTGGTCGGTGTGCAGCGTGACCGTGATCTGCTTGCCGTAGCCGCCGAGCGCCTCGTCGGACGCGTTGTCGATGACTTCCTGGATGATGTGCAGCGGATTCTCGGTACGGGTATACATGCCGGGCCGCTGCTTGACCGGCTCGAGACCCTTGAGCACCTTGATCGATGCTTCGCTATAGGCCGCGCTGGGTTTCTTCGTTGACATAGGCGCTGAATTTCGTCATTCATCGGGACGTTGTCCACACCTCGTGTGGATAACGTCGTGGACAAAACGTTGAGTTCCGTAAAAAAGCGAATCGAAACAACGGTGTGCTTGGACTGCTCCGAAAGCGGGCGCGCGGCGTGCTGCGCTACCCGGGACGCGCGGTATTTTACTGGTTCCGCGTGGCACGCCAATCGCGAGATCGTCGCGCGGCCATCGCCGGCCGCGCGGCGCGTGACGCGTTATGCCGGCTTGCGCTTCGCCTCGAGCGTTTCCCACCGTTCGAGCGCGGCGAGCAATTCGTCGTCGATCGCCGCGAACCGCTCGGTCAGGCGCGTGCCTTCCTGCGGATCCTTCGCGAAAATCGAGCCGTCCTCGAGCTGCGCATTGATCGTCTTCTGCTCCTCTTCGAGCGCGGCGATCTTCTCCGGCAGCGAATCGAGTTCGCGCTGCTCGTTGAACGACAGCTTCACCGTGCGCTGCGCATTGCGGCCCGCGGCGCTCTTCGCCGGCTCTTCCTTGACGGGCGCCGCTTCCTTGACCGCGCGCTTCGCGGCTTCCTGCTGCGCGAGCTGCTCCGAGCGCTCGCTCTGGATCTGCCAGTCGGTGAAGCCGCCGACGTATTCGCGCCACTTGCCGTCGCCTTCGGCCGCGATCACCGACGTCACGACGTTGTCGAGGAACGCACGATCGTGGCTGACGAGCAGCACCGTGCCGTCGTAGTCGGCCAGCAACTCTTCGAGCAGTTCGAGCGTCGGGATGTCGAGGTCGTTGGTCGGTTCGTCGAGCACCAGCACGTTGGCCGGACGCGCGAACAGGCGCGCGAGCAGCAGCCGGTTGCGCTCGCCGCCCGACAGCGACTTCACCGGCGAACGCGCGCGTTCCGGCGCGAACAGGAAGTCGCCGAGATAGCTCATCACGTGCTTGCGCACGCCGCCGATCTCGACCCATTCGCTGCCGGGGCTGATGGTATCCGCGAGGCTCTTGTCCTGGTCGAGCTGCGCGCGCATCTGGTCGAAATACGCGACTTGCAGGTTCGTGCCGGTGCGCACCGTGCCTTCGTCGGGCTTCAGCTCGCCGAGGATCAGCTTGAGCAGCGTGGTCTTGCCCGCGCCGTTCGGGCCGATGAAGCCGATCTTGTCGCCGCGCATGACCGTCGTCGTGAAGCGGTCGACGACCGTGCGGCCGCCGTAGCGCTTCGTCACGTCTGTCAGCTCCGCGACGATCTTGCCGGACTTCTCGCCCTGCGCGACGTCGAGCCTTACGTTGCCCTGCGAATTGCGGCGCTCCGCGCGCTCGTGACGCATCTGCTCGAGCCGCGCGATGCGGCCGACGCTGCGCGTGCGGCGCGCCTCGACGCCCTTGCGGATCCACACTTCTTCCTGCGCGAGCAGCTTGTCGAACTTCTCGTTTTCCACGCGCTCGACTTCGAGCTGTTGCGCCTTGCGGGTCTGGTACGCGGAGAAATTGCCCGGGTACGACAGCAGCCGGCCGCGGTCGAGCTCGACGATGCGCGTCGCGACGCGATCGAGGAACGCGCGATCGTGCGTGATGAACAGCAGGCCCGCGCGCTGCGCGACGAGCAGTTCTTCGAGCCAGCGGATGCCGTCGAAGTCGAGGTGGTTGGTCGGTTCGTCGAGCAACAGCACGTCGGGCTGCAACACCAGCGCGCGCGCCAGCGCGACGCGCTTCTGCATCCCGCCCGACAGCGCGTCGACGCTCGCATCGCCGTCCGGCAGGCCGATCTGCGCGAGCGTCATCGACACGCGCGTGCGCCAGCTCCATGCGTCGTGCGCGTCGAGCGACGACTGCAGCGCGTTCATCCGCGCGAGCAACGCATCGTGCTCGGCGCCTTCCGGTATGTCCGCGAGGCGGTGCACGATCGAATCGTATTCTTCGAGCAGTTCGCGCGTGTGCGTGAGCCCCGACGCGACCGCGTCGAACACCGTCGCGCCCGGCTCGAATTCGGGCTCCTGCGGCACGTAGACGGTCACCAGTTCCTGCTGGCGCGTGACCAGCCCGTCGTCGGGCTTCGCGAGGCCGGCGACGATCTTCAGCAGCGACGACTTGCCCGCGCCGTTGCGGCCGATCAGGCCGACGCGCTCGCCGGCTTCCAGCGAGAAATCCGCGTGATCGAGCAACGCGACGTGACCGAACGCGAGCTGCGCGCCGGTAATGGAATAGAGCGACATGGGGAGACGGCGGAGAGAGAGGAATCGGAAGCGCTCATTGTACCGGTCGCGGACGCCGCCACCGGTATGGCCGGACGGACTAGCCCTGCGAGCGGCGCTCGCACCGCGTCGACGCGGTGCGATGGGGCGGTGCCATGTACGGCTTGCGGCCGGTTTCCGGTGCCGGATGCCGGCCGCGGCCGGGTGAACAGGCGAATGCCGGCCCGATGCCCGCGGCCGGTCGATCTACCATCCCGCGCGTGGCGCAACGGGCGCCGGCACGGGATGCTGCGGTTACTTCACGTTGACCGTGATCGTCGAACTCATTTCGAGACCGTACGAACGGTGCGCACCGTCGCCGAGTTGCAGCGTCAGCGTGTGCGGGCCGGGCGGCAGCTTCACATCGGTTTCGGTCTGGCCCTTGCCGAAATGCAGCGAATGGTCGGACGCCGGGATCACGTCGCCCTTCGGCACCGACTTGCCGTCGATCAGCAGGTGATGATGGCCCGTATTCGGCGTCATGTCGCCGGCCGGCTTGAGTTCCATGCCTTGGAGACCGAACTTCACGTGCACGGGGCTGGACACCGTCGCGCCGTCCTGCGGCTCGACAAAGAACACGCGCGCTTCGGCGCGCGCGAGCGTCGACACGGCCAGCGCCGCGACACAAACCGCACCCGCGATCCACTTTCTGTTGAGCATCGTTTCCTCCTTCAGATTGACAGGCCCACGAAGCATACACTGCAAGCCCGCCGCACGCGACGACACCCATTGTTCGCGATGCGTACGTTTAAAACGACGTTGCGCAGGCGTTCGGCGAAATTCCGGTAACATTGCGCCTTTCGTCCGCCGGCGAGGCTGCGGACGGCATTACCGAGTTTTCATTATCACGAGCGCTACATGAGCGAAGTAACCGAATACCAGAGCTGGGTCTGCCTGATTTGCGGGTGGGTCTACAACGAAGCGGAAGGGCTGCCCGACGAGGGCATCGCGCCCGGCACCCGTTTTGCCGACATTCCCGCCGACTGGCGGTGCCCGCTGTGCGACGTCGGCAAGGAAGATTTCGTCGTCGTCGATTTCTGATCGCCGCTGACCGCGCGATACGCGCATCGGCGTGCAATCCGCCCGCCGATGCGCCGCGCGTTTGCTATACTCTGCGCGCTGTCCACATCGCCGTCCGGTTCGCGTTTTTCGCGCGATCGCCCGGACATGGCTCTCCCCGTAGTTCAATGGATAGAACAAGCGCCTCCTAAGCGCTAGATACAGGTTCGATTCCTGTCGGGGGGACCATCTAAGTTCCCAACACTTCCCAAGTTTGCCCAAAAAGTCGCGCACAGCCTTGTGTCGCCTGGACTTTTGCTGCCATCATTGCCCAAGGTTGCCCAGTACAAGCAACCTAACTTGGGGGCATCTTTTGGGACATGCCTCCATGCCCCCAAACTCGATGCCCCCACGCCATGCCGAAGCGCGCCACTCCACTGACCGAGATGCAGATCCGCAAGGCCAAGCCGGCCGAGAAGCCGTATCGTCTGGCTGACGGGAAGGGGCTGTATCTGGAGGTAATGCCGAACGGATCGCGGTACTGGCGCATGAAGTACCGCTTTGACGGTAAAGAGAAGCGCGCCGCCTTCGGCGTCTATCCAGAGGTGACGCTCGCTGAGGCTCGGCAGGCCTGCCTCAATGCGCGGAAGCAACTGGCCGCCGGCACCGATCCGACCGAGCAGAAACGGGAAATCAAACGCACCCGGGCGATCGAGGCCGCGTCGACGTTTGAGGCTGTCGCGCGCGAGTGGTTTGCGGCCCAGACGGATGGCTGGACCGAAGTGTGACCCTCCAGCAAAAGCGCGTGCTTGCATTAGCGATCGCGAAGTGCAATCCCAAGCTCAAAATTTTGCTCCATAAGGCGACCAGCCCCGATCCCGCGACGGGGATTGCACCGGGGTGGCCAGTGCGCATCACCGCTCAGGAATTTCTCGAAGCCTATCCGTCGATCGATGCCAAGCATGCCTATTCGGACCTCAAATCGGCCGCAGAGAGCCTGTACGAATGCAGTGTCGAGTGGACTGTCATTCAGACTGAGCGCGGCAAGAAAGTGCCTGTACGTAAGGTCGCCCGGTGGATCTACGAAAGAGCGGACACGAGCACGTCCGGCTGGGTCGAACTGAAATTTACGCCGACGATTGCGCCGTACCTTCTGGGCATCGAAAGGGCCTATACAACCTACAAGCTCAAACATGCGGCCGATCTGAGATCGATGTATAGCTGGCGATTGCTCGAAATGATGGCTCAGTTCCGCGATACCGGGCTCTTGGTCATCGGTTACGACGAGTTTTGTGAAGCGATGGGTGCACCGGCCAGTTGTATCAAAGATGCCGGCCAGCTTCGGCGTCGAGTCATCGACGTGGCCGTAAAGGAATTGCAGGAGAAAAACGGGCTGAAAATCGAATGGGAACCGACAATCCCCGCCGGCCGTAAGATCACTGGCTTCAAGTTTACCTTTCAGCCGGACCCTCAAGGACGCTTGTTCTGACGTGGTGGATGCATGTCAGGCTCACCACGAAAACGTCAGAACCGGGGTGCCGTCAAGAAGCGGATTTTTTCGTACGTTAGTCGCAAGATTGTCAGGCTTGGGTCTTGGCTATTGAGGGCACGGCGTCAGGCAATGACGAAATCGGCTCTAATCTGACGTGTTTCGCGCGCCTGCCTGACGTCCAGTTGAGGTGTAACTCAGGCTAAGGACTTCGAGCCGGAAAAATACTTCGCCGATGGCAAGATTTTTTACGGTCTGGACGAACACGACCAGCCTATCTATTTCGACCTGAAAGAGTTCTTCACCACGCACCACGCGATCCTTGGCCCGACGAGTTACGGCAAGGGTATCGTGCTGCAAGGCGTGTTCAAGCAATGCATCCGGTTCGGATTCGGCGTGTTCTACATCGATCCGAAAGGCGACGATTACCTGCCGTACCTGCTGCAAAACGAAGCGCAGGCGGCCGGCCGGCGCTTCGTCTATCTCGACCTGAATCCGGGCGGCAAGGGCGTGTGGCATCCGTTCCTTGGCGGCGATTTCCGGCAGCGCCGCACGCGGATCGTGCGCGCTTTCAATCTCGACTCGGCCGGCACCGATGCCGATGTCTACAAGGCCAAGGAACGGGCGCTGCTCGATGACGCGCTCGAAAACACTGACGGCACAATCAAGTCGCTACTGGCCTACGTGAAGGATCACGGGAATGCCGGCGACCGTGATCTGTCCACGTTGCGCGACTCGCTGCGCGAGTGGTCGCGCGTCGATACCTTCGCCCAGCCGGCCAAGCGTAAGGGCCATTCGATCGAAGCGTGCCTGTTGAATAATGCTGTCGTCTACGTTCGCGGCGACCTGGCTGACCCGGTTGTGAAGGCTGCGACAAAGGCTTACATCGCGGAGCTGACGGCGGAAATCAAGCGTCTGTTGCCGAAGCGGCCGGCGCATGTGACGCTCGGCATTGACGAATTGAAGTTCCTTGCGTGCGCGGAAATCAATGATGCGCTGGCGACGATCCGGCAAAACCGCTGCAATATGTTGCTCGCTGCGCAGTCGATCGCGAACCTTGAAGCGCCGGATGACAAGCGCCTCGACGGCAAGGCATTGGCGCGGGAATTCGAGGTCAACACGCCTATCAAGTTCGTCTACCGGGCAGCTGATGAACGCACAGCCGAATGGGCGGAAAAGCTCTCGGCAACCCAATGGCTGAACGTGGTGCAACGCGAAACCACGAAAACCAACGTGCATGGCGGCGAACAATGGGAGGGAAACCGGATGGTGGGCAAGCTAGAACAGCCCATCATTTCGCAAAGCACGCTGCTCAGCCTGCCGGCGCGGATTGCCATCGCCTACATGCCCGGCCGCAACGCGTCGAAGCTCTACACCTGCCACGCGCACATCGATCGCAGCGTGGCGTCGTGGATCACACCAGCAGCACCGGCCACGCCGGCCGCCGCTGCTGAATCAACGGAATCGGCGGAATAACTTTGGCGTCAGTCGGGGGTTATACGCCGGAACCGCCGAAAATTTCGTTCGGGTGTCAGGGGACAACGAAACGGCCAACTGATTTGAACGACGCGCAGGGTATACACGTTCACATTTCTCGAACTGGGCGTACCCGGAGTAAAATGTGCTTGCTAATCGGATGATTGGCACTTGGGCCGCAAGGAGTTGCGGTTAATTATCTTGCATGGAGTTGCAAATGAATCAAGTTACCGGAAAAATCACATCCATCGCCACCATCGGCGAGATTTTTCAGAAATCCCCGACGATCAATCGCCTGATATTGAAGCACGTTGGTCAATCGGCTTGGGAAATCACCAAGTGTGACGGCGAACGGCCAAATAACCTGCGTGAAGTTGCCGAACGTTCGGCGGGTAAGTTCGCCTACGAACGCAACATCAAGCGGGGTTTCGAGGCACTGAGCGGATACGACATCGACAGCGACGAGCAGATCAAGGTCGTGTACCGCCTACCGAGCGATTGAGGCGCTGTCCGCCGGAACCGCTGAGAATTCCGACGCAAAACCTCAGCGGTTCCGGCGGACACCCCCAGTCGGTCGAAAACTCCCGCCCTTCTAACTCGGCACGACGACAGCGTGATACGCCGCCAAGCCACCGACGAAAAAGGCTGCGAAAGAGCCGATGGCAAGGCCGATGGAGATCACGTTGGCCATGGCGCCGCAACGCACCCACCAAACGCTGGTTTTCCCCCAATGCGTGCTCCCGTACGCGTACTGCGACAAGTATCTGAAGCCGGACGCGACCCCTGCTATCCCTGCACCAACCATGAACCATAAAAGTGCTGTCCCGATTTGCGTAAGGAGCGGCGCTCCCGCAACCAGTAGCCCCTTTGCAATCGCGTTGCCGGCGAATGCAAGGACGGTTGCCGCTGCTCCGCCATTTATAACGATCGCGGACCGAAGAGCCGTCTGACCAGCCTCGACTGTCGCCTTGAGCATCTCGACGCTCATCGTCGAGCTTCTCGACAATTCCGCTTTCCACACTTCAAGCTGGTGGTTAGCTTGGGCTTCCGTGATGGAAGGTTCGCCCTGCTCTTGCTGAAGGGCCGTAGCCGATACGTTGGCGAGATAGGCATTCAGATTTGCGATCAGCAATTCCTTCGCTCCGGTTTTCTCTACTTCAAGAACCGCGTCTTGTATTTGTTTGACTGCTTCTGAAGCTTTCATGGCGTGGCATTCGAGTTGACGTGCCGCACACAGTAGCACGGGTTCTAGGCCCTTCGATCTGTCCATCTGGGGGATCCCTAGTGGCCCGCCGAAACGGGCCGGGTCTGGATCATTCGCCGGTCAGCAGCTCGTCGAGCTGCGGACGCAGCCACGTCGCCGTATTGATCGCGGCCGGCGTGAGCTTGCGGACATAGGTCGATTTGCCGGCTGGCGACCGGCTCGGGCTGTATACGAAGCCGTTGCGCTTCATCAGGTCGCGCACGGGCTTATCCGGCTTGGCGTCGAACACAAACGCGGCGCGGTTGTCCTCCACGTCCTCGCGGTACGTGTAGCCTTGCCTCTGTTCCTCGCGATCGCGGCGCTCCGCGATCTTTTCGAGCGCCGCGATACGGTCGCGTATGCGCCGGATATTGGCGCTGCTGTTGGTCAGCTCGTAAGATGCGAAGCCGGCGCGGCCTCGATAGTCCGGCCTGAACAGCTTCTCGATGGCGTCGGCCGTGTAGCCAAGCGCAGCAAGGCCGGCGCGATCCTCGCGGCGGATCAGCGCATTCGTGCGTTTCATCCGCTCGTGCCGTTCCTCCAGCTCGGCCACCTTCACGCGCAGCTTGTCTACCGCTTCCGGATCATCGCTCGATATGCCGCCCCTGCCGACAGCCGCGGCGCGGCGCTCCAGTTCCTTCGCCTGGTCTTGCAGCGCGAACGCCTTGCCGAACGTGTTGTGAATCCGTGCGCGATAGTTGCGGTCGCGGCGCTCAGAGTGGTGGCCGCGCAAAATGGGCTGGCCGAACGGGATAGCAGACGCCATAACCTCGGCGCGTGTATAGGTCATGTTCGACGCCGACCGGGCGCGATCGGCGCGAGCCTCCAGGCGGTCGCGGCGGGCTTGCTGCTTGGCTTCGTACTTGTTCACGGTCTATCTCCTATGCAGTGCCGGGCCGACTGGCCCGGCTTGGGTGGCGGCTCACTCGCCGATCTTGCGCAGTTGCTCGAAGTAGTGACGCGATGACTTGGCCAGCTCCATCATTCGGGCATGGGCGCTGCCGTCGCGGCGTAGACGCCTGGCGAGCGCGAGGCTCGCGGCGTGATTGGTGCGGTGGTAGGTACTGAGCTTGGTTGCCATGACGAGCGCCCCTGTCAGCACCAGACGACGCGGGCGTAATCGACCGTGCGGCGGTAGTAGTTCCGGCCATCCCAAGGGGTGAACGTGTATTCCATGTAGGCACACGTAAGGACTACTATCCAGTGATGAAGTGAGAGCGGGTTCATATCGACCTCCAGAAAAAGGGGTTGCCTTTACTGCTGACCGGGTTCCTAGATTCCGAGTCCCGGAGTGGAGTGGTTTGGCGAGGCTGGGGAACTTGACCGTCTTGCCGCCGTTTCCCTGAGTTCGTCGTCCCGCGACGGGGTTAGCCGGCCCGGTGTGGCTGTCAAGGGTGAAACCGGAGGCCGCATGCCCGCGCAGCGAAGCGAGCAGGAACGGGCGAGGATTTCAGCGCGCAGCGCGGCCCTTGATGGCCGCACCGGGTTGGCTATGGTCGCGAAAAGGACGGCGAACTCAGGGAAACGGCCAGGGCGATTGCCGGAGCCGAGATGAACCGCCGCGCGGCGAGCGCCTACGTGCGGCCGACTGGCCGCACCTGACCAGGGGGTTGCGTTAGGGATTGAAGCCCGTAGGGGCGAGACTCGGAACGAGGCTCGACGCGCAGCGCGAAAGCCCGGCCCGAAGCAAAGCGCAGGGAAACGCCCATCACACGTGCACAGGGTTATCCACAGAAATTGTGGATAACGACGCTCATGTTGATGCGGTTGGCATCCACATTGGACACCGGCTTTTTTTGATCTAGAATCGTCACGTGTTGTTTGACGTTCCGCCATTCGTGGAACGTCAAACGACGCTCCCGAATGGCCTTTCTTTTTTGGAGGCCATTATGTTCACGGTAACAACTGTCGCTACAGGCAATCTGTTTAACCTGCCCGGTACGGATCGTTTTCGTAATAACTGGACTGCTTCACGTGGGACACCGTTGATGTTGGGTTCGGTTGGAATCGGCGAGTCAGTCATGCCGGTTCTGGCCTTGCTGGAGATCGCGGCACATCCTCGTGCAGTAGGAACGAAGTCGTTGAAACTGAAGTTCGGTAGCGACGATCTACGTTACGAGGGCGAACTGTGGTGCACCGATCGGCGTGGGTGGCATGACGGCGAACTGCCCGAAGGCGAAAAGCCGGACGATCCCGATTACGAAGGCTATGTTTCGCTGGTCCCGTATGTAGGCAATGAGCATATGACGGAAGACGCTCAGTTTCGGTTGGGGTCACTCTCGATCGAAGGCCGCAGGGTCCGGAATGCGGATGGTTCGGTGCGGATCGCGTTGTGGATAGGGTCCAAGGCTATGGAAGACTCGGACCAACTGAGGGCGGGTGTTCCTGTGTGACACGGGGGAGGCTTTTTAGCCGCCATGAGAAGGGGAAAGGCTACGGCCTTTCCCCTTTTTTATGCGTCAGAAAAGCGACGCCTGTTCGCCGGCCGGTGCGGCCGGCTGCTCGGTGCAGCGCATGCGTACCATGATCGGCACCCCTAGATGCCTTCGTCAAAGAAGGCCGTCATAGCGGTTGCGAACCAAAACAACTGGCTTTCGTTAAAGTCTTCCCTGATCCAATCGGGCAAACTGTGGCGCGGGAACTGGAGCTGACCAAGTGCAGTTGCGAGTTGCTGCAACTTTATGTTGATGCGCGTTTCGAGGTCGGCGGTCTCGATGCCAACGGCGAGAGCTTTAGCAAGCGCCAGTAGCACTTCCAAGAATACAAAGTCGGCGGCGCCTGGATTGTCCGGCTGACCGATGAACGCCCAGAAATCCTTACCGATACGTCGATAGACTCGAATCGAGCCAGTCTGGGTGTCGATTAAGACACCGGGCTTATTAATGCGATCCTCCTCTGCGAAACCGTTTTGCAGGAGCTTGACCAGAATTTGATTTTCTTTGTTATTGGTCGTGCAGTCCGTTCCATAAGTGAGACCAAGCACCACGTCGATTTCCGTCACTTCCGGGTAAGTGATCTGTGTTTGCCTTAGCCAAGCACGGTGATTGTCGATGATGGCCCTGGTCATGCCTTGGACCTGGGTATCGTTGATTGTGTTCGGCCCGCTTTTGATCGAGGTCATGTAGCGCCGGTGGCCGACGACGACTGACTTATCAATCTCGCGCCAAACAGAGTCAACTCGACGCTGGGCCTTCTCTTCGTTACTCAGGCCGATCAGGGCGTCGAATTCCGCCCGCTTCTCTGGCGCCTCAATCCACTTGTTGGGCGAAACAATCGGATATTGGCTGACGAAGGCCGCCTCAATCGACTTGCCGAATGAGGTTTCGAGTCCCATGTAGAGCTTGCTGTTGAAAAGAAACGCCCCGAAAGCACGCGGATCATCCAACCGCATTACGCTCGCGGAGGTCATCAATACGTAGGGGTTAGTCCGATAGTCGGACAGACCTGCTCTCCGCTCAAAAGCCAAGGGTAAATTGGTGCTGATGTATCCAGCCAAAGCTTTCGCAAGCGTTTCAACTCTCTCTTCGGTAACGTTCGCAAATAGCTCGATGATTTCTTGAACGTTGAAGTGATGCGTTTTTGATTTAAGAGCAGCGAAAAAGGGGTTAGCCGTAGCGCGTGTTGCCATTTTTTTTATCCAATTGCACTGATTTTTCTAAGTGTTTGTGGTGCTTCGTAGGTGGCAAGCGTATTGTTTTCGCCGTCCTCCCAAACCAAGGTTTTTCCGTCCTTGAACCATTGCCGGGTGCGGACGTGGGATTGAACGTAGACGATCCGATAATCCAACGGTTTTTCAGCGGCCGCAAGCCAGTTGTGCTTCTTCAGCACATCCAGTTCCTTCGCGATCACATTACCTGCCACCTGACCCAGCCGTACTGGCACGGCGTTACCAACCTGCGCGTATTGCTGGCTCGCTGTGCCCCGGAATGACCAGTCTGCCGGAAACTCTTGGATTAGAGCGTACTCCTTAAGCGAGAGCGCCCTAACTTCCCCAGGGTGACATAGCGCGGTGCTGGCGTGATTTGGCATCGTGACGAGGGTCGGGCACGGCAGGTCGTAACTAAGACGACGCCACCAGCCTGAACGGCCTCCTTTGGCGAACCAGGCACGCCCCATGGATTCCTGTTGCTTTTCGACCGGCAAGCTGCGCCAATTGGACCCTGGGGGCACCAAGCTCAAAAACGACTTTTTACGCGGGCTGAAATCCATGATGACTTCGCCGGGATCGCTGAGGCCGCCTATAGCGTCGCGCAGCGTGCGCCAAGGCTTCAAGTCTTTCGCGTCGAAGAGCCCGCCCTGCGATCCTTCAGGGACATACGAGGGGCCGTGCGTCGGATCCGGAAAGTTCACAACGGTGTTGTACCTGTTGCCGACGAACAGCGCCCGCTCTCGAAGCTGAGGTGCACCATAGTTGACAGCGTTCACCTCGAAGCAGTCCATGTGATAGCCGGTGCCGCTGGCGCTGGACAGATTCTGCAGATCTTCGGCGAAAAGCCGAACCACGGAGCCGGGCATTTCGTCTCGCTCAAGGGGAGGGCCGCCCTTTTCGGGTCGCAGAGCGATAGGCCGGTGCTTCAATGCGGCCGACAGCAGACCACGTACGTTCTCCATGAGGAAGAATCGAGGCTGCATATATTCGACAAAACGGAGATATTGCCAAAGCAACGTCCCGCGCGGGTCTTGCGTAGCCATGCGCCGTCCGGCGGTGCTGAAGGACTGACAGGGTGGCCCGCCAACCAAAACATCCAATTCGCCTGGCTTTAATCCACATGCTGCAAGTACATCTGCCGGATCGATGTTGGTGATGTCGCCTTCAAAGACCTTCAGGTCTTTATGCAGGTGTCCAAGTGCATGGTTAGCTCGAATGGTGGCGCAGAAGCTGGGTACCTTTTCTACGCATGCTAGAACCTCAAACCGGTCGGTCTGTTCAAGCCCGATATCGAGCCCCATTGCGCCAGAAAATAGGGAGATGACCTTGTACTTCGTTGTTGGTTTTTTGCGTTGTTCACGCATGGGGTTTCTCAATTTTAGAATTTGCCTCAAACAGCGGATAGCGCTCGCTCACATACTTTTCGGCAGCGTCGCGAATGATCCATGCAACTGAAACCTTGCGCTCCTTCGCGAGGCGTTCGAGCGTGTCGTACAAGTCTCGCGGGAAGCTCACGGAGGCGCGCGCACTCTTGGCCTCATGGCCAGAACTTGGTAATCGATTGATTTTGCTTAGCATAAGCACTCTCCTGAACTGCACCACATTACATCACTTCGGTGCTGGTTGGTGCAACGTTTTGCGGTAGTTGATCTGTTCAGAGAGGTTCATTGAGGGGTGCCGTCAGGATTCGGAGAGGTGGCATGCCGGTGCGGCACTCGGCGACGAATCGCGCGCCGGCCTCGGGCATCAGCTCGGGCGGGAACGTGGGCGGTAGGCCAAACGAAACGAGTTCAAGTTTCATCGTTTCCCTCTCTATATGTATACGGCTCTACGCGGCGCGTTCTGCGCGCTGCGACAACAGCCGGAACAACGTCGATCGGTGGATTCCGAACAACGCGGCGATTTCCTGCATGCTCGTGTTGCCCTCGTCCGCGAGGCGATAGATATGGTCGAGCTGCGCCGGCGTGAGCGTCGGCTTGCGGCCGAACTTCGTGCCGCGCGCCTTGGCCGCTGCTCGGCCGCTGCTCGTGCGTTCAACAATCAAGCTGCGTTCGAACTCGGCGATCCCGGCGAACACGGTCAACACCATACGGCCGGCCGGCGTCGTCGTGTCAGCCCACGGCTCGGCGAGACTGCGTAGGCCGGCGTTCGCGGTGTGGATGTGTTCAACAATGTCGAGCAGGTCGCGGATGCTCCGCGCGAGCCGATCGAGGCGAGTCACAACCACGACGTCGCCGGCACGCAGGTGGTCGAGCAAGCGATCGAGCTGCGGGCGAGCGCGGCGTGTTCCGGTTATTTTCTCCGCGAAGATCCGGCCGCACCCGGCCGCGCGTAGCTGCGCCTCCTGATTGGTCAAGTCCTGGTCGCGCGTCGAGACACGGGCGTATCCGATCAGGAATGCGCCCGTCTCGATATCGCGCGTAGCAGTGTCCGTTGGGTCTCTCATTTCAGCTTTATTTTTCACAATTTTTCGTTACGCGATTTACGTAACGGTTAAACGCTGCATCATCGTCTCCAAAGGACCGCACGATGCTGTCATCGGCCCACCAGAGCAGGCGCTCAATCACCGCGCGTTTCGGGAGCCCGTGATGTACCGCCAGCCGCTCAAGTGAAAAGTACTCGCGCACGCCAAGCGTCACCACCAGCCTCTTCTCGTCCAGTTCGGTCGTGTCCGGCACCGGCTGGACCAACACCGTTGACGCAGCACGCAGTACGCCCTCACCCACCTCGCGGCGGGGGTGCTTTGCGACCGCGCGACGCGCCTGCGCCAGTTCTTCGCGCAGTCGCTCGCATTCGAGCACAAGCTCATCATGCTTATTTTTCGTTACAGTAACGGATTCTCCTACCGTCTTGTGCCGCGCCCGAAATGCCGCCTGGCGCTGCGCGTTCGTCATGGCGTCGGGCTTTCGTGGCCGGCCCCGGCCACGTTTTTCCGGTACGGAACGATCCTGTAACGAAATATCTTTGCCACGTGCCATGCTCGCCCCTGCCTGTCTGGAGACTCTATTTTGCGTTACATAACGATAAATTAATAGGTCACCCCACCGTTCGCGGAATGTTGCACATCATAGTCGCGCATGTATCCGTATACAAGACTATGTTTTGCAACATCGCGCGGCTCGACCGTGCGGGACTTTGGCCGTGGCCGACGCGTCGTTGCATAACTTAGGAGTTTTGCAACGGGACGCTCAGCGTTG
>NZ_CATKIF010000005.1:0-174340 GCF_949752865.1 Burkholderia sp. IT-111MI5 | reverse complement strand
CAGAAATGTGTGCAGTGCACCCGGCATGGGCCGCATCTCGTGCTGTATGCGCCGATGGCCCCAATGCCGGAACGCAACTTTCTGTTGTTTGTCGTGACGGTTGTTAAAGTTACCTGCAGCAAGGATGCCTCAGCATTTGAGCCAAGGCGTATGGCGACTCGCCGAAAGAAGCGCTTCACGCTGAGCTACCACCAGGCAGTAAGGGCCGCGCTAAGCGGCCCTTACTGCTTATTCCGGTTCGTCTTCCTGGGCAGCCTGACCGTAGGGCTGTTCTCGCCAGTTCAGCGCGCTGTGGTCGTGCTGAGTTAGAGGCTGCAGGATGGCGCGTTTTTGTGATCTGGGAGTGTGAAGTGGCGGATGGGAGGATGCTTGAAGAACTCGCAAGCAAATTAAAGCTGATGTGAGCGGAATAGCGAAATATAGATGAAAAAGATAGATCCCAATCACAACAAAATCACCGTAGATCTTAAATCTTTAGATGACGTCGGCCTTCTTGATCTTCGTGCTGCGGTTGATAGGGAAGCTAGACACAGGGGGTTGAGCTTTAACGTTGGGGAGATTGGTGAGAAGCTCGCCATAGCACTATTCAAAGAACGATCCGATCTTCCAGTATTGGCTCCAGCCCCGAGGGGAACTAAAAACATAGATGCAATCTCAAGGGATGGGAATCGATACTCAATAAAAACCTTACAAAGGGCCAAGAAGACGGGAACAATATATCCTGATCCGGTCGACAAGCATCGGAGACTCTTTGAGTTCATTCTCATCATCATGGTTAATGATGAGTATTCGCTTGAGCGTGTAATTGAACTCGATTGGGATCAATTTTGTTCAGTCCGTAGTTGGGATGTAAGAATGAATGCTTGGTACGTGGCCCGCTCCCATCGGGCGTTAAGCATCGGTCGTCAGATTTACCCAAAAACGGAAGAGGTGTCAGGCGCCACGTCTGCAAGCTGTTCCACGAGTAACTCGTCGGCAGCTAAAGATATCGCAGGGGATCTTTGACTGGTGGTTCATTGAGCGACCACACCAATTGCCATAACGCTGTTTACTGGGGGCCGCTCAAGGTTGGCGAAGTAGGGGGAAGCGGACGTTGCACCTCTGTCGCACTGCTGAGAATGGCAGGCTACCTAGAGGTTGTAGGTTGTTGCCCCGGGCAATGCGCTGTCCTCATGTTTAGTGCGACCCTTTTTTTGCAGGGCGAACCAAGCAATCCTTGAGGTCTCTTGGAGAGTACAATTTCGGACACGTGGGTAGCGCAACGGGCGACCGATCCTCGCTCCCAAACTGGGCCTCTATCAATACAAGACAAGACAAAAATGGATAACGCTACGGACCAAACGTGGGAACGATTGCTCTTTGCAGGGCGGCGAAAGCGTGATGAACGTCCCTCAGGCCCTTCTGACGGAAAGCCTGCTGTCCCCAAACCTGAGGGGGATGCTGATGCAGGTGAAGTAGAGATGCGGACTGAAATTGAACGTGACCATGATCGCATCCTTTTTTGTGCCCCGGTCCGACGGATGGCTGACAAGACGCAAGTCTTTCCGCTAGATCGGAACGATAGCGTGCGCAATCGGTTGACCCATTCCCACGAGGTCTCGAATCTCGCGAGAAGCATGGGGGTTACGCTCTTCCATAGCTACGACGTTGCAAAAGGCATTAAGGACGCCGGCAGAAATATACCGGCATTGCTTGCAGCTGTAGGGCTGGTCCATGATCTTGGTAATCCTCCATTCGGACATCAGGGCGAAGCTGCGATTCAGAGCTGGTTTGAAGACAACGCCGATAAGGTTGCCGGGGATCAAGATAATCGTATTCTCGATGAAGAGCTGTACGAGGATTTTCTGAAGTTTGAAGGGAATGCGCAAACCTTTAGACTGGTTACTCGCCTTCAATTGTTAAATGACAATTTTGGTCTTGATCTCACATATGCAACTCTTGCTGCGATGATGAAGTATCCGGTGGGGTCGCGTGAAACTCAAGCTGATTCGCACGTTGGGAAGAAGAAGCACGGCTTCTTTTCCTCTGAGCGGAATATCGCCGAAGGCGTGTTAAGCAAGGTTGGGCTGAAAATTGGTACTCGTCACCCATTGGCGTATGTGATGGAAGCGTGTGACGATATTGCCTATGCAGTATTGGATATTGAAGACGCTGTAAAGAAGCGGCTTGCTTCATTTTCTGATTTGATTGCCTATCTCTCTTATCATGGGGGTAGTGACTCTGTAATTCAGGAGCTTGTTGAAAAGAGCGAAAGTAAGCATGTTGAGTATAGGAAGGAGAAGCTTTCACCTTCGGAGCTTGATGATGTATCGATGCAGCGCTTTCGTGTATATGCGGTTGGCATGATGATTCGGGCCGTCACGGAAGCATTTGTTGAGAACCAAGTGTCGCTTGCGAGTGGTGAGCAGGAAAAGCCTTTGCTGAAGTTGTCTAAAGCTAATCTTCTTCGTGAACTGTTGGGTAGGTTTGCAAAAACATATGCATTTCAGCATCGCTCCGTGGTTGAGATTGAGTTGCATGGGTACAACACTATACGGGGGTTGATGGATATTTTCTGGGAGGCTATCGTTAATACCGATCCGGCTGCCGGAAGGGAACGTCCTGATCATCCATATAATCGTTATGTGTATACCAGAATATCTGAAAACTACAGGCGAACCTATGCTGAGCCGCCAGAAGACGTGAAAGATATGCCGTTGCGATATCGGCAGTGTCTTTTGTTGACGGATATGATCTCTGGTATGACGGATTCTTATGCGATGAATTTGTTGGCGGAATTGAAGTCGTTTAAAGCTGAAGGTCGACTGTGACGACAAGCCAAACGCGTAATAAACTGGTCCAGTACCTCACTTATGGAAGTGAGGGGCGGGAGTCTTTGCGCGTATTTCTAGAGGATATTTCCAAGGAACTCTCGGATACTGCCATCTTTGGTGGAATGATCCGAGATTTTGGATTGGGGTACGCTCGATCCTTTCGATCAGATATTGACGTTGTGACAATGTCAACGGCGGCGGAGATTTATGATCTGATAAAGAAATTTAATCCGATTAGAAATAAGTTTGGTGGTTTTCGTTTTTGCCAGTCGGGTCATTTGTTTGATATTTGGTCGTTTCACGACACCTGGGCAATTAGGGAGGGGCACGTCGACGGCAAGGTGTTGGATGATCTTTGCAAGACGACATTCTTTTCTCTCGATGCTGCGATATTCAGATTGCAGCAGAGAAGCCTAACTGCAGCTACAAATTATGAAGAGATGCTTGCGGAAAGGGTGCTGGCGATTAATTTGGTAACTCATCCATTTCCCGAAAAGATTGCTTTGCGAGCCATTCGGATGGCGATGTCGAAGGATCTTTTTGTCGAGCCGAGCCTCTGTGAGTTTATAGTCCGTAATCTTCGTGATTATCAGCTTGATGCTGGGTGTCGTGGTTTTGTCGAGGGTGCTCGACGTCACTTGCGAACGTCTTCTGATCGCAATTTTAAATATGGAGTCCAGCTCGATATTTGGTCTAATGGCGACAATTTATCTAGACTGAGTGACGCGGCAAGAGGGTGCCAATCGAAGTCTGTCGCATCTCGTGTTCGTACTCCTCTGAAGGTCGCTGAAAAAGTTTAATTTCAGAATTTCGTTGTAAATCAACGAGAGGGTGGTGAGTGAGGAAAGGGGGTTATAGAGTGCTCACCCTAAATCGAGCCTGTTACCACCCTCCTTCGTTGAGGTCTGCACCGCGTATTGCACCGAATTTGCACCGCGAGGGGCCGGTAAAAGAAAAGGGCGCGCGGATAACCCACCGCGCCCAAACTGAAAAAGCCCGTTAGATCAAAGATCTACCGGGCTTTCGCATTTGGTGGCGAATCAGGGATTCGAACCCCGGACCTGCGGATTATGATTCCGTTGGCCCAGGTCATTTACTTGTGAGTTTCCCCAACTATTCTGAGATCCTGCACTGCGTTATCAAACGTCAATATTCCCCGCCCGCAACGCATTCGACTCAATAAACGCCCGCCGCGGCTCCACATCATCCCCCATCAGCGTAGTAAAGATCCCATCCGCAGCAATAGCGTCTTCGATCTGCACGCGCAGGAGTCGCCGCACCGTCGGATCCATCGTCGTTTCCCACAGCTGCCCGGGGTTCATCTCCCCCAGCCCCTTATACCGCTGCTTCGACACGTTCCGCTCGGCATCCGCAAGCAGCCACTTCATCGCGCTCTTGAAGTCCGTCACGGCCATGCTGCGTTCCCCACGCTTGATGACCGCGCCTTCCCCAATCAGCCCCGTGAACGTATTCGCGGTGGCCACGAGCTGCTGATAATCCGCCGTGTGCTGGAATTCCTGATCGATCACCGAAACCCGCACATTCCCGTGATGGGTGCGTTCGACATGCAGCGACCGCTGCTCGCGCACCGGATCATACGAAGGCACCACGCGCACTTCGTTCTTCAAAGCCTCGTCATGCAACGCAGCGTGCAGCGCCTTCGCCGAAGCCTCCGTCGAAGCCTCGTTGGAGAGGTCGATCGCAACCCCATCCATGATCGCCTCAAGCGCGGCCGGGTCATACAACCGGCTCAACCGGTTGATCACGCTTTGCGACAGCAGATACGACCGCGCCAGCTCCCCAAGCGCATCGCCGGAAATCACGGCCGCATTCTCGCCAGGCACCAGCTCCGAGCCTTGCAGCGCCAACCGCAGCATGTGCGCGTTGAGCTCCACGTCATCCTTCAGATACCGCTCGTCCTTGCCCGCCTTGATCTTGTAAAGCGGCGGCTGCGCGATATACACATACCCGCGCTCGATCATGTCCGGCATTTGCCGATACAGGAACGTGAGCAGCAGCGTCCGGATGTGCGCACCGTCGACGTCCGCGTCGGTCATGATGATGATGCGGTGATAGCGCAGCTTGTCGAGGTTGTAATCGTCCTTGCCGATCCCGCAGCCGAGCGCGGTCACGAGCGTGACGATCTGCTCCGACGACAGCAGCTTGTCGTAACGCGCCTTCTCGACGTTCAGCACCTTGCCGCGCAGCGGCAGGATTGCCTGGAACTTCCGATCACGCCCTTGCTTGGCCGAGCCGCCTGCCGAGTCACCCTCGACGATATAGATTTCGCACTTCGCCGGGTCTTTCTCCTGGCAGTCCGCGAGCTTGCCGGGCAGGCCGACGCCGTCGAGCACGCCCTTGCGGCGCGTCATCTCGCGCGCCTTGCGCGCAGCATCGCGCGCACGCGCGGCTTCGACGATCTTCCCGCAGATGATCTTCGCGTCGAGCGGCGTTTCCAGCAGGAACTCTTCCAGCGCCTTCGCGACGACTTCTTCAACCGGCGCGCGCACTTCGGACGAAACCAGCTTGTCCTTCGTCTGCGAGCTGAACTTCGGCTCCGGCACCTTCACCGACAGCACGCACGACAACCCTTCGCGCATGTCGTCGCCGGTCGTTTCGACCTTGGCCTTCTTCGCGATTTCGTTGTCGGTGATGTACTTGTTGATGACGCGCGTCATCGCGGCCCGCAGGCCGGTCAGGTGCGTGCCGCCGTCGCGCTGCGGAATGTTGTTCGTGAAGCACAGCACGTTCTCGTTGTAGCTGTCGTTCCACTGCATCGCGACTTCGACGCCCACACCATCCTTCTCGCCGTTGGCGTGGAAAATCGTCGGGTGCAGGTTGGTCTTCGTCTTGTTGATGTATTCGACGAAGCCCTTCACACCGCCGGCGAACGCGAAATCGTCTTCCTTGCCCGAACGTAGGTCGGTCAAACGAATCCGCACGCCGTTGTTCAGGAACGAAAGTTCGCGCATCCGCTTCGCGAGGATGTCGTAGTGATACTCGACCGTGCCGAAAATGGTCGGATCGGCCATGAAGTGCACTTCGGTGCCGCGGTTCTCGGTATCGCCGGTCACCAGCATCGGCGACACTTCCACGCCGTCCACCATCTCGAGCACGCGATCCTGCGCGATGCCGCGATGGAACTCCATGAAACGCTTCTTGCCGCCGCGGCGCACGGTGAGGCGCAGCCAGCTCGACAGCGCGTTCACGCACGACACGCCCACGCCGTGCAGGCCGCCGGACACCTTGTAGCTGTTCTGGTCGAACTTGCCGCCGGCGTGCAGCTCGGTCATCACGATCTCGGCGGCGCTGCGCTTCGGCTCGTGCTTGTCGTTCATCTTCACGTCGGTCGGAATCCCGCGGCCGTTGTCGGTCACGGAAATCGAGTTGTCGGCGTGAATCGTCACGTGGATGTCGTTGCAGTACCCGGCCAACGCTTCGTCGATCGAGTTGTCGAGCACCTCGAACACGAGGTGATGCAGACCGGTGCCGTCCGACGTGTCGCCGATGTACATCCCGGGGCGCTTGCGCACCGCTTCCAGACCTTCGAGGATCTGGATCGACGAGGCGCCGTAGCTGCTGTTATCGGGTTGCGAATTGTGCTGTTCACTCATGGATATCTTCCGGTTCTGCGAGGCCACTCTAGTGGCGGCGCGGTGCGTTTCAGCGAGAGAAATCGCCGGGCCGCTCCAGTTTCCTGGCTCGTCCACGGTGCCGGTCAGGCACCGAAAGGACGGGTTGTCGGTTCGCCATAAAAACGCCAAAGGGGCTTGCCGCCCCCTGGTGTGTGTCTTGATGTCGCGCGCGTCAGATGCGCATCGGCATCACGACATACTTGAACTCGTCGTTCTCGGGCACCGTGATCAGCGCGCTCGAGCTGGCGTCGCCGAGGCTCACCTGCACGGTGTCGACCTTCAGGTTCGCGAGCACGTCGAGCAGATACGTGACGTTGAAGCCGATGTCGACGGTGTCGCCCTGATAGGCGATTTCCAGTTCTTCCTGCGCCTCTTCCTGGTCGGCGTTGGTCGACATGATCTTCAGCTGGCCCGGCGCGATGATGCAGCGCACGCCCTTGAACTTGTCCGAGGTCAGGATGGCCGCACGCTGCAGCGAACGCTGCAGTTCTTCACGGCCGATCTCGAACGTGTTCTTGTGCGCCTTCGGGATCACGCGCTGGAAGTCGGGGAACTTGCCCTCGACGAGTTTCGACACGAGCTCGACCTGGCCGAACGTGAACTTGGCCTGGGTTTGCGCGATGTCGATGGTGACGGTGTCGTCGATGTCCTCGAGCAGGCGCTGCAGCTCGAGAATCGTCTTGCGCGGGACGATCACTTCCTGGCGGCCGAACGTGCCGCCTTCGATCTTCATCGACGAGAACGCGAGGCGGTGGCCGTCGGTGGCCACGGCCATCAGCTGGTCGCCGTCGACGACGAGCAGCATGCCGTTCAGGTAGTAGCGGATGTCCTGCTGCGCCATCGCGAAGTGCACCATGCCGAGCAACTGGCGGAACGACTTCTGCGGGACGGTGAGGGTCGCGCCGAAATCCTTCGCCTGCGCGACGGTCGGGAACTCGTCGGCCGCGAGCGTCTGCAGTGCGAAACGGCTCTTGCCCGATTGAACGGTGAGGCGCTTGTCGGCGAGCGACAGCGTGACCTGGCCGTCAGGCATCGCGCGCAGGATGTCGAGCAGCTTGCGGGCCGCGACGGTGGTGGCCACCTGGTCGCCGCCGACGCCGAAATCGGCGCGCGTGGTGATCTGCAGCTCCAGGTCGGTCGACAGGAATGAAACGTCCGGGCCGTTCTTGGTGATCAGCAGGTTGGCGAGGATCGGCAACGTATGGCGGCGTTCGACGATGCCGCTGACCGTTTGCAGCGGCCTGAGGAGGGTGTCTCGTTCGGTCTTGACCAGTTGCATAGAGTTCCTTCGTTGAGTAACGGCCTGCAGCGCAGCAGCCACGCAGCGCCCCGCCGGCCGGGCTCTTGGCCCGCCACCGCCGGGGCGGTCAAACCAGTATTGTGCCTCAAAACCGAACCGCCCCCCTTAAATTGGGGCGGAGGCCGAATTATCAAGCGCGCCCGCGCGCTCAGCCCTTCAGCGTCTGTTCCAGCACGTGCAGCTCGTGGTTGAGCTGCGCGTCCTTGCTGCGCTCGTCGGCGATCTTGCGCACGGCGTGCAGCACGGTGGTGTGATCGCGCCCGCCGAACAGCTCGCCGATTTCCGGCAGGCTCTTCTGCGTGAGTTCCTTCGCCAGGTACATCGCGATCTGCCGCGGCCGCGCGATGTTCGCCGGACGCTTCTTCGAATACATGTCGGCGACCTTGATGTTGTAGAAGTCGGCGACGGTCTTCTGGATGTTCTCGACCGAAATCTGCCGGTTCTGCACGGTCAGCAGGTCCTTCAGCGCTTCCTTGGTCAGCTCGATCGAGATCTCGCGGCCATGGAACTTCGAATACGCGAGGATCTTGCGCAGCGCGCCTTCGAGTTCGCGCACGTTCGAACGCAGGTGCTTCGCGACGAAGAACGCGACGTCTTCCGACAGGTTCACGCCTTCCGACTGCGCCTTGCGCATCAGGATCGCGACGCGCATTTCCAGCTCGGGCGGCTCGATCGCGACGGTGAGGCCCGAATCGAAGCGCGAGATCAGGCGATCGTCGATCCCCGAGATCTCCTTCGGATACGTGTCGCTGGTGATGATCACCTGCGCCTTGTTCGCGACCAGCGCCTCGAACGCGTAGAAGAATTCCTCTTGCGTGCGCGACTTGCCGGAGAAGAACTGGATATCGTCGATCAGCAGCAGGTCGAGCGAGTGGTAGTAGCGCTTGAAGTCGTCGAACGCCTTGCGCTGGTACGCCTTCACCACGTCCGACACGTATTGCTCGGCGTGGATGTAGCGGATCCGCGCGCCGGCCTTGTCGAGCAGCAGCTGGTTGCCGATCGCGTGGATCAGGTGGGTCTTGCCGAGGCCGACGCCGCCGTACAGGAACAGCGGGTTGTACGAGATGCCGGGGTTGTCCGCGACCTGGATCGCGGCGGCGCGCGCGAGCTGGTTGGCCTTACCGGTCACGAAGTTGTCGAACGTGAGCACGGGGTTCAGCTTCGAGCGCTCGTACATTGAATCGGCTTCGCCGCCGTTGGCGGGCGCGGCGCCGGGGCCCGGGCGCCACGTGCGGCGGCCGGCAGCCGCTTCGTGCGCGGGCAGGCTCGGCAGGTCGATGTCGGCGTCGTCGGCGTTCAGGTGGTGCGTGGCGGCTGCCGATTGCGTCATCGGCACGTCGGCCGGCGCGGCGGGCGCAGCCGCGGCATGCGCGGTCAGGTTGGCGGCGATCGCGGCCACCGTGGCGGCCGGGCCGCTCGGCTGCAGCGGCGCGCGCGGGGCTGCCGACGCGGCGCCCGTAGCGGCGCTGCGCATGCCGGCCTTCGGATCGAGGACGAACTGGACTTCGATCGGCGCGTTCCAGAAATCCCGGGCCAGATCGGAGATCCGGCCCGAAAACTGGCTCTTGACCCAGTCCAGCTTGAAGCGGTTCGGCGCGGCGATGGACAGCGTGTTCGCCGACGCATCGAAGGCCACCGGGGCCAAGGGTTTGATCCACGTCACGTACTGCTGGGGCGTCAGCTCGCGCTCCAGCAGTGCGGAACAGTGTTGCCAGAAATCGTTCATCAAGTAGCTGTCGTTTTTTGCATGCACAGCGCGGCTCGCCGGCGCCCTTGTCGCGATGACGCAACAAGGCCCGAAGCGGTCGTGCGAGCGTGCCTCGGACGCCTGCGTCACAGTCGTGCAGAGGCAGGCGGGAGCCGGGGCGGCGTGCGGGATTCTTGGAGATAAGGCGAGATTCTAACGCCAAACGCGGCCACAGCGGGACTTATCCACAGGCTGTGATTGTGGGTCGCGGGGCCGGATCGGCGAGGGCCGGCACAGGCGCGTGACTCCTAAAGTATTGACCGTCAAGAGAAAAACGGTTTAAATAGCGGGTTCCGCGAAAACCAATCCTGTATTCCCGGCGATTGCGTTCGCCCGAATGCCTCCGGTTAAGGGCACGCGGTCCCCTGAATTTCGACATTCTCGAACAAGTGAGAACATCATGAAACGTACTTACCAACCGTCCGTGACGCGCCGCAAGCGCACCCATGGCTTCCGTGTCCGCATGAAGACGGCAGGTGGCCGCAAGGTCATCAACGCTCGCCGCGCGAAGGGCCGCAAGCGCCTCGCCATCTAAGGCAGGTTGCGCGCTGTGTCCGCCGTCCGCAGTCCTGCGGAAGGTGCCGTCGAGCCGGGTGCGAATCCGTCGCAGACGAAAGCCGCCTTCCCGAAAGCTGCGCGACTTCTGAAAACGGATGAATTTTCATCCGTTTTTCGTTTGCGCCCCTGGCGGCGTTCCGCGCACTTCGTGATTTACGGCAAGCCGACCGGTCAGCCCGCGCGTCTGGGGCTCGTCGTCGGCAAGAAGTATGCGCCGCGTGCAGTCACGCGTAATCTCGTGAAGCGGCTGGCGCGCGACGCGTTTCGCTTGCGCCGGGCCGAATTCGCCGGTTACGACCTGCTGCTGCGGCAGCACACGCGCTTCGACAAGAAAGCGCTGCCGAGCGCGGCTTCCGCCCCGCTCGCGGCGATGTGCGCGGCCGAAATCCGCGAGCTGCTCGACAGGGCAGTCCGGGAAATCGCCCGCCGTGCGTCGAAGCCCGCGTCCGAGTGACGCATCCGTTCGCGGTGCGGCGTTCGCGCCCGCCCGGCCGGTTTTGACGCGGTGCCGAACGGCGCCGCCCAAGGTATGGAAACGGTCTTGATCGCGTTGCTGCGCTTCTACAAGGTTGCCGTGAGCCCCCTGCTCGGCAACCGTTGCCGTTTTTATCCTTCCTGTTCGGATTACGCGCGCGAGGCAATCCAGTATCATGGCGCCGCGCGCGGCACGTATCTCGCCGTCAGGCGCGTGTGCCGATGCCATCCGTTTTCCGCGGGCGGCATCGACCTCGTCCCGCCGCCCAACTCCGACACTCGCGCTCGCGGCGAAGCCGACGCGCGGTCCCATCGACTCTGAGACAACGCATGGATATCAAACGCACCGTCCTATGGGTGATCTTCTTCATGTCAGCTGTCATGCTGTACGACAACTGGCAGCGTTCCCATGGACGCCCGTCGATGTTCTTCCCGAGCGCCACGCAGACGGCACCCGCGGCCGCTGCCGGCGGCGCATCGGGCACGGGCGCGACGACGACGACCGCAGGTGAAGTGCCTGCCGCCGCAGCCGGCGCCGCACCGTCGACGACGGCACCGGCCGCCCAGGCGCAGCTCGTGAAGTTCTCGACCGACGTCTACGACGGCGAAATCGACACGCGCGGCGGCACGCTCGCGAAGCTGACGCTGAAGAAGCAGGGCGACGGCAAGCAGCCCGACCTGTACATCACGCTGTTCGACCACACGGCCGGCCACACGTATCTCGCACGCTCGGGCCTGCTCGGCGGCGACTTCCCGAACCACAACGACGTCTACACGCAGGTGAACGCCGGCTCGACGTCGCTGACGGGCGACCAGAACACGCTGAAGCTGTCGTTCGAATCGCCGGTGAAGGGCGGCGTGAAGGTCATCAAGACCTACACGTTCACGCGCGGAAGCTACGTGATCGGCGTCGATACCAAGATCGACAACGTCGGCACGGCGCCTGTCACGCCGACGGTCTACATGGAACTCGTCCGCGACAACACGGCCGTCGAAACGCCGATGTTCTCGCACACGTTCCTTGGGCCGGCGGTCTACACGGACGCAAAGCACTTCCAGAAGATCGACTTCAGCGACCTCGACAAGAACAAGGCGAACTTCGAGAAGTCCGCCGACAACGGCTGGGTCGCGATGGTGCAGCACTACTTCGCGTCGGCATGGATTCCGCAGCAGGGCACGAAGCGCGACATCTACGCTGAAAAGATCGATCCGACGCTGTACCGCGTCGGCGTGAAGCAGCCGGTCGCCGCGATCGCTCCGGGCCAGTCGGCCGACGTGCAGGCACGCCTGTTCGCCGGTCCGGAAGAAGAACGCATGCTCGAAGGCATCGCGCCGGGCCTGGAACTCGTGAAGGACTACGGCTGGGTGACGATCATCGCGAAGCCGCTGTTCTGGCTGCTCGAGAAGATCCACGGCTACGTCGGCAACTGGGGCTGGGCGATCGTGCTGCTGACGGTGCTGATCAAGGCGGTGTTCTTCCCGCTGTCGGCCGCGAGCTACAAGTCGATGGCGCGCATGAAGGAAATCACGCCGCGCATGCAGGCGCTGCGCGAACGCTTCAAGAGCGATCCGCAGAAGATGAACTCGGCGCTGATGGAGCTGTACAAGACCGAGAAGGTCAATCCGTTCGGCGGCTGCCTGCCGGTCGTGATCCAGATCCCGGTGTTCATCTCGCTGTACTGGGTGCTGCTCGCGTCGGTCGAAATGCGCGGCGCGCCGTGGATTCTGTGGATTCACGACCTGTCGCAGCGCGATCCGTTCTTCATCCTGCCGGTGCTGATGGCCGTGTCGATGTTCGTGCAGACGAGCCTGAACCCGACGCCGCCGGACCCCGTCCAGGCGAAGATGATGAAGTTCATGCCGATCGCGTTCTCGGTCATGTTCTTCTTCTTCCCGGCCGGCCTCGTGCTGTACTACGTCGTGAACAACGTGCTGTCGATCGCGCAGCAGTACTACATCACGCGCAAGCTCGGCGGGGTCAAGAAGAAACCGGCCTGACGCCCGTCGCACCCGCGGGCGGCGAGCCGCCCGCGATGCACGCAAAAAAGCCGCATGGTTCGCCCATGCGGCTTTTTTGCTTCTCGGCGGCGGCGCGCGGTGTGCGATGCGCGTGCCGTTCCCGGTCAGGATTTCTTCGCTTCGATTTTCGGTTCGCCGTAGAACTGCTCGACCAGTTCCTGAACGAGGTAGCGGTGATGCGGAGACAGTGCCTCGATCTTCGACGCGAGTTCGATCGTTTCGGGTGTCGGCGGATAGCGTTCGTCGCGCGGCAGCGGTTGCGGTGTCGGGTGTTCGATCACGCTCGGCGACGGCCCGTAATGCAGCCAGTGCAGTTCGACGCGCAGCCATTCGGCGAGCGTTGCGAGCTTGTCCGACGTCGGAATCGTGCGGCCCGTCAGCCACTTGTGCGCGGTTTGCGGCGAAACGGGATGCGTTCCGCGGTGGCGCAGATTGAACTTGTTCGCAAGCTCCGTCGCGCCGGTGACCTTCTCCGGACTGCGCCGCAGGGCGAATTTCAGGCGTTCCGAGAACGCGGCTTTTTCTTCGGATGTCGGCATGGGGGAGATTGTGCAATTCCACCGACGTCTTTCAGACAACCGTATGGGATAAACATATCTTGTTTGGACTAATCCCGGACTTGCGCAGGATGACCAGCGGAATTGAGGGACGCAGTGTCAGGCCGCTCCGGTAGGCATACGCGTCCGAAACGGTGGCTGTGTCATCGTGCTGGACTGATACTCGACTTATCCCCGGTGGGATAAATTCGGGCGAGTCCGAATTCCGCGTGGCGTCCGGTGGCGTGTGTGCGGGCACGCTACAATGCCGGCGTTCCGTTGCCCGAACTGTTGCGCGGGCGCACCACTTACTGCCTGATTTCCCGATTCATCCGATTCCCATGCTCGCTACCGATTCCGATCCGATCGTCGCCATCGCCACTGCTGCCGGCCGGGGCGGCATCGGTGTCGTCCGCGTGTCGTTCGGGCGCGGCGGCGAGGCGGCCGCGCTGCCGCTGATCGACGCGTTGTGCGGGCAGAAGCTCGCGCCGCGCCATGCGAGCTACGTGCCGTTCCTGGATGAGCACGGCGCGCCGCTCGACCGCGGGATCGCGCTGTATTTCCCGGCGCCGCATTCGTACACCGGCGAGCACGTGCTCGAACTGCAGGGGCATGGCGGGCCGATCGTGATGCAACTGCTGCTGCAGCGCTGCCTGGATGCGGGGCGCGGCTTCGGCTTGCGGCTTGCGGAGCCGGGCGAGTTCACGCGACGCGCGTTCCTGAACGACAAGCTCGACCTCGCGCAGGCCGAGGCGGTTGCCGACTTGATCGAGGCAAGCACCGAGGCCGCCGCGCGGTCGGCCGGGCGCTCGCTCGATGGCGCGTTCTCGCGGCAGATCCATGCGCTCGTCGAAGACGTGATCACGCTGCGAATGCTGGTCGAGGCGACGCTCGATTTTCCGGAAGAGGAAATCGACTTCCTGGAGGCCGCCGATGCACGCGGCAAGCTCGCGAAGATCCGTGCGCAGCTCGCGCACGTGCTTGGCGATGCGCGGCAGGGTGCGCTGTTGCGCGAGGGGCTGTCGGTCGTGCTCGCGGGGCAGCCGAACGTCGGCAAGTCGTCGCTGCTGAACGCGCTGGCCGGCGCGGAGCTGGCGATCGTCACGCCGATCGCGGGCACGACGCGCGACAAGGTCGCGCAGACGATCCAGGTCGAAGGGATTCCGCTGCACATCATCGATACGGCCGGGTTGCGCGAGACGGAGGATGAAGTCGAGCGGATCGGGATTGCGCGCACGTGGAGCGAGATCGAGCGCGCGGACGTCGTGCTGCATCTGCTCGATTCACGCACGGGGCTGACGCCGGATGACGAGACGATCGCCGCGCGGTTTCCGGGCGGCGTGCCGGTGGTGCGCGTGCTGAACAAGACGGATCTGACCGGCGTGCCGGCTTGTGTCGAGCATCCTGCCGCGGAAGGCGATCTGACCGAGGTGCATCTGTCGGCGAAGCGCGGTGACGGGATCGATATGCTGCGTGCGGAGCTGCTGCGGATCGCGGGGTGGCAGGCGGGGGCAGAAGGCGTGTATCTCGCACGCGAGCGGCATCTGATCGCGCTGCGAGCGGCGCAGGAGCATCTGGCACAGGCGGCGGATCATGCGGAGCAACGGGCGCAGTCGCTCGATCTGTTTGCCGAGGAGTTGCGGCTCGCGCAGGAACAGCTCAATGCGATTACCGGGGAGTTCACTTCGGATGACCTGCTGGGAGTGATTTTCAGCAGGTTTTGTATTGGGAAATAACGGGTAATCGGCGCAGGTATTTCAATGCCCGTCGCCGATAGTCACCGTGCTTCCAATCCTTATTGCGGGAAGCGCACAGTCTGCCGACGTCGAATCGAATGCATGCATTCGATCCGAATCGTGCGTCAGAGGCATTGCGTCGACGTATTACGCGGCCGACATTCATCCGAGACCCGGGGCGTGATGCAACGCATGGCTGGCGTCCTCAATCCCAATGCCGATGATGATGGTAATACCCGCCACCACCGTAATACCCACCGTCAGGCACCACGATACAGCCGCTCAGCAACACGGCGACGCCGGCAATCAGCAAAAGGGTTTTCTTCATGGCGCTCACCTGCTCGGGTTCGATATGAAACCGAGCATATCGAGCGCCCGCAACACGGGCTGTAAGCATTGGTATCCCCGCTCCGCATTGCGTAACGGCGCATTATTCCGGTCAAAATGACCGTAACAAATGCCCCAAACAGCAGACGTATTCAGGCAACGACGACCCTGTTTCGCCCCGCATCCTTCGCAAGATACAGCGCGGCGTCGGCGGCTTCGATCAACGCGTCGGGCGTCGACAGATCGTCGGCCGATACGGTCGCGCAACCGACGCTGATGCTCACACGCCCCGCCGGCGAAGCAGGCATCGCGAGATCGAGCCGCAACACGGCTTCGCGCGCCTCTTCCGCAACGACCCGCGCACCGCGCGCACCCGTATTCGGCAGCACGATCGCGAATTCCTCGCCGCCGTAGCGCGCGACGATATCCGCTGGCCGCCTCACCGCGCCGGCCAGCGCATTCGCGACCGCGATCAGGCACGCATCGCCCTTCACGTGACCGAACGCGTCGTTGTAGGCCTTGAAGCGATCGACGTCGACCATCAGCAGCGACAGCGGTTCGCCTTGGCGCCGCGCCTGCAGGAATAGCGTGTGGAAATGATCGTTGAAGTGGCTGCGATTGAACGCGCCAGTCAGCCCGTCGCGCGCGGATGAGCGGATCAGCATCGCATGCGCCTCGAACAACTGCTGGTACAGCATCGTCACTTCCCATGCGAGCACGCACACGAGCACGCCGGGCGTGAACATGCTGAACACGCGCGCGACATACCAGCCGACCGTGAAGCGGTTCGTGGTCAGCAGGTTCAGCGTCGTGTCGGTGAGGCACGCGAGCACCGCGATCGCGAGCCACAGGTCGAGCGTCGTGCGCAGCCGGCCGGTGGCCAGCACGGCCACGAGCGCAAGCGCATTGAGTATCCACACGACGAGCGCGACGCCGTTGAAGGGCAGCACGGCCGCGTCGCCGGGCGGATGGAACGCGGGCGGCAGCGACACGTTCAGCGCGAGCGCGCACAGCAGCGCGGCCGCAATGGCCGGCCCGCCGACGAGCGCGATCGTCCACCGGCGCGTCTGCTTCGCGCTGACCGGTGCGCGCGTCAGCCGCTCGCGCGCAAGCAGCGCGGCCATCACGAAGCACGGGAAGCCCGCATGCCAGAAGATCCACATCCACGCGGCGCTTTGCGGGCGCGCACCGAGCAGGCCATGCGGCGCGAATACGCCGGGAAAGGTGAGCAACTGCAGCGCGACGGCGAGCGCGGTGAACGCATAGGCGCCGCCGAGCGCGCCGAGCACGGGCTGGCGCGTCACAGTGAACTGCGCACCGAGGAAAAACGCGGCGATGCTCGCGGTCGTGAACACGGTGAGCGCGCACATCGGCATGAACGGCTCGATGGCCGGCAGCGTGACGTTCGCGTGCGGCGCGGCGATTCCGAGTGCGAGCAGGATGACGAGCGCCGTCAGCGCGCCGAACCAGAGCTGACGACGCGTCGTGTGCTGGATCAGGATGCCTTCCATGGAGTCCCCCGGACACGCGTGCGCAAACGCCCGGTCTTGCGCCGGGCGGCGCGCATCCCGGCCGCGGCGCGACCGGTGCGGCCCGATCCTATCGCGTTATTGGCGCGCGCTCAAATGCCGAGCCCCGGGCCGAAGTTGCCGGCGACCCAGTGCGTGACGGCGTCGACGTCCGCGTAGTCCTGTTCGGGCAGGCCGTCGAGCATCGACAGCACCTCGTTGCTGGCGCCGGCGTCGCGCGCGGCGTCGACGATCGCATCCTTGTTCGCCGGGTAGCGGACGGCCGCCAGCACGTCGGCGATCTGCAGGTCGATCGTTTCGTTGGGAATATCGTGCGGAGGGAGGGCGGGCTTGTCGTTCACGTCGGCGTCTCGCGGGTTGGGCGGGAATCGGATCAAAGCGGAATAAGGGCGCGTCGCGCGTTGCCCGGCCCGGGGCTGCCCGGCCGGCGCGCGCCGCGGATGGACGGCGATCGGCTCAATGCCCGCGTCGCACGCGGCGCCACGGATGCTTCCAGTCGATGTGCGGGGCGTTTTCGTCGCGCGGATGCTGGCGCCGATGTTCCTGCCAAAGTTCGTCGGAAAACAGCGCCGTGACGATCACGAGCGGCAGCACGAGAAAAATACCGAGTATGACTTGCTCGATCACGATAGCCTCCTTGCGGTGGCAGGAACCCTTGCTCACATTCTAGGCTCTGAACTTCGCTCGCGTTCAATTTCTTACAGTGCGGAACGGGCCCGAACGCGGCTGCGCCGCGCGGGCGTTCCGCACGTGCGCCGGCATCAAAAAGGACATGAACATGCAACTCCAGAACGATACCAACACGCTTGCGCTGCGGCCGCTGGAGCGCCAGGACCTGCGCTTCGTCCACGAGCTGAACAACGACGCGAAGATCATGCGCTACTGGTTCGAGGAGCCGTACGAAACCTTCTCGGAACTGTCGCAACTGTACGACCGCCACGTGCACGACCAGCGCGAGCGCCGTTTCGTCGCGGTCGATGCGCAAGGCGAACTGGTCGGTCTCGTCGAATTGATCGAGCTCGACTACATCCATCGCCGCGGCGAGTTCCAGATCATCATCGCGCCGCAATGCCAGGGGCGCGGCTATGCAGGCCAGGCGACGCGCCTCGCGATCAAGTACGCATTCAACGTACTGAACATGCGCAAGCTTTACCTGATCGTCGATACGACGAATGCGGCGGCGATTCACGTGTACGAAAAATGCGGGTTCCAGCACGAGGCTGAATTGAAGGAAGAATTTTTCGGCAACGGTGCGTATCACAATGCTTATCGCATGTGCATCTTCCAGCGCGATTATTTCGAGCGGCAGCAATCGGCCTGAATAAAGCAGGGTAAACACGCTGACGAAATACGCCCGCGGCATGGCCTCCGCGGGCGCAGGATGCATGCGGGGGAACACGGGTAAATACGGACGCGCTTATACCTGGCATTTTTCTTGTATCAGGTAAATGCGATTCCGCGCTGCGGTAAAGTCGGATCGTTTCGAATGACTTTATGTGCGGCGCATCAAAATGATCCGGATATCGAAATGGATTATCCAAACCGTTCAATAGCCGCATTGTAACTTTGCTGAAAGTCTTGCCGGGTAACGCTTTCCGCCCGGCGCCACGGGCCTGTCCACCGCGCGGCAGGCGTGGTCCCGCACGGAAAACGGGCTGCGCACGGGGTGCGACAATCCGCCGCTATTGCGGTCGCACAACAAATGTGCTTGCTATCGCTTGCCGGTCTTCTAAAGTGAAAAACGCGGGTTCACGATCACCTTTAAACACATAGCTAACCCAAGCCTGGTGCCCGCAAGCCTGGAGACAAAAAATGATGAAGCGTACCGGTATCCTTTTTGCCCTCGTCGGTGCATTTTGCGCAGTGTCGATTGCCCAGGCCGGCGGCGATTCGGCCGTCAAGCCGAAGCAGGAAATCCAGCTGACGAAGAATGCCTGGGGCTGCCTGTCGAAAGACAATCTGGATTCCGTACTGAATCACGAGCGCGACGGCAAGTCGCAGGCGAAGCAGCAGTACTTCGACGACTACCGCTGCCTGTCGGTGCCGGAAGGCCAGCGCTTCCGCGTGGTGTCGGTCGACCAGGGCGACGTGCAGTTCGTCAGCGCAGACAACAGCGACCAGCAGGGGCTCTGGGCCGATTCGCGCTTCGTCAAGCAATAACCGCACAGTCGCTGCGCAGTCGCACGACGCGCGAGCGCGCCGGCCCGATCAACTGGCGGCGCGAACCGAACACGGCCCGGTGCATGCCGGGCCGTTGCGCTGTGAGGGCGCACATGACACGCGCCGGACGGCGCGCATTCGGTATCATCACGGCCCGACCGAACCGAATGCCCGCCCGGGCCGCATCCGCATGGCGCTGAAATCCACGATCTACAAAGCCGAACTGCAAATTGCCGACATGGATCGGCATTACTACGCCGATCACGCGCTGACGGTGGCGCGCCATCCGTCGGAAACCGACGACCGGATGATGGTGCGCATCGTCGCGTTCGCACTGTTCGCGCACGAGCGGCTCGAATTCTGCAAGGGGCTGTCGGACGTCGACGAGCCCGATCTGTGGCAGAAGGACCTGACGGGCGCGATCGACGTGTGGATCGAGGCCGGCCAGCCCGACGAACGGCGCATCTCGAAAGCGGCCGGCCGCGCCGGGCAGGTCACGGTGATCGCGTACGGCGGCAAGACGTCGGATATCTGGTGGCAGGGCGTGCGCAGCAAGGTCGAGCGGCTGCGCAACGTGCAGGTGCTGTCGCTGGCCGATGGCGTCGCGGCCGCGCTCGGGCAGCTCGCGGAGCGCACGATGCGCCTGCAGTGCACGGTGCAGGACGGCGCGGCGTGGATCTCGAGCGCGGACCACGATCCGGTCGCGGTCGAATGGACGGTGCTGAAGGCGCGCGCGGGCGCGTGACGGCCCGCGCACCGGCCGTGCTCAGCCGATCGCGGCCGGCGGCCCCTTGAATTCCAGCATGTTGCCTTCGGGATCGAACAGGTAGATCGACGGCCCGTAGCCGCCGGCGCCGTAGCGCTCCGCGGGGGCGCCCGGCCGCGCGCCATGTGCGGCGAAATGCGCGATCAGCGCATCGGGATCGAACGGCTCGACGCGCAGGCACAGGTGATCGAGGTTGCGTCCCGTGCCGGGCGGGCCGCTGTCGGGACGGTCGATCGGGCCGCCGACCGACAGCAGGTCGATCAGCGCATCGCCGGCGCGCAACTGCACGAGGCCCAGATCGGGCTGTTCCTTCTCCACGTGGCAGCCGACGGCGTCGCAGTAAAAGCGCGTCATCGCGGCCATGTCGGTCACGCGCAGCACGATGTGATCGATCGCGCGGATGGTGGGTTTCATAAGCCGATACTCCTTCGCAGTCGACGAGCATCGAGTGTAGACGCATCGTGCCTGCGCTGCCGGCCGGAACGCGGCACAATCGACAGACGAAAAAAAGCCCGTTCACGCAGAGCGGAACGGGCTTAATCCATATCAGGAGGAGACATGGAGGAGACAGTTCCAACTATACACACGGCGATGGTGCGACGCAATATTCAGAGTGCAAAAAAACGTCAGGACGGCGATTTGTCGCATCCGCACTGCAACAAATCGATGACGGGACGATGACGAAAACCGCGCCGGATCAGCCGGAGCGGGCGTGTTGTCCGATTTATTTCGGGGTGATCCGCCCCCGGTTCGCCGGCGCGAATCACAGAGCAAGATTCAGGGCGCGACGGCACGTGCCGATGTCTAGAGTAGGCACATCTACACTAGAGAGTGCGAGGTTCAGATGAAAACCGCCTATCCGACCGACGATGCCCGCTGGGGTGCCGTGACCGAGCGCGATCCGCATGCGGACGGCGCGTTCTTCTATGCCGTGAGCACGACCGGCGTGTTCTGCCGCCCGACCTGCGCGTCGCGGCTGCCGCGCCGCGAGCATGTGTCCTTCTTCGCCGATCCGGCGGCCGCGCGTGCGGCCGGCTTCCGGCCCTGCAAGCGCTGCCAGCCGGAAGGGCTGCCGCGCGAGCTCGAGATCGTCAACCGCGCGTGCGCGGTGCTCGATGCGCATGCCGAGCGGCTCACGCTTCAGCAGCTGAGCGATGCCGTGCACGTGAGCCCGTTCCACCTTCAGCGGCTCTTCAAGCGCGTGGTCGGCGTGTCGCCGCGGCAGTACCAGGCCGCGCAGCGCGGCGCCGCGCTGCGGCAGGCGCTGCAAAGCGGGCAGCCGGTCACGCAGGCGGCCGTCGATGCGGGCTTCAACTCGCCGTCGCGGCTCTATGCGTCGGTGCCGCGCGAGCTCGGGATGGCGCCGTCCGCGTTCCGTCGCCAGGGCGCCGGCCTGCGGATCGACTATGCGACCGCGTCGACGTCGCTCGGCACGGTGCTCGTCGCCGCGACCGAACAGGGCATCTGCCGGATCGCGTTCGGCGACGAACCGGCGTTGCTGGTCGGCGAGCTGAAGGACGCGTTCGCGCGCGCCGAACTGGTCGAATCGTCCGCGCGGCTCGCGCCGTTCGTCACGCAGATCCGCGCGTACCTGGACGGCACGCGGCACGCATTCGACCTGCCGCTCGACATCGCACCGACCGCGTTCCAGCAGCGCGTGTGGGAAGCGCTGACGCATATTCCGTACGGTGAAACGCGCAGCTACTCGGAGATCGCCGAGGCGCTCGGCTCGCCGCGCGCGGTGCGTGCCGTGGCGTCCGCGTGTGCGTCGAACCCGGTCGCGCTCGCGATCCCGTGCCACCGTGTCGTGCAGAAGGGCGGCGCGCTCGCCGGGTATCGCTGGGGCGTGCGCCGCAAGGCGACGCTGCTCGCGGCCGAGGCGCGTCATGCGCACGACGATGAAAACGAAGCCGTGACGGAGGGAAGTGCAGTTTGAGCATCGCGAAAACAACGATCACGTCAACCGTGAACGGCGGCCATGTGCCGCCGTCCGCGCAGATGGAACTGCGCTTCAACGCGCCCTACGACTGGGCGCGCGTGCTGCGTTTCTTCAGCGGGCGCGCGATTCCGGGTGTCGAGCAGGTCGCGGACGGCGTGTATCGCCGCATCGTCGACCTGCATGGCGACTCGGGCCGGCTCACCGTCACGAAACATCCGCGCAAGCATTGCCTGATCGCGACCGTTGAAGGGGCGGTCGCGCGTCATGTCGACGATGCATTCGCCGCGCGCGTCGCGACGATGTTCGACCTCGGCGCCGATCCGGCTGCGATCGGCGGCGGGCTCGCGCGCGATCCGTGGTTCGCGCCGCTCGTCGAGGCCGCGCCGGGGCTGCGCGTGCCGGGCGCGTGGTCGGGGTTCGAGCTGGCCGTGCGCGCGATCGTCGGCCAGCAGGTGAGCGTGAAGGCTGCGACGACGATCGTCGGCCGGCTCGTCGAACGGGCCGGTGAGCGCGTGATGCATATCGACGATGGCGCGCCGGCCTGGCGTTTCCCGACGCCCGACGCGCTGGCCGCGTGCGATCTCGACAAGATCGGGATGCCCGGCAAGCGCGTTGCCGCACTGACCGGCGTGGCGCGCGCGGTGGCGGCCGGCGACGTGCCGGTCGATCGCGCGCATGCCGATCTCGCGACGCTGCGCGGCGCGTGGCTCGATCTGCCCGGCATCGGCCCGTGGACCGTCGAATACATCGCGATGCGCGCGTGGCGCGACCCGGACGCATGGCCGGCATCCGATCTCGTGCTGATGCAGTCGATCGCCGCGCGCGATCCGTCGCTCGACCGGCTGGCGAGCCAGAAGCGCCGCACCGAAGGCTGGCGGCCGTGGCGCGCGTACGCGGCGCTGCATTTGTGGAACGAAGTGGCCGACCGGGCGGGCGGCGCGCGCGGCGGGTGATGGCGGCGGCCCGAGTCGGGGGCGACCGGACGAGGCCGCGATGCAACCCGTTGCGCAAGCCGTGTCGCCGTTCGTCGGCTGCTGGCCGCCACGACGATTCGGCGAATCCGGCGCCTGCCGGACGCCGGGCGCGCAACGCGCGCGTATGCCTCTTTCCTCTGTCAGTTCGGCAGCACGGTTGCACCTGCCGCCGCCTGTCCGCGCTTCACGATCCATCGGACAAATTCACGTGACCGACGTGCCGATCGACGCCGCCTGAAACCGGTAACACACGCCGCGGCAGCCGCGATCGGCCCGTCCGGCGGCCCGCTCCGGCCCGCGAGCCATGCCCGCGGCCACCTCAAGCGCGTGTTCCGGCGAGATGTTAAAGTGCCCGCTACCAACGAAGCGACCAACAATCCAGCCGGCCGCGCGCGGCGTTCTGCGCGCGGCCGTCACGCACTTGCGTCTCCATGTCGAACACCATGACTCACCGCCAGTCCGAACTGCTGCTGAATCGCCTCGAAGCACTGAGCTCGGGCCCGACGCGGCAGCATCTGCCCGACGGCCTGCGCGGCATCGAAAAGGAAAGCCTGCGCGTGACGCGCGACGGGATGATCGCGTTCACGCCGCATCCGCGCGCGCTCGGTTCGGCACTCACGCACCCGGCGCTGACGACCGACTACTCCGAAGCGCTGATCGAGCTGATCACGCCCGCGGAACGCGACGCCGCGATCACGCTCGAACGCCTCGACGAGCTGCATCGCTACGTCTATGCGTCGCTCGGCGACGAGATGCTGTGGAACGACTCGATGCCGGGCCTGCTGCCGGCCGACGACCAGATTCCGATCGCCAACTACGGCACGTCGAACATCGGCCGCCTGAAGACGGTGTACCGGCGCGGCCTCGCGTATCGCTACGGCCGCACGATGCAGTGCATCGCCGGCATCCACTACAACTACTCGCTGCACGAGGAAGTGTGGCGGCGCCTGCACGCGGAAGAAGGGTCGACGGCCACGCTCGTCGATTACCAGTCGGAGCGCTATCTCGCGCAGATTCGCAACTTCCGCCGCCGCAGCTGGCTGCTGATGTACCTGTTCGGCGCGTCGCCCGCGCTCGACACGAAGTTCCTGCGCGGCAAGCCGCACAAGCTCGATACGTTCGACGCCGATACGCTGTACCAGCCGTATGCGACCAGCCTGCGGATGAGCGATCTCGGCTACTCGAACACGACGGCCCAGGCCGCGCTGCACGTCGACTACAACACGCTGCCCGGCTATCTCGACGCGCTGTCGAAGGCCGTCAGCGAGCCGTATCCCGCATACGAGGCGATCGGCACGCATCGCGACGGCGAGTGGATCCAGATCAACACGAACGTGCTGCAGATCGAGAACGAGTTCTACTCGACGATCCGGCCGAAGCGCGTCACGTATTCGGGCGAACGCCCGCTGCATGCGCTCGCATCGCGCGGCGTGCAGTACATCGAGGTGCGCTGCCTCGACATCGATCCGTTCGAGCCGACCGGCATCGCGCTGGAGACCGCGCGCTTCATCGACGCGTTCCTGCTCGCGTGCGCGCTCGACGACAGCGCGCCGCTCGACTGCGACGCGTACAAGGAAGCGAATGCGAACTTCGGCAGCGTGACGATGGAAGGCCGCAAGCCGGGGCTCACGCTGTCGCGCGACGGGCAGCCGATCACGCTGCAGGCGTGGGCGGACGACCTGATGGCCGATATCGAAACCGTCGGCCGCCGTCTCGACGAAATCCGCGGCGGCGACGAGCATGCGCGCGCGATCGCCGCGCAGCGCGAGAAGCTCGCCGATCCGGAGCGCACGCCGTCGGCGCGCGTGCTGCGCACGATGCGCGAGAACGGGCAGTCGTTCCTCGCGTTCGCGCTGGCGCAGAGCGAAGCGCATGCCGCGTATTTCCGCGCGCATCCGCCGTCGGCGGACACGCTGCGCACCGAGCAGGCGCTCGCCGCGAAGTCGCTGGCCGAGCAGGCCGAGCTCGAAGCGAAGGAGGCCGGATCGTTCGACGCGTTCGTCGCGGCCTATCGCGCGTATACGCTGAACCGCTTCAGCGTCTGAGGATCGCGCAGCGCGGCCGCGCGCGTTGGCGTGCGGGCCGCGTGCGTGTCGGTCGGTGCGGTCGTGCCGCGCCGTTACCCGTTCGATCCGGTTCGGTCGGCAATCAGTGATGCGCGTACGTGCCGCGATCGATCGTATGCGGCAGCGCCGGCTTGCCCGATTCCACGTTCGCCCGGCCACCGTTGCCGTAACTCGCATCGTCGCCGCGTGCCTGCGCGGCGCGCCGCATGATCGCCTGCATGTTCTCCGGAAAGTCGGGACTGCTCGCGAGGCTCGTCCGGTAGCCGGCGGCCTCCAGTTCAGCGAGTTCCTGGCGGACCTCCGCGCGCGTCAGCGTCGATGCGGCCTGCGCGTGGGTGGCGAAGGCCGCGCCGATCAGCAGGAATGCGCATGCCGCCTGTTTCATCGTCTTCATCGTGTTCACTCCGTGAGGTTCCGGTGCCGCGCCGTCGTCGGCGTGGGCGGAATCGATGCGGCCAGTCTAGGCTTCGGACGCCAAACGAAACATCCCGCCGGCCGGTAGTCTCCTTTGTCGCGCGCGCAACATTGCGCAGGTGATGACGTCGCGCACGCCGGTGGGCCGTTCGCGACAGGTTTCCTGTCGGGTGCGACAGCGGCCCGCCAACTGCCGGCCATCGTGCGGCGGATGTCCGTATCGGGTCGCTGCATTTTCGGGCTTGTCCCCCTTGTACAAGCGCCGTACGCCTCCTAACCTCTTTTAAGCAACCGATCGGTTGGCCGTGCAACGTCGTTGCGTGCACAAGTGCCCGATCGTTGTCGCGACTGCAGAACGTCGCTTTGCACCGAATCCGGGGGCGCTGACGCGCCAACCCGGGTCGCCTTTGGAGACACGATGAATCCCACCGACGCCCTACCGCCCGGCATCGTCTTCGCGCAGCCGCTGACGCCGGTCGCCAACTCGCTGTTCCTGTCCTTCCTCGTCGCCGTGATCCCGATCGCGGTCGCGCTGATCGCGCTCGGCGTGCTGCGCCGCCCCGCGTGGCAGGCGTCGCTCGCCGGGCTCGTCACCGGCCTCGCGGTCGCGATCGGCGCGTGGGGCATGCCGGCCGGGCTCGCGTTCAACGCGGTCGGCGCGGGCATGGCGCTCGCGGTCGTGCCCGTGATGTGGATCGTCTTCAACGCGCTGCTGCTGTACAACATCGCGGTGAAATCGGGCCGCTTCGACCAGTTCCGGCAGTGGATGCTCGACAACCTGCCCGACGACCGCCGCCTCGTGCTGCTCGTCGTCGCGTTCTCGTTCGGCTGCCTGCTCGAAGGGATCTCCGGATTCGGCACGCCGGTCGCGATCACGAGCGCGCTGTTGATCGCGCTCGGCTTCCCCGCGCTCGAAGCGCTCACCTATACGCTGCTGTTCAACACGGCACCGGTCGCGTTCGGCGCGCTCGGCGTGCCGATCACCGTGCTTGGCGCGGTCACGTCGCTGCCGCCCGCGACGCTCGCGCAGATGGTCGGCCGCCAGCTGCCGTTCTTCGCGCTGCTGCTGCCGTTTTATGTGGTCGGCGCGTATGGCGGGCTGCGTTCGATCAGGCAGCTGTGGCCCGCGCTGCTCGTGTCGGGCGCCAGCTTCGCGCTCGCGCAGTTCGTCACGTCGAACTTCCTCGGCTACCAGCTCACCGACGTGCTGTCGTCGCTCACGTCGCTGATCGTCACGATCGGCTTCCTGCAGCTGTGGAAGCCGCAGCCCGATCCGCAATACGCGCTCGCGCGCAGCGTGCCCGCGGCAGCCGGCGCCGCGCGCGCGGGCTTCGGCGGCTGGCTGCCGTGGCTCGTCGTGTCGGTGGTCGTGATCGTGTGGGTGCACGCGAACGTCGCGGCGATCGGCGACGTGAAGATCAAGTGGCCGGGCCTGCACAACGCGGTGTTCGTGTCGCTGTACCACAAGCCGTATGCGGCGATCTGGGATTTCCAGCCGCTCGGCACGGGCACCGCGATCCTGCTCTCGGCGATCGTCACGGCCGCGCTGACGCGCACCGGCGTCGGTGCGTTCCTCGAATGCGTGGTCAAGACCTGGCGGCAGACATGGATCGCGATCGTCACGGTGATGATGATCGTCGGGCTCGCGTACCTGCTGAACTACTCGGGGATCAGCTACACGCTCGGCACCGGCGTCGCGTCGACGGGCGCGCTGTTCCCGCTGGTGTCAGCGTCGCTCGGCTGGATCGCCGTGTTCCTGTCCGGCAGCGACACGTCGGGCAATGCGCTGTTCGGCAACCTGCAGGTCGTCGCCGCGAGGCAGCTCGGCCTCGATCCGGTGCTGATGGCCGCGACCAACTCGTCGGGCGGCGTGATGGGCAAGATGATCTCGCCGCAGAACATCGCGACGGGCGTGTCGACGACGGACCTGAAGGGGCAGGAAGGCGTCGTGTTCGCGCGCACCTTCTGGCACAGCGTGATCCTCACGCTGCTGCTCGGCGTGCTCGTGTTCCTGCAGCAGCACGTGTTCACGTGGATGATTCCGGCGCTGCCGAAGTGACGCGTGGCCGGACGCGAGAAGGAAGGCACGAGGAAATAACGAGGGAAGGCGCGACGAAAGGCGCCAGAAAATGCGCGAAAGCGGCGAACGCGCGGCGACTCAGCGCGCGTTCGCCCGCCGCGTCGTGTCGCGCGGTGCGTGCTCCGCCGGCAGGATGCAGGCGAGGAACGCGTCGATCGCCGGGCTCTGGCGGCGCGCCTTCAGGTAGTACACGTATTCGTCGATCGTCGTGTCGATGCCGCGCAGCGCGATCACGCGCAGGTCCGGATGGCGCTCGGCCTCGCCGAGCGGAAACAGGCTGCCGCCCACGCCATGCAGGATCGCCTCGCGGATCGCTTCGCGGCTGCCGATCTCGGCGACCGACGCAGCCGCGACGCCGGCCGTCGCGAGGATCGTCTCCGTGCAGCGGCGCGTGACCGAGCCTTCCTCGCGCATCAGCAGCCGCACGTCGGCGAGCTGCGCCGGGTCGATCGTGTCGAAACGCGCGAGCGGATGGGTGCGATGCACGACGAGCACGAGCGGATCGGTCGAGATCACCTTGCGTTCGAGGCCGTCGGCGTCGTTGGGCTGCGACGAGACGGCGAGATCGATGCGGAATTCCTGCAGCGCCTGCAGGATTTCCTCGGAGTTGCCGATCCGGCACGTGAGCGCGATCGACGGATGCGCGTTCGAGAAGCGGCCGACCGCGTCCATGATGTAGTACGGGCCCGTCGCGCCGATCCGCAGGTGGCCTTCGAACAGGCCGCCGACGTTGCGCAGCATGATGTCGGCCTGCGCCTCGAGCGCGATCATCTTCTCGACGAGCGGCAGCAGCTCGATGCCCGTCTCGGTGACTTCGAGCTTGCGGCCGCTGCGGTAGAACAGCTCGACGCCGTACACCTGCTCGACCTGCCGGATCTGCGCGGCAATCGTCGGCTGGCTCACGCCCAGGTGGCGCGCGGCGCGCGTGATGCTGCCCTGCCGGACGGTCGCGTGGAACGCCTTCAGCTGATCGAACACGACTCGGCTTCTCCCCCCTCTTCATCGCGCGTCAGCGTAGCGCATGCGTGTGTCGGCTGCATGAAAGGCGCGTCGTATGCCGCTTCGAAAAAAAGCTGGGGGTAACCGCAAGAAACCTGCGGGAACCGGTCACGGCCGGGACATGCCGGTGCGGGGTAATAACGGCAACGCACCGACCGCCGGCCCCGCTCGACCGGCGACCCCACTCCTACCGAAAACAGGGTCTTCTTCATGTCCTCGAACAATCGACGCGATTTCCTGCGCCTCGCCGCGCAGTCGGCCGGCGCGATGGCCGCCTACGCGGGCTTCCCGCCCGCGATCCGCAATGCGCTGGCGATGCCGGCCGCCTATCGCACCGGCACGATCCGCGACGTCGAACACGTCGTGATCTTCATGCAGGAAAACCGCTCGTTCGACCATTACTTCGGCGGCCTGCGCGGCGTGCGCGGCTTCAACGACCCGCGACCGCACCTGCTGCCGAGCGGCGCACCGGTGTGGCAGCAGCCGCCGGCGTCGGTATTCACGAAGAACTACCATTCGCGCGGCCTCGATCCGTCGGCGCCGTACGTGCTGCCGTTCTACCTCGACCCGAAGCAGACGACCGAATTCCAGCCGGGCACCAACCACGGCTGGAGCAGCGGCCACCTGTCCTGGAACAACGGCCAGTGGGACCAGTGGGTGAACCAGAAGCAGGACGTGCTGACGATGGGCTACCTGAAGCGCCAGGATCTCACGTACCACTACGCATTGGCCGACGCGTTCACGATCTGCGATTCGTACTTCTGCTCCGCGCACGCCGACACGGCGCCGAACCGCATCTACCTGTGGACCGGCACGATCGACTCGCGCAACGTGTACGGCACGCAGCCGAATGGCCCCGGCATCGGCGAGCGCAACAACACGAACGGCTACACGTGGACGACCTACGCCGAGCGCCTCGAGAACGCGAAGATCAGCTGGAAGGTGTACCAGGGCGGCACGGGCATCCCGGGCGACCCGACCGACAACTACACCGACAATTCGCTGATGTTCTTCAAGCGCTTCCAGGTGAAGGAAGGCGCGAGCGGCCCGCTGGTCGACAAGGGCGCGTCGGATCACACGCTCGCCGAGCTGAAGGCCGACGTGCAGGCGAACCGGCTGCCGCAGGTGTCGTGGATCGTGTCGCCGTACAAGTACAGCGAGCACCCGCAGGCGTCGCCGACCGACGGCGCGTTCTACATCAACATGGTGCTCGAGGCGCTGACGTCGAATCCCGAGGTGTGGGCGAAGACGGTGTTCATCCTCAACTACGACGAGAACGACGGGCTGTTCGACCACGTCGTGCCGCCGGTGCCGCCGGTGACGAGCGGCGTGGGCGGGCAGGGCATCGTGTCGTCGAACCTGCTGTCGAACCTCGGCGACGAGCTGCTCGACCTGAACAAGTACCCGGGCGAGATGAGCCCGCTCGTGCCGGGTGCCGACCCGGGCGGCATCCAGCCGATCGGCCTCGGGCCGCGCGTACCGCTGATCATCATCTCGCCGTGGACGAAGGGCGGCTGGGTCTGCTCGGAGACGTTCGACCATACATCGGTGCTGCGTTTCCTCGAAGCGCGCTTCGGCGTGAAGGAGCCGAACATCAGCGCATGGCGCCGGTCGATCTGCGGCGACCTCACGTCGGCATTCGATTTCTCCGCGCGCCCCGACACGCGCACCGTGAGCTTCACGGTGCCGCAGCACATCGCGACGGCCGGCCACGCGTACCAGGTGCCCGCGCAGCAGTCGATGCCGGCGCAGGAGCCCGGCACGCGTCCCGCGCGTGCGCTGCCGTACGAGCTGTTCGTGCACAGCCGCGTGAGCGGGCACGACGACAGCGTGTCGCTCGACTTCGCGAACTCCGGCGACGCGGGCGCGGCGTTCTACGTGTACGACCGCCGCAACCCGGCGACACCGCCGCGTCGTTATGCGGTGTCCGCGCACGACCGCTTCGTCGATACGTGGAGCACGTCGGCCGCGCACGGCGAGTACCATCTCGCCGCATACGGCCCGAACGGTTATCTGTGCGAGTTCCAGGGCAACACGCGGCTGGCCGCGGACGGCCGCCACGCGAACCCCGAAGCGAAGATCGGCTACGACGTGCGCAACCGCCACGTGTACCTGCAACTGCGCAACAGCGGGCGCGCGACGTGCCGCGTGACGGTCGACAACGCGTACAGCCATGCGCATGCGCGTACCTACACGCTGGAGCCGGGCGAGCGCGTCGAGGATCACTTCGAGCTGTCGTCGAGCCACGGCTGGTACGATCTGACGATCACCGCGACGACGCTGCGCGGTGGCGACGACAAGGTCGTGCGCCGCTTCGCGGGCCACGTCGAAACGGGCCGGCCGAGCCACAGCGATCCGGGGCCGGTGAAGCACACGGCCTGACGGCCGGCACACGTCGCGCGGTTCGGGCAAGCTTCGCCCGCCGTGCGACGGCCGCCTGCCGGATGAACCCCGGCAGGTGGAATTGGTTTTTGGAAACTGAAGACTGTTGACAATGTGTCGGGCCGAGGGTATAGAAGGTCATTCGCCGATATGGCGCCCTCGTTTTCACCCGCAGCCCCGCTGCCTGCCCGACCATGACTGCCCCGAACACGCTCAGTGCCATCGAACTCCTGCAAAGCCAGTCGCTCGCGATGATCGTCCAGGACATGCTCGAGCGCGCGATCGTCTCCGGCGAATACGTACCCGGCGAGAAGCTCAACGAAGTCGAGATCGCGACGAAGCTGAACGTGTCGCGCGGCCCCGTGCGCGAAGCGTTCCGCGCGCTCGAACAGGCCGGACTGCTGCGCAACGAGAAGAACCGCGGCGTGACCGTGCGCGTCGTGCCGCTGCGCGAGGCCGAGGAGATCTACGAAGTGCGCGCGATGCTCGACGAGTCGGTCGCGCGCGCGCTCGCGAAGCGCATCTCGCCCGACACGCTGAAAGTGCTGAAGGGCATTATCCAGTCGATGAAGGGCGCCGCGAAGTCGCACGACGTCACGCGCTATACCGAGCTGAACGTGCAGTTCCACGACGCGATGGTCGTCGGCGTCGGCAATACGCACCTGACCGACACCTACCGCCGGCTCGTGCGTCAGCTCGGGCTGCTGCGCCAGGCCGCGATCGAGGCCGAGGAAGATGCGATCGCGGTGTCGGCGGCCGAGCACGACAAGATCGTGCAGGCGCTCGCGAGCGGCGACGAGGAGAAGGCCGTCGCGCTGGTGCGCGAGCACGTCGCGCATGGCCTCGCGCGGATGCGCCGCACGCACGAGCAGGGGCTGCCGGCAGCGGGCAAGGCGGCGCGGGAGAAAACCGCGCGCGCTTGACGCAGCCGCACGAATCGCCGGTAAAAAGCAAAGGGACGCCTTGCAGCGTCCCTTTTTCATTGCGACGTTACCGTCGTCGCGTCGAACGCATCGTCACGCCTTGTCGGCCTTCCCGGCCGCGCTCGCGAACTTCGCGAGCCACGTATCGACGGCCGACGGCTGCCGGTTCTCGTCCTCCGCGCGCTCCTTGCGGCGGATCGCGTTGCGCACGACGTGCGCGCCGACATAGCGGATCGGCTCCGGCGGGAAATGGCCGAGCGGGCCGCGCACGATCGGGCTGCGCGTCCACGCGTTGTCGAGGCCGAGCACGAGCGACGACAGGATCTGCCCGCCCATGTAGGTCGGCCCGACGCCGTTGCCCGAATAGCCGAAACCGTAGAACACGTTCGGCGCGCCGTCGAAGCGGCCGAAGAACGGGAAGCCCGTCACCGAGCGGTCCGACGGGCCGTTCCAGCTCGCGGTGATCGGCACGCCCGCGAGCGACGGGAAGAATTCGCGCAGGCCTTGCGTGAGCTGCGCCTCGTACGGCGAGCGCCGGTCGAACACCGGCGCGATGCGGCTGCGCCACGAGAACGTGTTGCCGCCCTTGCCGAGCATCAGCCGCCCGTCGGCCGTCGTGCGGTAGTAGTAGACGAAGATCCGCGAATCGAGCACCGACACGCCGTCCACGAGCCCGGTCTTCTCGAGCAGCTCCGGGCATTTCTCGGTGATGACCATATCGCTCGACACGACCGCGATCGTGCGCTCGAACTGCGGGAAACGGCTCGCCATCCACGCGTTGATCGCGAACACGAGCTTGCCCGCCGTGACGCTGCCGGACGGCGTGCGCACGACGGCCGGCTGCCCGAGCGTGAAGTCGAGCATCGGCGTGCGTTCATGGATCCGGATGCCCATCGCGAGCGCGACGCGGCGCAGCCCGCGCACGAGCTTGCCGGGATGCACGGTCGCGGCGATCGGCGAGTAGACGCCGTCGAGATTGCGCGCGGAGCCCGAGCGGCGCGCGACTTCGGCGGGCGGCAGCGGCTCGTAGCTGTGGATGCTGCATGCGGCGAGCGCGGCGAGCACCGGCGCGAGCGTGCCGACCTGCGCGCGCGACGTCGCGGTGTACAGCGTGCCGTCGAGCCGCAGTTCGGCATCGATGTCGTGCGCGCGGCAGAAATCGGCGATGTGCCGGACCGCCGCTTCCGACGCCTTCACGAGCCGGATCGCCTCGGCTTCGCCGAACAGCCGCCGCAGCGTCAGGAATTTCGCGGACCACGTGAGCAGGCAGCCGCCGTTGCGGCCGCTCGCGCCGGCGCCGCACAGGTCGGCTTCGAGGATCGCGATGTCGAGCGCCGGGTTCTGCTGCTTCGCCTGGATCGCGGTCCACAGCCCGGTGAAGCCGCCGCCGACGATGCAGACGTCGGCCTGCGTTGCGCCCTGCAGCGCGGGGGCGAGATCGCCGTCGTTGAACAGTGCTTGTTCGATCCAGAAGGGTCGCATCGAGTGGTTCTTCAATAAGGGGCGGTGCCGCGCATGGCCGGAAAACCTCGCCGCCGCGTGGCGACACACTGCGGAGTTGGCCGCGCGCATGGCACGCGGCCAGTTTGCGTCACGTCATGTCAGGCCGCCGTCTCGGCCGACACACGGCTCACGCCCATCGCCCGCAGCGTGTCGGCGATCGCGATGACGGCGTCCGGAATGCCGGCCTCGTCAACGTCGCCGATGCAGCCGACCCGGAACGTCTCGACTTCGGTCAGCTTGCCCGGATACGGAATGTAGTCGCGCTTTTTGACCTCCTGATAAAACCGCTTGAAGTCGTAGTTCGGTTCATCTTCAGCCCCCTTGACTGAGACGCCGCGGCACGCGGCGGATGAGTTGAGACCAGCCTCTTTTTCACTGCGCCACTTTGCTTTCTGTTCTCTGCATGTTGTTGACAATCTACAAATCATCAACTTTAATGTCAAGCATCGAAAACACCTCCCTTCGGCGCGGCGCGGGCGCCGACGGCTCAACCCCGTCGAACTGAAAGGAATGAACGTCATGACTGGAACGCCTGATTCCGTGGAAGTGAACGGCCGCCGCTACAACTGGATGAGCCGGCCCGTGGTGGTGGTCTGCGTCGATGGCTGCGCATACGAATATCTGGAAGAAGCAGCCGAGGCCGGCGTCGCGCCGTTCCTGCGCACGCTGCTGAAGCCCGGCACGGCGCTCAAGGGCGAATGCGTGGTGCCGAGCTTCACGAACCCGAACAACCTGTCGATCGTTACCGGCGTGCCGCCCGCGATCCACGGGATCAGCGGCAACTACTTCTACGATCGCGACACCGGCGCCGAGGTGCTGATGAACGATCCGAAGTACCTGATCGCGCCCACCGTGCTGGCAACCTTCGCCGAACAGGGCGCGCGCGTCGCGGTCGTCACCGCGAAGGACAAGCTGCGCCGCCTGCTCGGCAAGGGGCTGAAGGGCATCTGCTTCTCGTCGGAAAAGGCCGACGAAGCGAGCCTCGAGGAAAACGGCATCGACAACGTGCTGGAGCTCGTCGGCAAGCCGGTGCCGAGCGTGTACAGCGCGGATCTGTCGGAGTTCGTGTTCGCGGCCGGCGTACGCCTGCTCGAGACGCGGCCGATCGACCTGATGTACCTGTCGACGACCGACTACGTGCAGCACAAGTGCGCACCCGGCACGCCCGGCGCGAACGCGTTCTACGCAATGATGGACAAGTACCTGCGGCGCCTCGACGCGCTCGGCGCGATCGTCGCGATCACGGCCGACCACGGGATGAATGCGAAGCACGACGCCACCACCGGCGAGCCGAACGTGATCTACCTGCAGGAGCTGTTCGACGAATGGCTCGGCCACGACGCGGCGCGCGTGATCCTGCCGATCACCGATCCGTACGTCGTGCACCACGGCGCGCTCGGCTCGTTCGCGACCGTCTACGTGCCGGCGTCGGCCGATGTCGATGCGCTGCGCGCGCGTCTTGCGGCGGTGGATGGCATCGAGATCGTGCTGACGGGCGCCGAGGGCTGCGAGCGCTTCGAACTGCCGCCGGCGCGGATGGGCGACCTGATCGTGATCTCGAAGCAGGACGTCGTGCTCGGCACGCGCCGCATCAGGCACGACCTGTCGGGGCTCGACGTGCCGCTGCGCTCGCACGGCGGGATCTCCGAGCAGATCGTGCCGCTGATCTTCAGCAAGCCGGTCGCCGCCGACGTCACGGGCCGCGCGCGGCTGCGCAACTTCGACATCATCGACATCGCGCTCAACCATCTGCAGTGATGCGCACGCATCCGCAAGGGGACACACTCATGAACGCCATTGCAGCCTCGACGGCCGTCCGCGAGATTCGTCGCGAAGCACTGCGAATCGACGGCGAACGGATTCATCGGGACGCGGTGATCGACGTGCGCAACGCGTACGACGGCTCGCTGGTCGGCACCGTGCCGAAGGCGACGCTGGAAGACGTGCGGCGCGCATTCGCGGTCGCGCGCGCGTACCGGCCGACGCTCACGCGTCACGAGCGTGCGGCGATCCTGCGCCGCACGGCCGACATCGTGCGCTCGCGCACCGCCGGGATCGCGGCGCTGATCACGGCCGAGGCCGGGTTGTGCATCAAGGATTCGACGTACGAAGCGGGCCGCGTGGCCGACGTGCTGACGTTCGGCGCCGGTGAAGTGCTGAAGGACGACGGGCAGATCTTCTCGTGCGATCTGACGCCGCACGGCAAGAAGCGCCGCGTGTACACGCAGCGCGATCCGCTGCTCGGCGTGATTTCCGCGATCACGCCGTTCAACCACCCGATGAACCAGGTCGCGCACAAGATCGTGCCGTCGGTCGCGACCAACAACCGGATCGTCGTGAAGCCGTCGGAGAAGGTGCCGCTGTCGTGCTACCTGTTCGCCGACATCCTGTATGAAGCCGGCCTGCCGCCGCAGATGCTGCAGGTGCTCACCGGCGACCCGACGGAGATCGCGGACGAACTGATCACGAACCCGGCGATCGATCTGATCACGTTCACCGGCGGCGTATCGATCGGCAAGTCGATCGCCGCGCGGATGGGTTACCGGCGCGCGGTGCTCGAACTCGGCGGCAACGATCCGATCATCGTGATGGAAGACGCCGATCTCGACGAAGCGAGCACGCTCGCGGTGTCGGGCTCGTACAAGAACTCGGGGCAGCGCTGCACGGCGATCAAGCGGATGCTCGTGCACGAAGCGGTGGCCGATCGATTCACGGAGCTCGTTGTCGAGAAGACGCGCGCGTGGTCGTACGGGAATCCGTCGGATCCGTCGGTCGACATGGGCACCGTGATCGACGAAGCGGCCGCGAAGTTCTGCGAGCAGCAGGTGAACGACGCGATCGCGCGCGGTGCGCGGCTGCTGGTCGGCAACGTGCGCGACGGCGCGCTGTATTCGCCGACGGTGATCGATCGCGTGACGCCCGACATGCCGCTGGTGAAGCATGAAACCTTCGGCCCCGTGTCGCCGATCATGCGCTTTCGCGACATCGACGAAGCGATCCGGATGTCGAACAGCACCGACTATGCGCTGTCGTCGTCGGTGTGCACGAACCGCTTCGACAACATCACGCGCTTCATCACCGAGCTGGAAGTCGGCAGCGTGAACGTGCGCGAGGTGCCGGGCTACCGGCTCGAGCTGACGCCGTTCGGCGGCGTGAAGGATTCGGGGCTCGGCTACAAGGAAGGTGTGCAGGAAGCGATGAAGAGCTTCACGAATACGAAGACGTATTCGCTGCCGTGGTGAGCGGCGCGTGATGCGGACGCGCCGGCTCGAAGGCCGGCGCGCGAAATTTCCCTCGACGGGATGCGGCCGCGACGGCCGTCAGGCGACGCTCAATCGCCCTCGTCGTGGTGGTGATGACGCCAGCCGCGATGCCAGCCGTTGTCATGCCGGTAGTAGCGGTAACGGTAGTCGCCGTAGTACGGGCCGTAATAGACGGGTGCCGGCTCGTACACGACGGGCGGCGGCGGCGCGTAGTAGACAGGCGGCGCTTCGATCACGGGCCCCGGCACGCCGAAATACACGCCGATGTCGGCACGCGCGAATGCGCTTGCCGACAGGCAGGCGGCCGCGATGCCGAGGGCGCTGGACAACAGGATGCGTTTCATTTGCCGTTCCCTCCGTTCGCGGGCGGCAAGGCCCGCGAGCAATCGGTTCACCTGTCTTCATGGTATGTAGTGCGTGCCGAATGGGTGATACCGCGTTGTCGTTTCTGTAACCACCGGTAACGAATCGTCGGACGATTGCCGCGCCGTATCGCGACGGATTTCGTCTGCGGAATGCGTGGCTGGCCGGCGCGTTATTCGACGCGCTCATATCGTTAGCGGATTTGCGTTTTTGCCGGGCATCGGCGCGTCGGTAGAATTCGCGGACCTCTCGCGCGGCCGCTCGGGCCGGCGGGTTACTCCCTTCCATCGTTCGGGGTCCGCACCATGAAATTCATCCGCTCCATTCTGCTCGTCGCGCTGCTGCAGGCCGTCGCGGCCACGAGCGCATTCGCCGCCGACGATCTCGCGCAGATCAAGTCGTCCGGCGTGTTCCGGGTCGGCACCGAAGGCACGTACGCGCCGTTCACGTACCACGACGAAACGGGCAAGCTGACGGGCTTCGACGTCGACATCGCCACCGCGATCGCGCAGCGCCTCGGCGTGAAGCCGCAATTCGTCGAAGGAAAGTGGGACGGGCTGATCGCGGGCCTCGACGTGAACCGCTACGACGCGGTCGTCAACGAAGTGTCGATCACCGACGCGCGCAAGGCGAAATACGCTTTCTCGTCGCCGTACATCACGTCGCACGCGGTGCTGATCGTGCGCACGGACAACACGACGATCCGCTCGTTCGGCGACCTGAAGGGCAAGAAATCCGCGAACACGCTGACGAGCAATTTCGGCAAGCTCGCGGCGTCTCACGGCGCGGACGTGGTGCCCGTGCAGGGCTTCAACGAATCGATCGACCTGCTGACGTCCGGGCGCGTCGACGCGACGATCAACGATTCGCTGTCGTACCTCGATTTCCGCAAGCACAAGCCCGACGCGAAACTGAAGATTGCCGCGACCGACACGACCGGCGCCGGCGACGCGTCGGGCGTGCTGCTGCGCAAGGGCAGCCCCGACCTGGTGGCCGCGATCGACAAGGCGCTCGCGGACCTCAAGTCGGACGGCACCTACGCGAAGATCTCGCAGAAGTACTTCGGCCGCGACGTGTCGCAGCCGTGACGCGAGGCTGAACGATGCCGCCCTGGCTGCACCTGATGGCGGAATCGCTGCGGCCCCTGCTTTACGCGGGGCTCGTGTTCACGGTTCCGCTCACGCTCGCGTCGTTCGCGATTGGCCTGTTGCTCGCGTTCGGCGCGGCGCTCGCGCGGCTGTTCGGGCCGCGCTGGGCACAGGCCGTCGTGCGCTTTTATATCTGGCTGTTTCGCGGCTCGCCGTTGCTCGTGCAACTGTTCGTGATCTTCTACGGGCTGCCGAGCGTCGGCATCGTGCTCGATCCGCTGACCGCCGCCGTGATCGGCTTCTCGCTGAATGTCGGCGCGTACAACGCCGAGGTGATCCGCGGCGTGATCGAATCGATCCCGAAGGGGCAGTGGGAGGCCGCGTACTCGATGGCGATGACGCGCGCGCAGGCGCTGCGCCGCGCGATCCTGCCGCAGGCCGCGCGCGTCGCGCTGCCCGCGCTGTCGAATTCGTTCATCTCGCTCGTGAAGGACACGTCGCTCGCGGCCGTGCTGACGGTGCCCGAGATCTTCCAGGCCGCGCAGCGCATCGCGGCCGTGACCTACGAGCCGCTGATCCTCTATACCGAAGCCGCGCTGATCTACCTGCTGTTCAGTTCGGTGCTCTCCACGCTGCAACGTCGCCTCGAAATCCGTTTCGGCCGTCATGCGTTGTTCCAGGCGGAGTTGCGATGATTCGTCTCGAACGCATCGACAAGTCGTTCGGCGCGCACCGCGTGCTGAGCGCGATCGACCTCGCATTGCAGCCGGGCAGCGTGACCGCGCTGATCGGGCCGTCCGGCAGCGGCAAGAGCACGCTGCTGCGCTGCGTGAACCTGCTCGAAGTGCCCGAGGCGGGCACGCTCACGGTGGGCGACGCGCGCGTCGACTTTGCACCGGCGCGCCGGCCGTCGCGCGACGCCGTGTTCGCGGTGCGCCGGCAGACCGGCATGGTGTTCCAGAACTTCCAGTTGTTTCCGCACCTGAGCGTCGTGCAGAACGTGATGGAAGGGCTCGTGACCGTGCAGCGCTGGCCGCGCGAGCGTGCGCGCGAACGGGCACTCGCGCTGCTCGACAAGGTCGGCATCGCGGACAAGGCCGACGCGTGGCCCGCGACGCTGTCGGGCGGCCAGCAGCAGCGCGTCGCCATCGCACGCGCACTCGCGCCGTCGCCGCAGGTGCTGCTGTGCGACGAGCCGACGTCGGCGCTCGATCCCGAGCTGTCCATCGAGGTGGTCGAGGTGCTGCGCCAGCTCGCTCGCGAAGGCACGACGATGCTGATGGCCACGCACGACCTGCGCCTGGCCGCGTCGATTGCGCACGATGCGGTGTTTCTGGCCGATGGCCGCATCGTCGAAGCCGGTGCATCGCGCGACCTGTTTAGCCAGCCGCGCGATCCGCGCACCGCGAAGTTCATCGCGACGCTCGCGCAAGGCGTGCCGGCATTCTGACGCGATACGCGATTCCTGCGGTGCTCAGCCCGGCGCTTGCCCGTCGAGCACCGCTGCGACGATCGCCTCCGGCGCATCTTCCTGCACGAGATGGCCCGCGCACGGCACCCGGATCAATTCGCCGTTCGCGATGCGATCGGCGAGCGCCTGTCCCTGTTCGAGCGGAATCCACGCATCGTCCTCGCCCCACACGATGCGCACCGGAAAGTCCGGTGGTGCATAGCGAGCCTCCGCTTCCTCGATGTAGCGCTGGCGCATCTGCGCGATCTGGCGATAGAACGCGGATTGTCCGGCCGGCGTGAGCCACGGCGAACGGTAGATCGACAGCGCATCGTCGCTCAGCGGCCGTGCCACGGCATTGCCGATGTAGGCCGATACGAGCGCGTGATGCGCATACGCCGGCAATCCGGTAAACGCGGCCTCATGCTGCGCGACGTGGCGCACGAACGGTGAGCCCTGCGGCGCGATCGCGACCGGGTTCACGAGCGTGAGGTCCGCATACGCGATGCCGTCGAGGAAGTGCGCGCGCAGCACGGTCGCACCGCCGTAGTCATGTGCGAGCACACGCGGGCGCGCAATTTTCCATTCATCCAGCATCGCGCCGAACAGTACGTTCTGACGGCCGAGCGACACATCCGCGTCCGGCATGTCGGACTGGCCATAGCCGAGCAGGTCGTAGAAGTACACGCGATGACGCCGCGCGAGCCACGGCGCGATCCGGCGCCACACCTGCGATGAAAACGGCGTGCCATGAACGAGCACGAGCGGCGGGCCTTCGCCGAACGTTCCCCATGCAATCCGGTGGCCTTCGAACATGAAGCGGTTGGCGAGTTCGAGCATCGGCATCTCCGTGATAACCTGTTTTTGCTGTAAACGGGTTACTCCGGATTGCCCGGACATGAAACCGATAGGTGCAAATAAATGGTTACTCGATACGAGTCTGCGCGACACGCGCACGAATGGGGCGCGGCCGATTTCGTCGGCGGCCATCCGGCGCTCGACTTCCTGAACACGGTGGCCGATACGGGCAAGACGCGCGACGAGGACAAGCTCGTCGACTGGCCGGCCGTGCGCGCGTGGGCCGAGCAAGCGGGATTGCTGGCGCCGGCCGATCTGGCGCGGCTTCTGCGTCATGTGCGGCAGGACGGCCCGGACGAGCTGGTGGCGCTGCATCGTTTTCGCGAGGATGCCTACGCCGCGATCGTGCACCTGACGGCCGGAGGCGGCGGCAGCGCCGGTGCGCGTGCGACGGACCGGCTCGCCGTGGCGATCCGCGAAGCGATCGGGCGCAGTGCGTTCGATGCGGTCGACGGCCGGTTCGCGTGGCGGCCCGACGCGCGCGCCGCGTCGCGCTGGGTCGATGCGGCCGCGCTCGGTTTCGAGCATCTGCTGCGCAGCGACGATTTCGCGCGCGTGCGGCAGTGCGGCCGTTGTACGTGGTTCTTCGTCGATCGCGGCCGCGGCGTCGGGCGGCGCTGGTGCGACATGCGCACGTGCGGGAATCGCGCGAAGGTGGAGGCGTTCAGGGAACGATGAAGCGCGCGCCGTTACGGTTGCCGCGCCGCGCGCGGCCGGCGCGCGAGCGTCATTGAGCGGCTTCGTGCGGCCGATGGTCCGGCCACAGCGTCGCGGCGACGAACAGCCCGGCCGCGAGGAACGGCGCGCCGATTGCGAACAGGATGGCCGTGAGGCCCCAGCGATCCCAGAAGAGGTCGACGACCGCGCGCTCGGGGGTGACGGGGTCGTACAGCACGTTGACCGCTTCGCCTTCGCGCAGGCCCGGATGCGACGACGCCGCGCCCAGGGCGAACGTGATCTGGCGCCCGCTGTCGGTCGTGAACGCGACGATTGCCGAATACAGCGACGTGCGCGGCCGGGGCGACCGCGCGTTTTTCGCGATCTCGACGACATGGCCGGTCGAGTGCGCATAGTCGCGGACGATCTGCCACTGACGCAGGCCGGCAGCGCCGGCGCCGGCGAGGAAGCCCGTGCCGATCGCGATCGGAATCAGCACGATCGCGATATCCCAGCGGCGCCGCGCCTGCTTGCGTGCGGCGGGGGCCGGCGGCGGGTCGGATGGCCGGTGGCGGCGGCGCTCGGCGGCGATCAGCAGGCCGCCGATCGCGAACGACGCGATGGCGAGCAGCGCCGGCACCGCAACCGGAAACCAGCGTTGCGCGAAATCGTCGATCAGTGCGGGGCGGTCGGGATGGGCCGGATCGAGCAAGATGTCGACGCTCTCGCCGATGTCGTACGCGGGGACGGTCGACGCGGTATTGCCGGCGATTTCGCAGCGCTGGCCGTCGTTCGCGAGGTAGGCGACGATCGGCCGGTATGCGCGCATCGCGTCGCTGTCCTGCACGATGCGCACGACCGTGCCTGGCGCGCGGACCAGATGAGCGGTCGCGCGGCCGCTCGTGGCCGCGAGTACGGCTGCGAGCACGAGCAGCACGACGCCGAGCGCCAGCGCGGCGAGTGCGTCCTTACCGGGCATGACCGAATCCGGCTGGTGTGTCGCGCGGCGGATTCGGGTGCGATCGGGTGAATGGCGTGTCCCGACGGACAGGCCGATATCGGCGCAACCAGGCCCTCTGAATGGTCGCGTCTCGTTCACATGCTTCCATGTATGACGTCCCATGTTCTCTCTGTGCCGGCGGGCAAACGACGGTACCTGCGCCGGTCGTGTGATATTTGTCGGACGATTCTAGCGGAAACGGTGCGGAAGGGGCGTGCGGATGTGTGCCGCTGGAGGGAGCGCGCCACGAACGTGGCGTGCGGAAATGAAAAAGGCCGGTCAGCTTTCGCTGACCGGCCTTTTGAAATCCTGGTGGGGCGTGAGTGACTCGAACACTCGACCTACGGATTAAGAGTCCGCTGCTCTACCAACTGAGCTAACGCCCCCAACAGAAGAAAGATTATGCACGTGTTTCAGGGGCATGGCAAGCCCTTTGTGCAAATTTCTCGAAAATATTTCGTCACGCCAACGGCGGCTATCGACGCGGTGACGAGCGGTCGCAGTTTGCGCGCTCCCGGTATGATGACGCCACACGTGTTGCGCGGCGGTCGCGCAACGTTTTCTGGACATTCGAAGATGGACGAAAACGCAGTCCGCGAATTGCTGGATCGCCTGCTGGCCCCGTGGGTCCGCTCGCTCGGTCTGGTCCCCGTGTCGATCGGCGACGACAGCGTCACGATGCGCCTGCCGTTTTCCGGCGAATTCCGCCATTCGGGTGGCGTGATCTGCGGCCAGGTGTTCACGGCGGCCGCCGACACCGCGATGGTCGTCGCGATTTCGGCCGCGCTCGGCGAGTTCCGGCCGATGACCACCGTGTCGCTGAACACGAACTTCATGCGCCCCGTGCGCAAGGGCGACGTGCACGTCACTGCGCGCGTGTTGCGGATGGGCCGCAACCTCGTGTTCGGCGAAGTCGAGCTGTTCGACGAGGACGGCAAGATGGCCGTCCACGCGACGTCGACCTACGCACTCGTCAGCTGAGCGGCGCGATGTTCGACCAGATCGTCTTTGCGGGCGGCGGCAATCGCTGCTGGTGGCAGGCCGGCTTCTGGGACGTCGTGCAGCCGGCCCTCGGGCTGCGCCCGCGCGTGATCACCGGCATCTCGGCCGGCGCGGCGACCGCGTGCATGCTGTATACGCGCGACGCCGCTTGGGTGATGCGCTATTACGAAGAGGCGCTGCGCCACAACCGGAAGAACGCGTACTGGGGCAACCTGTTCGGGCGCGAGCCCGTGTTTCCGCATTACCGCATCTACCGTCAGGCATTGCTCGACATCTACGGCGAGCCGTTCGCGAAGCTTGCCGAGGCGCCGGAGATCCGCATCGGCGTATCGCACGTGCCGCGCTGGCTCGGTGCGCGCAGTGCGGTCGCTGCCGGCCTCGTCGCGTACAACATCGAGAAATATGTGCGCAAGACGCTGCACCCGACACTCGGGCGCACGCTCGGCTTTCGGCCCGAGTTCGTGCGCGCGCAGGCCTGCACGCAAGTCGACGAACTTGCCGACCTGATCCTGCAGTCGTCCTGCACGCCGCCGTTCACGCCGGTGCTGCGCCGCGGCGGCCGGCCGGTGCTCGACGGCGGGATGGTCGACAACGTGCCGGTCGACGCGCTCGACCCGTCGCCGGGCGACGTGCTGGTGCTCGTCACGCGGCTGTATCCGCGCCCGCAGATGTTCACGGTCGCACACGGCGAGCAGCGGCGGCTGTACGTACAGCCGTCGAGCAAGGTGCCGATTTCGAGCTGGGATTACACGAGCCCGTCGCAGATGCGGCATGCGTACGACCTCGGGCGGCGCGACGGCGAGCATTTCCTCACGCGCGTCGGTGCGATGACGGGCGGCCGCGTGGCCGCCTGATGGCGGGGAATGGAGCAGCGGGGCCGCGCGGCGTGCGCAGCCCGCGCGATCAGCGCTTGCGGATCGGCGTCAGCGCTTCCGGATTGGCGACGCTCGACATGTCGCCGTCGTCGAATGCGAGGATGTTCCTGAACGCCGCGCTGAAATAGAGCTCGTAGCTCTCGCGCTCGACATAGCCGATGTGCGGCGTGCAGATCACGTTCTCCATCCGCAGCAGGCTGTAGCCCTGCAGGATCGGCTCGCTCTCGAACACGTCGATTGCGACCATCCCCGGACGGTTGTGCGACAGTGCGTTGACGAGTGCGTTTTCCTCGAGCAGCTCCGCGCGGCTCGTGTTGACGAGCAGCGACGTCGGCTTCATCCGCATCAGGTCTTCCTGCTTGACGATCCCGCGCGTGTCGTCGTGCATGCGCAGATGCAGCGACAGCACGTCGCTCTGCTCGAACAGCGCCTCGCGGCTCTCGGCGGCCGTGTAGCCGTCGGCGCGCGCGGCTTCGAGCGAATGCTCGCGACCCCAGATCAGCACGTTCATCCCGAACGCCTTGCCGTAGCCGGCGACGAGCCGGCCGATCTTGCCGTAGCCCCAGATGCCGAGGGTCTGGCCGCGCAGCACCTGGCCGAGGCCGAAGTTAGGCGGCAGCGCCGACGTCTTCAGGCCCGACTGCTGCCATGCGCCCTGCTTCAGGTTCGCGACGTACTGCGGAATGCGGCGCTGGGCGGCCATCACGAGCGCCCAGGTCAGCTCGGCGGGCGCGACCGGCGAACCCGTGCCTTCGAGCACCGCGATGCCGCGGTCGGTACACGCTTCGAGATCGATATGGCTCGAGACGCGGCCGGTCTGGCTGATCATGCGCAGGTTCGGCAGCTTGGCGAGCAGTTGCGACGAAATCGGGGTCCGTTCACGAATCAGCACGAGCGCCTCGACTTCCGCCAGACGGCTTGCGAGCTGTCCCAGGCCGCGCACCGTATTGTTGAAGACCTTCACGTCGTGGCCGGCAAGCATCTCGAAGCAGTTCAGCTTGCGGACGGCGTCCTGGTAGTCGTCGAGGATGGCAATTTTCATGGTGAACGGGTGTCGCGCGTTGAAAGCGGCAGTGGCGGCGGCGCACGTCGCGCACTCGCCCGCCCGGCCGGGGCCGACATGATGCTACGTCGGCCGCGTTCGTGGTGTCTTTTTAACAGGTTGTTACGCTCCGCCGCAATTGGCGGCAGCCGCACCCGGCGCCGCTCGCGTGCGGTGCGCAAGGGTGCGCTGCTGTGCCGCATCAAATACGTCTTTCCTGATTCGGCCGTTTACTCGACGAGGTTCACCCAATTGTTGTTCCAATTAGAATAATTGGATCAACCATCCGCAAATGGCGAGGATTTTTGACTATTTTTATCGTCAACCGGTGCCTTGTTGAGCAACTCTGCATCATTTCCGCTGTCGTAGGAGAATTACGCATTTGCTTCATCTTTTTGAAGTTGTAACAGCGGCAGGAGTCGTTTATGGATCATTTGCAGTCGATGCGCGTGTTCGTCAAGGTTGCAGATCTCGGCAGTTTTGCGCGGGCCGCGAGTGCAATGGATATTTCCAACGCGGTTGCGACGCGTCACGTCGCCGATCTGGAAGGCCGGCTCGGCACGCGTTTGCTGAACCGCACCACACGCAGCCTTTCCCTGACGGAGTCGGGCCAGGTCTATCTGGAGCGTGCTCGCCAGATCCTCGATGAGCTCGAGGACGTCGAGCAGATGGTCGTTGCGCGCAATCACGAGCCGGTCGGCACGCTGCGCATCGTCGCGCCGGTCGTGTTCGGCCTGCATAACCTCGCGCCCGTGTTGCAGACGTACACGGAGAATTTCCCGAAAGTGGTGCCGGATCTCACGCTGGTCGACCGGCAGGTCGATCTCGTCGAGGAAGGCTTCGACGTCGGCATCGTCGTCACGCGCCAGATGCGCAGCGCGAGCATCGTCACGCGGCGGCTGACCACGGGCTGCATGACCGTGTGCGCGACGCCGAGCTATCTGGAGAAGCACGGCGTGCCGACCCATCCGGAGCAGCTCGTCGCGCACCCGAGCCTGAGCCTGCCGGCCGAATACTGGGGCGACGAGCGCGTGTTCACGGGGCCGGACGGCGAAGTGCGCGTGCGCCCGACCAACGTGATCGTCGCGAACAACACCGCGATGCTGCGCCAGTTCGCGCTGCTCGGGATGGGCGTCGCGATCCTGCCGAGCTACCTGATCGGCAGCGACATCGCGCGCGGCGCGCTGGTGCGGCTGCTGCCGGATTTCCGGCTGCCGCAGGTCGAAATCAACATCGCCTACCCGAGCCGGCGCCATTTGCCCGCGAAGGTGCGCACGTTCATCGACCACCTCGTCGAGTATTTCAGCCACTCGACCGATGCGACGATCGGCGAGCAGTGGGCCGCGCAGGGTGCGACGCTCGCGCCGATCGGCGTCGAGACGCGTGCCGAGCAGCCCGAATCAGCCGACCCGAACCTGTCGCCGCGCCTGCCGCGTTCGACACGCACGCGCGTTGCGGTGCCGTCGCCGCTGTAACGGCGCGACGGCCGGGCGGCGGTTGCCGCCGGCACAAAGAAAAAACGCGGATCGAGCGATCGATCCGCGTTTTTTTTCGGCTGCCTGCCGGCGCCCGGTACGCCGGGGGGAAGCCCCGGCGGCCCGGCCGTTACGAGCCGGTCTTGCGCGCCGTCGTCTTGCGGGCGGCAGTCTTGGTCGCCGTGGTCTTGGCAGCGGTCTTGCGGGCCGGTGCCGATTTCTCTTCGGCGCCTTCCGTTACGGTTTCGGCATCCTTCGTCGCCGATTTCGCCGTCTTCTTCGCGGCAGCGGCCTTCGGTTCCTTCTTCTCGAACTCGAAGCCGATCTTGCCGTCCGGCTGCTTCACGAGGAACGCCTTGAAGTTGCGGCCCGTGCGCGACGACTTGAAGTTCGGCAGCAGATCCGTGCGGCCGTCGGCAAGCAGCTTGCCCATCTGCTCGCGCGTGATTTCCTGCTGCAGGATCACCTTGCCCGAGCGGAAGTCGCAGGTCTTCGGGTTCGCAACCGAGTGCTCGCACACGTAGCTCATCCCGTGCTCGAACACGCGGCCCTTGCACTTCGGGCACGCGCCGACCGGCTCCTGCGCGGAGAAGTCGGGCGCTTCGCCTTCCTCGCCGCCCTGGTCCTGGCCGAAATCGAACTCGAGCTTGTAGTTCTTCGTTTCGTCGTCGAAGGACAGCTTGAGGATCGCCGAGAACGGGCGGCCCATCTTGCTGCGGAACCCGGACAGCGGACCGATTTCCTTCTTCTGCAGCAGCTCCTCGACTTCGGGAATCTCGAACTGCCGGCTGCCCGGGATCTTCGAGATCGAGAACTCGCACTTCGTGCACGCGAAGCGGCGGTAGTTTTCCTTCACCTGGCCGCCGCAGTTCGGGCACGGCGTCTCGAGCGTCGCGTAGTCGCCGGGAATCGTGTCGGAATCGTATTCCTTCGCGCGCTTGACGATCTGCTGCGTCATGCGGGCGATTTCCTGCATGAACGCGTCGCGCCCGAGGTTGCCGCGCTCCATCTGCGACAGCTTGTATTCCCATTCGCCGGTGAGCTCCGGCGCGGTCAGTTCCTTCACGCCGAGCCCGCGCAACAGCGTCATCAGCTGGAATGCCTTCGCGGTCGGGATCAGCTCGCGGCCTTCGCGCAACAGGTATTTCTCGCCGAGCAGGCCTTCGATGATCGCCGCGCGCGTGGCCGGCGTGCCGAGGCCCTTCGCGGCCATCGCCTCGCGCAGCTCGTCGTCCTCGACGAGCTTGCCCGCGCCTTCCATCGCCGACAGCAGCGTCGCTTCCGAGTAGCGTGCGGGCGGCTTCGTCACGAGCGCGACGGCGGCGATTTCGTCCGTCTTCACCTTCTCGTCCTTCTGCACCGGCACGAGGTTCGCGTCCGCGCCTTCGGCGTCGCGGCCGTACACCTGCAGCCAGCCCGGCTCGACGAGCACCTTGCCCTCGGTCTTGAAGTGATGGCCGGCGACTTCGGTGATCCGCGTCGTGACGCGGAATTCGGCCGCCGGGAAGAACACGGCGAGGAAGCGCTTCACGACCAGGTCGTACAGCTTCTGCTCCGGCTCGGACAGCGACTTCGGCGCCTGCAGCGTCGGGATGATTGCAAAGTGGTCGCTGATCTTCGAATTGTCGAAGATCCGCTTGTTCGGCTTCACCCAGCCCTTGTCGAGCACCTGCTTCGCATGCGGCAGGTAGTTGTTGCTCTCCTTGAGCATCTCGAGCGTGGACTCGACCGTCGAAAGGTAGTCTTCCGGCAGCGCGCGCGCGTCGGTACGCGGGTAGGTCAGCACCTTGTGCTTTTCATACAGTGCCTGCGCGAGGCCGAGCGTGTTCTTCGCGGAGAAGCCGAAGCGGCCGTTCGCCTCGCGCTGCAGGCTCGTCAGGTCGAACAGCAGCGGCGACAGCTGTGTCGACGGCTTCGATTCCTCGGAGACCGTGCCGACCTTGTCGCGACATGCGGCGACGATCGTTTCGGCAGCCGGCAGGCTCCACAGGCGGGAGTCGCGCTTTTCCGGGTCGAATTCGTCGCGCTTGAATTTCGGGTCGTACCACTTGCCTTCGTAGAAACCGCCCGCGCACGCGAATGCGGCCTTCACTTCCCAGTAGTCGCGCGGGATGAAGCGGCGGATTTTCTCTTCGCGTTCGACGACGATCGACAGCGTTGGCGTCTGAACGCGGCCGACTGTCGTCAGGAAGAAGCCGCCGCCCTTGCTGTTGAACGCGGTCATCGCGCGGGTGCCGTTGATCCCGACGAGCCAGTCGGCTTCCGAGCGGCAGCGTGCGGCGTCGGCGAGCGGCTGCATGTCCGTGTCGCTGCGCAGGTTCGCGAAACCGTCGCGGATCGCCTGCGGCGTCATCGATTGCAGCCACAGGCGCTGGACCGGCTGCTTCGCCTTCGCGTGCTGCGCGATCAGGCGAAAAATCAGTTCGCCCTCGCGCCCCGCGTCACATGCGTTGATCAGGCGGTCGACGTCCTTGCGCTTCATCAGCTTGGTGAGCACCTTGAGGCGCGACTCGCTTTTTGCGATCGGGTTCAGGTCGAAATGCGGGGGGATGACGGGCAGATGCGCGAAGCTCCATTTCCCGCGCTTGACCTCGTACTCTTCCGGAGCGGCGATTTCGAGCAAGTGGCCGACAGCGGACGAAAGGACGAATTCGTCGCTCTCGTAGTATTCGTCATGCTTGGTAAAGCCGCCCAAAGCGCGTGCGATGTCGTTCGCGACAGAAGGCTTTTCCGCAATGATCAGTGCTTTGGACATGACAGGTGTGTGATGGTAGACCGGGGTCGCCGGTTGTGGGTCCCTTTAACGACCGCTTTATAGCACACGCCGAAGCGACGGCGGCTCGGCGTGTAAAAAGCGGCCCATCATAGAGGGGGGCTGCAACGGCGGCAAGCGCCCGGCGCGGCGGGGCGCGCAAACGCGCGAAAAACCGCCGGGCGGGCGCGCGAATTCAGGCTTCGACGTTCAGGACGTTGCGCAATTTCGGTGCGTGCGGCGCACCGGGTACCGCGCTCAGGTCGGACAGCATTCGTTCGACGATCGCCGCGTGCGGCAGCACCGTGCCGAAGAAGCGTGCGGTGTTGGCGTCCTCGATCAGGATCGTCGGGAAGTTCTCGACGTCGAGATCGTCGAGGCGGTCGGCATGCGTTTCGATGTCGATCCAGGCGAAGCAGGCGTCGGGATGCGCGTCGGCGAGCTGGTCGAAGGCCGTCCGGTAGTCGCGGCACGTGCCGCACCACTGGGCGCACAGGCAGGCGACGAGCAACGTGCCGGGATCGGCGAGGCGCTCGGCGATCCGATCCGCATCGGTGTCGAGATTCAGCGCGGGCATGGATTTCCTTGAATATCGTCGGCGGCGCGGCCGCCCCTATTCGGGGAAATGTAGCACGCCGCGCGCAGGCGGGGTGGGGGCCGCGTCAAGCCGCACGAAGCGTCCGCCGGGGAGGCTCGCGACGCGACCGGCCAGTTCGAGCGCGAGCAGCGCGCGGTGCAGCACGTCGTCGGACAGGCCGCTGTGTTCGGCGAGCCATTCGTATGTGACGGGGCCGTATCCCAGTGCGGCGAGCACGGTCTGCTCGGACGGGGTGTAGGGCGACGGAGGCGGTGATGCTTCGATTCGGGCTGGCGCGGCGGCCGGAACGGAAGGGGGCGCTTCCATGATGCCGGCGCAGGCGCGCTGGCCGGAAGCTTCGGTTTCTCGAACCTCGTCGGGATTCGCGCGCCGAATTCCGGGGCACGCCGCATCGGTCGTCGGTTCGCCCAGCCCGTATTCCTCGAGAATGTCGAGCGGCGCCGCCGTGAGCTTCGCGCCGTCGCGGATCAGCGCGTGGCAGCCCTGCGCGAGCGGGGCGTGGATCGAGCCCGGCATCGCGAACACATCGCGCCCCAGTTCGTTCGCGAGCCGCGCGGTGATCAGCGAGCCGGAGCGCGGGGCGGCTTCGACGACGAGCGCGCCGATCGCGAGCGCCGCGATCAGCCGGTTGCGCTGCGGGAAATGCGCTGCGCGTGCCGGTGTGCCGAGCGGCCATTCCGACAGGATCGCACCGTGCGCGGCGATCTCGTGGGCGAGTGCGCGGTGCCGCGCCGGATAGACGAGATCGGCGCCCGTCGCGATCACCGCGACCGTGCCCGACCGGCCGTCGAGCCCGCCGCGATGCGCGGCGCCGTCGATCCCGAGCGCGAGGCCCGACACGATCGGGAGCCCCGCGTCGGACAACTCGCGTGCGAAGCGCGTCGCGTCGGCGAGCCCCTGCGGCGTCGCGTGGCGGCTGCCGACCACGGCGACGCTGCGTGCGTGCAGCAGGTCGAGCCGGCCCTTTACATATAGCAGCGGCGGCGGGTCGTGCAGGTCGCGCAGCCGCGGCGGGTAGGCCGGATCGTTGAGCGTGACGAGCGCGTTGCCCGGCGCATCGAGCCAAGCCAGCGCGGCGTCGGTGCGCGCATCGAGATCGTCGCGTTCACTTGCGCGCACGGCCTGCGCGGCGGCGGGGCTGCTCACGGCGGCAATGGCCTGGTCGGATGCGCGCAGCAGCGCCGCCGGCGAGCCGAACGCGTCGAGCAGCGCCTGCAGTACGGCGGGTGCGAGGCCGGGCGCGTGCCCGAGCTGCAGCCACGCGCGCAACGCGGAGGTGGTCAGCGCTTGAGGCGACATGAGGCTGCCCTCGAACGCGACGGCCAGCGGACCGCGTGGCGCCATGATAAAATTTTCATCATCCGAAATACTCGACAGGGCCGTGCGCGCAGGCGCCCGGCCAATTGCAGGAGGCGCGATCCGCGGCATTGATACGCCGCGCATCCGCCTCATCTTCATTGCATCGCGGCGGCGGCGCCAGCCGGCCGGATGGCCGATGCGGCACGCCGCGCCACCGAATACCGAACACCATGGCTTTGCTCAACATTCTTCATTACCCCGACAAGCGGCTGCACAAGGTCGCCAAGCCCGTCGACAAGGTCGACGACCGGATCCGCAAGCTCGTCGCCGACATGGCCGAGACCATGTACGCGGCGCCCGGCATCGGCCTTGCAGCCACGCAGGTCGACGTGCACGAGCGCGTGATCGTGATCGACGTTTCCGAGGAAAAGAACGAGTTGCGCGCGTTCATCAACCCCGAGATCGTCTGGTCGAGCGACGTGAAGCAGATCTATGAAGAGGGCTGCCTGTCGGTACCCGGCATCTATGACGAAGTCGAGCGTCCCGACCACGTGCGCGTGCGCGCGCTCAACGAGCAGGGCGAGGCCTTCGAGCTCGACTGCGAGGGCCTGCTTGCCGTGTGCGTCCAGCACGAGATGGATCACCTGATGGGGCGCGTGTTCGTCGAATACCTGTCGCCGCTCAAGCAGACGCGCATCAAGACGAAGATGAAGAAACTCGAACGCGCGATGTGACGCGCGTTCATCCTGCCCGACCCAGAACGCTGTCATGACCCATACGTTGCGCGTGATTTTTGCCGGCACGCCGGAATTTGCCGCGGCTGCGCTCGCCGCGATCCATGAGGCCGGTTTTCCGGTGCCGCTCGTGCTCACCCAGCCCGATCGCCCGGCCGGCCGCGGGATGAAACTGCAGGCGAGCGCCGTGAAGCGCTACGCCGTCGAGCATGGCATGCCCGTCGCGCAGCCGCCGTCGCTGCGCCGCGCGGGCAAGTACCCCGCGGAGGCGGCCGACGCGATCGAGCTGCTGCGCACGACGCCGCACGACGTGATGGTGGTCGCCGCGTACGGCCTGCTGCTGCCGCAGGAGGTGCTCGACATTCCGCGCAGCGGCTGCATCAACATCCATGCGTCGCTGCTGCCGCGCTGGCGCGGCGCCGCGCCGATTCACCGCGCGATCGAGGCCGGCGACGCCGAGACGGGCGTCACGCTGATGCAGATGGACGTCGGCCTCGACACCGGCGCGATGATCGAAGAGGCGCGCATCGCGATCGCGCCCGACGACACGACCGCGACGCTGCACGACCGGCTGGCCGCCGACGGCGCGCGGCTGATCGTCGACGCGCTCGTGCGGCTCGAGCGCGACGGTACGCTGCCGGCGACCCCGCAGCCGGCCGACGGCGTGACCTATGCGGAAAAGATCGGCAAGCACGAAGCGGCGCTCGACTGGCGCAAGCCTGCCGACGTGCTCGCGCGCCAGGTGCGTGCGTTCGATCCGTTTCCCGGCGGCGTCGCGACGCTCGACGGCGCGGCAATCAAGCTGTGGGCTGCGGAGCCGGTGGCGGCGCGCGGCGACGCAGCGCCCGGCACGATCGTCGAGGCCGCGCCGGAAGGCGTGGTCGTCGCGTGCGGCAGTGGCGCGCTGCGCGTCACGCAGTTGCAGAAGCCGGGCGGCAAGCGGCTGCCCGCGCGCGAATTCCTCGCCGGCTCGCCGCTCGCCGCGGGCCAGCGTTTCGCGCTGACCGACCTTGCGTAACGTGACCTGACCGCCATTCGACACGACCTGCCGGCCCTGCGCAATCGGCCGAACGGTCGAGTCGCGCAGCGCGGCAGGCGCGCGTAGAATTTCCCTGCGCTCTCCGGTTTCGAGGTTTTCATGTTCGGCATCACCCATTTCGGCTTCTTCGTGCTTGCAGTTTTCCTGCTGAACGTCACGCCCGGCCCCGACACGGCTTACATCGTCGGCCGCAGCGTCGCGCAGGGCCGCGGTGCGGGGCTGATGTCGGCGCTCGGCATTTCGGCCGGCTGCTGCGTTCACGCGCTCGCGTGCGCATTCGGCCTCACGGCGCTGCTTGCGGCGTCGGCTGCCGCGTTCACGGTGATCAAGCTGGTCGGCGCCGCGTACCTGATTTATCTCGGCGTGCGCATGATCGTCGCGAAGCAGGCCGCCGCGCCGTCGGGCGCGGAGGCCGCCACGGCAGCAAAGCCGCTGCGCCAGCTGTTCATGCAGGGCTTCTGGACCAACGTGCTGAACCCGAAGGTCGTGCTGTTCTTCGTGTCGTTCTTCCCGCAGTTCGTGTCGGCCGACAGCCCGCACAAGGCATTGGCGTTCCTGACCCTCGGCGCGGTGTTCGTCGCGATGAGCACGGTCTGGACCAGCCTGGTCGCATGGGTCGCGGGCAGCGTCACGCAGCGTTTTTCCGGCAAGCCGGGCGTCAGGAAGTGGCTCGACCGCACGGTCGGCAGCGCTTTCGTCGGCCTCGGCCTGCGTCTTGCAGCTTCGCAACGCTGAGATTGAATTTTTCCGGCAAGACCTTATCTAACAAATCGCTTACAATTTTCCGTCGCGCCCTGTGATGCGCGGCGGGTCCCCTGACGGATAAGGAGTGGGTATGTTCAATTGGGTCAAAACGGCGATGCTGATGGCCGCGATCACGGCCCTGTTCATCGTGATCGGCGGAATGATCGGCGGCTCGCGCGGCATGACGATCGCGCTGCTGTTCGCGCTCGGCATGAATTTCTTCTCGTACTGGTTCTCCGACAAGATGGTGCTGCGCATGTACAACGCGCAGGAAGTCGACGAGAGCACGGCGCCGCAGTTCTACCGGATGGTGCGCGAGCTGGCCACGCGCGCGAACCTGCCGATGCCGCGCGTCTACCTGATCAACGAGGATGCGCCGAACGCGTTCGCGACGGGCCGAAACCCCGAGCATGCGGCGGTCGCCGCGACGACGGGCATCCTGCGCGTGCTGTCGGAGCGCGAGATGCGCGGCGTGATGGCGCACGAGCTCGCGCACGTGAAGCACCGCGACATCCTGATCTCGACGATCACCGCGACGATGGCGGGCGCGATCTCGGCGCTTGCGAACTTCGCGATGTTCTTCGGCGGGCGCGACGAGAACGGCCGGCCGGCCAACCCGATCGCGGGCATTGCGGTCGCGCTGCTCGCGCCGATCGCCGGCGCGCTGATCCAGATGGCGATTTCGCGGGCACGCGAGTTCGAGGCCGACCGCGGCGGCGCGCAGATTTCCGGCGATCCGCAGTCGCTCGCGACCGCGCTCGACAAGATCCATCGCTATGCGGCCGGCATCCCGTTCCAGGCGGCCGAAGCGCATCCGGCCACCGCGCAGATGATGATCATGAACCCGCTCCGCGCCGGCGGCCTGCAGAACCTGTTCTCGACGCACCCGGCCACCGAGGAACGCATCGCGCGCCTGATGGAGATGGCGCGTACCGGCCGCTTCGATTAAACCTCGGCGCATCGCGCGGCCGTTGCCGCGCGGCGTCCGCCCCGCCACCCCGCACGCTTCGCGCTGCGGGGTGTTTCATTTGTGCGCGCCGTAAAGGGGCCAAAGGGGCCGCATGGTCGCACGCTACAATGCGCGGTTTGGGATCGCAGGGCCGCGCGGCCGCAGCAATCCCGCCGTTTGCCGCATTTGTTTGCTGCGTTTGTTTGCCGATTCCGCTCCGATGACACGAACCCGTTCTTCCGCCCCGTCTTCTTCCGGCCGCCCGGCGCGCCTGTCCGCGCCGCATCTTGCGCCCGATTCGCTCGGCTTCGCACTCGACGCGGCCGCGCAGGCGGTCGATGCGGTACGGCGCGGCACAGCGCTGCCGGCAGCGCTGTCGGCGGTATTCGCGCAGATGGCGTCCGGTGCACAGGCGCTCGCGCGCGGCGCGACGCAGGACGTCGCGTACCGGACGATGCGTCGCCTCGGCAGCGTGGACTGGCTGATCGGCCGGCTCGTCAGCAAGGCGCCGCCCGCGCACGTGAACGCGGTGCTCGCCGGCGCGCTCGCGCTGCTGCTCGATCCGGCGGACGATGCCGCATATTCGGCGTTCACGGTGGTTGACCAGGCCGTGACCGTGATCGGCGCACGCCGCGAATACGCATTCGCGAAGGGGTTGGTCAACGCGGTGCTGCGTCGTTTCCTGCGCGAGCGCGACGTGCTCGTCGCGGCGATGCAGGACGACGCCGTTGCGCGCTGGAATTACCGCGCATGGTGGGTCGATGCAGTGAAGCGCGCATGGCCCGACGCATGGCAGGCGATCCTCGCGGCCGGTGAGCGCCAGGGGCCGCTGACGCTGCGCGTGAATGCGCGTCGCGCGAGCGTCGACGCGTATCTCGACACGCTGCGCGCGAGCGGGATCGACGCGACCGCGATCGGCCGGCATGCGGTGCGGCTCGCATCGGCGCTGCCGGTCGAGCGCATTCCGGGATTCGCCGACGGCGTGGTATCGGTGCAGGATGCCGGCGCGCAGCTCGCGGCCGAATGGCTCGGCGCGCGCGACGGCATGCGCGTACTCGATGCATGCGCGGCACCCGGCGGCAAGACCGGCCATATTCTCGAGCTGGCCAACGCGGAAGTCGTCGCGCTCGAAAGCGACGCGACGCGCGCGGCGCGCATCGGCGAGAACCTCGTGCGCCTGTCGCTCGCAGCGGACGTGCGCGTCGGCGATGCGGGTGCGCCCGGCGCGTGGTACGACGGGCGCCCGTTCGACCGCATCCTGGCCGACGTGCCGTGCTCGGCATCGGGCATCGTGCGGCGGCATCCCGACATCCGCTGGCTGCGCCGCGAGGCCGACATCCCGGCGCTCGTCGCGGAACAGCGCCGCATCCTGTCGGCGCTGTGGCCGCTCGTGAAGCCGGGCGGCGAACTGCTTTACGTGACCTGCTCGATCTTCCCCGAGGAAGGCGAGTTGCAGGCCCGCTGGTTTGAAGCGGTCTGTGAAGATGCGGTACGATTGGACGCCCCCGGCCAGCTGCTGCCGGGCGGAGTGCAGGGAGGGGCTGCCGCCGGCGCACTCGACCAGAACACCGATCACGACGGATTTTTCTACGCGCGGTTTCAGAAACGGTGACGATCAAACACCTTTTTCCACTTCGGCTCGCGGCCGTCCTGATGGTCGCGTTGACGCTGTGCCTGGCCGTCGTCCGGCCGGCGCATGCGCAGTCGATCGCCGTGCAGCGCGCGTCGCTCCAGGCCGACGGAAGCGGCTGGAGCCTCGATGCCCGCTTCGATTTCGAGCTGAATCCGAACCTCGAGGATGCCGTCAACAAGGGCATCCCGCTTTACTTCACGACCGACTTCGAGCTGAGCCGCGCGCGCTGGTACTGGTTCGACGAGCAGCCGGTGTCGGTGACGCAGACGATCCGCCTGTCGTTCCAGCCGCTCACGCGCGAATACCGCGTGTCGACGGGCGGCCTGCAGCTCGGCTTCCCGTCGTTGAAGGACGCGCTCGCGGTGGTCAGGCACATCACGTCGTGGCACGTGATCGACCGCAACCAGGTGCGCCTGGGGGAAACCTACATGGCGTCGGTGCGGATGCAGCTCGATACGGCGCTGATGCCGAAGCCGTTCCAGGTCGACGCCGTGAACAATCGCGACTGGACGCTCGGGTCGGACTGGAAGCGCTTCAACTTCACGGTGACCGAACGTGCTAAATAAAGTGCGCCGCGCGGCCAGCGGGAAGAGCCTCCTCGTTCGCGTGATCGTCTCGACCGTCGCGTTCACCGCGCTGCTGCTGCTCGTGCTGCTCGCGGCCGCGAGCGCGAATACCGAATTCTTCGATCGCTACTATTCGTGGCTGTACGCGACCAACATCGTCGTCGCGCTGGTGTTCCTGCTCGTGGTGCTCGGGCTGATCGGGATGATCGTCGTGCGCCTGAGGAAGGGCAAGTTCGGCACGCGGCTGCTCGCGAAGCTCGCGGTGTTCTTCGCGCTCGTTGGCGTGGTGCCGGGCGGGATCATCTACATCGTGTCGTACCAGTTCGTGTCGCGCAGCATCGAGTCGTGGTTCGACGTGAACGTCGAGACGGCGCTGACGGCCGGCCTGAACCTCGGCCGCGGGATGCTCGATGCGTCGCTGTCCGATCTGCAGACGAAGGCGCGGCTGATGTCCGACCAGCTCGCGAGCGTCGACGCGAACACGAACGGCACGACGCTCACGCTGCTGCGGCTGCGCGACCAGTTCGGCGTGCAGGACGCGACGATCGTCGAGCCGAGCCGCGGCGGTTCGGGCGCGGCGCCCGACCTGCACATCGTCGCGCAGGCATCGGGCAATTTCGCGGCGCTGATTCCGGACGACCTGCCGACGCCGCTGATGCTGAGCCAGGCGCGCGAACACGGCGCGTACGCGGCGATCGAAGGCGAAGTCGACGGCGACCCGCGCGCGCACGGCGCGAAGGGCGCGCTGCGGCTGCGCGTCGTGCGGCCGATTCCCGATGCGACGACGTCGCTGCTGCAGCCGGCCGAACGCTTCCTGCAGCTCACACAGCCGGTGCCGCCGACGCTCGCGCACAACGCGGACGCCGTGCAGCGCGCGTATCGCGAGTATCAGGAAAAGGCGCTCGGCCGCACGGGCCTGCGCAAGATGTACATCGGCACGCTGACGCTCGCGCTGTTCCTCGCGACCTTCATCGCGATGATGCTCGCGCTCGCGCTCGGCCAGCAGCTCGCGCGGCCGCTGTTCCTGCTCGCGCAGGGCACCAAGGAGATCACGGAAGGCGATTACACGCCGAAGCGCGAGATCAAGACGCGCGACGAGCTCGGCTTCCTCACGCAGTCGTTCAACGCGATGACGCGCCAGTTGTCCGAGGCGCGTCTCGCGGTCGAGAAGAACCGCATCGCGCTCGAGCATTCGAAGACCTATCTCGAGAGCATCCTCGCGAACCTGACGGCCGGCGTGTTCGTGCTCGACCGCCAGTTCCGGCTGACGACGGCCAACCGCGGCGCCGAGCGGATCTTCCGGCAGCCGTTCAACGCGCTGATCGGCACGACGCTCGACCGGATCGGCGTTGCGGCGGGATTCGGTGCGATGGTGCGCAAGGCGTTCGCCGATCGCGAGGCGGCATCCGACGGCGGCAGCGGCGATCGCGGCCACTGGCAGCAGCAGTTCGCGATCGAGATGCCGGGCGAAACCGAACCGCTGACACTGCTCGTGCGCGGCGCGCGCCTCGTGTCGACGGTCGAGGGGCAGGCCGAAGATCCGCAGACGTCCGGTTACGTCGTGGTATTCGACGACATTTCCGACGTGATTTCCGCGCAGCGCTCGGTTGCGTGGGGCGAGGTCGCGCGGCGGCTCGCGCATGAGATCAAGAATCCGCTGACGCCGATCCAGCTGTCGGCCGAGCGGCTGCAGATGAAGCTGTCCGACAAGCTTGCGCCGTCCGACGCGGATGTGCTCAAGCGCGGCGCGACGATGATCGTCAACCAGGTGGCCGCGATGAAGCGGATGGTCGACGATTTCCGCGAATACGCGCGCACGCCGCCGGCGGTGCTTGCGAACCTGCAGTTGAACGAACTGGCGAGCGAGGTGCTCGGGCTGTACGGCGTCGGCGAAGGCAAGAGCCCGATCGCCGCCGAGCTCGCGCCGTCGCTGCCGGTGATTCGCGGCGACGCGACGCAATTGCGCCAGGTGATCCACAACCTGCTGCAGAATGCGCAGGATTCGGTCGCGGAAGCCGCGCATCCGCGTGTGTTGATCGAAACCAAGACAGTAGAATATGGCGATCCCGACGCAGAGGGCAAAACGCGCGTCGCGGTACGTCTTACCGTGTCCGACAACGGGCCCGGTTTTCCGGCACGCATCCTGACCCGCGCGTTCGAGCCTTACGTGACGACGAAGGCGAAGGGCACGGGGCTCGGGCTGGCCACGGTCAAGAAGATCGTCGACGAGCACGGTGCGCGGATCGATCTGCGCAATCGCATGCACGGCGAGACCGTCGAGGGTGCGCAGGTGTCGATCCTGTTCCTGCAGATGGCGAGCGATGCGCCAGGCGCCGAACCGGGCGCGCAGGACGGGACGACCCCCGCTAAGACAAAAGCAAGTGAGCAGACAAGGGCAGCGTAAATGGCAACCATCCTGGTGGTAGATGATGAAATGGGCATCCGGGAATTGCTCTCGGAGATCCTCAGCGATGAAGGACATGTCGTCGAGGCAGCGGAGAACGCGCAGGCCGCGCGGGAATACCGGCTGAATCAGGCGCCCGATCTCGTGCTGCTCGATATCTGGATGCCCGATACCGACGGCGTCACGTTGCTCAAGGAATGGGCGGCGCAGGGGCTGCTGACGATGCCCGTGATCATGATGTCCGGGCACGCGACGATCGACACGGCCGTCGAGGCGACGAAGATCGGTGCGCTCGATTTCCTCGAGAAGCCGATCGCGCTGCAGAAGCTGCTGAAGTCCGTCGAGCACGGTCTCGCACGCGGCGCGGCGCCGGTGTCCGCCAACGCGGCGGCGAAGGGCGGCGCCGGACAGGCAGCGGGGCCCGCGGCGGTTGCGTCCGCGGCTGCGCTGCCGACGCTCGGCGACGACATGGCGGCGGCACTCGGCCTCGCGGGGCAGACGGCCGCGATCCCGTTCGACATCCCGTTGCGCGAAGCGCGCGATGCGTTCGAGCGCGCGTACTTCGAATATCACCTCGCGCGCGAGAACGGCAGCATGACGCGCGTCGCGGAGAAGACGGGCCTCGAGCGCACGCACCTGTATCGCAAGCTCAAGCAGCTGGGCGTCGAGCTCGGCAAGAAGCCGTCCGAAGGCGCGGTATAAAATTTTTTTGCGAAAACGCTTGAGCAGGTGGGAAAAGCTCGATATACTTTCATTCTTCGTTGGCCCGGTAGCTCAGTTGGTAGAGCAGCGGATTGAAAATCCGCGTGTCGATGGTTCGATTCCGTCCCAGGCCACCAGCAGTTCCAACCCCAAGAATCGGAAGGTTCTTGGGGTTTTTCGTTTGTGGTGGGTATTGCGTGTCATAGGCGGCGTGTGCGGCAGCATTCGCGGGGGCATGATAAAATCCGTGCCCGCTCAATGACTTAGCGCATCGCTTCATATGCACGGCAGGCCGCCAGCAACGCGCCGCCGTGATGCGCGGCAACGATGTCGCGCGATGGGCGGTATAAGCGCTCCGCCGCGTTCGCGGCCGACCGCGCTGCCTATACTGGTCGAGCCGGCGCAGGCCGGTACGCGTCGGGCCGCCCGGCGGCAGCCGGCCCCGCGGCGCAGCGCGACGCGAGCCTATACATTCACGGAGTATCACGGTGATTCGGACAGACGCTAAAGACGGCGCGCTCGTGTTGTTTTCCGGCGGGCAGGACTCGGCCACGTGCGTGGCGTGGGCCCTCGAACGCTACCAGACGGTCGAGACCCTCGGCTTCGATTACGGCCAGCGCCATCGTGTCGAGCTCGAATGCCGCGAAGGCGTACGCGAAGCGCTGAAGCGCGACTTTTCCGCGTGGACGGACCGGCTCGGCGACGATCACATGATCGACCTGTCGGTGCTCGGCGCGATCAGCGATACCGCGATGACGCGCACGATCGAGATCGAGACGACGGCGAGCGGCCTGCCGAACACGTTCGTGCCGGGCCGCAACCTGCTGTTCATGACGATCGCCGCGGCGATCGCGTATCGCCGCGGGCTGCGCGTGCTGGTCGGCGGGATGTGCGAGACCGATTTTTCGGGCTACCCCGACTGCCGCGACGACACGATGAAGGCGCTGCAGGTCGCGCTGAATCTCGGGATGGACACGCGCATCGTGCTCGAGACGCCGCTGATGTGGCTCGACAAGGCGCAGACGTGGCAGCTCGCCGAGCAGCTCGGAGGCGAAGCGCTCGTCGAACTGATCCGCGTCGAGACGCACACGTGCTACGTGGGCGAGCGCGCGGAACTGCACGACTGGGGCTTCGGCTGCGGCGAGTGCCCGGCCTGCAAGCTGCGCAAGCGCGGCTACGAGGCCTACCTGAAGGGCGAGCGGGTGACCGAAGCGCCGCTGTGACGCGGCTGCGCCGGCAGCGCTTGATGAATAACGGATTCTGATCGACAACGAGCGGCGCGAGCCGGACGACGGACGATGACTTACGCGGTCAAGGAAATTTTCTACACGTTGCAGGGCGAGGGCGCGAACGCGGGCCGGCCGGCTGTGTTCTGCCGGTTCGCCGGCTGCAACCTGTGGTCGGGCCGCGAAGAGGATCGCGAGGAGGCCGTGTGCCGCTTCTGCGATACGGACTTCGTCGGCACCGACGGCGAGAACGGCGGCAAGTTCAAGGACGCCGAAGCGCTCGTCGCGACGATCGCCGGCCTGTGGCCGGACGGCGAAGCGCACCGCTTCGTCGTCTGCACGGGCGGCGAGCCGATGCTGCAGCTCGACCAGCCGCTCGTCGACGCGCTGCACGCGGCCGGCTTCGAGATCGCGATCGAGACCAACGGCTCGCTGCCGGTGCTCGAATCGATCGACTGGATCTGTGTGAGCCCGAAGGCCGACGCGCCGCTCGTGGTCACGAAGGGCAACGAACTGAAAGTCGTGATCCCGCAGGACAACCAGCGGCTGGCCGACTATGCGAAGCTCGACTTCGAGTATTTCCTCGTCCAGCCGATGGACGGCCCGTCGCGCGACCTCAATACGAAGCTCGCGATCGACTGGTGCAAGCGTCATCCGCAGTGGCGCCTGTCGATGCAGACCCACAAATATCTGAACATTCCCTGAGCCACGGCCTTTGACATCGTGCTGATTACCCGAAAACTCGAATTCGACGCGGGCCACCGCATTCCCGATCACCGCAGCCAGTGCAGGAACCTGCACGGCCATCGCTACGTGCTCGAAATCACGTTGCGCGGCGATCTCGTCGATACCGAGGGCGCTCCCGACCGTGGCATGGTGATGGATTTCGCCGACGTGAAGGCGCTCGCGATGGAGCACCTCGTCAGCAAGTGGGACCACGCATTCCTGGTCTATGCGCGCGACGACGTCGTGCGCTCGTTCCTCGAACAGATGGCCGACCACAAGACCGTCGTGATCGACCGGATCCCGACCGTCGAGAACCTCGCGGCGATCGCGTTCGACCTGCTCGCGAACGTGTACGACGCGCACTACGGCGTGAACCTGCGCCTCGAGCGCGTGCGTCTGTACGAAACGCCGAACTGCTGGGCCGACGTCGAGCGCCAGCCCGGCCGCTGATCCTGCCTTCCCGGCAGCCCCGCCGGCCGGCGCGGGCTGCCCGTCACCGCGCCCCGCGGCCTCGTCCCGCGCCGGCGCTGCTCCCCGTCCGTTCCCACATTCCGCTTAACGCCGCGCTATGATCGTTGCGTGGCACCGTAAAACGCACCCGTGCGCGGTCGCGCGGCCCGCGCTGTCAGATCGGCCGCCCACGGCCGACTAACGTTGAAAGGCGCGGTCTGGCGCCGCCGCCCCGCTTCGCCTGATGCTTGTCCCGTTCGATTGCCGTTCCGTCCAGGAGGCCGTATCGATGAGCACGCTCACCAATTCCCTCAAACAACGCCTGCGCGACGGCGACGAGCCGCTGTATGGCCTGTGGCTGTCGCTCGGCAGCGACTCGGCCGCGGAAGCGCTCGCGCACGCCGGCTACGACTGGCTCTGCATCGACATGGAGCACGCGCCGAACGATAGTCGCGACGTCGTGTCGCAGTTGCGCGCGATCGCCGCCGCGCACCTGCCGAGCGAGCCTGTCGTGCGCGTGCCGGCGCGCGAGCCGTGGCTCGTGAAGCGCGCGCTCGACGCCGGCGCACGCACGCTGATGTTTCCGTGCATCGAGACGCCAGACGACGCCGCGCACGCGGTGCGGCTCACGCGCTTCCCGTCGCCGGAATCGCCTGACGGGCTGCGCGGCGTCGCGGGCATGGTGCGCGCGGCGGCGTTCGGCATGCGCCGCGATTACGTGCTGACGGCGAATGCGCAGGTCGCGGTGATCGTGCAGATCGAATCGGCGCGCGGCGTCGACGAAGTCGAGCGGATCGCGGCGACGCCCGGCGTCGACTGCCTGTTCATCGGCCCGGCCGATCTCGCGGCGAGCCTCGGGCATCTCGGCGACATCCGCCACCCGGACGTCGAAACCGCGATGGCGCGCGTGCTCGCGGCCGGCAAGCAGGCCGGCGTCGCGGTCGGCATCTTCGCGGGCGACACGGCGGGCGCGCGGCAGTACCGCGAGGCCGGCTACCGGATGATCACGCTGTCGGCCGACGTGAGCTGGCTGCTGCGTGCGACGCGGCAAGCGCTGCAGGAGGTACGGTCATGAACGGCGACGGCGCGTCTTGCGGGCGCGCGCAGGGTGCGGCCGGTGCGCGCGGGCGGTTCGGCGCGATGCTCGGCCTGTGGGCCGTGTGTGTCGCGGCGGCCGCGCAGGGCGCGCCGCAAGCGAAGCCCGATCCGTCGCGCGAGACGCAATCGGCGGTCGCCGACTACAACGCCGGCGACTATCGCGCGGCGCTGGTGCAGTTCCACGACGCAGCCGAGCGCGGCGACCGTCTCGCGCAATTCAACTACGCGATGATGCTGCTGACGGGCGAAGGCGTGACGGCGAACGTCGACGAAGGGCTGCGCTGGCTGAAGCGCGCGGCCGACGCGAACATGTCGCATGCGCAGTACGTGTACGGCCGGATGTTCGACGACGGCGAGTTCGTCGCGCGCAATCCGGCCGAAGCGCATCGCTGGTTCCTGCGGGCGGCGAAGCAGGGGCACGTGCAGGCCGAGCTGTCGCTCGCGAACCAGTTCCTCGACGGGCGCGGCACACCACGTGACAACCGGCAGGCGTTCGCGTGGTACAAGCAGGCCGCCGATGCGGGCGAGCCGACCGCGCAGTACGTGACCGCGTCGTTCTACGAGCGCGGCGGCGACGGCGTTGCGCAGAACCTGAACATCGCGCGGGCCTATTACGCGGCGGCGGCCGCGCAGGGCGACGAGACGGCCGGATTGAAATTCAAGGAATTGAGCGCGCGGCTGAAGGCGCAGGGGCCGGCGTCGGGCGTCGGTGCCGAGCCGGGGAGCCCACGCGCGGCACCGCAGTGAGCGGGCGACGCGCCGCGTTGCCGCGTTCGACGTGCACGATAAAAAACGGCGCCGGGGCGCCGTTTTTCTTGGCCGCGGCCGTGCCGCGCGGTCAGCTCTTCATCAGCCGCCGCTGTCGCCCGACGCTCATGATCATCCCGATCGCGATGCCGAGCGTCGCGAGCGCGGTGCCGCCGTAGCTCATGAACGGCAACGGCACGCCGACGACCGGCAGCACGCCGCTCACCATCCCGATGTTGACGAACGCATAGACGAAGAACGCGAGCGTGAGCGAGCCCGCGAGCAGGCGGCCGAACAGCGTCGCGCCCTGCGCGGCGATATAGAGCCCGCGCGCGATCAGCGCCATGTACAGCGTCAGCAGCACGATCCCGCCGACCAGCCCCCATTCCTCCGAGAACACCGCGAAGATGAAGTCGGTGTGCTTCTCCGGAATGAATTCGAGGTGCGCCTGCGTGCCTTTCAGGTAGCCCTTGCCGAGCACGCCGCCCGAGCCGATCGCGATCACGGCCTGGATCGTGTGGAAGCCCTTGCCGAGCGGGTCGGAGGTCGGGTCGAGCAGCGTGCACACGCGGTGCTTCTGGTAGTCGTGCATCAGCGGCCACTGCACTTCGGGCTGGCAGATGCGGTCCTCGAACACGGCGATCGACCCGACCGCGATCACGCCCGCGACGAGCACCGGCACGATCAGCTTGAACGACAGGCCGGCGAGGTAGATCACGAAGAAGCCGGCCGCGAACACGAGCAGGCCCGTGCCGAGGTCGGGCTGCTTCGCGATCAGTCCGACCGGCACCATCAGGATCCCGAACGCGGCGAGGAAGTCGTACCAGCGCAGCCCGCCTTCGCGGCGCTGGTAGTACCACGCGAGCATCAGCGGCGTCGCGATCTTGAGGATCTCCGACGGCTGGATCACGACGCCGACGTTCAGCCAGCGCTTCGCGCCCTTCTTCGTCATCCCGAACAGCGCGACCGCGATCAGCAGCGCGACCCCGAACGTATAGAGCGGGACCGCGAAGCGCATCAGCGTGGTCGGCGGGATGTTGGCGATCACCCACATCAGCACGAACGTCAGCAGGATGTTGCGCAACTGGTCCTCGACGCGGCCCGGCATGTCGATCGCCGCGCTGTACAGCGTGACGATGCCGACGCACAGCAGCAGGAACACGATGAGGGCGAGCGGGCGGTCGAAGCCCGCGAACATCTGCTTGATCTTGTCGAGCCAGGCGCGCTTGTCGAATTGCATGCCTTTCTCCGTTAATGAGCGGTGCCGGCGTCCGCCGCTTTCGCGGGGGCCGTCGCACGGTGGTTGTCGTCCCGCGGCGCGGCGACGAGCGGCTGCGCGTCGCTGGCGGGCCGGCGCGGCCGGTGCGGGCGCCGGATCGGCGGCAGGCTCGCGGCCATCGGCGCCGCGGCGCTCGCCGGCTGCGCTGCGTTTGCACCGGCCGCACCCGACGCATCGGGCGCCGACGCGGCCGATGCCGCATCCGCCGCGCTGGCCGCGGTCGGCACGACGGGCTGCGGCAGCGCCTTGAAGCCGGCGGCGACGGCGGCGGGCTTGTTCGCGTCGCCGATCACCGGTGCATTCACGGGTTCGGTCGCCGACGCCGCGGCAGCCACGGCCGCGGCTTCGTTCTGCGGGTTCTGGCGCTCGACGAGGAAGAAGTCGAGCACGCGGCGCGCGATCGGGCCTGCGGCCTGCGCGCCCCAGCCGCCGTTCTCGACGACCAGCGCCAACGCGATCTGCGGATGGTCGACCGGCGCGTACGCGATGAACAGCGCGTGGTCGCGCAGATGCTCGGCGAGCAGGTGGCCCTTGTAGTTGGAGCCCTGCAGCGAGAACACCTGAGCGGTACCGGTCTTGCCGGCGGCGAGATACGGCGCGCCGCGGAACACCTTGTACGCGGTGCCGGACGGGTTCTCGATCACGTTCTCCATCCCGCGCTTCACGACGTCGATGTCGGCCTGCTTGAGCGGGATCGTTTCACTTTCCTTCGGCACGGTCAGGCGGCGCCCGCGCGAGATCGGATCCTCGACTTCCTTCACGAGGTGGGGCTTCATCACGATGCCGTTGTTCGCGAGCGTCGCGGTTGCGTGCGCGAGCTGCAGGATCGTGAACGAGTTGTAGCCCTGGCCGATCCCGAGGCTGATCGTCTCGCCGTCGAACCACTTCTGCTGCGCGGCCTTCTTGAACGCCTTCTTCTTCCAGTCGGTCGACGGCAGGATCCCGCGCGCTTCGCCCTGGATGTCGATCCCGGTGATCTGGCCGAAGCCGAACGGCTTCATGAAGTTCGCGATCGCGTTCACGCCGAGGTCGCGCGCGAGCATGTAGAAGTAGGTGTCGTTCGACACCATGATCGCCTTGTTCATGTCGACCCAGCCCTGGCCCGAGCGCACGTCGTTGCGGAACGTGTGGCCGCCGAACGTGAAGTAGCCGGGATCCTGGAACCCCCAGCCCGGCGAGCGCTTGCCGAGCGTCAGGCCCGCGAGCGCCATGAACGGCTTGTACGTCGAGCCGGGCGGGTAGGTGCCGTGCAGCGGACGGTTCAGCAGCGGCTTGTCGGTCGAGTTGTTCAGCTCGTCCCAGGTCTGCTGGTCGATGCCGTCGACGAACGAATTCGGGTCGAAGCTCGGCGACGACACGAACGCGAGCACGTCGCCCGTCTTCGGCTCGATCGCGACGAGCGCGCCGCGCTTGCCGGCGAACGCCTGCTCGGCAACCTGCTGCAACCCGATGTCGAGCGACAGCACGAGGTTGTTGCCGGGCGTCGCCTGCGTGCGCGACAGCGTGCGCACGGGCCGGCCGCCGGCCGTCACCTCGACTTCCTCGAAGCCGGTCAACCCGTGCAGCTCGGTCTCGTAGCTCTGCTCGACGCCGATCTTGCCGATGTAGTCGGTGCCCTTGTAGTTGTTCGCGTCGCGTCGCGGATCGTAGTTTTCCTGGTCGCTGTCGTTGTCGTCGCTGATCGCGTCGATCCGATCCTGGTCGCGCTTCGAGATCCGGCCGATGTAGCCGATCACGTGTGCGGCCGTCGTGCCGAGCGGATATTGGCGGAACAGCCGCGCACGCACGTCGACGCCGGGGAAGCGGAAGCGCTGCGCGGTGAAGCGCGCGACTTCCGCGTCGGTGAGCCGCGTGCGGATCGGCAGGCTCTCGAAGTTCTTCGAGTCTTCCTGCAGCTTCTTGAAGCGGCGGCGGTCGCGTGCGTCGATCGGGATGATCTCGGACAGCTTGTCGATCGTGTTGTCGAGCGTGTCGTCGAGCTTCGATGGCGTGATCTCGAGCGTGTACGCCGAATAGTTCTTCGCGAGGATCACGCCGTTGCGGTCGGTGATGATCCCGCGGTTCGGCACGATCGGCGCGACCGAGATGCGGTTTTCCTCGGCCTGCAGCGCGTATTTGCCGTGCTGCATCAGCTGCAGGTAGAAGAAGCGGCTCGCGAGCAGCCCGAAGCAGACGAACACGAACACGCCCGCCGCCGCGACGCGCAGGCGGAACTTCGAGAGCTGCTGTTGGGTGTCGTTGAATTCGGTCATGCGGTTGAGCGTCTATCCGACCCGCGCGCGGGCGGGCGAGGTGCCGCCCCGGAGCGCGGCGCGCGGCGGGATTGGGGGCGGCGGGTATTCAAAGGTCGTCCGGCTCAGATGGGGCGCGTATCGTCCGGATCGACCGGACGGCGTTGCGGCATCAGCAGCAGGTGGCTCGCGATCGGCCACAGCGCGGCCTCGACGAAGCCGTCGACCAGATAGCGCCAGCCGGGGAACGCGGCGCCCATCAAGAGACGGATCACGAACGGCACGAGCTGCGCGACGACGAGCAGCGGCGTGACATACAGCACCTGCACGCCGATCGGCATCCACAGCACGCGGCGGTGGATCGTGATCGCGCCGTACGACAGCAGCGTATAGGCGAGCGCGTGCTCGCCGAGCAGCCCCGCGTCATGCACGTCCATCAGGATGCCGAGCGCGAACGCGACGCCCATCCCGACCTTGCGCGGCTGGTGGATGTTCCAGAACAGCAGCACGAGCGCGACGAAGTCGGGCACGCCGGGCAGGCGGCCCCACGGCATCAGGTTCAGCAGGAACGCGGCGGCGAGGCTGAAGACGATGAAGTACGGATTGACCGGCTGCAGGATGTATTGCGGGCGGTTCATCGCTGGGCTCCTGGTTGCCCGGCCGCGGGCTTCGCGGGTGCGGCGGCGGGCTTGGCCGGAGCGGCGGGCGCGGCGGGCGCGGCCGGCGCGGGCTTCGCGCCGGGCTGGGCGGCGGCGGCCGGCTTTGCGTTCGCGTCGGCCTTGTCGGCTTTCTCGCCCTTCGCGGCGGCTTTCGCGCCCTTCTTGCCGCCCTTCGCGTTCTTGTCGGCGGCCGGTTCGAGCTCGACCGGGCGCGGCGGGATGTCGTTCTGGTAATGCAGCACGAGCATCTGGCGCGCGCCGCGCACGGCCGCGACCGGCGCGCAGGTCACGCGCGCGAATGCGGTGTCGGCGAGCTTGTCGACGCGCGCGACCTTCGCGACCGGCAGGCCGGGCGGATAGACGCCGTCGAGGCCGCTCGTGACGAGTTCGTCGCCGACCACGAGATCCGCGCTCGTCGGTACGAAGCGCAGGTCGAGCGAATCGCCCTTCGGCGTGCCGTAGATCACGCTGCGCAGGCCGGTGCGCAGCACCTGCACCGGAATCGCGAGATCGCGGTCGGTGACCAGCGTGACTTCGGACTGCAGCGGGAACACGCGCGTAATCTGGCCGACCACGCCGTCCTCGCTGACCACGGGCGCGCCGTTCTGGATGCCCTGCTGCGAACCTTGCCCGACCACGATCTTCTGCGTGAACGGATCGCTCGTGTCGTACTGGATCTCGACCGGCGTCGATTGCGTCGCGATGTGCTGGCGCAGTTCGAGCACCGCGCGCAGGTGCATGTTTTCCTGCGCGAGCACGGCGGCCTGGTTGGCCTGCGTCGACAGTTGCAGGTTGCGCTTGCGGAGGTCGTCGTTCTCGTGGCGCAGCGATGCGCCGGTGACGGCGATGTCGGCCGCGCCCATGAACAGGTCGCGGGGCACGAGCGCCGCGCGCTGCAGCGGATAGAGCACGGTGCCGAGCACGCCGCGCAGGATTTCGAGCGTGCTGAAGCGCGCGTCCGACACGAGGAGCGCGATGGCGAGGGCAACGAAGAAGATGAGCCGCGCGAGCGCGGGCGGACCTTGCTTGAAGAGGGGCGGCGGACTGTATTCCATGGTCGGCGCCGGGCGCGTGTGATCGGTTAAATGATGCTCAGACGCGCAAACGGCGCGGCGGTTCGTTCTAAACGAGCGATCCGGCCACGCCGCAGGTGCGTCATATCAACGAAACTGGGGGGCTGTTTTTCCATGAAACGTGCGTGCGTTGCCCCGAAACGGGCCGCTCGCAAGGATCGCGACGCCGCGAATACTGAACGTATTCGCAAGGAGCATGACGCAGCGAGCGGCCCGTTTCGGGGCAACCCCAAATTTAAAATTCATTCCACGGGAATGCCCGAAATCGGCCGCATGGCGGCGTCGTTCGTCGCTTGTTTGGCGCGGCCAAACGGCGCTCCTCACTTCTTGCTTGCGCCCCGCAAGGAAGTCCCCTTGGGGGACGACCGATTTCGGGCATTCGCACGTACGTTTCATGGGAAAACAGCCCCCTAGACGATCACTCGTACGAGAAGATGCTGCCCAGCTTGTCCATGCGCTCGAGCGCCATGCCCGAACCGCGCACGACGCAGGTGAGCGGATCTTCGGCGACGAGCACCGGCAGGCCGGTTTCTTCCGCGAGCAGGCGGTCGAGGTCGCGCAGCAGCGCGCCGCCGCCCGTCAGCATCATCCCGCGTTCGGCGATGTCGGCGCCGAGTTCCGGCGGCGTCTGTTCGAGCGCGATCTTCACCGACGACACGATCTGGTTCAGCGGATCGGTCAGCGCTTCGAGGATTTCGTTGCTGGAGATCGTGAAGCTGCGCGGAATGCCTTCCGACAGGTTGCGGCCCTTCACTTCCATTTCCTTGACTTCGGAGCCCGGGAACGCGGAGCCGATTTCCTTCTTGATCGCCTCGGCCGTTTGTTCGCCGATCAGCATCCCGTAGTTGCGGCGGATGTAGTTGACGATCGCCTCGTCGAACTTGTCGCCGCCGACGCGCACCGAGCCCTTGTACACGATGCCGCCGAGCGAGATCACGCCGACTTCCGTCGTGCCGCCGCCGATGTCGACGACCATCGAGCCGGTGGCTTCCGACACCGGCAGGCCCGCGCCGATCGCGGCCGCCATCGGCTCCTCGATCAGGTAGACCTGCGATGCGCCGGCGCCGTGCGCGGCTTCCTTGATCGCGCGGCGCTCGACCTGGGTCGAGCCGCACGGCACGCAGATGATGATGCGCGGCGACGGCGAGAACATGCGCGACTCGTGCGCCGTCTTGATGAACTGCTTGATCATCTGCTCGGTGACGGTGAAGTCGGCGATCACGCCGTCCTTCATCGGGCGGATCGCCTCGATGTTGCCCGGCACCTTGCCGAGCATCTGCTTGGCTTCCTTGCCGACCGCCTGGATCGTCTTCTTGCCGTTGGGGCCGCCTTCCTGGCGAATCGACACGACGGACGGTTCATCGAGCACGATGCCCTTGCCGCGCATGTAGATCAGGGTGTTTGCGGTGCCGAGATCGATCGCGAGATCGTTGGAGAAGTAGCTGCGCAAAAAACCGAACATTCAGAATCCTGTTTCGCTCTGGGCCGGCCCTGTATAGCGAGCGCTGGGGGCGGCAGCGGAAAAAATAACAGCCTCGGGAAGCGTGGCGGAAGCGGCCGCCGCGGCGCACGAAGCTGCGAGTGATGTCTACCGGGGATCGCACGAAGCACGCACGGCTTGCCGAAACGGGGCGAAACGGTGCGGGAAAAGGCTGCCGGGTTTGGGTCGAACGCGTAATGATACCTTATAATTTCACGGTATTTGAATCGAAACGGGCGGTATTTTTGCCGCTTCGGTCCCGATTTTTGAGGGTGGGATCGCACCCTTCAACCCCCGCCGCAGCGCTGCTTCTGATGCGCTGCGCAGCCTTGTTTTTCCGGTGATCGCATGGCCCTGACCCTGACCGATGTGAAACGCATCGCGCACCTGGCGCGACTCGAAATGGCCGACGCCGACGCCGAGCACATGCTCGGCCAGCTCAATGAATTCTTCGGCCTCGTCGAGCAGATGCAGGCGGTCGACACCGCCGGCATCGCGCCGCTCGCCCACCCGATCGAACAGATCCAGGAAGTCGCGCAGCGCCTGCGCGACGACGCCGTGACGGAAGTCGTCAATCGCGACGACAACCAGCGTCCGGCGCCGGCCGTCCAGGACGGCCTCTATCTCGTGCCGAAGGTGATCGAGTAAGCATTCGACGACAAGCGCGCCGGCCAGCACCGCGCGCCACCCAGAATTCCCAGGAAAACCACTCAATGCACGCAAAAAGCCTGACCGAACTGCGCGCCGCGCTCGCCGCCAAGGAATGCTCGGCCGTCGAGCTCGCGCAGCTCTACCTGAAACGGATCGACGCCGCGCGCGACCTGAACGCGTTCGTCCACGTCGACGCCGATCTGACCCTCGCGCAGGCGAAAGCCGCCGACGCCGAGCTCGCGCGCGGCGCGGGCGGCGCGCTGACCGGCCTGCCGATCGCGCACAAGGATGTCTTCGTCACGCGCGGCTGGCGCTCGACCGCCGGCTCGAAGATGCTCGCGAACTACGAGAGCCCGTTCGACGCGACCGTCGTCGCCCGCCTGCAGGCGGCCGGCATGGTCACGCTCGGCAAGACCAACATGGACGAGTTCGCGATGGGCTCGTCGAACGAGAACTCCGCGTTCGGCGCGGTGAAGAACCCGTGGGACACCAACGCGGTGCCGGGCGGCAGTTCGGGCGGCAGCTCGGCCGCCGTCGCCGCGCGCCTCGCGCCGGCCGCGACCGGCACCGACACCGGCGGCTCGATCCGCCAGCCCGCGTCGTTCGCGGGCGTGACGGGCATCAAGCCGACCTACGGCCGCGTGTCGCGCTACGGGATGATCGCGTTCGCGTCGTCGCTCGACCAGGGCGGCCCGATGGCGCAGAGCGCGTCCGACTGCGCGCTGCTGCTCAATGCGATGGCCGGCTTCGACGAGCGCGACTCGACGAGCCTCGAGCGCGACGACGAGGATTTCACGCGCCACCTCGGCCAGCCGTGGGCGGCCGGCAACGATGCGGGCAAGCCGCTCGCGGGCCTGCGCATCGGCTTGCCGAACGAGTATTTCGGCGACGGCCTCGCCGACGACGTGCGCGCGACGATCGACGCGGCGCTTAAAGCTTACGAAGCGCTCGGCGCGACGCTCGTGCCGGTGTCGCTGCCGAAGACGGAACTGTCGATCCCCGTGTACTACGTGATCGCGCCGGCCGAGGCGTCGTCGAACCTGTCGCGTTTCGACGGCGTGCGCTTCGGCCATCGCGCCGCGCAGTACGGCGACCTGCTCGACATGTACAAGAAGTCGCGCGCCGAAGGCTTCGGCCCCGAGGTGAAGCGCCGGATTCTGGTCGGCGCGTACGTGCTGTCGCACGGCTACTACGACGCGTACTACCTGCAGGCGCAGAAGATCCGCCGCATCATCGCGCAGGATTTCCAGGAAGCGTTCAAGTCCTGCGACGTGATCATGGGCCCGGCATCGCCGACGGTCGCATGGGATCTCGGCGCGAAGGGCGACGATCCGGTGCAGATGTATCTCGCGGATATCTATACGCTGTCGGTGAGCCTCGCCGGCCTGCCCGGCATGAGCGTGCCGTGCGGCTTCGGCGCGGGCGCGAATGCGAAGCGCCCGGTCGGCCTGCAGATCATCGGCAACTATTTCAACGAAGCCCGGATGCTGCAGGTTGCCGACGCGTTCCAGCGCGCGACCGACTGGCACAAGCAAGTTCCGGCAGGAGTGCAAGCATGACCCAATGGGAAGTCGTTATCGGCCTCGAGACGCACGCGCAACTGTCGACCGTCTCGAAGATTTTCTCGGGCGCGCCGACGCAGTTCGGCGCCGAGCCGAACACGCAGGCATGCCCGGTCGACCTGGCGCTGCCGGGCGTGCTGCCGGTGCTGAACCGCGGCGCGGTCGAACGCGCGATCCGCTTCGGCCTCGCGATCGGCTCGACCATCGCGCCGCGCAGCATCTTCGCGCGCAAGAATTATTTCTACCCCGATCTGCCGAAGGGCTATCAGATCAGCCAGTACGAGATTCCGGTCGTGCAGGGCGGCCAGATCACGATCCAGGTGCCCGCCAACGAAAAGGCCGGCAAGGAAGCGTACGAGAAGACGGTCAACCTGACCCGCGCGCACCTCGAGGAAGATGCGGGCAAGTCGCTGCATGAAGACTTCGCCGGGATGACGGGGATCGACCTGAACCGCGCGGGCACGCCGCTGCTCGAGATCGTCACCGAGCCGGAAATGCGCAGCGCGGCCGAAGCCGTGGCCTATGCGAAGGCGCTGCACGGCCTCGTCGTGTGGCTCGGCATCTGCGACGGCAACATGCAGGAAGGCTCGTTCCGCTGCGATGCGAACGTGTCGGTGCGGCCGGTCGGCCAGGAGAAGTTCGGCACGCGCGCGGAAATCAAGAACCTGAACTCGTTCCGGTTCCTCGAGGAAGCGATCAACTACGAAGTGCGTCGCCAGATCGAGCTGATCGAGGACGGCGGCGAAGTCGTGCAGGAAACGCGCCTCTACGATCCGGACAAGCGCGAGACGCGTTCGATGCGCAGCAAGGAAGACGCGCACGATTACCGCTACTTCCCCGACCCCGACCTGATGCCGCTCGTGATCGGCCAGGACTGGATCGAGCGCGTGCAGTCCGGGATGCCCGAGCTGCCGGCCGCGATGCAGCAGCGCTTCGTCGAGCAGTACGGCGTGTCCGCGTACGACGCGGGCGTGCTGACGTCGAGCAAGGCGATGGCCGCGTATTTCGAGGCCGTGGTCGCGAAGGCCGGCGCCGCGAACGCGAAGATCGCCGCGAACTGGCTGATGGGCGACGTGTCGTCGCAGCTGAACCGCGACGGCATCGAGATCGACGCGATTCCGGTGTCGGCGGCCCAGCTTGCACTCGTGCTGCAGCGTATCGCCGACGGCACGATCTCGAACAAGATCGCGAAGGAAATCTTCTCGACGATCTGGGACGAGAAGGCGGACGACGAAGGCGCGGCCGACCGCATCATCGACGCGAAGGGGCTGAAGCAGATATCCGACACCGGCGCGCTGGAAGCGATCATCGACGAGGTGCTCGCAGCGAATGCGAAGTCGGTCGAGGAATTCCGCGCGGGCAAGGAAAAGGCGTTCAACGCGCTGATCGGCCAGGCGATGAAGGCGACGAAGGGCAAGGCCAATCCGCAGCAGGTCAACGAACTGCTGAAGAAAAAGCTCGGCTGAACATGATCGCGCGCCTGAACCGCGCTTGACGACGGGCCGCCCCGAACTTGTTCCGGGCGGCCCGTCGCGTTTGGTGGGTGCGTTATCGTATGCACCACACCGCCCAACGGAGGAACGCATGGCGAAACAACCGTCGCTCGACGATTTCCGCGTGCCGTACAGCACGCGCGAGAAGGAAGCCGCCGCATTCAAGCTCGATGCGTTCGACCCGGCCGCGAAGCCGTTCTCGTCCGGTTCGAAGGATGCCGACCGCGAACGGCTGTCGGCCGTGTCGATCGAACTCGACACGCAGCAGGAGCGCCTGCACACGCAGCAGAAGAAGCGCGTGCTGCTCGTGCTGCAGGGGATGGATACCAGCGGCAAGGACGGCACCGTGCGCGCGGTGTTCCGCGAGGTCGATCCGCTCGGCCTGCGCGTCGTGTCGTTCAAGGCGCCGACGCCGATCGAAGCCGTGCACGATTTCCTGTGGCGCGTACACGCGCAGGTGCCGGCCGCGGGCGAGCTCGCGATCTTCAATCGCAGCCACTATGAAGACGTGCTGGTGCCGCGCGTGCTCGATACGATCGACAGCAAGGAATGCGAGCGCCGCTACCGGCAGATCCGCGATTTCGAGACGATGCTGGTCGAGAACGGCACGACGATCGTCAAGTGCTTCCTGCACATCTCGAAGGACGAGCAGCGCGCGCGGCTGCAGGCGCGCATCGACGATCCGACCAAGCACTGGAAGTTCGACATCTCCGATCTCGACGCGCGCAAGCACTGGGACGCGTACCAGTCAGCGTACCGCGACGCGCTCGCCGCGACGTCGGCCGAGCATGCGCCGTGGTACGTGATCCCGGCGGACTCGAAGACGCACCGCAACGTGATGATCGCCGAGCTGCTGCTGCGCACGATGACCGACATGAAGCTGGAATTCCCGCCGCCGAAGCCCGAGCTCGAAGGCGTGAAGATCCGTTAAGCTGCCACCCTGTAAAACATCGAACTGAACGGAACCCGACATGATGCGAGTGATTACCGCCAACCTGAACGGCATCCGCTCCGCCGCGAAGAAGGGCTTCTTCGACTGGCTCGGCGAGCAGAACGCCGATTGCGTGTGCGTGCAGGAAATCAAGGTATCGGCCGACGACCTGCCGGCCGAATTCGTCGAGCCGCACGGCTTCAGGAGTTATTTCCACCACGCCGAGAAGAAGGGCTACAGCGGCGCGGGCGTGTACAGCCGCCACGAGCCCGACGACGTGATCATCGGCTTCGGCAGCAGCGAATTCGATTCCGAGGGGCGCTACGTCGAGGCGCGCTACGGCAAGCTGTCGGTCGTGTCGGTGTACGTGCCGTCCGGCTCGAGCGGCGAAGAGCGCCAGCAGGCGAAGTACCGCTTCATGGACGAATTCATGCCGCACCTCGCGCAGCTCAAGAAGAAGCGCGAAGTGATCCTGTGCGGCGACGTGAACATCGTCCACAAGGAAATCGACATCAAGAACTGGAAGAGCAACCAGAAGAACTCGGGCTGCCTGCCGGAAGAGCGCGAGTGGCTCACGAAGCTGTTCGACGACGTCGGTTATGTCGACGTGTTCCGCACGCTCGACCAGCGCCCCGAGCAGTACACGTGGTGGAGCAACCGCGGCCAGGCGTACGCGAAGAACGTCGGGTGGCGGATCGACTACCAGATCGCGACGCCGGGCGTGGCCGGCACCGCGAAGAGCACGTCGATCTTCAAGGACATCAAGTTCAGCGATCATGCGCCGCTGACGGTGGACTACGACTACAAGAAGTGACCGCCGGCGCTACGCAGCGCGCGTAGCGGTCGAACCATCCGGCCGCCGGATGCAAAACGGGCCGCATGTCGAACATGCGGCCCGTTTCGTTTCTGCTCCGGTGCGGCGATCGTGCATGCCGCCCGGCGACGCTCACTGCTTGATCGACGCCATGTCGATCACGAACCGATACTTCACGTCGCTCTTCAGCATCCGCTCGTAGGCCGTGTTGATCTGCTGCATCGGAATCGTTTCGATGTCCGACGTGATCCCGTGCTGCGCGCAGAAGTCGAGCATTTCCTGCGTTTCCGCGATCCCGCCGATCAGCGAGCCCGCGAGGCGGCGGCGCTTGAAGATCAGGTTGAACACCTGCGGCGACGGATGGTCGTGCTCCGGCGCGCCGACCAGCGTCATCGTGCCGTCGCGCTTCAGCAGGTTCAGGAACGGGTTCAGGTCGTGCTGCGCGGCGACCGTATTCAGGATGAAGTCGAAGCTGTTCAGGTGCGCGTTCATCTGCGCTTCGTCCTTCGAGATCACGACTTCGTGCGCGCCGACGCGCTTGCCGTCGTCGATCTTCGACGGCGACGTCGTGAACAGCACGACGTGCGCGCCCATCGCACGCGCCAGTTTCACGCCCATGTGGCCGAGCCCGCCGAGGCCGACGATGCCGACCTTCTTGCCGGGGCCGACGTTCCACTGTCGCAGCGGCGAGTAGGTCGTGATCCCCGCGCACAGCAGCGGCGCGGCGCCGGCCGGGTCGAGCGTCTCCGGCACGCGCAGCACGAACGCCTCGTCGACGACGAGCTGCGTCGAATAGCCGCCGTACGTGACGTCGCCCGTCACGCGATCCTGGCCGTTGTAGGTGCCGACGAAGCCGTTCTCGCAATACTGCTCGAGGCCGTCGGCGCAGCTCGCGCAGGTGCGGCACGAATCGACGAGGCAGCCGACGCCGACCAGCTCGCCGACCTTGAAGCGCGATACCTGCGGGCCGGTCGCGGTCACGCGGCCGACGATCTCATGGCCCGGCACGACCGGGTAGATCGTGTTGCGCCATTCGTTGCGGGCCTGGTGCAGGTCCGAGTGGCAGACGCCGCAGTAGAGGACGTCGATCCGGACGTCGAGATCGCGCAGCGCGCGACGCTGGAATTCGAACGGGGCGAGCGGCGATTGCGAATCGGTCGCCGCGTAAGCGTAGGTGGTGCTCATGCAGGGGGCTCCTTGTCCGGGAAAGACATCCGGCGAAACAGACTGCCGTCGCACCATGTGGCGATGCGGCGAGGCAGGACGTCATCGTAAGGAGCACGGCGCCGCGGCGAAATACACGAAGGTCTGGAAGATTTGCCTATTCCTCTCGAATTGCACGCGAACGGCCGTCAAAACACATTCAAGGTGCTACATTTCGAGCCAGATTCTCTTGCCGGACAGGACCACGCCGATGAGCTTCCAGCCCCTTTTCGCCGACACGGGCGAGCGCGTGCGGCGCCGCATGATCGAACTGCACACGCGCCTGGCTCCAGACGAGGGCGACACGCTCGCGGCGCTCGACGGCGTGCGCTTCATCCGCGTGAGCCGTCCCGTGCCGCGCATGCCCGTGCTGTACGAACCGAGCATCATCGTCGTGTGCCAGGGGCGCAAGCTCGGCTATCTCGGCGACCGCTCGTTCGTCTACGACGCGCAGCAGTATCTCGTGCTGTCGGTGCCGCTGCCGTTCGAATGCGAGACCTTCGCGAGCATGGAGGAGCCGTTTCTCGCGATCTCGATCCGCGTCGATCTCGCGGTGATCGCCGAACTCGCGATCCTGCTCGACGAGACGCTCGGCGCGGCCGCCAGCGAGCCGCTCGGCGTCTATTCGACGCCGCTCGACGCGCCGCTGGCCGACGCGGTGGTGCGGCTGCTCGAAACGCTTGCGTCGCCGCACGACACGCGCGTGCTGGGGCCGGCGATCATGCGCGAGATCGCGTATCGCGTGCTGACGGGCGCGCAGGGCGACGCGATCCGCGCGGCGCTCGTGCAGCAGCATCATTTCGGCCGCATCGCGAAGGCGCTGCGGCGCATCCACGTCGACCTGAAGGCCGACCTCGACGTCGAGACGCTCGCGCGCGAGGCCGGAATGAGCCTCGCGGTGTTCCACGCGCAGTTCAAGCACGTGACGGCGACGTCGCCGATGCAGTACGTGAAAGCTGCGCGGCTGCATCAGGCGCGGCTGATGATGGTGCAGGACGGAGTCGGCGCCGGCACGGCCGCTGCGCGCGTCGGTTATGCGAGCGCGTCGCAGTTCAGCCGCGAGTTCAAGCGGCTGTTCGGCCGCAGCCCGGGTGACGAGGTGCGCTGGATGCGCGAGAGCGGCAGCCGTCCGGCGGGCGCGGCGTCGGCCAAGCCGGCCGCGGCGGACGTCGGCGCATAAACGATCGGCGTCGCGCGCCGCTCAGCGCCGCGCGACCTTGCGCCGTTGCGCGCTGATGCCCGCGTAGTCGGGCAGCGTGTCGACGCGTTTGCCGATCGCCTTCGCGTATAGCGGCATCAGGTCCGGCAGGCGGTTCAGCAGATCCTGGCGCCGGGCCGTGCTGTACGGGTGCGTGTAGATGAAGCCCGACGCCTTGTTCGCGCGTGTCGCGACCGCGAGCTTGTCCCACAGCGTGATCGCCGCGCGCGGATCGAAGCCCGCGCGGGCGGCGATGTCGCCGCCGATCACGTCGGCTTCGGTCTCGTCGGTCGGGTCGTAGTGGAGCGCCTGCAGGCGCTCGCCGAGGTTCAGTGCCTGCGGCAGCGGATCGCCGACGCCGAACAGCGGCGGCAGCGTAGCCGCGCGCAGCGACGTCTGCGAGGTCGCGCTGAAGTTGCTGCGCGCGTGTTCGCGCAGCGCGTGCGCGATGCCGTGCGCGAGCAGCACGCCGAACTCGTCGTCGTTCAGGCGGATGCGGTCGAGCAAGCCGCCGTACACGAGCACCTTGCCGCCCGGCAGGCAGGTCAGGCGGATGTCGCGCGAGCGGATCGCGTTGACGTCCCACGCCCAGTTCTTCACGCGATCGTTCCACTTCACCGAATACGGCGCGAGCTTCGCGACGATCGCGCGCAGGCGCTTCACGCGCGGCTGGGTCGCGGGCAGCAGGCGGTTGCTGTCGGCGGCCGCCTGCACGATCTGCGCGTATTCGTTCCCGGTGAGCTGCTCGAGCAGCGGTGACGGAAGCAGCGTGCGGAACGCGATCTCGTTGCCGTAGCGGACCTGCTGCGGCGTCGGCGTATACGCCTTCGTCGACACGGCGCCGCCGGTCGGCTGCGCGGCTTCGGCGGCGGACGGCGCGACGGGCGCGGCCGAAGTTGCCGGCGTGGATGGCGTTGCCTGCGCAGCGGCCGGCGCGGAGCCTGCCGCGGCCGCGCCGGTGTCGGCTGCGTGCGCGAACCCCGCGGCGAGTGCCGCGGCACCGACGCTCAGCGAAGCCGCAACGCGCGCGACGCGGTGCAGGCGCTTACTGAGCACGGCTGGCCTCGCCGTTGCGGGCGGCACCGTTCCACGGCGCGATCCTGAACAGCAGCAGCATGCCGGGAATCGCGAGCGCGGTGCACACGATGAAGTAGTCGAACCAGCCGATCTTCGCGACGATGAAGCCGCTCGCGGCCGATGCGAGCGTGCGCGGCACCGATGCGAGGCTCGTGAACAGCGCGAACTGCGTGGCCGTGTAGCGCGGGTCGGTCGTGCTGGCGATATACGCGACGAACGCGGCCATCGTCAGGCCCGTCGTGAAGGTTTCGACGCCGTAGACGATCGCGAGCGCGACCGTCATCGGGCTGAATTGCGGCGCGACGGCAATGCCGAACACCGACAGCGCCGATGCGATCGCATGGCTCGTCGAAACGGTGAAGTCGTAGAGCACCGCGAGCACGGGCGAACCGGGGCCGAGCTGCGCGAGCCACGCGAAGCCGAGCGTCGACACCATCTGCAGCGCGCCGAAGATCCACAGCCCGCGGCCGATGCCGATCTTCACGAGCCAGACGCCGCCGATGATGCCGCCGGCGACGCTCGCGACGAGCGCGGTGGTTTTCGCGACGATGCCGATCTCGGTGCGCGTGAAGCCGATGTCGAGGAAGAACGACGTCGACAGCGTGGTGGCCATCGTGTCGCCGATCTTGAACAGGAAGATGAACGCGATGACGAGCAGCGCGCCGGTCCAGCCGTCGCGCTGGATGAATTCGCGGAACGGCAGCACGATCGCGTCGCGCAGGTTGCGCGGCGGTGCGCCGACCACTTCGGGCTCGCGCACGACGAGCGTCATCAGGATGCCAGGCAGCATGAACGCGCCGGTGATCGCGAACACGACGTCCCACGGCATGTGATCGGACAGGATCAGCGCCAGCGAGCCGGGGATCAGCGCGGCGAGCTTATACGCGTTCACGTGCACCGCGTTGCCGAGGCCCTGCTCGGTGTCGCGCAGCAGTTCGCGGCGGTACGCGTCGATCACGATGTCGGAACTCGCGCCGAAGAACGCGACGAGCGTAGTGAGCGCGGCGACCGTCCAGATCGAGTCGCGCGGCGACACGAAGCCGAGCGTGGCGATCGCGCCTGCGACCAGCACCTGCGTGAGCAGCATCCAGCCGCGCCGGCGGCCCGGCTGCCAGCCGGGCAGGCGCGGCAGGTAGCGGTCCATCAGCGGCGCCCACAGGAACTTCCACGTATACGGGAACTGGATCAGCGCGAACAGGCCGATTTCCTTCAGGTTCACGCCCTCGGAGCGCAGCCATGCCTGCACGAGGTAGACGAGCGTGAACAGGGGCAGGCCCGACGTGAAGCCCAGGAACACGCAGATCAGCATGTGCGTGTTCAGATAGGCTCGCCAGCCGGGGTGATCCTCGTGAGCGGTGAGTGCGGGCGCCTCGTGTGGCGTTTTCGACATGGACTGGAACTGGGTAGCGTTGACTGATTGCGGCGGCAGCGCGCGGTGGCGGGAGCAGCGCGGGCCGGGCCCGGCGTCCGTCAACGGCCCCCCGGCTCAGCTGCGCTTGACGCGGTAGACAGCAAGACTACCACGCCAGTTCGCTCCCCATCGAATCGGCTGGCCTTCGTGCAGCACGACGCGGTCGAGGATCGTGACGCCGACTTCGGGCGCGAGCGCCTCGAAATCCTTGATCGTCAGCACGCGCACGTTCGGCGTGTTGTGCCACTGGTACGGCAGCGATTTCGACACGGGCATCCGGCCGTGCAGCACCGACAGCCGGTGCGGCCAGTAGCCGAAGTTCGGGAACGACACGATGCATTCGCGGCCGACGCGCGCCGTCTCGCGCAGGATCGCGGCCGTCTGGTGGATCGTCTGCAGGGTTTGCGACAGGATCGCGATGTCGAAGCTGTGGTCCTCGAACAGGCGCAGGCCGTCCTCGAGATTCTGCTGGATCACGTTGATGCCGTTCTTCGCGCTCGCGAGCACGCCCGCGTCGTTCAGTTCGATGCCGTAGCCGGTGACGTCCAGCTCCTCCATCAGCAGCGCGAGCAGCGAGCCGTCGCCGCAGCCGAGGTCGAGCACGGTCGAGCGCGGCTCGACCCAGCGTGCGATCGTGCGGAAGTCCGCGCGCGCGGACAGGGAATTCAGCGCTTGCTGGTTCATGCGCCCACCTCGTTGGCGATTCGTTCGTAATACGCGCGGATCAGGTTGTGATAGCGCGCGTCGTCGAGCAGGAACGCGTCGTGGCCGTGCGGCGCGTCGATCTCCGCGTAGCTGACCGTGCGCTTGTTGTCGAGCAGCGCCTTCACGATTTCGCGCGAACGCGCGGGCGCGAAACGCCAGTCGGTCGAGAAGCTCGCGATCAGGTATTTCGCCTGCGTGTGCGCGAGCGCGGCCGTCAGGTTGCCGTCGAACGCCTTCGCCGGATCGAAGTAGTCGAGCGCGCGCGTGATCAGCAGGTAGGTGTTCGCGTCGAAGTAGTCGGCGAACTTGTCGCCCTGGTAGCGCAGGTACGACTCGACCTCGAATTCGACGTCGAAGCTGAAGTTGTACGCGTCGAGCGCGCCGTCGGCGCGGCGCAGCGCGCGGCCGAATTTCTCGGCCATGTCGTCGTCGGAGAGATACGTGATGTGGCCGATCATCCGCGCGACGCGCAGGCCGCGCTTCGGCTTCACGCCGTGCGCGTAGTAGTCGCCGCCGTGGAAGTCGGGGTCGGACAGGATCGCCGAGCGCGCGACCTCGTTGAACGCGATGTTCTGCGCGGACAGCTTCGGCGTCGACGCGATGTCGATGCAGTGCGCGACGCGCTCCGGATACATCAGGCTCCATGCGAGCGCCTGCATCCCGCCGAGGCTGCCGCCCATCACCGCGGCGAAGCGCTCGATGCCGAACGCGTCGGCGACGCGCGCCTGCGCGTGCACCCAGTCCTCGACGGTGACGACCGGATAGCGCGCGCCGTACGGCTTGCCGGTCGACGGATCGATGCTCATCGGGCCGGTCGAGCCGAAACACGAGCCGAGGTTGTTCACGCCGATCACGAAGAAGCGGTTGGTGTCGAGCGGCTTGCCGGGGCCGACCATGTTGTCCCACCAGCCGGTGCTGCGCGGGTCGTCCGCGTAGATGCCGGCGACGTGATGCGACGCGTTGAGCGCGTGGCAGACGAGCACCGCGTTCGAGCGCGCGGCGTTGAGTTCGCCGTACGTCTCGACGACGAGTTGATAGTTGCCGATCGTGCTGCCGCTTTGCAAGCGCAGCGGTTCGGCGAAGTGCATGGTCTGTGGAGCGACGATGCCGATCGATTCCATTCGTTCCGCCTTATGACTGGGCGGCTAAATGGTGTCGGCGATGCGCGGAGTCGGAGATGCGCGGCTGACGACCTCTTTAGCCGCATTTGTAGTGAACCGCCGGGGCAAAGACAAAATCAAGGCTCCGGCCGGTTCGCGCGCCCGCAATCGAGTCAGCAAATCGGCGCGCTTCCGACCTGCCGCCGAGGGGGCTGCAGGTCGGCAAAGTATAGCGGAAATCCGGATCGCGCGAATTTCCCCCGCCCGCCGCCGGCGGCTGCGTCACCAGCGGTATTTCGCCGCGAGTTGCCCCTTGACCACCGAGTAGTCGGACAGGTTGCCTTCCACGCCGATGCTGGCCGAGACGGCGAAGCGCCTGGCGATCTGTCCGGTGGCGCCGATCCGGAGTGCCACTCGATCGCGCGGGACGCTGAACGAGAACGCGTTGCCGTCGAGCGCCAGCGAGCGCGACCCCGGGCCGTGCCACCAGTTCGCTTCGATGAACGGCCGAAGCTCGCGGCCGGACGACATTGCCGTCACGCCGTGCACGCGCACGCCGACGCGGGTCAGCACGTCGGTCGAGCGCTGCGTGTCGAGCCGGCCGCCCGGCGCGGCGTGCGCGGCCGCGCGGTAGTCCGTCACGACGAGCTGCGCTTCGGGTTCGACGAAGAAGCGCGTGTCGCCGCTGCGGTGGAACAGGAACGAATGGCCGGCCTCGAGCGAACCCGTGACGGTGCGCGAGCGATAGGAATCGCCGGCGAGGCTGCCGCCGACGTGGTTCGCATACGCGCCATACATGACCCACGCATCGACGTACGGGCCCGACAGGATGTCGCGGTTGCCGTACCAGGTGCCGTACAGCCCCGCGTTGTAGCCCGATACGCTGCCGCGCGCGGTGGCGTTCGTCATGCGCTGTTCGATCGGGTTCCACAGCGGCCGCGTCGACCAGTTCGTCTGGCTGCCGTACAGGCCCATCGCGCCGATGCGTACGCTGCCGCCGCGGCCGTCGTCGAACCGGAACAGGTCGGCGCCCGCATGAATCAGGCGGCCGTTGCCCGATACGCTGCGCGCACCGCCCGACATCGACATGAACTGCCCCTCGGCGCGCAGCCAGACGGCGCCGTCGAGCGCGCGCGGTGCCGCCTCCGTCGCGCGCAGCGAGCTGTCTTCGCGCTGGTGCAACGTATGGATCGCCATCGTGGCCGCCGCGTCGGCGTTCGCCAGATACGCGTCGGGCTCCGGTGCGGCGGCGCGCTGCGGCGGCGGCTCGATTTCCGGCTGGACCGGCGGATCGGGGTCGACGAGGCCGGGTGGCGAAGGCGGTTCGGGTTTCGCGGCGGAGACCAGATGCCAGTCGTCCGGCCGACCGCCGTTCCCGCCGCGCTTGAGCATGTAGTCGTAGCCGCCGGCGGACAGCGTGCCGAAGCCCTGCCGGTAGCCGTCCGATGCCGCGTCGAGCGCGAAGGCCGCGGCATCGGTGGTGCCGCCGTTGCGGGTTTCGACGATCGGGATGCCGACCGTCGTCTGCGCGCCTTCGCCGCTCGTGCGCTTCACGACGACCCCGGTATGGCCGGACGCGTGGCCGCCGTCGATCACGAGCCGGTCGGTGGGCGACGCGTCGTCGCGCAGCGCGGTATGGATGACCAGCTTGCCGTTGCGGGCCGCGTAGTCGCCGTTGACGACGAGCGTGCGCGGCGCGGGCGGCGTGCCGGCGTCCGGCGCTGCGAATGCGATCGTCGAGTCGTTCAGCGCGACGGATCCGACCGACGAATCGGCGGTGACGATCCAGCGGCTGTCGGTATCGAGCGACAGCGTGCGGACGGCGTCCGTTGCGCCGCGCCATGTCGACGCACCGGACAGCGCGACGTCGGTCACGGCGGAGGTCGGGCTGCCGTCGTCGGTCGGCTGGTTCACGATGTCGCCCGCCGCTTGCGCGCCGGTGCCGAGCGTCAGGCGCACGGGCGCGCCCGACTGGGCCCGGACCGACAGCAGCGTGCCGTTGCCGCTGGCGGCGCGGGCGCCGTTCTGCAGCGTGACCTCGGCGTCGGACGCGTCGATGGCCGCATGCCGTTCGCTGAAGAGCGAGCCGCCGTCGGCCGTCAGCCTGCCGCCGTGGACGCTCGCGGCAGGCGCGGCGTCGCCGGTCGCGCGGGCATCGGTGCGCAGCAGGTCGATGCTGCCGCCGGCGCTTGCATGGAGCGCTGCGGCCTCGTTGCCGTGCGTCTCGACGGTTGCGTCGACGAGCGACGCAACCGACCCCGTGCCGGCGGACATCGCACCGCGCGCGCGCTCGCCGGTCGTCACGATGCCGCCGCGTGTCATCGTGACCCGGCCGCCGAGCCGGGCCAGTGCGCCGACCGAACGGGCGCCGGTGGTTGTCACCTGCGTATCGATCGCGTCGATGGTCGGGGTGTCGGTATATTCCATCGACGCATACAGCCCGTGTGCGCTGCGGCCATGCGTGACGACTTGCGTGCGCGCGAGTTCGACGCGCCCTTCGCGGGTGTCCACGCCGAGCGCGTAATCGCCAGCGGTTTCGAGGCGGCTGTCGGCGAATGAGACCGCGGACGCGTTCGGCAGGTACAGCGCCGACGCATAGTCGCCATCGGTCCGGATACCCGTGCGATTCAGCGTCGCACGGACGCCGTCGTAGCTGATGGCCACGCCATGGGCATACAGGCCGCTGGTGCGAATCAGCGTGTCGGCGACGTCGATGACGCCGCCCGGCACGTAGTTCGCCAGGATGCCATACGCCTCCTTGCCCCGCGTGACGATGACGCTGTCGGCGATGCGGAGCCGGCTGTCGGCGCTGTAGACGGACGCACCGTGCGAATAATCGCCGTCGGTATCGATCGAGATGCGTTCCGCGCTCGCGCTGCCGCCGTATCGGATGTCGATGCCGGCACTGGAGGTGCCGCGGGTGCGGATTTCAGTATCGTTCAGCGTGACGCTCGAGCCGGCGCCTAGCGCGGCCGCGCCCGCCGCGAAATAGGCGGTGGAGAACACGCGCGTCTTGTCGGTCGTCACCAGCGTGCCGCCATTGACGGCGGAAAGCACGGCCTTGCCCGGTTGTGTCGTCGAATATTCGCCCGGTGCGATTTCAAGCGCGACGCCGTCAGCCTGTTGCGGCCCGCCGTTGGTCACCTGCGCGGCCGACGGCCATGGTATTGCCGCCCCCGCAAGCAATGCCGAATGGGCGAGGCGTCGGGCTGCCCTCATCCGGGAATGTCGGAATCTGCGATTCACCATTTCACCTGAATTTATCTATGGTAGATAAATTTAACTCGTGAGACGGCGGTGTGAAATTGGACGAGTTCGAATTCGCGGGGGGCATTCGCTGCCGGCAGAAGCAGGCGGGAAGGTGCGAGCCGACGGGGCGGAGCGGCCGCACCGTCCGGCGTCGAATGCGCGAAACCGGTGTGCGTTGCCGGACAGGGGCAGGCGCGGCGCTACTGCAGGATCAGCCGCAAATGCGCGTCGGCCTGCTCGCCGGGCGGCTTCTGGAACCCGCCCTTCGCAAAGCGGTGCCATCTGCCGATCACGTAGCTGACGAGCAGGCTCGCGCGGGCGGCCGGATCGTAATCGGCCGGCAGCGCGAACGGCGCCGCGCCGTCCGGCGGCGCATTTGCTTCGGTGCGCGCGACCCGCAGGCACTGCTTGACGGTCGCTTCGATGCGGTCGAGCAACTGGTTCACGCGCTCGGTGAGCCGCTCGTCCTCGCCGACCAGCGCCTCGCCCGTCAGGACGCGCGTCATCCCCGGGTTCTTCGCGGCGAAATTGAGCATCGTCAGCGCGATCGTGCGCGCCTGCTGCACGCCGTTCGGCTCCTTCGCGACGATCTGGTTGACGAGGCCGAACAGCGACTGCTCGATGAACTCGATCAGCCCTTCGTACATCTTCGCCTTGCTCGGGAAATGGCGGTACAGCGCGGCTTCCGACACGTCGAGCCGGGCCGCGAGCGCGGCCGTCGTGATCTTCTCGCGCTTCGGTGCCTCGAGCATCGTCGCGAGCGTCTGCAGGATCATCACGCGGCGCTCGCCCGGCTTCGGGCGCGGGCGGGCGGGTGTGGCCTGGCCTTCCGTTACGGCTTGGTCCTGCGGGTAAGTCGGCTGCATTTCTGTCGCCCCGATCGTGTGCCCAGTCGCAGCGATTTTAACGAACGAATCCGCTGGTCGACATAATGCGGGCGCCCGGTGCCCGGCAAATGGCCGGGCAGGTGGCCGGTGATCCATACCGTGCCGATGCCGAGACGCTTGTAGCGCTTCAGGTGGTCGCGCGTATCCTCGACGAGGATCGCATCCGAAAAGCGAGCATGCGCGGCGCGCAGCGTCCGGCGCAGCATCGTGTGGTCGGGCTTCGCGCGCCACGTGCGGCGGTCGCGCATATGCTCGATCGCGATCACGCGCTCGAACAGCCGTTCGATGCGCAGTTCGCGCAGCACCGCGCGCGCGTAGTTCTCCGGCGCGTTGGTCAGCACGAACTTGCGGCCCGGCAGCGCGGCGACGATGCGCGCAAGGCCGCGCTCGGCGCGCACCATGGCGGGAAGGTTGGTGAACGTGTGGACCGCGCGCAGGAAGTCGTGCGGATCGATCGGATGATGGCGCGTGAGGCCGAGGAGCGCGGCGCCGTAGCGCTGCGTGTAGCCGGTGCGCAGGCGGTCGGCTTCGGCGCGTTCGACGTTGAGTGTGTCGATGATGTATTGCGTCATCGCGCGGTTGATCTCGGGAAAGATCGCGTGCGATGCGTGGTGCAGCGTGTTGTCGAGATCGAACAGCCAGACGGGCGCGCCAGCGCGCGGCCGGCTGCGCGAGATGCGCCGGCGCCGCAGCGGCGCCGGCAGGTCGGGGCTGGCGGTCTTGCGGCGCGCGCTCAATGCGAGCGGATCATCGTGCCGAACGGCTGCTCGGTCAGGATTTCCAGCAGCACCGAGTGTTCGATCCGGCCGTCGACGATGTGCACCGACTTCACGCCGCTCTTCGCCGCGTCGAGCGCCGACGAGATCTTCGGCAGCATGCCGCCGGAGATCGTGCCGTCCTCGAACAGCGCGTCGATCTCGCGCGCGGACAAATCGGTCAGCAGGTTGCCGTCCTTGTCCATCACGCCGGGGATGTTGGTCATCATCAGCAGCTTCTCGGCGTTCAGCACCGTGGCGAGCTTGCCCGCGACGAGGTCCGCGTTGATGTTGTACGACAGGCCGTCTTCGCCGAAGCCGATCGGCGAGATCACCGGGATGAACGCGTCGTCCTGCAGCGCCTTCACGACTGCCGGGTTGATCGCCTCGACTTCGCCGACCTGGCCGATGTCGATGTACTGGCCCGGGTTGTCGCGGTCCGGCATCAGCAGCTTGCGTGCGTGGATCAGGCCGCCGTCCTTGCCCGTCAGGCCCACCGCGTGGCCGCCGAAGTGGTTGATCAGCATCACGATGTCCTGCTGCACTTCGCCGCCCAGCACCCATTCGACGACTTCCATCGTCTCTTCGTCGGTGACGCGCATGCCCTGGATGAAGGTGCCGGCCTTGCCGATCTTCTTCAGCGCATGATCGATCTGCGGACCGCCGCCGTGGACGATCACCGGATTGATGCCGACCAGTTTCAGCAGGATCACGTCGCGCGCGAAGCCTTGCTTGAGCCGCTCTTCCGTCATCGCGTTGCCGCCGTATTTGATGACCACGGTCTTGCCGTGGTAGCGGCGGATGTACGGCAGTGCCTCGGCGAGGATTTCTGCTTTCAGCGTGGGGGCGATCTGCGAGAGGTCGATGGGCTCGGACATGGCGGCGGCTCAGGCTGGGAACGGTTGAAACACGGCGAATTGTACAGGAGTGGCGCAGCGCAGCATCGGTTTTTGGGTGGGCCGGAGCGCTGGCGGCGCGGCTCGGACACCGCACGCGGCGGCCCGCCGGCTATGGCGCTGCGCGATGCGGGCGACGATGCGCGGACGGCGGCGGCGGGCAGGTTCGCGTGCGCTCGCGACGCACCTCGGCCGGGAGGCCGGCGCGCAAAATCCGTGCGCCGCGCTATGCTTGTCGCGTGGGGCGACTTCACGCCCGTTTCCGCGATTGCGCCATGACCGATTCCGCCGCCGACGCCCGTTCCGCCCCGCGCCGCGCGCGCTGCCCGCACTGCGGGCGCGGCTTCGACTGCGGCGCGCACACGCAGCCGTTCGACTGCTGGTGCGCGTCGATGCCGGCGCTGCCCGGCGGCACGCAGCCCGCGGCCGGCATACGCTGCCGGTGCCCCGAGTGCCTGGCCGACGAGATCGCGCGGCGCATGGCCGGCGCGGCCGGCTGACGGCGCCGGCCGGGCATGCGGGGCGCCCCGGTCGCCCGCTCCGATCCGGCCCCGCTGGAGGCGCCGCCCGCTAAACGGGTAAACTGCCCGGATGCAACGAATCACCACCACCGGGCGCGTCAACCTCAGTCACCTGTTCTGGCTCCGCAATCTTGCGATCGTCGGCCAGCTCGTGACGATCGGCGTCGTGCAGACCTATTTCGGCGTGCATCTGCCGCTGCCGGCGATGCTGATGGTCATCGCGCTCGAAATCGTTTTCAACGCGCTGACCTGGGTGCGCGTGCTGCGCGCGCGGCCGGAAACCAATTTCGAGCTGCTCGGCCAGCTGTGGGTCGACCTCGGCGCGCTGTCCGCGCTGCTGTTCCTGTCGGGCGGCACGACCAACCCGTTCGTGTCGCTGTACCTGCCGTCGCTCGCGATCGCGGCGGCCGTGCTGCCGTGGCACCTGATGATCTGGCTCGCGGCGTTCGCGGTCGCGTGCTACGCGGCGCTCGGCTTCGATTCGGTGCCGCTCAACATGGACAATCCCGCGAACCTGTTCGACTACTACCGCACCGGGATGTGGGCGAACTTCATGGTCAGCGTCGGGCTCATCGCGTGGTTCGTCGCGCGCATGTCGAATGCGCTGCGCCAGCGCGATGCGGCGCTCGGCGAAGCGCAGCAGCACCTGCTGCGCGACGAGCGGGCGGTCGCGCTCGGCGTGCAGGCCGCCACCGTCGCGCACGAGATGGGCACGCCGCTGTCGACGATTGCGATGCTCGCCGAGGAATTGCGCGACGCGGCGCGCGCCGATCCGGGGCTCGCCCGCTACGAGGCCGACCTGAAGGTGCTCGAGGAACAGATGACGCTCTGCACGTCGGCGCTCGCGCGCCTGCGCAGCCGCGCGAGCGCGCCCGCGAGCCGCCAGCCGGTGGACGACTGGCTCGACACGTTCGTCGAGCACTGGCGCCTGCGGCATCCGCACGTGCAGTTCGAGCTGCTCGGCGCGCGTCCGGCGGGCGTCGCGCTCGACGACACGGTCGCGGCCGGCCAGATCCTGACGATCCTGCTCGACAACGCCGCGCGCGCGAGCCCGCAGCGCGTGACGCTGGCCGCGAAGGTCGCGCACGACCGCGCGGCCGACGAGATCGAATTCGAGGTATGCGACGACGGGCCCGGCATTCCGGCCGCGCTGCGCGAGTCGCTCGGCGCGATGCCGGTCGACAGCACGCAGGGCGGGCACGGGGTCGGCCTGTATCTCGCGTTCAGTGCGGCCGCGCGGCTCGGCGGCGCGATCGAGCTGTCCGATGTCACGCCGCGCGCGACGGGCGGCAACGGGCGGGCCGGCGGTGCGGCGAATGGCCAGGCCGCTGCCGTATCGGGCCAACGCGCGAGTCAACGCGCGGGCGAACGCATGGCAGAACGAACGGCCGGCACGCCGGACAGCCGCGCGGCCGGTGCAGCCGCCGGACGCGGCACGCGGGCCGTGCTGCGCCTGCCGGTCGTGCGCGTCGCGGCGCTGGCCGCCTCAACCAACACGTAGACGGAGAAACCACATGAGCGAGAACAATTTCCTGGTGATCGACGACAACGAGGTGTTCGCGGGCACGCTCGCGCGCGGCCTCGAGCGCCGCGGTTATGCGGTCCAGCAGGCGCACGACAAGGAGACGGCGCTCAGGCTCGCCGCGGGCGGCAAGTTCCAGTTCATCACCGTCGACCTGCATCTCGGCGAGGATTCGGGCCTGAGCCTGATTGCGCCGCTGTGCGACCTGCAGCCCGATGCGCGGATTCTGGTGCTGACCGGCTATGCGAGCATCGCGACCGCCGTGCAGGCGGTGAAGGAAGGCGCCGACAACTATCTCGCGAAGCCCGCGAACGTCGAATCGATCCTGGCCGCGCTGCAGACCAACGCGACCGAAGTGCAGGCCGACGAGGCGCTCGAGAACCCGGTCGTGCTGTCGGTCGACCGGCTCGAATGGGAGCACATCCAGCGCGTGCTCGCGGAGAACAACAACAACATCTCGGCGACCGCGCGCGCGCTGAACATGCACCGCCGCACGCTGCAGCGCAAGCTCGCGAAGAAGCCGGTGCGGCAGTAAGTCCGGCGCGCGCGGTTTCGCGCGGCAGGCCGTTCGCGCGAGGGCGCAGGCGTCGGGTCGCGCGCCCGCTGCCGCTGCCGCAGCCGTCGCTTCGGACGCAGGCGGTAGCGGTTCGCTGCGAGGATCACCGCGGGAGCGCACCGGCGGCCGGGTGCGCGACACTTGCCGATTCGTTGCGTCAGTTTTCGCGTGGGCGCTGCGGAAGCACCCACAGCATTCTTCCCACCGCCTCGGCCTGGTTTCGCGAATGCGTTTTCTCGTAGATCGCGCGCAACTGGGTGCGGATGGTGGCGAGCGATACCCGGGCGCTCGCCGCGCATTCCTCGGGCGTTTTGCCGCCGATCAACGCCTCCGCCACCGCGGCTTCGGCACTCGACAGGCCGAACGCCTGCCGCAGTTGTTGCGCGACGACGAGCGGCGCGGCGCTTCGCCGTCTGGCCGTCACGAGCAGCGTCGCGCCGCCGAACGCGGCATGGAGCGCCGGCCCGGCCAGCGCGGCGATGCCGAGAAAGATTTCGTGGGCGCCGTCCAGCGAGCCCGCCAGCGCGAGGCTCTCGCCGTTGCGGGTCTTCGCGACGCGTGCCAGCGCGGCCTTCAGCGCATCGTTGTGCGGCGCGCTCGCAGCACTCAGGTGTCCATGCTCGAGCTTGAGGCAGGTCGTCGCGCGCAACATCGATTCCGCCGCCCGATTGACGAAGACGACGCGCGCATGCCGGTCCAGCGCGAACACGGCCAGACCCAGCTCTTCCATCAGTTCGGCGCCGAGCGCGGCGTCGCGGTGCAGCACGTTCGCGTCCTGCCAGAGGTTGATCGCGCGTTGCAGATGCCCGGCCATGCCCGACAGCGCCGTGCGTTCCTCGGGCGAGTAAGGCGGGCGGCCGCAAGCCCTCAGCAACCCGAGCAGGATGTCGTCGCCGCCCGGGCGCGCCAGGCGGACACCCATCAGATAACGAATGCCTGACGGAATCTGGTAGTCCTGGAAGAATTCGCTGCGCGCGACATCCTGCTCGGTGAGGTGATCCTGACAGCAGACGAATTGCCCGAGCGGTGCCTGCTCGACAAAGCTGCGGCGCGGATCGAGTGCGCCGTAGTACTGGTCGTAGAGCGCGACGACACTTTCCAGTTCCGCGCGCGGGGAGTAGATCGAGAACTGCGGCGCATTGCGCGCGGAATCCCAGCTGAACATGTGAAAAACGTTTGCGCCGAGTGATTCGGATACCTGATGAAAGACTTCGAGAAAGCCGTCCGGGCGCAGCGCGGCCTCATAGAGGTCGCCGATGAGGTGGTCCCTTTGCATTGTTCTTCCCCGCTCCCGTTGGCTCGCGTGGCAATCGCGGCGCATCGGTCTTTGGTCTGATGATTTGCTTCGAACCCCGAATGTTTGGTCAGGCTATCACAGGTCCTTTGCGAACAGGGGCATGCGCGATCGCGATTTTCATCTACCTGGATGATGATCCGGAAAATCGGTTTTGCGAGAATCCCCGCCATTCAGCGTGCGTGCGCGACGCGTATGTCACGCAATAACCAGAAGGTCCTCGGGGAAAAACAATGAAACGCACACCTGTCGTACTCGGTATCGCCGCACTGATCCTGACTGCTTGCGGGGGCGGCAGCGATTCGTCGTCCGGCGGCTCGCCGCCGCCGGCCGCGCAGACGGTCAGCGGCGTCGCGGCGGCGGGTGCCGCGATGCAGGGCGCGATCGTCACGCTCGTCGACGCGACGGGCAAATCGGCCGACTGTCCGGCCGACGCGACCACCGGCGCGTTCCGTTGCACGGTGACCGGCATGACCGCGCCCTTCGCGCTGTCGGCCGTCGGCAATGTCGCCGATTCGCAGGCGACGCTGATCTCGCTCAGCGCCACCGCGGGCACGCAGACGATCAACATCACGCCGCTCACGAATGCGATCGCCGCCACGATCGTCGGCGACAATCCCACGAAATTGCTGGGCAACACCGGACTGCTGCAGAGCAAGGTGACGGCGCAGGCCGTCGCCGGCACCGTGCAGGCCTACTCCGCCGCGCTGGCCGACATGCTGGCCGCGACCGGCAACACCGGCGCCGACCTGATCGCCGGGCCGCTGACCGCCGGCGCGCCCGGGCTCGACCGGCTGCTCGACCAGTTGAAGGTCAACGTGCTGCCGGACGGCGGCGTGCAGATCAGCTCGGTGGCGGGCACGTCGAGCGATACGCCCGCACAGCTTCAGCTCGCGCCCGGCGTCGCACCGCAAGCCGGCGACAAGGCCAGCCTGCCGGCCGTCGCGACCATCGACGGCGTGCCGCTGTCGAACCTGCCGAGCGCCAGCGATCTCGCGTCGCTGCAGGCCGCGTTCAACCACTGCTTCGCCGGCACCACCGCCGCCGCGCGTCTCGGCGGCGGCGTGCCGGCCTGCAGCCAGCTCGTCGTCGACGACGTCGCGCCCGGCGCGTTGAACGCCGGCGCGTACCCGGCCTACCTCAACAACGGGATGTCGGTGCAACAGGAGTTCGGGACGGCGCCGGGCATCGTGGCTGACGACGCGATGAACAATGCGAGCTTCAGCCTGCCGGAAGTGATTCGCGTGATCGCCGGCGACACGATGTGGGTCAAGCTGTCGTGGACGCGCACGGACGGCATCCGCGACGGCATGCAGCAGCATGTGCAGCTGGCGGTGAAGGAAGGCGCCCGCGCGAGCGGCGACACCGGCTGGCGCGTGATCGGCAACCAGCGCGCGGTGCTGAGCAAGGTGAATGCGAACGCGCAGAAGTGGGACTGGCTGAATCCGGCCAATCCGTCGACCGGCACCAACGCGTTCGTCGACTCGCTGAACCTGCAGGTCGGAATCGTCGATGCTGCCGGCAAGGCCGTGGATTTCGCGATCGTCAAGGGCCCGGGCTTGCGCAACGGCGTGTTCCTCCAGCCGTCGAGCGGCACGTGCGACACGCTCAATATCCGCGCGCAGATCGCCAGCGGGCAGACGCCGGCCCAGCTCGCGGCGCTCGCGAAGAGCGGCCAATGCCGCAACAACTATCGGCTGGCCGGCGTCGCGCAGGACCCGGCGAACCAGGGCGTGTTCACGTGGCCCGGCGACGCGCCGCGCAACAACACGGCGTGGTCGAAGCCGCAATTGAGCGCAGCGGAGCTGGCCGACATCAAGCCGTTCAGCGCCTATACGGTCGACCTCTACCAGAACGGCAGCACGGCCGCGCCGGCGAAGAGCTATACGGTCCGGCTGCGGACTCCGTCGCCGTTGCCCGACGCGCTGCGCCAGTACCAGTGGCACGACCCCGCGCAGTCGACGCGCGACATGCTGACGCCGGGCACGGCCAGCACGTTCGCGGGTGGCGCGACCTTCCCGCTCGGCTGGACCTCGAAAGCGGGGCTGCCGTTCGTCAAGCGCGGCAACGTGCAGATTCGCGCGACACCGGCGGGGCAGGCTTCGGCGGTCTTCGTCAACGGGATCGCGCACGCCGCGCCCGCGCAGCCGGGCACCGCGGTGACGCTCAACGTGCCGGGCGATCAGGGCGTGGCGTTTCCGTCGGTGGCCGGCTGGACGGGCGGTACCGATTTTTCGTTCGCGAATCTGAGCTGGTCGGATTCGTTCGACATGCAGTTTACGGTGTCGCTCGAGTACGACCGCTGACAGGCCGGCGTCGACGGGCCGCCGCGCCCGCTCCAAAAAAACGGGCGACTCCAGCGGAGCCGCCCGTTTTTCGTCGGATGCCGGGTGCCGCGTTACAGCACGTAGCGCGACAGATCCTCGTCCTGCGCCACTTCGCCGAGCGCCCGGTCGACATACGTCGCGTCGATCGTCACGCACTCGCCGGCGTGATTGCCGGCCGAGAACGACACTTCCTCGAGCAGTTTCTCGATCACCGTGTACAGCCGGCGCGCGCCGATGTTCTCGGTCTTCTCGTTGACCGAATACGCGATTTCCGCGAGGCGGCGGATGCCGTCCCGGGCGAATTCGAGCTGCACGTCCTCGGTCGCGAGCAGCGCCTGGTACTGCTTGACGAGGCTCGCGTCGGTCGCATCGAGGATCGCCTCGAAGTCTTCCACCGACAGCGATTCGAGCTCGACGCGGATCGGAAAGCGGCCCTGCAGTTCCGGAATCAGGTCGCTCGGCTTCGCGAGGTGGAACGCGCCGCTCGCGATGAACAGGATGTGATCGGTCTTCACCATCCCGTACTTCGTGTTGATCGTCGTGCCTTCGACGAGCGGCAGCAGGTCGCGCTGCACGCCCTGGCGCGACACTTCGCCGCCGCTGCCTTCGTTGTTGCGCGACGTGATCTTGTCGATCTCGTCGAGGAACACGATGCCGTTCTGCTCGACGTTCTGCACGGCCTTCGTCTTCACTTCCTCGTCGTTGAGCATCTTCGCCGCTTCCTCGTCGGTCAGCAGCTTCAGCGCTTCCTTGATCTTCACCTTGCGGCGCTGTTTCTTGCCGCTGCCGAGGTTCGAGAACATCGAGCGGATCTGCTCGGTCATCTCTTCCATCCCGGGCGGCGCCATGATGTCCATGCCGACCGACGGCTGCTCGAGGTCGAGCTCGACTTCCTTGTCGTCGAGCTGGCCTTCGCGCAGGCGCTTGCGGAACGTCTGGCGCGTCGCGTTGTTGTCGTCGTTCGCGTGCTCGGCATTGCCGCCGAAGCCCACCGCGCGCGGTTGCGGCAGCAGGATGTCGAGGATGCGGTCTTCCGCCTGGTCGGTCGCCTTGCTGCGCACCTTGCGCATCTCGGATTCGCGCGTCTGCTTGACCGAGATCTCGATCAGGTCGCGCACGATGCTGTCGACGTCGCGGCCGACGTAGCCGACTTCGGTGAACTTGGTCGCTTCGATCTTGATGAACGGCGCATCGGCGAGCTTCGCGAGGCGGCGCGCGATTTCGGTCTTGCCGACGCCCGTCGGCCCGATCATCAGGATGTTCTTCGGCGTGATTTCCGTGCGCAGCGGATCGGCGACCTGCTGGCGGCGCCAGCGGTTGCGCAGCGCGACCGCGACAGCCTTCTTCGCCTTGTTCTGGCCGATGATGTGCTTGTCGAGTTCCGAGACGATCTCGGCAGGGGTCATGGTGCTCATGGGGCGGTCCTTACTCGATCGTTTCGATGATGCGGTTGTGGTTCGTGTAGATGCACATGTCGCCGGCGATCCCGAGCGACTTCTCGACGATCTCGCGCGGCGACAGCTCGGTGTTCTCGGCGAGCGCGCGGGCCGCGGCCTGCGCATACGCGCCGCCCGAGCCGATCGCGCAGATGCCGCCTTCGGGGTCGAGCACGTCGCCGTTGCCGGTGATCACGAGCGTGGTGGTCGCATCGGCCGTGATCAGCATCGCCTCGAGGCGGCGCAGCATCCGGTCGGTGCGCCAGTCCTTCGCGAGCTCGACGGCCGCACGGGTCAGGTTGCCCTGGTGCTTCTCGAGCTTCGCCTCGAAGCGGTCGAGCAGCGAGAACGCATCGGCGGTGCCGCCCGCGAATCCGACCAGAACCTGGTTGTTGTAGATCCGCCGCACTTTCCGCGCGCCACCCTTCATGACGATGTTGCCGAGGGTTACCTGGCCGTCGCCGCCGAGCGCGACCTTGTCGCCGCGCCGGACCGAAACGATGGTCGTGCCGTGAAATTGCTCCATCTGCGTTCCTTGAGAAAAACGGGGAAGAGTCGGGCGGCGCGAGGCGCCGCCGCGTGAATCGCAGTGCGCCGGGGAGCGGCCCGGCGCGCGTCCGTTTCATTTTAGGGCGGGCGCGGGGATATCAAGAGGCGGGGGGCAAATCGGCCGGTGGGGAACCGGTGCCGGAAAAACAAAAAGCGCGCGGCAGGCCGCGCGCTTTCGGGAAGCAGCGTGTCGGAGCGGAACGCCGCTCGATCAGTCGCCGAACAGCTTCTGGCGCAACTCGCGGCGCTCCTGCGCCTCGAGCGACAGCGTGGCCGTCGGACGCGCGAGCAGGCGCGGAATGCCGATCGGCTCGCCGGTTTCCTCGCACCAGCCGTAATCGCCGGAATCGATGCGGGCGAGCGACTGCTGAACCTTCTTGAGGAGCTTGCGTTCGCGATCGCGCGTGCGCAGCTCGAGCGCGTGCTCTTCCTCGATCGTCGCGCGATCGGCGGGATCGGGGACGATCACCGTCTCGCGCAGGTTCTCGGTCGTCTGGCCTGCATTCTTGAGGATGTCCGCCTGCAACTGTTCGAGCCGATTTTTGAAGAAGGCGAGCTGATCCTCATTCATGTAATCCTTGTCGCTCATCTTCAGGATTTCGGCTTCGGTCAAGAGTTTCTTCGTCATCTGCTTGCTTCTTCAATGTGCGGCAAATCAAGAGATATTGCCTGCACTTTGGGATTACCCGCAACCGCGCTTGCAATCATTTGCGATTTGCCGCCGCGGGGCCGAAAGCCTCTGGAAAACCGGTTCTCAAATACCAGGATAGGCCTGGCGCGGATTTGCGCGCGCGGCGAACCGGTGTGCTGCGCGGCAGATCGCATCGGCCGCGGCCGGGTGGCGGATTGGCGATCCGGCGCGGTTGCGATGCCCGGAAAACTGGTTCAGCAAGAACCGGGCCTGTTTGTTGCCGTACTCCAGCGGGCACGTATTGTAACTGAATCGCAAGCGGGCGCCGTATCGGGTCGATCCCCGTCGGCTGCGCCAATATCTAGAAAATATAACGCGCAAATCGCGAAAAAGCGATGACGGCGAAACCCTGCCCGCACGCCGCCGCCGGGGCCGCCGCGAAAGCGGCGGCGCGGGCGGGGCGCAAAGGGCCAAAAAGGGCCGCAAATGCGGCGCCCGCGCGTGTCAGGCGAGGCAGGCGTCGAGGCCGTCGGTGATCAGGTCCTGGGGCAGGTCGACGCCGATGAAGACCATCTTGTTGGTCTTCTTTTCGGCCGGCAGCCACTTGGCGGCGAGGTCGCTGCCCATCATCTGGTGTACGCCCTGGAACACGACCTTGCGGTCGACGCCCTTCATGAACAGCACGCCCTTGTAGCGCAGCATCCGCTCGCCGTAGATCTGCAGGATGCCGCCGAGGAAGTCTTCCAGCTTGTTCGGGTCGAACGGGCGGTCGTTGCGGTACACGAACGACTTGATCTTGTCGTCGTGGTGCGCGTGGCGGTGATGGTGGTGGCCGTGGTCGTGATCGTGCGCGCATTGGCCGTGATCGTGGTCGCAATCGGCGTGATCATGATCATGATCATGGTCGTGATCGTGGTGATGGTGCGCGTGATCGTCCTCGGCGAGGAAGTCGGGGTCGATCTCAAGCTTCGCGTTCAGGTTGAAACCGCGCAGGTCGAAGATTTCCTTGATGTCGGCTTCGCCGAAATTCACGACCTTGATCGCGGCCCTCGGGTTCATGTGCATCAGGCGGTGCTTGAGGTCGGCGACGGTCTGGTCGTCGACGAGGTCCGACTTCGTGATGAACAGGCGGTCGGCGAAACCGACCTGGCGCTGCACGACTTCGTGTTCGTCGAGTTGCGCGTCCGCGTGTTTCGCGTCGACGAGCGTGATGACCGCGTCGAGCAGGAAATCGTCGGCGATTTCGCTGTCGATGAAGAAGGTTTGCGCGACGGGGCCCGGATTCGCGAGGCCGGTCGTCTCGATCACGATGCGGTCGAAGTCGAGCTTGCCTTCGCGCTTCTTCGCGGCCAGATCGCCGAGCGCGCGTGCGAGGTCGCCGCGGATCGTGCAGCAGATGCAGCCGTTGCTCATCTGGATGATCTGCTCGTTCGAATCCTGCACGAGGATTTCGTTGTCGATGTTCTCTTCGCCGAACTCGTTCTCGATCACGGCGATCTTCATGCCGTGCTGTTCGTTCAGGATGCGCTTGAGCAGCGTCGTCTTGCCGCTGCCGAGAAAGCCGGTAAGGATGGTGACGGGAGTGGCCATGTCGGTCGCCTGTGGTTCGTGAATCGGGGTCAAAACCAGGATGTGCGTCGCGCCCTCGCGCTGCGAGCCGGGGCGCACAACCATCCATTGAAACATACCTGTCAAGCCCCCGCCCGTCGTCCGGACGACAGGCGAAAGCGCTGGCCCGCCAGGCGGGGCCGGCGGACCAGGGTGTCCGCCAAGATCGGGGCGATCAGACGATTTGCAACAGCAGGCCCTTCAGATATTCGCCTTCCGGGAACGCGGCCAGCAGCGGGTGATCGACGCCCGCGCCGAGCCGCTTCAGGATGCGCGCGTCGACCTTCGCGTCGGCAGCCGCGCCCGCGACGATCTTCTGGAACAGGTCCATGTCGATCGCGCCCGAGCACGAGTACGTGAACAGCAGGCCGCCCGGGCGCAGCAGCTTGAAGCCGCTCAGGTTGATGTCCTTGTACGCGCGCGCCGCGCGATCGACGCTGTCTCGGGTCGGCGCGAACTTCGGCGGATCGAGCACGATCAGGTCGAAACGCTCGGCTTCGTCGACGAGGCGGCGCAGCGTCTTGAATGCATCCGCGTCCAGCCAGGTCGCGCGTTCGGCATCGAAGCCGTTGGCGACGACGTTCTGCTGCCCGAGCGCGAGCGCATCGCCCGACGAGTCGATCGACACGACGCGTTTCGCGCCGCCCTTGAGTGCCGCGAGCGAGAAGCCGCCCGTGTAGCAGAAGCAGTTCAGCACGTCGCGGTCGGCCGCGTACTGCGCGACGAGCGCGCGGTTGTCGCGCTGGTCGACGTAGAAGCCCGTCTTGTGGCCGTTCGGCACGTCGACGTGATAGCGCACGCCGTTTTCGTTCGCGATCAGCGTCGCGGGCGGCGCATCGCCGGCCAGCACGCCGGTCGTCTGTTCGAGCCCTTCCTTGTCGCGGATCGACACGTCCGAGCGCTCGTACACGTTCGGGCAGCCCGTCGCGCCGGTGAGCGCCGCGACGATCGCATCCTTCCACGCTTCGACGCCCGCGGCCATGAACTGGCAGACGAGCTGGCCGCGCGGCGCCGCGCCGGCTTCCGCGGTGTCCGCGACGTAGTAGTCGACGATCAGCCCCGGCAGCCCGTCGGCCTCGCCGAACACGAGCCGCACCGCGCCCGTGCCGGACACCATCGTCGTGCGGTGCGCGACCGCGCGCTGCACGCGGCGCTTGAAGAACGCGTGGTCGATCGGCTCGTTCTCGTCGAAGCTCCACACGCGCACGCGGATCTGCGACTGAGGGCTGTACGCACCGCGCGCGAGGAAGCGGCCGTCGTGCGAGCGCACGATCACGGTTGCGCCGGGCGCGGGCTTGCCGTCGACGCGGTCGATCGCATTGGCGTAGATCCACGGATGGCGGCGCAGCAGCGATTTTTCCTTGGACGGCTTGAGTGTGACGGTTTGCATGATGGGATCGAAATGGGCCGCGCCCGACGCCGACCGTTGCCGGTCGCCGCGCGCGGCGGGTAACACGGGACGCGCGTCAGTCGCGCTTCTTCGCGCGCGGATGCGCGCTGTCGTAAATCTTCGCGAGATGCTGGAAGTCGAGCGACGTATAGACCTGCGTCGCGGCGACGCTCGCGTGGCCGAGCAGTTCCTGCACCGCGCGCAGGTCGCCGCTCGACTGCAGCACGTGGGTCGCGAACGAGTGGCGCAGCACGTGAGGGTGGACGTTGGCGGGAATGCCCGCGGCGAGCGCCGCGCGCTTCACGCGCTCGCGCACGACCCCGGGCGACATCCGGTTGCCGCGCACGGACACGAACAGCGGATGCGGGTCGTGCTTCACGAATTCGCCGCGCACCGCGAGCCACGCATTCAGCGCATCGATCGCCTTGCGGCCGACCGGCACCTTGCGCTCCTTGTTGCCCTTGCCGCGCACGGTGACTTCGGCTTCGGCGAGATCGAGCCAGCCGGCCGAGCGGTAGCCGTCGGCCTGCGTGTACATGACGTCGAGCCCGATCAGCTCGGCCAGGCGCAGCCCCGACGAATAGAACAGCTCGAGGATCGCGTGATCGCGGATGCTCTCGGTCGTGCCGGAGAGCGGCGCGTCCATCAGTGCCGACGCGTCGTCGACCGACAGCGCCTTCGGCAGCGTTTTCGGCCGCTTCGGCGCGCGCACCGCGGCAACCGGGTTCGCGGGCATCTCGATGCGCTGCGCGAGCCAGCGGTAGAACGCGCGCCATGCCGACAGGCGGTGCGAGATCGACCGCGCGGACAGCCCGCCCGCGTGCGCGCGCGCGACCGCGCCGCGCATGTCGACGGCCGTCAGCGTGTCGAGCGGGCGGCCGGCCGCGAGCTTCTTCAGTTCGTCGAGTTCGTGCGTGTACGCGCGCAGCGTATGTTCCGACAGCTGCCTGATGTGCTTCAGGTTCGACAGGTAGGCGGCGACCGGATCGTCTGTCATCGCGTGCGCGGTCAGTGCGGCAGCAGGCGCGTGAGCGCCGCGCTCGCGAGCGTCGCGATCTGCGCGAGGAAGTCGGTGGCCATCCCGTCGTGGAAGCGGCGCGGGTCGGGCGAGCCGAGCACCAGCAGGCCGAACGCGGGCGCGTCGGTGCCGGCGAGCGGCGCGCGCAGCGCGAGCAGCGCGACCGATGCGGCCGAGCCGTCGCCGGCCGGCGCGGCTTCGGCGCCTTCCGCCGCATTCGCGGCCGAGGCGGCTACCGCGGGCGCGAGCCACTGCGCGGCCTCGAAGCCCGTGTTCGCGCCGCAGTACGGCGTCGACAGGCCGTTCGTGAACAGGCGCACTTCCTCGCCGACCTGGCGCGCGAAGTCGGCCTGCGCGTAGGTGTCGGCGACGTCCCATACGCGCAGTGCGGTTTGCGGTACGTCGAACACGTCGGCGATGCCGTCGGCGATCGTGCGCGGCAGCGCGTACGGATCGCGTTCCGCGATCACGCGCGCGGTCCAGCGGCTGAACTTCGCGGACAGGCTGTCGTTCTCGTGGCCGTACCGCACGAGCTCGGCTAGGCGGCGCTCGAGATGCTTGTTCTTGTCGCGCAGCATCTCCATCTGCCGCTCCTGCAGCGAGATCGCGGCCTTGCCGTGCGGGTTCGCGAGACGGATCGTCGCGAGCAGTTCGGCGTGCTGCGCGAAGAATTCGGGATTGGCGAGCAGGTAGTCGGCGACTTCGCGATCGTTCATGTGGCTGGAGCGTTCAATTATCAAGGACGTTGCAGGGTCAGGCGTTCAGGTCGATCTCGCCTTCGAACACGGTCGCGGCGGGCCCGGCCATCATCAGCGCGGCGGTTTCGTCGCGCGCGCCGTCCCAGCCGATCGTCAGCGTGCCGCCGTGCGTGTGCACGGTCACCGGCGAATCGAGCAGGCCGCGCCGGATGCCGGCCGCGACCGCCGCGCACGCACCCGTGCCGCACGCGAGCGTCTCGCCCGCGCCGCGTTCGTACACGCGCAGCTTCACTTCATTGCGCGACACGATCTGCATGAAGCCGGCGTTCACGCGCTGCGGGAAGCGCGCGTGGCGCTCGATCAGCGGGCCTTCTTCCAGCACGGGATACGCTTCGGCATCGTCGACGACCTGCACCGCATGCGGATTGCCCATCGACACCGTCGAGATCCAGCGCGTCGCGCCGCCGACGTCGAGCGGCCACAGCGTGTCGTGGCCCTCCGTGCGGCCGTCGAGGCCCGACGCATCGAACGGCACCTGTGCCGGCGCGAACACGGGCGCACCCATGTCGACGACGACTTCGCCGTTGTCCTGCAGCGTCAGCGTGATCAGGCCCTTCATGACCTGCACGCGCACGCTGCGCTGGTCGGTCAGGCCGCGGTCGCTGACGAATTTCACGAAGCAGCGCGCGCCGTTGCCGCAGTGTTCGACCTCGCCGCCGTCGCAGTTGAAGATCCGGTACTTGAAATCCGCGCCTTCGACGGTCGGTTTTTCGACGAGCAGCAACTGATCGGCGCCGATGCCGAAGTGCCGGTTGGCGAGCGCGCGCACCTGCGCTTCGGTGAGCGGCGGCAACGCGCGCGAATAGCCGTCGAGCACGACGAAGTCGTTGCCCGCGCCGTGCATCTTGGTGAACGAGAGTTTCACTGGGTCCGGGATTCCATGGCGAACAAGGCGGTCGGCACGACGCAAACGGCCGGCGGCCATGCCGGGCGGCCTCGTTCGTCGTGCTGATCTCAGCCGTAAATGATACATGCAGCCGACAGGGGCGTCCCGCGCGGGCGGGCGTTTCGCGTCGCCAGTGGAGACGGGACGGGCGGCATCTGTCGATCGGTCGACTGGCCGCGTCAGTGGCGAGGGGACAAATTGACGCGGCGGGTCGGGCGTTGTCGCAGCGCAGGCGAGGCTTGGCGATGCGTGCCCGATGCACGGTGAAAGCACGGGACGACCCGGATGAGCGTTTTCGTACGGGTCAAATTGACAAGGTGATCAAGCGATTCGTATAGTGTGGCTATACATCTGTAGGCCATGCTGTCGACATCGCGACTTGAGTGTGGGAGGTCCATGATCAAGTCATGGCAGCACAAGGGGCTGGAAGCGTTTTTCATGAACGGGAGCAAGGCGGGCATCCTGCCGGACCATGCTCCAAGACTGCGGCGCCAGCTTGCCCGTCTCGACGTGGCGAGCCGGCCGTTCGACATGAACGTGCCGGGCTGGCGCTTCCATGGCCTTGCCGGCGGGCTGGACGGTTACTACGCGGTGAGCGTGAGCGGTAACTGGCGCCTGACGTTCAGGTTCGACGGCTCCGATGTCGTCCTGGTCAATTACCAGGATTACCACTGAGGTGATTTAAGCCATGACACGCATCTTCAATCCGCCCCATCCGGGCGAAGCGCTGCGCGATGACGTGCTGCCGGCGCTCGGCCTGACCGTCACCGAGGCCGCTGCGCAACTCGGCGTGACGCGCGCGGCGCTGTCGCGGATCCTGCACGGCCATGCCGGTATCTCGCCGGAAATGGCGCTGCGTCTCGAAGCGTGGCTGGGCGAGGACAGCGGCGGCCGTGCGGATCTATGGCTCGCACAGCAGGCTGCGTTCGATCTCTGGCAGGCGCGCGCGAAAGGCGCGCCGAAGGTGGCGAGAGCGCAGGCGCGCGCATGACGGCGCGCCCGCGGGTTTCGCCCGGCAGGGTCAGTACAGGCCCGGCTCGCCGGGCGGGCGCGTCTTGAAGCGCTTGTGGACCCAGTAGTACTGCTCGGGCATCAGCGGGATCTGTTCCTCGAGGAATTCGTTCATCCGCCGCGCGTCGAGATCGTCGTCGCCGGTCGGGTACCGATCCCACGGCTTGAATACCTTCAGCCGGTAGCCCTTGTAGTTCGGCAGCACCTCGCCGATGAACGGCACGACCTGCGCGCGGCCCGTCTTCGCGAGCCGGCCGACGGCCGTCAGCGTGCAGGCCGGCACGCCGAAGAACGGAACGAACGTCGAGTTGCGCAGCCCGTAGTCCATGTCGGCGCCGAGCATCACGGGCTTGCGGTCGCGCAGCCAGCGCAGCACGACGCGCGCGCTGTCCGCGCGGCCGACCATCTCGGCGTCGAAGCGCCCGCGCGCCTTCTTCGCTTCTTCCTCGAGCACCGCGTTCGAGAACGGCTGGTAAAGCGATCCGCAGCGGCGCTGCAGCGACCGGTTGAGCCAGATCGAACCGGCTTCGATGCCGACGAAGTGCAGGCCGAGGAACAGCGTCGGCGGCAGGTCGGGATCGGTGAGGTCGACCGCGCTGTCGACCTGGATCAGCTTCTCGAGCTTCTTCGCGGAGCCGAACCATTGCACGCTGCGCTCGACGTAGCTGCGGATCGCATGGCGGAAATGCAGGCCGGCCACTTCCTCGCGCCGTTCGTCGCTCCAGTCCGGGAAGCAGAGTTTCAGGTTGGTGTGTACGATGCGTTTTCGCCGGCTGGGGATCTGGTACAGCAGCCAGCCGAGACCGTCGCCGAGCCGCGCGGTCAGGCCGTACGGCAACAGGGCGAGCAGCTTCAGGAAGCCGATGGCGAGATGCGTGCCGAGGCGGCCTAGCATGCGGCACCTCCGTGGGGCCGGATGGCCGGCGCGTTGCGAGCAGGGTGGTAAGACAGTGGAAGAAACAGCACGGGCAGCGCTCTGTGACAATTCAGGAAAGCCGCTATAATACGGGCTTCGCCGAGTTAACTGACAACTTGCGGGGCGAAGCCGGCTGGCGCGAAGCGCGCTGCCCGGTCCTGGTAATCCGCTAAAGCGTCGCCGCTTCAGGCCCAACGAAGCTGGCTACGTGAAACCAACCGTAACCACACAGGAGCCTGAAAAAGTGGCAAACGATTATCTCTTCACGTCCGAATCCGTCTCCGAAGGCCATCCGGACAAAGTCGCGGACCAAATCTCGGACGCGATTCTCGACGCCATCCTCGAGCAGGACAAATATTCGCGCGTTGCGGCGGAAACGCTATGCAACACGGGTCTCGTCGTGCTGGCCGGTGAAATCACCACCACGGCCAACATCGATTACATCCAGATCGCGCGCGACACGATCAAGCGCATCGGCTACGACAACACCGACTACGGCATCGACTACAAGGGTTGCGCGGTGCTCGTCGCGTACGACAAGCAGTCGCCGGACATCGCCCAGGGCGTCGATCGTGCACACGACGACAACCTCGACCAGGGCGCGGGCGACCAAGGCCTGATGTTCGGTTATGCGTGCGACGAAACGCCGGAACTGATGCCGCTGCCGATCTACCTGTCGCACCGTCTCGTCGAGCGCCAGGCCAGCCTGCGCCGCGACGGCCGCCTGCAGTGGCTGCGTCCGGACGCGAAGTCGCAGGTGACGGTCCGCTACGTCGACGGCAAGCCCGATTCGATCGACACCGTCGTGCTGTCGACGCAGCACGCACCGGACATCGAGCTGCCCGCGCTGCGCGAAGCCGTGATCGAGGAAATCATCAAGCCGACGCTGCCGGCCGACCTGATCAAGGGCGACATCAAGTTCCTCGTGAACCCGACCGGCCGGTTCGTGATCGGCGGCCCGCAGGGCGACTGCGGCCTGACGGGCCGCAAGATCATCGTCGATACGTACGGCGGTGCCGCACCGCACGGCGGCGGCGCGTTCTCGGGCAAGGATCCGTCGAAGGTCGACCGTTCGGCTGCGTATGCAGGCCGCTACGTCGCGAAGAACATCGTCGCCGCCGGCCTCGCGTCGCGCGCGCTGATCCAGGTGTCGTACGCGATCGGCGTTGCCGAGCCGACCTCGGTGATGGTCAACACGTTCGGCACGGGCCGCGTGTCGGATGCGGTGATCACGAAGCTCGTGCGCGAGCACTTCGACCTGCGTCCGAAGGGCATCATCAAGATGCTCGACCTGCTGCGCCCTATCTACGAGAAGACCGCTGCTTACGGCCACTTCGGCCGCGAAGAGCCGGAATTCTCGTGGGAAGCGACCGACAAGGCGCTCGCACTGGCCGAAGCGGCCGGCGTGGAGCCGACGGCACGCGTCGCGTAAGCGTCGTTCGCCCGAAACAAAAAACCCCGGCAATGCCGGGGTTTTTTTATGGGTTCCGATCGCCGGCGCAACGGCGGCGATCATGGCGGGCAGTGCCCGCCGGCGCTGCTTCAGCGCGCACCGAACCCGAACCAGCCGTTGCTGGCCGCGAGGCGGCGCGGGCGGTTGACGCGGCGCTGCGGGCCGAGCGCGCGGCGCAGCGCGAGCGCGCGCAGCGACGACGGCTTCTGCAGCAGCGAGCGCAGGCCGGCACGGCGTGCGAACGTCTGCGCACTCATCATCGAGAAAAACGCGTGGAACCACGCACGGATGCCGTCGAGCCGGCTGTGCGCGGGCGCGCGCTCGGCCAGCGCCTGCGTGCGTGCGCGGTGATGGCGCAGCGGGCGGGCAGGAGCGGACGGCGCGACGCGCTTCGCAGCGCGGCTGAGACGGGAAGTCAGACGGAATGGCATGTGAACGATGCTTCGCTTGTATGGATGGCGCCCTTGAAGAGCGCACTGGTATGAACGGCCTCGGATTGCGCAACGGATCATATCGAAAGCCGCTGCGCGCCGCGCCCGCCAGAATTGACAGGCCGCGTCAGGCTACAGGGGATTCATGACCGGCAAAAGTCGCGATAAACCCTTGTGCCGCAAGGCGTGTGCCGCATACCGCCTGTCGGTGAGGCCAACGCCGCGCCGCACAGTTCCCTTGCGCCAGATCAAATCGGCGATTGGCATGCCCCTGCGTACGACAATGGCGCTGTTCGCGGCATCCGGCGCCGATTTACAATCGTCACATTCACACAATAAACGTCTGGCATCCCATGTCGTCTCCATTGCAGTCGGAATCGATCCGCGCGCAAGTCGCGGAATTGCGCGAACGCGGGTTCGTCGTCGCGCGTGGCCTCGTCGGCGAGCAGCAATGCGCGGCGCTTAAACGGATTGCAGAGCGGCAGTTGCAGGAGGCTGCCGAGCCGATCGAATTCGAGGCGGACCTGCGCTACCCGGGCGCACCCGAGTCGAAGCATGCGCCGGGCGGGCACACGGTGCGGCGGCTGCTCGATGCGTACTCGCGCGATCCGGCATTCGCCGAGCGCGCGGTCGCACCCGAAATCGGCGCGTGGATGCGCGAGTATTTCGGCGAAGAGCCCGTGCTGTCGCGCGCACATCACAACTGCATGATGACCAAGCACCCCGCGTACGGCAGCCTGACGGGCTGGCATCGCGACTTCCGCTACTGGGCGTTCGAGCGTTCGGACATGGTGTCGGTATGGCTCGCGCTGGGGCCGGAAACGAACGAGAACGGCGCGTTGTGGCTCGTGCCGGGTTCGCATACGGCCGAATTCGGGCCTGAAGCGTTCGACGATGCGAAGTTCTTCCGCAGCGACCTGCCGGAGAACCGGAAGATGATCGACGCGGCCACGTGCCCGTCGCTCCAGGCGGGCGACGTCGTGTTCTTCCACAGCAACACGCTGCATTCGGCCGGGCAGAACCGTTCCGACCAGGTGAAGTTCTCGCTGGTGTATACGTATCACGGCGCGAGCAACCGGCCGGTGCCGGGCACGCGCTCGGCGGCGAAGCCGGAAGTGCAGTTCTAGGTGCGGATCGGTCGGCGCGGCGAGGCCGCGACGATCACGCGATGCGGCGCATCGCGGGCGAACGAAGCAACGGGCGGCCTGGCCGCCCGTTTCGTTTTGCGCGGCCCGATCAGGGTGACGCGGGCCGTTCGCGCGGCTGCGCGATCAGCGCTTGCCGCCCGGCATCGCTAGGCCGATCAGGCCGACGAACGAAGCGACGGCGCCGCCCACGATCAGCAGGATCGTCTTCGTGGCGGGCGAGCCTGTGAAGAGGCGCGACATGTTGTCGTTGATCGAATGGAACGACTGGCCGCCGAAATACAGCAGCACGACGCCGCCGACGAGCAGCGCAACCGAGATGACGCGGGACATACCAACCTCGCTGAAACGGTGATTCGAGACGCCGCAGTGTAGGCGACGACCGCGGTCGCGTCCATCGCCGTGCGCGCATCGGCCGCCTTCGTTACCATAGCCGTCGTGCGTTTTTCTTCGCCGCCGTCGCGCCCTGTGCGCGGCCGGCGCGCGCCCCTCCCTCCGACGTCCTGACGGGAAATACTCATGGCCTACGAAGCAGCTTCCGAACGTTATGCGGACATGCAATACCGCACCTGCGGCAAATCCGGGCTCAAACTGCCTGCGCTGTCGCTCGGCCTGTGGCACAACTTCGGCGACTCGACGCCGATCTCGACGCAGCGCGAGATCCTGCGCACCGCGTTCGACCTCGGCATCAACCACTTCGATCTCGCGAACAACTACGGGCCGCCGTACGGCAGCGCCGAAACCAACTTCGGCCGGCTGCTGAAGGAGGATTTCCTGCCGTATCGCGACGAGCTGCTGATCTCGACGAAGGCCGGCTGGGACATGTGGCCGGGGCCGTACGGCAGCGGCGGCGGGTCTCGCAAGTACGTGCTCGCGAGTCTCGACCAGAGCCTGCAGCGGATGGGGCTCGACTACGTCGACATCTTCTATTCGCACCGCTTCGACGCGCACACGCCGCTCGAGGAAACGGCGGGCGCGCTCGCGTCGGCCGTGCAGCAGGGCAAGGCGCTCTACATCGGCATTTCGTCGTATTCGGCGGCGAAGACGCGCGAGATGGCCGAGTTGCTCGCGCAGTACAAGGTGCCGCTGCTGATCCACCAGCCTTCGTACAACATGCTGAACCGCTGGATCGAGAGCGACCTGCTCGGCGCGCTCGACGACGTCGGCGCGGGCAGCATCGCGTTCACGCCGCTTGCGCAGGGGCTGCTCACGTCGAAGTACCTGAACGGCGTGCCGGCCGATGCGCGCGTGAACAAGCCGGGCGGCGGCTCGCTGAAGCAGGATCACCTGAGCGCGGATAACCTCGAGCATGTGCGCAAGCTCAACGCGATCGCCGAGCGGCGCGGCCAGAGCCTCGCGCAGATGGCGCTTGCATGGGTGCTGCGCAATGGCCGCGTGACGTCCGCGCTGATCGGCGCGAGCCGTGCCGAGCAGGTGCGTGAAAACGTCGGCGCGTTGAAGAACCTCGAATTCTCGGCGGAGGAACTCGCGGAGATCGATCGTTACGCGACGGAAGGCGGCATCAATCTGTGGGAAAAGCCGTCCACCGATCAGGCGATCTGACCGGCAGTCGATACGGCATGCGAAACATCGCATGCCGGTATCACCGGCTTGCAGGCAACACGTCGCATCGTTGCGGCGCAGCGATGCGCGTCAGGCACGGGGGGGAGGCTAGAGCAGCGCAGGCAGACCTTCGACCAGCAATACCGCGACGCCGACGCCGAGGATGACGCCCAGCACGCGCAGCAGGTTGTGGCGGAATTCGGTTGCGCACGGCACCGCGCCGAGAAATAGCGCTCCGGCCAGCGCCATCGGGATCAACAGGATGAAGTCGCCGATCGTGAAATAGGTGGTCATGCGTGTCTCCAGTGTCGGCCGGAGTCAGCGCTTCAGCATTTACTCAGGCCCCATCCCCTTGCGGGACGTCGGCCGGAGTTGGCGCTTGAGCTGACTCCAGTCCCATGCCGGGTGTTTCTAGTCTTGGTCCGACCCGATTGCGAGCGAGGCGGTCAGTTCGAGTATAGGCAACCGGCGCCGCTTTTCGCTATCCGAACCACTAAAAATCAGCGGAAAGCCCGGCGAATCGCGCATTTTTCCAGCAAGCTCGACGAACGCCTTGCACACGTCTTTCCCGTTCCTTTCGATTTTCGCGGAATTGACGTGTGTGTCCGATGCGGGCCGCCACACCATCATGTGCAGCGGCCCGCCCGTTCATGCGCGATCGGGTTGCGTGCGTGCGGCCGGCGCGCGGAACACGAGCGCGAGCCCCGCGATGATCGCGCCCATGCCGGCGAGCGCGAGCGGTTCGGGCCGGTTGCCGAGCCACACGGCATCCATCAGCGTGGTGACGACGGGCACGAGATAGAACAGGCTCGTCACGTTGACGAGATCGCCGCGCTGCATCAACCGGTAGAACAGCAGTTGCGCGATCACCGAAATCACGATGCCGAGCCACAGGAGCGGCACGACGAACGCCCAGCTCATGTCGAACGAAATCGGCCGGAACGGCACGATCGCCACGCACAGCGCGAGGCCGATCGCATTCTGCAGCGGCAGCACGTCGGCGGGTGCCGCGCGTACGCGCTTTTGCAGCAGCGAGCCGACGGTCAGCGCGACGAGTGCCGTGAGCGCGCACGCGATGCCCGCGAGCGGCAGGCCGGCATCGCCCACGCCGCGGCATACGACGAGCGCGAGGCCGGCCAGCGACAGCGCGAGCCCCGTGACGCGCATGGGCTGCCAGCGCCGCTCGACGATCGCCAGCGTGAGGATCGGCTGCACGCCGAGGATCGTTGCGAGCACACCCGGCGCGATCCCGCGCTCGAGCGCGAGCAGATAGAAGATCGAATAGCCGCCCATCATCAGCAAGCCGGTCAGCGCGGCCATGCGCCGCTCGCCGCGCGGCGGCAGCCAGCGTTTGCGCATGAAGGCCAGTGCGAGCAGCACGAGCGACGCGAGCGCGAAACGCGCGGTGAGAAAGACGAACGCGGATGCGTGACGCAGACCGAGTTCGGCGAAGATCGCGCCGCTGCTCCACAGCAGCACGAAGAGCGACGTCGCTCCATGCGCGGCAAGCGCGCGTTTGAACGAAACCATGTGAATCCACCTGTCGAACGGATCGGAACGTTCCATCTGCGCGTGCAGCAGGGAGTCGTGCGTCACGACGCACGAACGGAAGCTGACGGGCGAATGAAAGACGAAACGGAAGCCGGCTGGTCAGCCGGCGCGTGCCGCCGGAGGGGGCGGCGCGGCGCCGACGAGCGGCGGTGCGACAGGAGGCGGGAGGACCGACGGATGCGCGCACGCCTGCGGCCGCGTGTCGAACTGCGGCCGGGATTTTGCGAGGGCGGACGAGAGCGGATGCATCGTGTCGGAATGCGGTTGAACGCGAATGAACGTCAAAGGTACTGCAAGGCCGGCATCCGGCGCAACAACTGTTCGGCGGCCCCGCATGGCGAAAGACGCGTTGAGGTGATGCCGGGCGACGCTTGTGCGCGGTGGCTGCGCGAGCCGTGTTCGAGACGGGGGAAGGAGGCTGTAGCGTGCGAGGCAAGCGGCGTGGCGCCGCAGGCTCGGTCACGCGAAATCTCCTGGCGGCCCGGCACGCGGCAAACGATGTGCGCATTGCGTCGATCGCGGGTGCGCCGCAGCGCCGGGCGGATTCGGCGGGCAGTCACATTCGACAGGGTATGATGGGGGTGTCCGCCCGTGCAAGCGCACGCGCGGCGCAGTGGTTGATTGGAGACATTTGACGAATTCGCGGCACTTCGCCTGCTTCTTCTTCTTTTCGCGCTTCGATAAACCGTGAACAATGGGATTACGCGCAACGCTCCGTCGAGAGCGGCGCGGATCGCGCATTTGCCGGCTCGCCAGCGGGCCGGGTTTCAAGATTCAAGAGTGGGGAACCATCATGCATGTCGGGTCGATTGTCTGCACTACCCATATCGCGGTGCCGAAGGGCGCGCGCGGCATCGTCCAGCGCGTCCTGGGCGACATGGCCATGGTGACCTGGTACGCGGGCGTGCCGGGTGAGTCGAAAGAACTCAACACCGAGCCGTTCTTTCTCGAGGATCTGATCGACACCGGCGAATCCGTGCTGCCGGCCGGCGCGGCGCTCCACTAAGCGAACACCGCACCGGACGCTCGTCTTTCGGCCCGGCTGGCGGCACAATGCGGGGCATGACAGACGCCACTTCCGCTCCCGCTTCTCCCGCCGGCCCGCCGTTCGCCGGCCTCACGCCCGAGTGCGTGCTCGACGCGCTCGACAGCGTGCTGATGCCGGCCGGCCTGCGCACCGACGGGCGCCTGCTCGCCCTCAACAGCTACGAAAACCGCGTCTACCAGGTCGGCATCGAAGACGGCCCGCCGGTCGTCGCGAAGTTCTACCGCCCGGCGCGCTGGTCGGACGATGCGATCCTCGAAGAGCACGCGTTCGTCGCCGAACTCGCCGAGCGCGAGATTCCGGCGGTGCCTGCGCGCACGTTCGACGGCCGCACGCTGCACGCGTTCGACGGCTTCCGTTTCTCGATCTTCGAGCGGCGCGGCGGCCGCGCACCCGATCTCGATCGCAGCGACACGCTCGAATGGCTCGGCCGCTTCATCGGCCGGATTCATGCGGTCGGCGCGACGCAGCCGTATGTCGCGCGTCCCGTGCTCGATATCGATACGTTCGGCTACGAGCCGCGCGACTACCTGCTCGCGCACGATTTCATTCCGGATGACGTACGACCCGCGTACGAGACGGCGGTCACGCTCGCGCTCGAAGGTGTCGAGGCCGCGTTCGAACGTGCGGGCGAGATCCGCCTGCTGCGCACGCACGGCGACTGTCATCCGAGCAACGTGCTGTGGACCGATGGCGGCCCGCATTTCGTCGATTTCGACGACAGCCGGATGGCGCCCGCGATCCAGGATCTGTGGCTGCTGCTGCCGGGCGATCGCGAAGGCGCGTCGCGCGCGCTGGCGGACCTGCTGGCCGGCTACGAGGATTTCTGCGAATTCGAGCCGCGCGAGCTGCATCTCGTCGAAGCGCTGCGCACGCTGCGGCTGATCCACTACGCGGCATGGCTCGCACGGCGCTGGGACGATCCCGCGTTCCCGGCCGCGTTTCCGTGGTTCAACACGCATCGTTACTGGGAAGCGCGCGTGCTCGAACTGCGCGAGCAGATCGGCGCGATGCAGGAAGGGCCGCTCTGGCCCGTGTGACGGCGCGCGCGGCACCGGCGCCGCGCGGCAGGCTTGCGCGGGCCGCGGCGCAATGCGCGCGGCCCGTCCGGCTCAGAACTTCAGCATCAGCTTGATCAGCGCGGCGAAGCGCTTGCCGTACGGCGGCGCGAGCAGGTTGCGCGCGTTCAGGCGCGGCTGCGTGAGCACGGGCTTCATCTTCGAGAACGTCACGAAGCCGTCGTAGCCGTGGTACGCACCCATGCCGCTCGCACCGACGCCGCCGAACGGCAGGCTGCCGCACGCAATGTGCATCAGCGTTTCGTTGACCGACACGCCACCCGAGATCGTTTCGTGCATCACGCGGTCGATCGTGCCGCCGTCCTCGTCGAACAGGTAGAGCGCGAGCGGACGCGGGCGCGCATTCACGTATGCGATCGCCTCGTCGAGCCGCTCGTACGGCACGAGCGGCAGCAGCGGCCCGAAGATTTCCTCCTGCATCAGTTGTGACGCGGCCGGCACCTGCGTGACCGCGCACGGCACGAAGCGGCGCGACGCGGGGTCGGACTGCGCGTCGGACAGCGGGTGCAGTTGCGCGCCGGCCGCCTGCGCATCGCTCGCGAGTTGCTGCAGCCGCGCGTAATGGCGCGGCGACACGATCGTCGTGTAGTCGCCGTTGGTCGACAGGTCGGGATACATCTTCGCGAATCGTGCTCGCGCGCGCTCGATGAACGCGGCTTCCATGCCGCGCGGCAGCAATACGTAGTCGGGTGCGATGCAGGTCTGGCCCGCGTTCAGCGTCTTGCCCGCGACGATCGCGTCGACGGCCGCGTCGAAGCGCGCATTCGGTCCGACGATTGCCGGCGACTTGCCGCCGAGTTCGAGCGTGACGGGCGTGAGGTTGTCGGCGGCCGCGCGCATCACGTGGCGGCCGACCTGCGTCGAGCCGGTGAACAGCAGATGATCGAACGGCAACCCGCTGAACGCGGCGCCGACCTCCGCATCGCCGTTCACGACCGCGACGTGGTCGCGCATGAAGGTCTTCGCGATCAGTTGCTCGAACAGCGCCGACGTGCGCGGCGTCAGTTCGGACATCTTGACGATCGCGCGGTTGCCGGCCGCGAGCGCGCAGATCAGCGGGCCGGCCGCGAGCAGCACCGGGTAGTTCCACGGCACGACGATGCCGACCACGCCGAGCGGCTGCGGAATCACCTTCGCGCGCGCCGGGCGCAGCCACTTGTTCATCGGCTTGCGGATCGGCTTCATCCAGCGCTTGCCGTGCTTGAGCGCGTCGTCGATCTCTTCCTTCGCCATCCAGATTTCCGACAGCAGCACTTCCTGCTTCGCGCGATGGCCGAAATCGGCGCTGATCGCTTCGGCGAGCGCGTCCGCGTTGTCGATCAGCATCGTGCGCAGCGCGCGCAGGTGCTGCACGCGCGTTTCCCATGCCGGGTACGGTGCGCGCAGGTAGGCCGCGCGCTGGTCGCGCAGCAGCGACGTCAGCGCATCGGCCGGCGACAATGCTTGCGGTGCCAGTTCGGGCAGGTCGTTCTTCATGTTGTCTCCTCCAGTTGGGCCTGGCTGGTCGGCCAGCCGTCACGCCGCACGCGAGCGCTCGGCGAGCGCGGCGACGCGGATCGGGGTAGTGCGCGTCGCGCGGCCTGATGCGACGCATGCTCGAAAATCGGTTGCAGCGTGCGGCGGGCGTCGCATCCGCGCGACGGTATCCGCATCCGAAAACCGCACCGCGGCGTGTTCGCGTGCCGCGCGATACGACTGCTGTCGGGCACGCGACGCCGCAGCGCGAGCGCTTGCCGGTGCAGCGAAGCGGGGCAGCGCAACGCGCACGCCAATACGGGTTGCAGCGCATCGCGCCGCTGCGGCAGACAGCCGTCCAAACGGTCGGCGACCACGCGTGCCGTTCGATTTCGATCGGCTGCGCGCACGACGTTGTACGTCTGCGCGCCGGCAGCCGTTTGAAATGAAATGCGGGCCGCGTGCGGTGCATCCGGACAACCCGGTCGACACACGGCCTGCAGAACCTGGCGCTGCATCGTCGTCTCTCCCGTTTCGCGACGGATCGGCTTCTCGTGGCCGGCGTGTCGCGCGAAGCGAATCGATACATCTTAAATTTAGTTCACGCGGGCGTTTAGAGGAATCGCTCTTGAATCCGCGCGCCGCGCGCACGACGGCCATTCCTACAATGCCCGAACACCAGGGTCCGTTTGCATATGGAACGCACATGCGTTGCCCCGAGAAGGGCCGCTCGCGACGCGCGCGACGCCGCGAATACTGACGTATTCGCAAGGAGCGCAACGTGGCGAGCGGCCCTTCTCGGGGCAACCCCAAATTAAAGAGTTCATGTCACGGGAATGCCCGAAATCGCCCGTATGGCGGCGTCGCTCGTCGCTTGTTTGGCTCGGCCAAACGGCGCTCCTCACTTCTTGCCCTACGAGCGATTTCGGGCATTCGCATGTGCGTTCCATATGCAAACAGACCCTGTAAGAGGGGACACGGTCGCGCGGCGATGCCGGGCGCCTTCCATGACACGACGGAGACGTGACATGCAATACGACTACATCATCGTCGGCGGCGGTTCGGGCGGTTCGAGCCTGGCAGGCCGCCTCGCCGATGCCTGCCCCGATGCGACGATCGCGCTGATCGAGGCCGGCTCGCATACGGAGCGCAACCTGCTCGTCAACATGCCGGTCGGCATCGCGGCGCTGGTGCCGTTCAAGCTCGGCACGAACTACGGCTACGAGACGGTGCCGCAGCCGGGCCTCGGCGGGCGGCGCGGCTACCAGCCGCGCGGGCGCGGGATGGGCGGCTCGAGCGCGATCAACGCGATGATCTATACGCGCGGCCACCCGGGCGACTACGACGAGTGGGCGCAGCTCGGCGCAACGGGCTGGGGCTGGCAGGACGTGCTGCCGTATTTCCGCCGCGCGGAAGGCAACGAGCGCGGCGCCGATGCGTGGCACGGCGCGGACGGCCCGCTGTCGGTGTCGGATCTGCGCTTTCGCAATCCGTTCTCCGAACGATTCATCCAGGCCGCGCACGCGGCCGGTTATCCGCTGAACGACGACTTCAACGGCGCGACGCAGGAAGGCGTCGGCTTTTATCAGGTCACGCATCGCGACGGCTCGCGCTGCAGCGTCGCGCGTGCGTACATCTATGGTCGCAACCGGCCGAACCTGCACGTGATCACCGATGCGACGGTGCTGCGCGTCGGCTTCGACGGCAAGCGCGCGGTCGGCGTCGCGATATCGCGCAACGGCCGCGTCGAGACGCTCGGCGCGCGCGCGGAAGTGATCCTGTCGGCCGGTGCGTTCAATTCGCCGCAACTGCTGATGTGCTCGGGGATCGGCCCGGCCGAGCAATTGCGCCGGCACGGGATCGCGGTCGTGCAGGATGCGCCGGACGTCGGCACGAACCTGATCGACCACATCGACTTCATCATCAACACACGCGTGAATTCGTCTGAACTGGTCGGCGTGTGCCTGCGCGGGATCGCGAAGATGACGCCGGCGCTCGCGCGCTATTTCTCGAGCCGCACGGGGATGATGACGAGCAATGTCGCGGAGGCCGGCGGCTTCATCAAGAGCGATCCGTCGCTCGATCGTCCCGACCTGCAGCTGCATTTCTGCACGGCGCTCGTCGACGACCACAACCGCAAGATGCACTGGGGCTTCGGCTATTCGCTGCACGTGTGCGCGCTGCGGCCGTTCAGCCGCGGCACGGTGGCGCTCGCGAGCGGCGATGCGCGCGACGCGCCGCTGATCGATCCGCGTTTCTTCAGCGATCCGCGCGATCTCGACCTGCTCGTGCGCGGCGCGCAGGCGATGCGCCGCATCCTGTCGCAGGCACCGCTCGCATCGCAGGGCGGGCGGGAGCTGTACACGCGGGCGGACCAGAGCGAAGCCGAGCTGCGCGCGACGATCGTCGCGCATGCCGACACGATCTATCACCCGGTCGGCACGTGCCGGATGGGCTCCGATGCGCGCGCGGTCGTCGATCCGCAACTGCGCGTGCGCGGCGTCGAAGGGCTGCGCGTGGTGGATGCGTCGGTGATGCCGACGCTGGTCGGCGGGAACACGAATGCGCCGTCGGTGATGATCGGCGAACGCGCGGCGGACTTCATCGTCGCCGCGCGCAGGGGCGGCGTGCCGCGCGGCGAGGCGGCCGCGGCGGTGCACGGCCGCTGAGCGGCGCGCACCGGGCGGCGGCCGGCGCAAGCCCGTTATTAGCGGGAACAGGCCCTATGCAAACGTATCGACGAGGCCGGCGCGGCTCACGCTCGCGGCGGCCGGTGCGGATTGCGCAGCGTCGGTGGGTGCATCGACGGCTGACGATCCGCCGTGCCCGCGCCGCGGCGACTGGCCGCCGGCGAAGGTCTGTTGCGGGTTCTGCTGTTGCGATGCGAAGCCGCCGTCGCTGACGGTCGCGCTGCCGAGCCCGAGCCCGCCCGCTTCCATCGCTTCACGCAGCTTCGGCAGCGCGGCTTCGACCGCGTCGCGCACCTGCGCGTGCTGCGACACGAACAGCGCGTGCGCGTGGTTGTCCGCAACGCGCAGCACGACCTGCAGCGGCCCGAGATCGGGCGGGTTGAGCGTCAGCTCGGCGCTCTGCTGGTGCGCGTTCGACAGGAACACGACCTTCTGGCTCAGCGCGTCCGTCCAGTCGGCGGTGCCGACGTGCGGCGCGAGCACGTGCGTATTGGCGGCGGCGATCGCGCTCGCGGCGGGCGACAACTGCAGGTTCGCCTGCGCGGCGGCCGCAGCGGTTGCGCCGGCCGCGAGCGTCGCGCTGGCGGCCGGGTCCGTTGCTTCGCTGGCGGCCGCGAGCGCATGTTGCGCGCCGGACTGCACGTTCGCGTCGGCCTGCAGCGCCTGCGCGGTGGCCTGCGTCGGCGTCTGCTGCGTGGCGAGCACCTCTTTCGCGTCGGCGAGCGTGCGGTCGAACGTCGGCACCTTCGGCGTCAGTGGTGCGGCGGCGGTCGATGCAGAAGATGCAGACGATGCCGGTGCCGATGTCGAAGCCGTCGTGCCGCTCGCGGGCGTCGCGATTGCGCCCGAGCCGCCGGTCAGCTTGGCGAGCGCCGCTTGCAGCGCGTCGCGGGTCGACGCCGGCGTGGCCGGCTGGGCGGCCGCATCCCCGGCCGCGTGGTCCGCCAGCGCGGCCGTCGCATCGGGCTGGCCGGACACGGCCGTCTTTTGCGCGGTAGCGGCGGCCGTGGTGACGGTAGCGGCGGCGGCGGTAGCGGCATCGGCCGGCGTCGCGTTGTCCGTGCGCGCCTGCAGTTGTGCCTGCACGGCCGCGGCGGCCGCGAGTGCGCCGGCGTCGGGGTTGGTGGTGGCGTTCGCGGCGTCGGTCGACTGGTCGTCGTCGGTGCCGGACGGCTTCGTGCCGGCGGCCGGCTTCGATGAAGCCTGCGTCGTCGACGCATCCGGCGTGGCGGGATTCGTCGCGTCGCGCCGCGTGGCGACGCTTTGCTTCAGCGTCTGCGCGAACGGCACGGCGGCCTTGGCGGTCGCGGCATCGTTGCCGGCGGCGGTGCCGGACGAACCCGCGCCGCGGGCGGCTTTGAGTGCGGCGCTGGCGGTGTCGATCAGCACGCCGAGCAGGGGCAGGGGAGGCATGGCGGTTCTCTCGTTCGAATGCGGTGGTCGGTTACGACGAGCGGGCCGCGTCGGCCCGCATGCGCAGGATCTTCGCGGCGTGTTCGTCGGCGTCGCGCTGTTCGCGCCGGGCGTCGAGCCGTGCTTCCTGCGCGACGCCGCGCGCCTGCAGGATTTCATATGAGCCGACGGTGCGTTTCTTCTGTTGCCAGTTCGGGCGTGCCTCGTCGATGCGGACTTCGGCCGCGGCGAGCACGTTGCGCTGCTGCGCGATCGCGGCGTCGAGCGTGTCGATGAATGCCTGGAAATTGCGCCAGTTGCCGGCCGGCATCCCGTGCTGCGCGGATTGCGCGAAGCGCGCGTGGTATTCGTCGCGATAGCGCAGCAGCGCGTCGAGCTGCTCGGTAGCCGCGGTGCGGTCGCGCTGCGCGGTGCCGAGCTGCTTCGCGGCCGTGTCGAGGTCTTCCTGCGCGCGGTCGAGCAGCAGTTGAAGGGGAAAGCCGTGAGCCATCGTGATCAGCCTCCGTAAGCGTCGAACAGCGCATCGAGCCCGGCGAGGCTCGACGCGAACGGCGCGCATTCGCGAAAGCCCTGCTGCAGGAACGCCTCGATGCGCGGATAGAGCGCGATTGCGCGGTCGAGCTGCGCGTCGCGTCCGGGTGCGTACGCGCCGACCGCGATCAGGTCGCGATTGCGCTGGTAGCGCGACAGCATCTGCTTGAACTGCCGCACGTGGTCGAGATGCGTTTCGTCGATCAGCGCGGTCATCGCGCGGCTGATCGACGCCTCGATGTCGATTGCCGGATAGTGGCCGGCCTCGGCGAGCGTGCGCGACAGCACGATGTGGCCGTCGAGGATCGCGCGCGCCGAATCGGCGATCGGGTCCTGCTGGTCGTCGCCTTCGGTCAGCACCGTGTAGAACGCGGTGATCGAGCCGCCGCCCTCCGGCCCGTTGCCGGTGCGCTCGACGAGCGCGGGCAGCTTCGCGAACACCGACGGCGGATAGCCCTTGGTCGCGGGCGGCTCGCCGATCGCCAGCGCGATCTCGCGCTGCGCCATCGCGTAGCGCGTCAGCGAATCCATCAGCAGCAGCACGTGCTTGCCCTGGTCGCGGAAATATTCGGCGAGCGACGTCGCGTAGGCCGCGCCCTGCATCCGCAGCAGCGGCGACACGTCGGCCGGCGCCGCGACGACGACCGAGCGCGCGAGCCCGTCCTCGCCGAGGATCTGTTCGATGAATTCCTTCACTTCGCGGCCGCGTTCGCCGATCAGCCCGATCACGATCACTTCCGCGCTCGTATAGCGCGCCATCGTGCCGAGCAGCACCGACTTGCCGACGCCGGAGCCCGCGAACAGGCCCATTCGCTGCCCGCGGCCGACGGTGAGCAGCGCGTTGATCGCGCGCACGCCGACGTCCAGCACGTGGTGGATCGGTTCGCGTTCGAGCGGGTTGATCGACGGCGCCGACAGCGGCGCATCGACCTTCGATGCGAGCGGCCCGAGGCCGTCGAGCGGGCGGCCCGACGCGTCGACGACGCGCCCGAGCATCTCCCAGCCGACCGGCAGCCGCTTCGCGCCCGCGAGCGGATCGGCGACGGGCGCGCTTTCGAGCGGCCACACGCGCGCGCCGGGCAGCACGCCGGCGACGTCGGTGGTCGGCATCAGGAACAGGCGGTCGCCGGCAAAGCCGACGACTTCCGCTTCCGCGTGCGGCAGCGTGCTGCCGGGCGGCAATTCGATCGTGCATTCGGCGCCGACCGACAGGCGCAGCCCGATCGCCTCGAGCACGAGGCCCGCCGCGCGCGTGAGGCGCCCGCACGGCCGCAGCGGCAGCGCGCGGTGGCTGCGCGCGGCGAGCCCGTTCAGGTGCGTGCGCCAGTGCGCGAGATGCGGATTGTGCGGCGCGCGCGGCGCGGCGTCGTGTGCGGCGGCCGTTGAAGCGGTCGCATGCGGTTGCGTGTCGTGTGCGGTGTCGTGTGCGCCAGCGGGGCCGAACGACGCGAGCGCGAGTTCGCGCTCGAGCGGCGTCATGCCGTCATGCGCGAGCGATTCGGGCGACCGCGTCACCACGTGCTCACCTTGCCGATCGCGGCGGCGACGCGCTGCCAGCGCGTGGGCAGCGTCGCGTCGACCTCGCCGGTCGCGGCGTGCGCGCGGCAGCCGCCGCGCTCGATCGACGCATCGGTGCGCACGTTCCAGCCGAGCGTATCGAGATCGTCCTGCAGATAGGCTTCGACGACGGGCAGGTCGGCCGGATTCACCGCGAGATGCGGCGCGCCGGACAGCGCGGGTTCGGCCGCGAGCACGTCGCGCACGGCCGCGACGAGCGCTGCCGGGTCGTGCTTCACGTGCTGGCGCACGACCTGCTGCGCGATGTCGAGCGCGAGTTGTGCGATGTCGGAGGCGAGGTCGTGCTCGGCGCTCGACACGGCCTCGCGGAACGACGCGGCGAGCGCTGTGAGCTGCGCGGCCTGTTCGCGCGCAGCGGCCTGGCCGGCCTCGAAACCCTGTTCGCGGCCCTGCTCGAAACCGGCCCGGTAGCCGAGCGCCTGGCCTTCAACGTGGCCGGCCGCATGGCCTTCGGCGTGCGCGGCATCGCGCACGCGCTGCAGTTCCTCGGCGAGCGCGGCGGCGGCCGCTGCCGCGTCGTCGGGCGGCGGCGGGGGCGGCGGCGGGTCGAACGACGCCATCTCCCACCGCTGGTAGGCGGTGAGGGTGCCCGCGCGATCGCTCGCCGAATCAGACATACGCGTCTTCCGCCTTGCCGCCGATCACGATCTGGCCGCTCTCGGCGAGGTTGCGCACGATCTGCAGGATGCGGCGCTGCTGCGTCTCGACGTCGGACACGCGCACCGGGCCGCGCGCGTCGAGATCCTCGGCGAGCAGTTCGGCCGCGCGCTGCGACATGTTCGCGAGGAACTTCTGGCGCAGCGCGGGCGGCGCGCCCTTCAGCGCGATGATCAGCGTTTCCGATTCGACTTCCTTCAGCACCATCTGGATCGCGCGATCCTCGAGGTCGAGCAGGTTCTCGAACACGAACATCTGGTCGACGATCTTCTGCGCGAGATCGGCGTCGTACTGGCGCACGCTTTCGAGCACGCCTTCCTCATGCACGCTCGTCATGAAGTTCAGGATCTCGGCCGCGGTGCGGATGCCGCCCATCGGGCTGCGCTTCAGGTTGTCGCTGCCGGACAGCAGGCCGGTCAGCACGTCGTCGAGCTCGCGCAGCGCGGCCGGCTGGATGCCGTCGAGCGTCGCGATCCGCAGCAGCACGTCGTTGCGCAGCCGCTCGGTGAAGCACGACGCGATCTCGGACGCCTGGTCGCGGTCGAGGTGCACGAGGATCGTCGCGATGATCTGCGGATGCTCGTTCTTGATCAGTTCGGCCACCGCGCCCGAGTCCATCCACTTCAGGCCCTCGATGCCGCTCGTGTCGCTGCCCTGCAGGATGCGGTCGATCAGCACGCCGGCCTTGTCCTCGCCGAGCGCCTTGGTCAGCACCGAGCGGATGTATTCGCTCGAATCGAGCGACAGCGCGGTGTGTTCCTCGGCTTCCTTCACGAAGTCCTGCAGCACGCTCTCGACCTGCTCGCGCGTGACGTTCTTCAGCGCGGCCATCGCGGCGCCGATCTTCTGCACCTCGCGCGGCGCGAGGAACTTGAATACCTCAGCGGCCTCTTCCTCGCCGATCGACATCAGCAGCAGCGCGCTCTTGGTCAAGCCTTCAGCGTTCATCGGACACCCAGTTCTTCACGACGGTGGCGACGATCTTCGGATCCTGGCGGGCGATCGTGCGCGCGTAGTCGAGGTTGCGTTCGTAGCGGTTCTTCTCGGATTCGAAGCCGAGCAGCAGCGAGTCGGGTTCGTCGTCGGCCTTGACCGGCGCCGGCAGGCCGTCGAGCACGACCGGATCTTCCGGCGCCGCGAGCGCCGGCACGGCCGGCTCGGGCGGCGGGAACGCGCGGCGCATCGCCGGGCGCACGAACATGAAGTAGAGTGCCGCCGCGGCGGCCGCGATGCCGAGCCACTTCGCGGCTTCCTTCGCCATCGCGATCATGTCGGGCTGGCGCCACCACGGCAGGTCGGCGTACGGATCGCTCGCGGTCGAGAACGCGCTGTTCACGACGTTCACCGAGTCGCCGCGCTTCTCGTCGTAGCCCATCGCGTCCTTCACGAGCTGCTCGACCTGCGCGAGCTTCGCGGGCGGCAGCGGCTGCATCGTCACGTGGCCCTTCGCGTCGGCGATCGGCTGGTAGTTGACGACGACCGCGACCGACAGCCGCTTCACGCTGCCCATCGGCTGTTCGAGATGGCGGATCGTCTTGTCGAGCTCGTAGTTGGTCGTCTGGTCCTTGCGGTCGCTGACCGGCGTCGTCTGCGGCGCGTTCTGGCCGTTGCCGGCGACGACCGGCGCGGAAGCCGGCTGCGGCGGCGTGTTCGACAGCGCGCCCGGCACGCCCGACGCGCCGCCCTGCGCGAGTTCGGTCGCGCTGCTGGTCTGCTGGCTGCGGATCGCGGCCTGCTGCGGCACGCCGTTCGGGCCGTAGCTTTCCGACGTCTGCTCGATCTTCGAGAAATCGAGGTCCGCGCTGACCTGCGAGCGCGCGTTGCCGGCGCCGAAGATCGGCGCGAGGATCGCGTCGATGCGCTTTTGCGTGTTGTGCTCGACCTGCTGCACGTACTTGAGCTGGCTCGCGTCGAGGCCGGACGCCGAAGCCGGCTGGGTCAGCAGGTTGCCGTCCTGGTCGACGATCGTCACGTTCTTCGCGGGCATGTCGGGCACGCCGGACGACACCATCCGCGTGATCGCCTGGACCTGGCCCTCGTCGAGCACGCGGCCCGGGTAGAGGTCGACGAACACCGACGCGCTCGGCGCTTCCTTGTCGCGCACGAATACCGACGGTTTCGGGATCGCGAGATGCACGCGCGCGCCGCGCACGGCGTTGATCGATTCGATGGTGCGCTGCAGCTCGCCTTCGAGCGCGCGCTGGTAGTTGATCTGTTCGGCGAACTGGCTGATGCCGAATTTCTGGTTGTCCATCAGCTCGAAGCCGACCGAGCCGCCCTTCGGCAGCCCCATCGCGGCGAGCTTCAGGCGCGTTTCATGCACCTGGCTCGACGGCACGAGGATCGCGCCGCCGGCATCGGCGAACTTGTAGGGAACGTTTGCCTGCTGGAGCGCGGTAATGATCGCGCCGCCGTCGCGGTCCGACAGGTTGCTGTACAGCACGCGGTAGTCGGGCGTCCGGCTCCACAGCACGAGCGCGGTAATCGCGGCGATCGCGAGCGCCGCGGCGATCAGGAACGGCAGCTTCGGGTTGCCCTTCATCCGCGAGATGCCGGGAATGCGTTCCGCGAAGCCGCCGAGCCCGAAGTCCGCGCCGGCGACGCCCGCGCCCGGCAACGCGGCGGCCGCGGCGGCGCCGGGCGCCGGGCTGGCGAGGCCCGCGCGGGCGTCGGGGTTGATCAGCGAGTTGGCCTGCGAATCCATGCGTCGAGTTTCTCCGGAGCGGGACGACTGAGCTCGCTCGGGCGAGCGGGCGGACAATGACACGATGCGATTATCGTGATCCGGGCCGTACTCCGATCGACCGAAAAGAGCGGGGTTTCCCCCGTACTTTCTCGGCTTTGCCGCGCGGCGCGCTGCTATCCTTTTTCGCGATCCGGCATGGTGCGCGTGGTGCGGCGCTGGCGGAAACGCCCGGTGCGTCCGGGTCTCTTCTCTTATGTCTGGGGACAGCATGACTGCGAACGTCAGCGGAATCGGTTCGGTGTTGCAACAGATGCAGTCGATGGCCGCGCAGGCGTCCGGCGGCGTCGCGAGCCCGACGGCGGCGCTTGCCGGCTCGGGCGCGGCGACGGCCGGCACGTTCGCGAGCGCGATGAAGGCGTCGCTCGACAAGATCAGCGGCGACCAGCAGCACGCGCTCGGCGAGGCGCAGGCGTTCGAGGTCGGCGCGCCGAACGTGTCGCTGAACGACGTGATGGTCGACATGCAGAAAGCCAACGTCGGCTTCCAGTTCGGGCTTCAGGTCCGCAACAAGTTGGTGAGCGCTTACAACGACATCATGCAGATGTCGGTGTGACGGGGCGGCCATCCGACGACGGGCATCCGGGGGCGGCCATCCGGCGACGGGCATCCCGGGGGCGGCCATCCGACGACGGGCACCCGGGGACGGCCAACCGGCGAAGGGCATCCCCGCGACGGCCACCCGGCGACGGCCAACCAGCCTTGCCGGGCGGGGCCGGCGGCCCGGTTTTCCGCGCCCGGCCGCGGCCCCGCGCGCCTAAAGCTTTTCAAATCCCTTCCGATAACTCCGGAGAAGGCCGCGTCGTGCGATGCACGGCGGCGGCTCCCGTATAGCCAAGGCATGACAAGGAGAAGCGCATGTTTTCCCCAGGACACGCTGGAGCCAGTGCCTACGCGCGTGTCGGCGTCGAGACAGGGGTGATGGGCGCCTCCCCGCACCGGCTGATCGCGATGCTGTACCAGGGCGCGCGGCAGGCGATCGCGCTGGCGCGCATGCATCTGCAGCAGGGCAACGTGTCCGCGCGCGGCGAAGCGATCGGCAAGGCGATCCGGATCGTCGAGAGCGGCCTGCAGGCGTCGCTGAACCGCGACGCGGGCGGCGAGATCGCGGGCCGGCTCGACGCGCTGTATGCGTATATCGGCCGGCGCCTGCTGGAAGCGAACGCACAGGCGAGCGACGCGATGCTGGTCGAGGTCGACGGGCTGCTCGCAACGCTCGAGGAAGCATGGACGGGCATCGCCCCGGAAGTCGCGCGGATGGCCGCGCAACAGGCAGTGGAAGCAGCACGATGAATCTCAAGGCCGAATACTTCGCGCGTTACGAGGCGCTCGCAGCCGTGTCGGGCCGGATGCTGTGCGCCGCGCGCGACGCCGACTGGGCCGCGTTGCCGGGGTTGCAGGTCGAATTCATGCAGCTCGTCGACGGGCTGAAGGAAGCCGATCCGGGCGTCGCGCTCGACGAATCGGATCTCGGCCGCAAGCTGGACCTGATTCGCCGCATCCTGGCCGACGACGCCGCGATCCGCGATCTCGCGAGCCCGGACGTCGCGCGGCTGTCCGCGCTGTTCGAGGCGCGGCGCTCGACCAAGGTATTGACCGATCTCTACCGCGCGCGCGGGTAGGGCCCGCTTTTCGGGGAGACGGGCGCGGGGCGCCCGTGCCCGTTACCGCACGCGGCACGCGCGCTGTTCCCGCGGGCGGCACCGGCGTGCCGCTCCCGGATTCGCAACGATGTGGCTGAGGTGAGCAGGCTCCGATCATGACCGGTATCGATTCCGTTGCGGCCGCGCTGCTGGCGAGCCGCCTCGACAGCCTGCTGACCGGCACCGTATCGGCGCCCGCCGGCGGCGGCGCGACCGCGCAGGTCGGCACGCCGGGCACCGGCGCGTCGTCCTCGCCTCCGGCCGGCGGCCCGCCCGTCGCGCCGCAAGCCTCCACGCAGACCGCGCTGTCCGACGTCGGGCGCGTGCTCGACGCGATCTCGCGCGCGGGCGGCGACGCGACGCCCGCGATCGCCGGGCGCGCACCGCTGCTGGCCGATCCCGCCGTGCTGCTGATCGATACGGCCGTGCCGGCGCGTGCGCCGGCCGCATCCGATCCGGCGGCGTCGTCTTCCACGCCTTCTTCCGCTGCGGCGTCGTCCGCCGCGGCGGCGCGCGAAACGGCCGCGCCGCTGCCGGTCGCGGCGTTGCGTGCGGCGCTCGCCCAAGCGGTGAGCGAGAGCGGCCTCTTCTACGAATCCCATCTGGCGCAGTGGCTGGCCGGCCAGCGTCCGCTCGCGGCGCTGATGCGCGAGCCGCAGGCGCGCCTGACGGCCGCGCTTGCGCCGGCCGACCCGGATGCCGCGCAGCCCGGCTCGACCGACGTGCTCGACGAACTGCTCGCGCAGCGCCCGCCGCTGCCGGCGACCGCGCGGGCGACTGCGCAAGCGGGCGCGCCGGCCCAGGGCGGCGCCCCCGCTCGCGACGCCGCGCAGGCGTTGCCGGCGGCCGCCCGGCAGGGCGCGTCGTTGCCGCCCGATACCGCCGATCCGCTCGGTGCGCACGCCGACCCGCGCTGGACGCCGGCGCGTGCCGGGCTGGCCGCCGCGTCGTCTGACCCGCAGGCGCAGCCGCTCGCTCCCGTGCACCCGGCCGCGGTGCCGCTCGTCAGGCAACAGCTCGACGCGCTCGCGACCGACCAGTTCCGCTGGACCGGCGAGGCGTGGCCCGGCGCGCGGCTCGACTGGACGATCGAACCCGACGATCCGGGCAGCCGCGCACCGCGCGGCGGCGACGACGCGGGCGACGGCATTGCATGGCGCACGCGCCTGACGCTGACGTTGCCGTCGCTCGGTACGGTCGACGCGGAGCTGGTGCTGAACGGCGCGCAGCTCGTCGCGCGGCTGCGTGCGAACCAGACGGGCGCCGACCGCCTCACGCGGCACGAGGCCGCGCTGCGGCAGCGGCTCGAGGGATCGGGGCTACGGGTGGGCGGGCTGTCGATCCGCGCGGTCGACGACGGGCCGGACGGCTTCGACCTGTTTGCCGCACAGGCGGCGGCCGCCGCGTATGCGCGCGGTGCGGCGGGCGGGCCGGGCACGCGCGTACCGGGCGCCGACGACGAGGTGCCGCAATGAGCATGTCGTCCCGCAAGCGCGCGGCCGCGCTCGTCTACGACCCGAAAGGCGGCGATGCCGCGCCGCGCGTGGTCGCGAAGGGCTACGGCGTGCTCGCGGAGATGATCGTCGCGCGCGCACACGATGCGGGGCTGTACGTGCATACCGCGCCGGAGATGGTGTCGCTGCTGATGCAGGTCGACCTCGACGACCGGATTCCGCCGCAGCTCTACCAGGCCGTCGCGGACCTGCTCGCGTGGCTGTACGCGCTCGATCGCACCGAACCCGGGCCGGACGCCGCCGCACCGCGCTTTCCGCTGCCGCCGCTGCGCTGAACGGCGCGCCATCGCGCCGCTTCTTACGAAACACTGTCTCGGCCTTGCGGGGTCATTCGGCCGGCATTGGTCGCCTATCGAGCGATATTTCGATGCAACGTGTTCGCTTCGTCGGCGTTTCTTCGCTCGTCGAGCGCGCTGCAGCGCAGCCGGACCGATTGAGCCGGAATTCGATTTATGTAATGATATCCATTCTCATTTTCATGTTGCCCGGGCGGCGTGCGATCTCTGCGCGCCGCCCGTTGTTTTGAACGAATGGATACTTTCGCGTGAACGCGCCCGAAACGATCGACTCTCCCAAGGCGGGTATGCCGCGCGCGGGCGTCACCGTGCTGCATCCGGCGGCCCGCCCGCTGACCGACGACGAACTGGCCGCGCGCCGCCAGCGCTCGCGTCGCGCGACCTTCATCAAGTGGCTGCGCAAGGTGCACGGCTGGGTCGGGCTGTGGGGCGCGGTGCTCGGGCTGCTGTTCGGCGTGACGGGCGTGGTGCTGAACCACCGCGCGCCGCCGCTGAAGATTTCGACCGGCGAGCCGCAGGTCGAGCAGATGCAGATCGCGCTGCCCGATCCGGCGCCGAAGACGCCCGCCGCGATGACGAAATGGCTGCAGCAGGAACTGCATTTCGACGGCCGGCCCGGCCGCATCCGCAAGGATCCCGCGCAGGCCGTCGCATGGGGCGACCAGCGTGTGATGCAGCCCGAGCACTGGCAGTTCGGCCTGTTCGGCCCGCACCGGAACCTGCAGGCCGAATACTGGGTCGGCAATGGCTATGTGTCGGTGAAGCGCACGGACAACACGTTCCTGACGACGCTGAACAACCTGCATCGCGGCGTCGGGATGAACCTCGGCTGGGTGCTGCTGATGGATACGATCGCGGGCTCGCTGATCCTGCTGTCGCTGACGGGCGTGCTGTTGTGGACCGAGCTGAACAAGCGCCGCACGGTCGGCGTCGTGCTGGTGGTCGGTTCGGTCGCCGCGGCGCTCGCGGCCGGCCTGACCTGATCGGCGCTCGCGCCGGCCTGCCGCCGGCGCGAGCCGCTTCGTCCGGCTAGCCAGTGCGGATCAGAGGCCGCAGGCCGCGCCGCTGTTCGCCGCGATTTCTCGCGCGGCCTTTGCGCCCTCGACCTGCAGGATCGTCGGCAGCGACACGTTGTTCTTCGCGGCGGTGATCTCGGCGAGGATCGAGATCGCGATTTCCGGCGGCGTCCGGCTGCCGATGTAGATGCCGGCCGGCCCGTGCAGCCGGCCCAGTTCCGCTTCGTTCAGGTCGAACTCGCGCAGCCGCTCGCGCCGCGCCGCGTTGTTGCGCCGCGAGCCGAGCGCGCCGACGTAGAACGCGGGCGTCTTCAGCGCCTCCATCAGCGCGAGATCGTCGAGCTTCGGATCGTGCGTGAGCGCGATCACGGCCGAACGCGCATCGAGTTTCATGTCGAGCACCGTATCGTCGGGCATCGTGCGCACGACGCGCGTGCCCGGCACGTCCCACGCATCCGTGTATTCGTCGCGCGGATCGCACACCGTCACCTGGTAGTCGAGCCCGACCGCGATCTGGCATAGATAGCGCGACAACTGGCCCGCGCCGATCACGAGCATCCGGTAGCGCGGCCCGTGGATCGTCACGAGCCGTTCGCCGTCGAACGCGAGCCCGTCGGCCGCCTGCGCGGGCGACAGCGACGCGCGGCCGGTCGCGAGCGTCATCGTGCGCGTGACGAGGCGGCCGGCCTCGACTTCAGCGCACAGCGCGGCAATCCCGCTGTCGCGCGTGAGCGGCTCGAGCACGAGCTGGATCGTGCCGCCGCACGGCAGCCCGAAGCGGTGCGCTTCCTCGGCCGTCACGCCGTACTTGAGCGCTTCCGGGCGCGCGTCGGCCGCGATCCCGCTTGCGTGCACACGGGCGATCAGGTCGTCCTCGATGCAGCCGCCGGACACGGACCCGACCACGAGCCCGTCCTCGCGCACCGCCAGCATCGCGCCTTCGGGGCGCGGCGACGAGCCCCACGTCTTCACGACCGTCACGAGCAGCACGCGGCGCCCTTCTTCGAGCCAGCGCGCGCTGGATTTCAGTACATCGAGATCGACGCTTTCCATCATCTTTTTCCTGTTGCCGGGCGGCCCGCCGGTCCGGGCCGTCGTTCGATGGCGGGATTATGAACCGCCCGGCGCGCGTGTGCAGGCAGCGTGCAAGTCGTGCGGGCAAATCCGGAGGATCGGGCAAGAGATCGCGACGATCGGACACGATCGCGCGCGGGAAGGGCACGGCGGCGCGTGTCCGGCGGCGGCTGATGCGGCGGGGAAGGGGCGTGCCGCACGAGGCCGGTTACGGCCCGGCGCGGTGTCGCACCGCTGCGCGCGGCGTGCGCGCGCAGCGGCGGAGGTCAGTGCGCGTCGTGGTGACCGTGCGCGAGCTTCGAGTGGTGACGCGAGTACAGGAAGTAGATCACGAGGCCGATCACGAGCCAGATGCCGAACGCGGCCCACGTGACGGGCTGCAGGTTCAGCATCAGGAACAGGCACGACGCGACCGCGAGGATCGGCACCACGGGCACGCCCGGGCAGCGGAACGCGCGCGGCAGGTCGGGGTGCGTGCGGCGCAGCACGAGCACCGCGATCGACACCATCGAGAACGCCGCGAGCGTGCCGATGTTGATCAGCTCGGCGAGCACGTTGAGCGGCACGAGCGCGGCGATCAGCCCGAAGAACAGGCCGACGAGCCAGGTCGTCAGGAACGGCGTCGCGTAGCGCGGATGCACGCGCGACAGCGTCGCCGGCAGCAGCCCGTCGCGCGACATCGCGAAGATCACGCGGGTCTGGCCGTAGCTCATCACGAGGATCACGGTCAGCATGCCGAGCACGGCGCCAAGGTCGATGAAGCCTGCGACCCACTTCTCGCCGGCGGCCTGCAGCGCGTACGAGATCGGGTGCGAGATGTTCGCGTACTGGGCCGACGGCACGATGCCGGTCGCGACCGCGGCGACCGTCACGTACAGCACCGCGCACACCGCGAGCGACGCGATGATGCCGATCGGCAGGTCGCGTTTCGGATTCTTCACTTCCTCGGCCGCCGACGACACCGCGTCGAAGCCGATGAACGCGAAGAACATCACGGCCGCAGCGCCGAACACGCCGTTCCAGCCGTGCGGCATGAACGGCTTCCAGTTCGCGGGCGTCACGTGGAACAGGCCGACCGCGATCACGAGCAGCACGACCGACACCTTGATGAACACCATGATGTTGTTGATGCGGGTCGATTCGCGGATGCCGATCGACAGCAGCGTCGTGATCACGAGCATCACGAGGAACGCGGGCAGGTTGAACCACGTGACGACGCCCGGCACCGCGCCGGGTGCCGCCGTCAGCACGGTCGGCAGCGACAGCCCGAAGCCCTGCAGCAGCGACTGCAGGTAGCCCGACCAGCCGACCGACACGGCCGACGCCGCGAGGCCGTACTCGAGCATCAGGTCCCAGCCGATGATCCATGCGGCGAGCTCGCCGAGCGTCGCGTACGAATACGTGTAGATCGAGCCGGCGACGGGGATCGTCGACGCGAATTCCGCGTACGACAGCGCCGCGAGGCCGCATGCGATCGCGGCGATCACGAACGACAGCATCAGTGCCGGGCCGGCCTGCACGGCGCCGGTGCCGGTCAGCACGAAGATGCCGGTGCCGATGATCGCGCCGATGCCGAGGAAGGTGAGGTCGATCGCGCCGAGCGCTTTCTTGAGCCCGGCGGCGTGCGCGCCGGCGATCATGCGATCGACGTTTTTCTTGCGGAAGAGGGACATTGCGGATGAATTGCCAGCGCGCGCGAGCGCGGCGGCGCTGACTGAGTGAAAACCCGCAATTTTAGCCGATTTGGCGGACAAGGCCCGCTGCGGCGCAGCGGCGCGGCGCGGAATCGTCCGATAAAACAAGCGCTTGCGCGCGAAAACGGGCGGCGGTCGAGCGCGACCCGGCGTGCGCCGCGCCGTTGAATCGTACGAATCCGATGTATCGGGCGAATCCGTTGAATCAGGCGCCGGCCGTGGGCGACATGTCGACGAGCCGGTTGCTCATCACGTAGAACGTGAGCTCCGCGTTGTTCGACAGCCGCATCTTCTCGAGCAGCCGCGACCGGTACACGCTCACCGTCTTCACGGACAGCGACAGCGTGTTCGCGATGTCGGTGAGCCGCTTGCCCGACGCGAGCATGCAGAGCGTCTGGTATTCGCGGTCGGACAGCTTCTCGTGCGGCAGCGGCTCGTTCTCGAACGACACGTATTCGGCGAGCGCCTCGGCCATCGCGGGGCTCACGTACTTGCGGCCGGCCGCGACCTGCTGGATCGCGCCGATCATCTGCGCGGCGTTGACCGTCTTCGACAGGTAGCCGGCGGCGCCGGCCTTCAGCGCGCGCACCGCGTACTGGTCCTCGCGGTACATCGAGAACATCAGCACCGGCGTGCGCGACAGCTTGCGCTTGAGGCGCTTGAGCACCTCGATGCCGTTCGTGTCCGGCAGCGAGATGTCGAGCAGGATCACGTCGAATTCCTGCCGGTCGACGGCCGCCATCGCGTCGCCGCCGGTCTCGGCCTCGGTGACGTCGCGCGCGATGCCGCGGTCGATCAGCAACTGGCGGACCCCTTGCCGGACGATCGCGTGATCGTCCACGAGCAGGATGTTCAGGCTCATGACGACCTCACGAACGCGACGCGCGGCGTGCCGCGACGGGCGTCGCGAGCAGCGAATCCCACGCGAAGCGCGCGGTGACGCGCGTGCCGTGGCCGGTTTCCGGCGTGGCCGTCTCGAAGCTGCCGCCGAACGCTTCGCAGCGTGCGCGCATGCCGGCGAGGCCGTAGCCGGTGCGGCGGCCCCGGGCGAAACCGGTGCCATCGTCGGCGACGATCAGCGACAGGTGCGAGCCGTCGGTGACGATCCGCACGTCGACCGACTTCGCCCGTGCGTGTTTCGCGACGTTCGACAGCGCTTCCTGTGCGACGCGGAACACCGCGAGCGCGCTGGCGCCGGCGATCTTCGTCAGGCGCGCGTCGGCCGCGCACACGAAGCTGGTGCGCAGGCCCGTGCGCGTCGCATGGCTGTCGACCCACGACGACAGCGCGCCGACCACGCCCGCGTCGAGCGTCGGCGTGTCGCGTTCGTCGATCAGCCGGCGATTCGCGTCGGTCGCGGCGTCGAGCGCCTGCTGGGCAAGCTCCAGCGCGCGCACGCAGCCGTCCGGCGCATCGGCCGGCAGCCACGTTTGAACGTTTGCGAGCGCGAAACGCGCGGCGGTGAGTTCGGCGCCGAGCCCGTCGTGCAGCTCGCCGGCCAGATGGCGGCGCGCGGCTTCGTCGGCGGCAAGCAGCTGGGCGGACAGCGCGGCGATGCGCGCAGCGGAGGCGTTGCGTTTCGACGCGGCTTCGGCAATGGGCGGAGTAGCGGCGCAGCCCTGTACGAGCTGCCGCGACGGGAACGGGGCGTGGGCGCCCAGGGGCGCGTTAAGCGACGTATCCATGACTCTCCCTGCTGTCAGAAAGCGGTTCAGACACCGGCTGGCTGCGTGGAACGACTGTCGTTTCGATGACGGTCGCCGCCAGGGAATCGCTCCATGCCGAGGTAACAAAAGTTACATTTTGTAACGTTTGCATCCGACCCTTCAACACCCGTCCGAACGGCGACCACGAGCGCCGAATAATATCTCAAAAATTCCGTAAAAGTCATGTCGGGCGGACATTTAAGGGTAAATGTGAACAATCCGGATGAAGCTGTTGTAGGAAAAACACTGACACCCAAGCACCGGGCGATGACGTATCCAAATGTAACTATTTGAGATGAGATGGTCCCAGTTTGTTACGAATTCGCCAAGTGGGGACGAAAAAAAACCGGAGCTTTTGCTCCGGTTTTTTGATGCGGCACAAATTTCGGGGCGGATCAGTCCACGAATGCGCGTTCGATCACGTAGTGGCCCGGCGCGCTGTTCTTGCCTTCGACGAGGCCGGCCTGCTTCAGCAGGTCGGTCGTGTCCTTCAGCATCGCGGTGCTGCCGCACAGCATCACGCGGTCGTTTTCCGGCGAGAACGGCGGGACGTCGAGATCCGTGAACAGCTTGCCCGTCGCGATCAGGTCGGTGATCCGGCCTTCGTTGTCGAACGCTTCGCGCGTGACCGTCGGATAGTAGACGAGCTTTTCCTTGATGATGTCGCCCAGGTACTCGTGGCCCGGCAGGTCGTGCTTGATGTAGTCCATGTACGCGAGTTCGCCCTTCAGGCGGCACGTGTGCGTGAGGATCACCTTGTCGAAGCGGTCGTAGATGTCCGGATCGCGGATGATCGACATGAACGGCGCGAGGCCCGTGCCCGTCGACAGCATCCACAGCGTCTTGCCCGGCAGCAGGTTGTCGGCGACCAGCGTGCCCGTCGGCTTCTTGCCGATCAATACCGTGTCGCCCACCTTCAGGTGCTGCAGGCGCGACGTCAGCGGGCCGTTCTGGACCTTGATGCTGAAGAATTCGAGGTGCTCTTCGTAGTTCGGGCTGACGATCGAGTAGGCGCGCGCGAGCGGCTTGCCATCGACCTCGAGGCCGACCATCGTGAATTCGCCGTTGTTGAAGCGCAGGCTCGCCTCACGGGTGCAGGTGAAGCTGAAAAGCGTGTCGGTCCAGTGGTGGACGGATTGGACGGTGGCGGTGTCGTATTTGCTCATGGCTTTGAAAACGGACGCGCGTGGCGAACGCGTGTAACGGGCCCAAAAACGGGCAAAAAAACCGAGTGCGACGGCCCGATCGAGGATCGGCCGGCCGGCGCGTCGGACACGCGCCTTCTCGATGACAGACGATTGACGAACTGGTTATTTTACCCTGTTGGCGCTGATCGCGGGCTTGACCCGCGCGGCTGCGCGGATTTGGCGCAACGAATTCTTTCAACTGACTTTCGTCGATCGGCCGCGGGTTTCGCGCCGAAGCCGACGAGCGCCACGCCGCACAGCGTGCCGAGCGGGCACCGCACGCGCCGGCAGCCGCGCTGGCGGCGGATTGCGATCGTGTCGTTATTGCGGATCGAGGCGCAGGCGCGCGATGTACGGCAGGTGGTCCGACAGCCACGCGGCCTCGCCGGACGGCGCGCGCCATTCGAGCGGCGTCAGGCCGCGCACGAACATCTTGTCGAGCGCGAGCGCCGGCGAGAACGCGGGGAAGGTGCGGCCCGATTCGCCGAGCAGCGTCGCGACCTCGGACATTCCGATCTCGCCGAACAGCGCGACCGAATCGTTGCGCCAGTCGTTGAAGTCGCCGGCGAGCATCAGCGGGCCGTCGCCCGCGTTGCGCACGATCCAGTGCGCGATCCAGTGCATCTGGCGCAGCCGCGCGGCGCGCGTGAGCGCGAGGTGCGCGCACAGCAGCGTGACCGGGCGCGCACCCGCGAGCGTCGCGCGCGCGACGAGCAGCCCGCGCCGTTCGAAGCGGTGCGCGGAGATGTCCCAGCGGCCGCCGAGATCGAGCGGATGCGGCGACAGGATCGCGTTGCCGTGCCGCCACGACGGCTTGAACACGTTCGGCCCGAGCGCGATCTGCCAGTCGAGCGCATGAGCGATCTCGGTGGCCTGGCAGTGCCATACGTCGTCGACCTCGTCGTCCATCGGCGCGCCGAAGCCGGGCGCGAGCACGGGGCGCGGCATGCGGCGCGCCATCGCTTCCTGCAGGAAATACACGTCGGCGTGCGTCGACTGCATCCAGTTGCGCATCGCGTTCCATGCGGTGAAGCCGAGCGGCGAGCGGCCCTTGTGCAGGTTCCAGCTGACCGCGGTGATTTCGTCGGGGGCGGCGTGCGGTTCGGCGAACGGCAGGGACAGGGCGTCTGCGGACATGACGCTCAGTCCTTCGCGACGTGCGCGCGCACGCGGTACACGAGGTGCGGACGTTGCTCGACGAGCGTCCAGTCGGTCCACGCGTCGCTGCCGACCGACAGGCCGGGGTGGCTCGCGACGATCTGTCGCGGCGACGCGGGCACGCACGGATCGCCGCGCGTCGCGTTTTCGTCGTCGAGCGTTTCCTGCACGTCGAGCGCGAGCGACACCGTGTTCGCGCCGGTGTCGACGGTGAGCGGCGCGACCGTCACCGAGCGCGAGCGCTCGGTCGGCACGACGCGCGCGGCATTGCCGCAGCCGACCGGCACGGCGGACGGATAGCGATGGGTATCGGTGCGGGTCTGACCCACGGTGGTGCGCTGCTGGAACGTGTCGATCGTCTGACCGTCGCGCACTACCTGGATCTCCCACGCGACGGAGGCCGGTGCGGGGCTCTGCGCATGGGCGGCGAGCGCGAGGCTCGCGAGCAGGACGGCCAGGCCGTGTTTCAGCATGAAACGTCTCCGGAAACGCGGAATAGCGGGGAACGGACGCACATCTTACGCCCGATCGATTTCGATCGTGATGTGACAGGACGCGCCGCGACAGGTTCGTCGCGCAATATGGTCCTGTCCGAAAGGTAGGTGCGCGTCATGCATTTTCAAGCGAAAAAGCGTGCGAATTCGGCGACGGGCGCGCGTTCGGTGACGAGGCGGTTCTCGATCGCGTCGGGGTTCGCATGGCCGAGCGACATGCCGCAGACGAATTGTTCGTTGGCGGGAATGCCGAGATGTTCGGCGACGATCCGGTGAAACGGCACGAACGCGGCCTGCGGGCAGGTATCGAGCCCGCGTGCGCGCGCGGCCGTCATCACGCCCTGCAGGAACATCCCGCAATCGAGCCACGCGCCGTACGACATCACGCGATCGAGCGTGAAGAACAACGCGACCGGCGCATCGAAGAAGCGGAAATTGCGCGCGTGCTGCGCGTGCATGCGCGCCTTCTCGTCGCGGCCGATGTTCAACAGCCCGTACAGGTCCCAGCCGACCTTGCGGCGCCGGTCGAGATACGGCGACACCCATTCGCGCGGGTAGTAGTCGTACTCGGCGACGTATTTCTCGTCGCGCGCGGGATCGTCGTGGGCCGCGGTCAGCGCGGCGGCGAGCGCATCGCGCGTGGCGCCTGTCGCAACGTACACGCGCCACGGCTGGATGTTGGTGCCGGACGGCGCGCGGCTCGCGGCTTCGAGGATCGCCTCGAGCGTGTCGCGCGGCACGGGCGTCGGCAGGAACGCGCGGATCGCGCGGCGCGACGTGAGCGCCGCGTCGACGGCGGCGATCGCATCGGCGTCGATGCGCGGGAAAGCGGTGGGGGCGGACATCGGCATACCTTCGGGACGGGGCGCGACGCGCCGCGCGGGCGCCGTCGGCGAAGCCTTGAGGCGGGTGGGTGAACCGACGATCATACGCCGCGCCGTGCAGCCGTGCAGCGCACGCCGGGTGTTAGCAGCAGACTCGCACGGCTGCTTGCTTGCGCGCGGATACGGGCCCGCTACACTGAAATCGTAAGGGTCTGATGGTTGTGCGACAGCAAGCGGCAGCGAGGTTGGTATGACGACGGCGATGGTGAAACAGGAACTGGCGGTGGCGTCCTTCAGCACGGTGTACGACCTCGAGCAGGTCGAGACGGCGCTGAGCGACCTGAACGAGAGCGCGAGCGACGCATTGCGCGCCACCTACGAAAGGATGCTCAAGACGGGGAATCTGCGCTTTTGCGTGAAGCCGAACCGGATGCCGTCGTTCGACGCGCTCGGCGACGCGTTGCCCAATTTCACCGAGCCGCTCGACGACGTGCACAAGCAGGTCGCGCTGTGCCTCGAAACGGACGACCGGCTCGAACTGATGCCGATCCTGCTGCTCGGGCCGCCCGGCATCGGCAAGACGCATTTCGCGAAGGCGCTCGCGCAACTGCTCGGCACCGCGTACCACTACGTGCCGATGAGTTCACTGACGGCCGGCTGGATCCTGTCGGGTGCGTCGTCGCAATGGAAGAACGCGAAGCCCGGCAAGGTGTTCGACGCGCTCGTGAACGGCAGCTACGCGAACCCGGTGATCGCGGTCGACGAGATCGACAAGGCCGGCAGCGATGCGCAATACGATCCGCTCGGCGCGCTGTATGCGTTGCTCGAGCACGACACCGCGCGCGCGTTCGTCGACGAATTCGCGGAAGTGCCGATCGATGCGGGCAACGTGATCTGGGTCGCGACCGCGAACGAAGCGCAGGCGATTCCGGAGCCGCTGCTCAACCGGATGAACGTGTACGAGATCGCGCCGCCCGATGCGGCCGGTGCGCGCCGGATCGCGCAGACGATCTACGACGAGATCCGCACGTCGCACGCATGGGGTCGGCGCTTCCCCGACACGCTCGGCGACGACGCGCTCGACGTGCTGGCCGCTACGCCGCCGCGCACGATGCGCCGCGCGCTGCTGCATGCCTTCGGCGCCGCGCGGCTCGACGGTCGCGACGCGATCGGGCCGCACGACATCCGTGCCGACGAGGGGGCCGCGAAGCGCAGGCCGATCGGCTTCTGAACCGGCGGCGCGCGCACGGCCGAGGTGCGCGCGCCGAATCGTGCGCAGTGTCGTCGCGACGCGGCACACATGCTTTCGGCAGGCTTGCGAACCGGGACGTACAATTCTCTTCTCTCCCCTCGACGCGTTAGCAGCGCGAAACGTCATGGAGCAGATGGATTGTGTGGTGATCGGCGCGGGCGTCGTCGGCCTTGCGATTGCACGCGAACTGGCCGCGCGCGGGCGCGAGACGCTCGTGCTCGAGGCCGCCGACGCGATCGGCACGGGCACGAGCTCGCGCAACAGCGAAGTGATCCACGCGGGGCTCTACTATCCGCGCGGTTCGCTGAAGGCGATGTCGTGCGTGCGCGGTCGCGATCTGCTGTACGAATTCTGCGACACGCATCACGTGCCGTATCGGCGCACGGGCAAGCTGCTGGTCGCGACGAGCGTCGCGCAGGTGAAGCAGTTGAAGGCGATCGCCGCGCGTGCTGCCGAAAACGGCGTGCTCGACCTGCTGCCGCTCACGCGCGTCGAGGCGCAGACGCTCGAGCCCGCGCTCGAATGCGTGGAAGCGCTGTTTTCGCCGTCCACCGGCATCGTCGACAGCCACCAGCTGATGCTCGCGCTGCTCGGCGCCGCGGAACGCGACGGCGCCGTGTGCGCGCTGAAATCCCCGGTCGAGTCGATCGACGTGCTGCGCGGCGGGCGCTTCGTCGTGCGCACGGGCGGCGACACGCCCGCCGAGATCGAGGCCGCCTGCGTGATCAACAGCGCGGGCCTCGGTGCGCAGGCGCTGGCGCGCCGCACGCGCGGCCTCGACCCGCACTGGGTGCCGCCGCTCTATCTCGCGCGCGGCAATTATTTCAGCCTGTCGGGCCGTGCGCCGTTCTCGCATCTCGTCTACCCGATGCCCGACCGCGCGGGGCTCGGCGTACACCTGACGTTCGACCTCGCCGGGCAGGCACGCTTCGGGCCGGACGTCGAATGGGTCGATTCGCTGCGCTACGAAGTCGATCCGGCGCGCGCCCCCGCGTTCTACACGTCGATCCGCGCGTTCTGGCCGGGCCTGCCCGACGGTGCGCTGCAGCCGGCGTACGCGGGCATTCGGCCGAAGGTCGCGGGGCCCGGCGAGCCGCCGGCCGATTTCATCGTGCAGGGCGCCGCGCAGCACGGCGTGCGCGGGCTCGTGAACCTGTTCGGCATCGAGTCGCCGGGGCTCACCGCGTCGCTCGCGCTCGCGCAGCGTGTCGGCGACATGGCCGCATACGGCTGACGCGCCCGTGCGCGTCGCGCCGTGTGAAATCCCTTATCTCCGGCATTTCGGCGCGCACATTTATTCGCTTGGCGGTTATTCTGTCGAACGGCTGTCGCCAGAACAGCTTTCAAACCGATAACGTTGGAGCGAGTCCCCATGAAAACATCCCGTCGGAGTTTCCTGATTTCGAGCGTTGGCGTCGTGTCCGCGCTGGCGCTGGCGCTGTCGCGTGAAGCGCTGGCCGATGCGCCGATGCTGTCGGAAACCGATCCGACCGCGGTGGCGCTCGGCTACAAGGCCGATGCCACGAAGGTCGACAAGACAAAGTACCCGAAATACGCAGCGGGCCAGGATTGCGCGGCCTGCATGCTGTACCAGGGCAAGAAGGGTTCCGCTTCGGGCCCGTGCGGCGCTTTCCCCGGCAAGCAGGTGTCGGCGAAGGGCTGGTGCAGCGCATTCTCGAAGATGGGTTGAGGCCCGTGCGGCATCGTGCGATGCCGCAATGTGGCGAAAACCGCAAAACGCCCGCCGTCGAAAGACGGCGGGCGTTTTTATTGCTTGAAAACGGTTCCGTCGCTTTCTACACTCGCTGCAAACCAGCGCGGCGCGGCACACTGCGCCGCGCCGCCCGACACGGCGAATTCACGAGGATGAGGCACGCATGGCGACGATTGCGAATTCAACGAAAACGATCCGGCCCGAGCGTGCGCTGAATCGGCGCGCGGTCGTGGCCGCCGTGATCGGCAACGCGCTCGAGTGGTACGACTTCACGGTGTTCGGTTTCATGACGGTCGTGATCGCCGAGCTGTTCTTCCCGACCTCCAGCGAATACTCGTCGCTGCTGCTGACCACCGCGACGTTCGGCGTCGCGTTCTTCATGCGCCCGATCGGCGGCATCGTATTCGGGCTGTACGCGGACCGTGCCGGCCGCAAGGCCGCGCTGTCGCTCGTGATCCTGCTGATGACGTTCGGCATCTTCCTGCTCGCGATCGCGCCGCCCTATGCGGCGATCGGCATCGGCGGCCCGATCCTGATCGTGCTCGGCCGCCTGCTGCAGGGCTTCTCCGCGGGCGGCGAATTCGGCAGCGCGACGGCGCTGCTGATCGAGGCCGCGCCGTTCTCGAAACGCGGTTTCTACGGCAGCTGGCAGATGGCGAGCCAGGCGGCCGCGCTGCTGATCGGCGCGCTCGTCGGCGCGGCCGTCACGCGCGGGCTGTCGCACGACGCGCTGCACAGCTGGGGCTGGCGCGTGCCGTTCGTCCTCGGGCTCGTGATCGGCCCGATCGGCTTCTACATCCGCCGCCATCTCGCCGATTCCGAAGCATTCCTGCATGCGCAGCAGAGCGCGCGCCGCGCGACGCTCGGCGAAGTGTTCACGCGCCACCCGCGCGAGGTGCTGTGCGGGCTCGGCTCGGTGATCGCGCTGACGGTGACGATCTACGTGCTGATCAGCTATCTGCCGACCTTCGCGGTGAAGCAGCTGAAGCTGCCGTACTCGGAATCGTTCTACGCGGTGATCGTCGGCAACCTGCTGCTGATGGTGCTGTCGCCGGTCGCGGGCGCGTGGTCGGACCGCATCGGCCGCAAGGGGCTGTCGCTGTGGTCGCTCGCACTGACGCTCGTGCTGATGTATCCGCTGTTCGCGTGGCTCGACGCGGCGCCGAGCATCGGGCGGCTGATCGCGGTGCAGGCCGTGCTGTCGGTGACGCTCGCAGGCTATTACGGGCCGTTCGGCGCGATGATCGCCGAGCTGTTCCCGGCCAACGTGCGCTCGACCGGGCTGTCGATCGCGTACAACGTCGCGGTGATGTTGTTCGGCGGCTTCGGGCAGTTCATCGTCACGTGGCTGATCAAGGTCACGGGTACGCCGCTGGCGCCGACCTACTACGTGATGGCCGGGCTCGCGCTGTCGATCGTCGCGGTCGCGTTCGTGCCCGCGCGCAGCGCCGACCTCGACGCGCCGGCGTGACGGCGTGACAGGGAGAAGACCGTCATCGAATCGTTTCGCAAAACGCAATGATATGCGGCCAATCGCGGGAAACGGCGCGCCGGCCCTTCGCGTTCGCACCCGAATTGTTTAGTTTTCGAACGAAACATGCGCGGGATGCACGGAACTGTCGCCCGCGCGCGTTTTCGCATTTTTTACCCACACTAAACATTGGCACAAACCCGGCGGGGCGTATAGAAGAGTTTTTTCTCCAGCTTGTTGCCACATCATTAGCTCAAGTAATATCCGCGTACGCCGGACCCTGGCGGGACCGGTTCCGATCTGGAGACCTGGAGGAAACATGGAATACAACCGTCTGTTGCACACCCTGCGTGTTACCGCCATTGCAGGCGTGGCAGCGGCATCGCTCGGCGTCGCGGGCTCTGCATTCGCACAGATCCCGAACAAAACGCTCGTCTACTGCTCAGAAGGCAGCCCGGCGGGTTTTGATTCCGCGCAATTTACGACCGGCGTCGATTTCACCGCCGCCACGTTCACCGTCTACAACCGCCTCGTCGAATTCGAGCGCGGCGGCACCAAGGTCGAGCCGGGCCTCGCCGAGAAGTGGGACGTGTCGTCCGACGGCAAGGTGTACACGTTCCACCTGCGCCACGGCGTGAAGTTCCACACGACCGACTTCTTCAAGCCGACGCGCGAATTCAATGCGGACGACGTGCTGTTCTCGTTCCAGCGCATGCTCGACCCGAACCAGCCGTTCCGCAAGGCGTATCCGGTGTCGTTCCCGTACTTCACCGACATGGGCCTCGACAAGCTGATCACGAAGGTCGAGAAGGTCGATCCGTACACCGTGAAGTTCACGCTGTCCGAGCCGAACGCGCCGTTCATCCAGAACATGGCGATGGAATTCGCGTCGATCCTGTCGGCCGAATACGGCGACCAGCTGATGAAGGCCGGCAAGGCCGCCGACATCAACCAGAAGCCGGTCGGCACGGGCCCGTTCATCTTCCGCAGCTACACGAAGGACGCGACGATCCGATTCGACGGCAATCCTGATTACTGGAAGAAGGGCGAAGTGAAGCTGTCGAAGCTGATCTTCTCGATCACGCCGGATCCGGGCGTGCGCGTGCAGAAGATCAAGCGCAACGAATGCCAGGTGATGAGCTATCCGCGCCCGGCCGACATCGCGACGCTGAAGGCCGACTCGAACGTCGACATGCCGTCGCAGGCGGGCTTCAACCTCGGCTATCTCGCGTACAACGTCGAGCACAAGCCGGTCGACAAGCTCGAAGTGCGTCAGGCGCTCGACATGGCGATCAACAAGAAGGCGATCCTCGAATCCGTCTACCAGGGTGCGGGCCAGGCGGCCAGCGCGCCGATGCCGCCGACCCAATGGTCGTACGACAAGAACCTGAAGATGGCCGCGTACGACACCGCGAAGGCGAAGGCGCTGCTCGCGAAGGCCGGTTATGCGAACGGTTTCGAGATCACGCTGTGGGCGATGCCCGTGCAGCGCGCGTACAACCCGAACGCCCGCCTGATGGCCGAGATGATCCAGGCCGACTGGGCGAAGATCGGCGTGAAGGCGAAGATCGTCACGTACGAATGGGGCGAGTACATCAAGCGCGCGCACGGCGGCGAGCAGGACACGATGCTGATCGGCTGGACCGGCGACAACGGCGATCCGGACAACTGGCTCGGCACGCTGCTCGGCTGCGAGGCGATCAAGGGCAACAACTTCTCGCACTGGTGCTACAAGCCGTTCGACGAGCTGGTCCAGAAGGGCCGTACGACGACGGGCCAGGACGCGCGCACGAAGCTCTACACGCAGGCTCAGCAGATCTTCGCGCAACAGCTGCCGTTCTCGCCGATCGCGAACTCGACGGTCTACCAGCCGGTGCGCAAGAACGTGGTCGACATGCGCATCGAGCCGCTCGGCTATGCGCGCTTCGACGGCGTCGGCGTGAAGTAATACGACCGGCGTAAGCTGTCGTCCTTGAGAAGACCGGCTTGAAATCATCCGGCGGCGGGAGGCCAAAAGCCCCCCGTCGCCGGTCGCACATTTCCCACAAGAAAATACGAGAAGCATCATGCTCCGATTCGTGTTGCGCCGCGTGGGGATGGTGATCCCGACCTTCATCGGCATCACCATCCTCGCGTTCGCGCTGATTCACCTGATACCGGGCGACCCCATCGAAGTGATGATGGGCGAGCGCGGCGTCGATCCCGCCATGCACGCGGAGGCGATGAAACGCCTCGGGCTCGACCAGCCGCTGCCCTTGCAGTACGTCCACTACATCGGCCGTGCGCTGCACGGCGATCTCGGCACGTCGATCATCACCAACACCAGTGTCGCGGGCGAGTTCTTCGCGCGCTTCCCGGCGACCGTCGAGCTGTCGCTGTGCGCGCTCGTGTTCGCGCTCGCCGTCGGCCTGCCGGCCGGCGTGATCGCCGCGCTGCGGCGCGGTTCGGTCATCGACCACGGCGTGATGGGCACCGCGCTCACCGGCTACTCGATGCCGATCTTCTGGTGGGGGCTGATCCTCATCATGGTGTTTTCGTCGTACCTCGGCTGGACGCCCGTGTCGGGGCGCATCGCCGTCGAATACGACTTCCCGCACCCGACGGGCTTCATGCTGATCGACGCGCTGCTCGCGCCGGACGAAGGCTCGTTCAAGTCGGCGGTCAGCCACCTGATCCTGCCCGCGATCGTGCTCGGCACGATCCCGCTCGCGGTGATCGCGCGGATGACGCGCTCGTCGATGCTTGAAGTGCTGCGCGAGGACTACATCCGCACCGCACGCGCGAAGGGGCTGTCGCCCGTGCGCGTGGTGGTCGTGCATGCGCTGCGCAACGCGCTGATCCCGGTCGTCACCGTGATCGGCCTGCAGATCGGCACGCTGCTCGCGGGCGCGGTGCTGACCGAGACGCTCTTTTCGTGGCCCGGTGTCGGCAAGTGGCTGATCGATGCGATCGGCCGCCGCGACTATCCGGTCGTCCAGGGCGGCATCCTGCTGATCGCGACGCTCGTGATCGTCGTGAACCTGGTCGTCGACCTGCTGTACGGCGTGCTGAATCCGCGCATCCGCCACACGAGGTAATTCCATGAGCAATCTGCAAAACACCCTGCCGAGCGAATCCGCGCCGGCCGGCGGCCGTGCGCTCGCGCTGCGCGAGTTCTGGGCCAACTTCTCGCGCAACCGCGGCGCCGTCGGCGCCGGCATCGTCGTGATCGCGCTGATCCTGGTCGCGCTGCTCGCGCCGCTGATCGCGCCGCACAGCCCGGTCGAGCAATACCGCGACTACGTGAAGATCCCGCCCGCATGGCTCGACGGCGGCAACTGGAAATTCATCCTCGGCACCGACGAAGCGGGCCGCGACATTCTTTCGCGGCTGATGTTCGGCGCGCGGATGTCGTTCTGGATCGGCTTCGTGTCGGTCGTGCTCGCGCTGATCCCCGGCATCGTGCTCGGGCTCGTCGCCGCGTTCTTCCAGAAGTGGGCCGACACGCCCGTGATGCGCATCATGGACGTGCTGCTCGCGCTGCCGTCGCTGCTGCTCGCGGTCGCGGTCGTCGCGATCATCGGCCCGGGCCTCACCAACACGATGTTCGCGATCGCGATCGTCGCGCTGCCGGCCTACGTGCGCCTCACGCGCGCGTCGGCGCTCGGCGAGCTGCAGAAGGAATACGTGACGGCGTCGCGCGTGGCCGGTGCCGGCACGCTGCGCCTGATGTTCTCGCAGGTGCTGCCGAACTGCACGGCGCCGCTGATCGTGCAGGCGACGCTGGGCTTCTCGTCGGCGATCCTCGACGCGGCCGCGCTCGGCTTCCTCGGCCTCGGCGTGCAGCCGCCGACCGCCGAGTGGGGCGCGATGCTGGCGTCCGCGCGCGACTACATCGACAACGCATGGTGGATCGTGACGATGCCGGGCCTGTCGATCCTGATTTCGGTGCTCGCGATCAACCTGCTCGGCGACGGGCTGCGCGACGCACTCGATCCCAAACTGAAGCGGATGGCATGAACATGAGCCAAGATCTTCTGACCATCCGCAATCTCGCGGTGAACTTCAACGGTCTCCCCGCGGTCGACCGGATCAACATGTCGATCGCGCCGGGCGAGGTGGTGGGCGTCGTCGGCGAATCGGGCTCGGGCAAGAGCGTGACGATGATGGCGCTGATGGGCCTGATCGACGCGCCGGGCAAGGTGACGGCCGACGAGGTCACGTTCAACGGCGTCGACCTGCTGAAGGCGTCGGCGAAGGCGCGCCGCAAGATCGTCGGCAAGGACATCGCGATGGTGTTCCAGGACGCGCTGACGAGCCTGAACCCGAGCTATACGGTCGGCTACCAGATCAAGGAGGTGCTGAAGCTGCACGAAGGCCTGCGCGGCGACGCGCTGCACCGGCGCGCGCTCGAACTGCTCGACCAGGTCGGCATTCCCGATGCGAAGAACCGCATCGCGTCGTTCCCGCACCAGATGTCGGGCGGGATGAACCAGCGCGTGATGATCGCGATGGCCGTCGCGTGCAACCCGAAGCTGCTGATCGCCGACGAGCCGACCACCGCGCTCGACGTGACGATCCAGGCGCAGATCATGGATCTGCTGGTGAAGCTGCAGAAGGAGCGCGGGATGGCGCTCGTGCTGATCTCGCACGACCTGGCCGTGGTGTCGGAGGTCGCGCAGCGCGTCGCGGTGATGTACGCGGGCGAGATCATCGAGACCAACAGCGTGCCCGAGATCTTCCGCACGCCGCATCATCCGTACACCGAAGCGCTGCTCGCGGCGATTCCCGAGCACAATAAGGGGGCGCGTCGCCTTGCCGCATTGCCCGGCATGGTGCCGGGCCGCGATGATCGCCCGTCCGGATGCCTGTTCGCGCCGCGCTGCAAGTATGTCGTCGACGATTGCCGCAAGGCGCGGCCGGCGCTCGACACGCTGGTGTCCGGCAACGATGCGATGCGCGCACGCTGCATCAAGCCGCTCCATGTTTCCAACCTCGACCTGACGGGAGGCGCACGATGAACGCAGTCCACGAAACGCGCGCCACGCCGCACGACGACGATGTCGTACTGGTCGCCGACCAGCTCGCGAAACACTACACGGTGAAGCGCGGCATGTTCGGCCAGGGTACGGTGAAGGCGCTCAACGGCGTGTCGTTTTCGCTGAAGCGCGGCAAGACGCTCGCCGTCGTCGGCGAATCCGGTTGCGGGAAGTCGACGCTCGCGCGGCAGCTGACGATGATCGAGACGCCGACGTCCGGCCACCTGTCGATCGACGGCAAGGACGTCGCGGGCGCGGACCGCCACCGGGTCGCCGACCTGCGCCGCCGCGTGCAGATGGTGTTCCAGAACCCGTTCGCGTCGCTCAACCCGCGCAAGACCGTCGAGCAGACGCTCTCCGAGCCGCTCGAGATCAACGCGAACCTGACGGCCGCCGAGCGCGCGCAGCGCATCGCGCAGATCATGCGCACGGTCGGCCTGCGGCCCGAGCACGCGAAGCGTTATCCGCACATGTTCTCGGGCGGCCAGCGGCAGCGTGTCGCGATCGCGCGCGCGATGATCCTCGATCCGCGGATCGTCGTCGCCGACGAGCCGGTGTCCGCGCTCGACGTGTCGATCCAGGCGCAGATCCTGAACCTGTTCATGGATCTGCAGGAGCAGTTCAAGACGAGCTACGTGTTCATCTCGCACAACCTGTCGGTGGTCGAGCATGTCGCGGACGACGTGATGGTGATGTACTTCGGCAGCGTGGCCGAGCTCGGCGACAAGGAGACGATCTATGCGCGGCCGCGCCATCCGTACACGCGCGCGCTGATGTCGGCGACGCCGGCGATCTTCGAGGAAGACCGCCGCGTGCAGATCAAGCTGCAGGGCGAACTGCCGTCGCCGCTCAATCCGCCGTCGGGCTGCGCGTTCCACCAGCGCTGCCCGTATGCGGTCGAGCGCTGCCGCGTCGAGGAGCCGCAACTGCGCGAGGTCGACGGACGGCGCGTGGCCTGCCATCGCGCCGAGGAGGTAGGGGAGGCGAATGCCTGAAGCGTTGGCGGCGCGCGTGTCCGGCGTGCGCCGTTCGGGGGCAAGCAGCGCGCGCGTGATGCGCGCGTACCGCTACGCGCGGCGCTGGAGCGTGCGCACCGTTACGGGCGCGGCGCTGGCCGGTGCGTGCGTGGCGGCCAGCCTCGCGGTTCCCGTCGAGGCCGCGCGCGCCGAAGGGCGCGCGCCGGCCACCTCGCCGATTCATCCGTCGCAAGTCCCGCCGCCCGGCATGAGCCTGCCGGGCTTTCACGCGCCTGCCGTGTCGAACGGCACGGTCGCGAGCGGCGCGGTGCGCGTGCAGCCCGCGCGCATGCCGTTCTACGTCGCGACCAGGGGCAAGGTCACGCTCTACGTGCTCGGCACGCTGCACACGGGCGACCCGTCCGACTACCCGAGCGCGCAGCCGTTCCGGCCGCGCATCCTCGCGGCGCTCGCCGCGTCGCCGACGCTCGCGCTCGAACTGTCGCCCGACGACTTGCTCGAATCGCAGGACGACGTGTCGAAGTACGGCGTGTGCCGCTACCCGTGCCTGCAGCGCCTGCTGCCCGAGCCGCTCTGGCAGCGGCTCGCGGCGCGCCTGCGCGGCAACCCGGCCGCGCTCGCCGAGATCCGCAAGATGCGGCCGTGGCTCGCGGCGCTCGTCGTCGAGACCTACGATTCGCTGTCGGCCGGCCTGCAGACCGAATACGGCACCGAGGCGCAACTGCAGAACGTGTTCCTGAAGAAGAAGGGCGGCCGCGTGATCGGGCTCGAGACGCTCGCCGAACAGATGCGCGCGTTCACCGGGCTGACGCTGGCCGAGCAGCGCGAGATGCTCGCGCAGGACATGGTGCAGACACCCGCGCAGAACGCGGACGACATCAAGGCGCTGCACCGGCTGTGGCGAATTGGCGACGCCGACGCGATCTCGGCGTGGGCCGTCGCGAAGAGCGAGCGGCTCGCGCGTTCGAAGGCGTTGTCGGCGTCGATCGACAACAAGATCCTGTACGAGCGCAACCGGCGCTTCGTTGCACGGATGACGGCAATCGCCGCGCCGAACCGGCCGCTGTTCGTCGCGATCGGCGCGCTGCATCTGGGCGGCTCGCGCGGCGTGCTCGAATTGTTGCGCCAGCAAGGATACCGGGTCGACGCGAACTGATCGCGCCCGGCGGCATGCACCGATCTTCCCCTGTTTGATTGCCATCGCGCGCACGTCGCGAGGCGCCGGTGCGGCCGCGGCAATCGATAAGGAAAACCCTTGAATCGTCGGAAAATAGCGTTTGAAACGATTGACATCCTGTTCTGCCAATATCTATTCTTCACCCCACAAGTTGAAAAAATGAAAAGAATAGATAAGTTCTACGGGGTAGCAGAAATAAAGCGCGGGGTTAGCGTTGCCGGCACGTGAAGCGCGTGCCGGCCGCGGAGTGTCTGCATGCACGGCGGGGCCAATCATCGTCGGACACAACAAATGCATGCGGGCCGACTTGCAGATAAGCAACGTTCCGTCGTCTGACCGGGGAATGCAGTGATCGGGCGATGGCGGACGTTTTTTAATCCGGAATGTTTTTCCGGTCACCGTCGAAAGACGGTTTCGGGGGGCGAATCGACAGACGGCGAAGCCGCGGCGATTGCGCCAACGTAAAAGCGCCACGAGGGCGCTTTTTTCTTTTGGGCGACGGATGCGTGCAATGCACGTGTCACGCGACGGATACGCGTCACGCGCCTTCGTCGGCCTGTAGCGCGCCAGGTGCCACGACGTCGACACCCGCCGCCTCGAGCGCCGCGCGGATCCGCTTCGCGAACGCCAGCGCATGCGGCCCGTCGCCGTGCAGGCAGACGGTCTGCGCGTTCAGCGGCACCCATTCGCCGCTCAATGCACGCACGTGCCGGTTGCGCACCATGTCGAGCGTGCGCGCGAGCACCGCCTCTTCGTCGTCGATCAGCGCGCCGGGCTGGCTGCGCGGCACGAGCGAGCCGTCGGCGCGGTAGCCGCGATCGGCGAACACTTCCTCCACCGCGGCGAGCCCCGCCTGCCGCGCGGCCGCGACGAACACGCTGTTCGCGAGCCCGAACACCGCGAGCGACGGATCGAAATCGTGGATCGCGGACACCACCGCATCGGCGATCATCGGGTCGCGCGCGGCCTGGTTGTACAGCGCGCCGTGCGGCTTCACATGCGCGATGCGGCCGCCTTCGGCCTGCGCGATCGCCGACAGCGCGCCGAGCTGGTACAGCACGCCGGCGTAGATGTCGCCGGCCGGCAGCTGCATTTCCTTGCGGCCGAAATTCTCCGGATCGTGAAAGCTCGGGTGCGCGCCGATCGACACGCCTTTCTGCACGGACCAGCGCACGCAGTCGCGCATCGCATTGGCGCCGCCCGCGTGCCAGCCGCATGCGATGTTCGCCGACGTGACGAGGTCGAGCAGCGCCTCGTCCGATCCGCATCCTTCGCCGAGATCGGCATTCAGATCGATTTCCATGATGTTCCTCGTCCACTGATTGCGTGGCGCGTCTTCCGTACCGCTTCCGCCATTGTCACGCCGCGCGCGATTGGGCGCGGCGGCGCGCTTCCTCGCGCATGTCGATCGCGATGTCGATCTGCCGCAGATACGCGCGTTCCGCGGCGAGGGCGGCACGTGCCGCGTCGGGTGTCGTGCGCACGAAGCGGATCGGCAGGTTGAGCCGCGCCTGTGCGAGCTTCCACAGGTCGGCGCGGATCACCGTGCCGATCTTCGGATAGCCGCCGGTGGTCTGCGCGTCGTGCATCAGCACGATCGGCTGGCCGTTCGGCGGCACCTGGATCGTGCCGGGCAGCACCGCGTGCGACAGCAGCTCGGCCGGCCGCTCGCGCACGAGCTCGGCGCCGGCGAGGCGATAGCCCATCCGGTTGCTGTTCGCGGTGACGAGCCATTCGTCGTCCCAGAACGCCTGCTGCGAATCGGCTGCGAACGACGCGTAGTCGGGGCCCGGCAGTACGCGCACGGGCATCGCCCACGGCGCATGCGCGGGGCGGTGGCGGCGCGGCGGCTCGTCGACGCGCGCGAACGCGCACCACGCGGGCGCCTTCACGCCGAATTCGGGCGCGTCGGCCGCGAGGCAGCCCGCGCCGGCCGGCGGCACGCCGACCGGGAGCCGATCGCCGTCGCGCAGCGTGCGGCCGCCGAGGCCGCCGAAGCGCGACGCGAGATCGGTGCTGCGCGAGCCGAGCATCGGCAGCACGTCGATGCCGCCCGCGATGCACAGGTAGCCGCGCATCCCGCGTTTCGCGGCCGGCAGCACGAGCAACTGCCCGGCTTCGACCGGCAGGCTCCACCACGAATGCACGCGCCGGCCGTCGAGCGTCGCGCCGAACTCGGTGCCGGTGATCGCGATGCGGGTGGCGCGCGTGAAGCGGAATGCGGTCGGGCCGATCGTGATCTCGACGGCCGCCGCGTCGGGGCGGTTGCCGACGAGCCGGTTGCCGACCTCGAGCGCGAGGCCGTCGAGCGCGCCGCCCTGCGCGACGCCGAGATGGCGCGCGCCGCGCCGCCCGAGATCCTGCACGGTCGACAGCGGGCCGGCCCGCACCACCTCGATGGTGCCCGGTGCGTTGCTCTGGGTCATCGTGCGTCGACTCCTGCAATGGTGAAGCGCACGCGGTCGCCGGGCAGCAGCAGCGTCGGCTGCGGCCGCGCCGGATCGAACAGCACCTGCGACGTGCGGCCGATCAGCTGCCAGCCGCCGGGCGACGTGGCCGGGTAGATGCCCGTCTGCGCGCCGCCGATGCCGACCGAGCCGGCCGGCACCTCGAGGCGCGGCGCCGCGCGGCGCGGCGTATGCAGCGACGCGTCGAGGCCGCCGAGATACGCGAAACCCGGCTGGAAGCCGATGAAGAACACGACGTATTCGCCGGCCGCGTGGCGCGCGACGACCTCGTCGGCCGACAGGCCCGTGTGCGCGGCGACGGCCGCCAGATCGGGGCCGGCGGCACCGCCGTACTCGACCGGGATCTCGACGTCGCGACCGTCCGCGTGCTCGACGTCGGCGGTCTCCCACGCGTCGCGCAGCGCCGGCGTGAGCGACTCGGCCGTCGCGGCGAGCGGGTCGAACACGATGGTCAGGTTGTTCATGCCCGGCACGACGTCGATCACGTCGGGCCACGCGCGCGCGGCCTCGGCAACGGCCCAGACGCGGCGCTGGCAATCGAGCGTGGCGGGCGGCGGCACCTCGCAGACGAGGGCGGCATCGCCGAGCGGATAAAAGCGGGGTTGCGTCATCGGACTGGCACGGTTCGGACGGCAATGTTAGCGCACATTGTCAACAAAATATCGACAACTTACCAATAAGCGTTTTCGCCTAGCCCGTATACAGGGGCTTCTGACGTACACTCGGCACACCCTGACATCCTGCTTGCGCCGCCTTTCCATGAAGCGTTCTCCGACCAAGATCGTGTCATCCGAACACCTCGTTTCCGATTCGAGCGCGGAGCTGTCGGAGCTCGAATACGGGCTCATCATGGCCGGCAACGCGTTCAACCGCTGGATGGTGCGCTGCATGTCGGCGGCCGGCGCGAAGGACATGACGGCGGTCGAGGTGTCGCTGCTGCATCACGTGAGCCATCGCGAACGCAAGAAGAAGCTCGCCGACATCTGCTTCGTGCTCAATATCGAGGATACGCACGTCGCGACCTATGCGCTGAAAAAACTGATCGCGCGCGGCTACGTGAAGAGCGAGAAAAACGGCAAGGAAGTGTTCTTCTTCGCGACCGACGCGGGCCGCGACCTGTGCCTGAAGTATCGCGAGGTGCGCGAGCACTGCCTGATCGAGACGCTGAAGGACAGCGGGCTCACCAACGAGCAGATCGGCGACGCGGCGCAGTTGCTGCGCCACGCATCGGGCCTGTACGACACGGCCGCGCGCGCGGCGGCGTCGTTGTAAACGTCGCTGTAAACGATTGCGGAAAGTGTTGCGCGCGGCGTTGCGCTGACGGGCGTGCGGCGACGGCCGTGGCGCCGCGCGCCGCGTCATCCGGCGGCCGGATAGAGCGCGCCGTCGGTCACGATCCAGCGCAGCGCGAGATCGTGCGCTTCGGCCGGCAGCGCGTCGACGCGGCACGCTTCATACGCGATGCCGACCGTCACCGGCAGCGTGTCGCCCGGCCACGCGGCGAGCGTGCGATCGTAGTAGCCGCCGCCGTAGCCGAGCCGGTAGCGCTGCGGATCGAATCCCACGCAGGGAATCAGCAGCAGGTCGGGCACGACGACGATTCCCGCCGCCGGTTCCGGAATCCGGTGATGACCCTCGCGCATCGGCGTGTGTGCGTCCCACGCATGGAACGCGAGCGGCGTGTGCCGCTCGCCGATCACGGGCAGCGCGGCGCGCCGGCCGGCGCCTGCCGCACACCATGAGAGCACCGCATCGCGCGCATCGAATTCGCCCGGCAGCGGCCAGTAGAACCCGACCGTGCGCGGCGCGAGCCGGTCGAGCAGCGTGCGCAGCCGCGCGTCGAGCGCGGCGTTCGCGGCGGGCTGCGACGCGGCGTCGCGACGCGCGCCGGACAGCGTTTTGCGCAGTGCAGCCTTCGGGTTCGGCACAGGGTGGCGTGCTATGCTTTCGCTCAATTCGTGCTCCATTCAAAACGATGTCGAACAGCCTTTTCCGAGTATATCGCGCGGTCGCGCTGACGCTTTCGGCGGCCGCGCTGGTCGCGGGCACGGCCGCGTGCGCCGCGCCGGGCGACGACACGGTCGCCGGGGATGACCAGATCTTCGTGCAGCTTCGCGAAGCCGCACGCCGCAACGACGCCGCGAAAGCCGCGCAGCTTGCGTCGATGATCCCGAACTATCCGGTCCCGTCCTACGTCGAGTATTTCCAGATCAAGCCGCAGCTGTTCGATTCGACGGGCCGTGCGCGCGTCGACGCGCCGGACGCGCCGGTGCAGTCGTTCCTGCAGCGCTACGACGGCCAGGCGATCGCCGACCGCCTGCGCAACGACTACCTGCTCGTGCTCGGCGCGCGCCACGACTGGCGCAGCTTCGACGATCAATACAAGCGCTTCGTGCTCGACGACGACACGCAGGTCAGGTGCTACGCGCTCGAATCGCGCGCGGCGCGCGGCGAGAACGTCGCCGATGCGGCGCGCGCGCTGCTCGTCGAGCCGAAGAATTACGGCGACGCTTGCGTCGACCTGATCACCGCGCTCACGGTCAACCAGCAGTTCACGAGCGACGACGTGTGGCAGCAGGCGCGCCTCGCGTACGAGCAGAACTACACGACGCTCGGCGGCAAGATCGTCGACGCGCTCGGCCCGCGCCCGGTCGCCTTCGACCAGGCGACGAGCGCGCCGCCGCTGTTCCTCGCGCGCGGCGTCGGCCCCGACGCGACGTCGCACCAGCTCGCGCTGATCGCGCTCGGCCGTATGGCGCGCAACGATCCGGACGCGGCCGCCGGGATGCTGACGTCGGTCGCCGGCTCGCTCACGAAACAGGAGCAGGCGATCGCATGGGGCGCAATCGGTTACCAGGGCGCGATCAAGCGCTCGCCGCTCGCGTCGGTCTGGTACGCGAAATCCGCGAACGCGCCGCTGTCGAACCCGGGCTACGAATGGCGCACGCGCGCCGCGCTGCTCGCCGGCAACTGGCCGATGGTGCGCTGGTCGATCGAGCAGATGCCGCCGTCGCTGCGCAGCGATCCGGCGTGGATCTACTGGCATGCGCGCGCGCTCAAGCAGAGCGGCGACACGCTGCAGGCGAACCAGGAATTCGAGCAGGTCGCGGGCCAGTTCAACTTCTACGGGCAGCTCGCCGGCGAAGAGCTCGGCCAGCGCACGACGGTCCCGCCGCGCACGAAGGTGAGCGACGCCGAGATCGACGCGATGGGCAAGATTCCGGGCTTCGCGCTCGCGCAGCGCTTCTACGCGCTGAACCTGCGCCTCGAAGGCAACCGCGAATGGAACTGGCCGCTGCGCGGGATGACCGATCGCCAGCTGCTCGCGGCCGCCGAGTACGGCAAGCGCGTCGAGCTGCTCGACCGCACGGTCAACACGGCCGACCGCACGAAGGCCGAGCACGACTTCACGCTGCGCTACCCGTCGCCGTACCGCAACATCGTCGAGCGCTATGCGCAATCGACGGGCCTCGACATCGAGTGGGCGTACGGGCTGATCCGCCAGGAGTCGCGCTTCATCACGAGCGCGCGTTCGTCGGTGGGTGCGGGCGGCCTGATGCAGCTGATGCCGGCCACCGCCCAGCTCGTCGCGAAGAAGCTCGGCATGGGCACGATCACGCGCGCGCAGATGCACGACATCGATACCAACATCCAGCTCGGCACCTGGTATCTGGCGGACATCTACAACAACTTCGACAGCTCGCCGGTGCTGGCCACCGCCGGCTACAACGCGGGCCCGGGCCGGCCGCGCCAGTGGCGCCAGGTGTTGACGCAGCCGGTCGAAGGCGCGATCTTCGCAGAGACGATTCCGTTCAACGAGACGCGCGACTACGTGAAGAACGTGCTGTCGAATACCGTCTACTACGCGGCGCTCTTCGAGGGCAAACCGCAGTCGTTGAAGAAACGTCTAGGCATGATCTCGCCCTGATCCGCAATCTTCACACTGCCGCGCGAGACGCGGCAGTGTTCTTAAGGGCCTGTTCACGCTAATAACGGACTTGCGAACGTGCCTTGCCGGCTGCGGTGCAAGAAGCAAGGAGGCGCCGTTTGACCGAGCCGGACAAGCGACGCGCGACGCCGCAATGCGGCCGGCAAGGCACGTTCCCCTGACCGGGAAAAAGTCATGAATGGGGCTGGCCGCCAGAAGGGCCGATCGCTGCGTCATGCTCCTTGCGAATACGTCGAGTATTCGCTTCGTCGCAGTCCTTGCGCTCGGCCCTTCTGGTGGCCAGCGAAAGTCCGTTATTAGCGTGAACAGGCCCTAGGAGTGTCGAACATGGATCGTCAGACCGTCGCGCTGCTGGGCGGCACCGGCTTCATCGGCAGCCGGCTCGTCAATGCGCTGATCGACGCCGGCAAGCAGGTACGGATCGGCACGCGGCGGCGCGACCACGCGCGCCATCTGCAGATGCTGCCGGTCGAGATCGTCGAGCTCGAAGCGCTCGACACGCGCACGCTCGCGCGCTTCGTCGCCGGCGCGCACGCGGCGATCAATCTGGTCGGCGTGCTGCACGGCGGCCGCGGCACGCCGTACGGGCCCGGCTTCGAGCGCGCGCACGTCGCGCTGCCGGCCGCGCTCGCGAGCGCGTGCACCGAGGTCGGCGTGCAGCGCCTGCTGCACATGAGCGCGCTCGGCGCCGATTCGCACGGCGCGAGCATGTACCAGCGCTCGAAGGGCGACGGCGAAGCGGCGCTGCATGCGGTCGCGGCGACCGATTCGCTCGCGCTGACGATCTTCCGCCCGTCGGTCGTGTTCGGCCCCGGCGACTCATTCCTCAATACGTTCGCGAACCTGCAGCGCACGGTGCCCGTGCTGCCGCTCGCGATGCCCGACGCGCGCTTCCAGCCGGTGTTCGTCGGCGATGTCGTGCGCGCGTTCGTCAACACGCTCGATCTCGCGGCCGCGCACGGCAAGACCTACGAGCTCGGCGGCCCGACCGTCTATACGCTCGAGCAGCTGGTGCGCTATTGCGGCACGCTGGTCGGCCGGCAGGCACGCATCGTGCGGCTGCCCGACGCGCTCGCGCGGCTGCAGGCAAGCGTGTTCGAGTGCCTGCCCGGCGAACCGGTACTCACGCGCGACAATCTCGCGTCGATGTCGGTGCCGAACGTGCTGTCGGGGCCGCTCGCGCCGGAACTCGGGATCTCGCCCGCGAGTCTCGAAAGCATTGCGCCCGCGTATCTCGGCAAGGCCGCGGAGCGGTCGCGGTTCGACTGGTTCCGCTCGCGCCGCTAGGCGCGGCCGGGATGCCGTCGTTCAGCCTCTTCCTTTCCACCTTCGCGTTTTCCGGAACACCGTCATGAAACTCGTCATTGGAGACAAGAACTACTCGTCGTGGTCGATGCGCCCGTGGCTGCTGCTCGTGCATTTCGGCATCCCGTTCGACGAGATCGCGGTCGAGTTGCGCCGCGACGACACGGCCGCGCGCATCCTCGAGTATTCGCCGTCCGGCAAGGTGCCGTGCCTGGTCGACGACCACGGCGTCGCGATCTGGGATTCGCTCGCGATCGCCGAGACGCTCGCCGAGCGCTATCCGCAGTTCCCGATGTGGCCGGCCGATCCGCTCGAACGCGCGCATGCACGCTGCATCGCGGCCGAGATGCATTCGGGCTTCGCGGCGCTGCGCACGCAGATGGGCATGAACGTGCGCGCGTCGATGCCGGGGCGCGGCGCGACGCCCGACGCGCTCGCCGATGTCGCGCGCATCGACGCGCTGTGGAGCGCGTGCCTCGAGGCGTCGGGCGGGCCGTTCCTGTTCGGCGAGTTCGGGATCGCCGATGCGATGTATGCGCCCGTCGTGATGCGATTCAACACGTACGAGCCGGGCCTGTCGCCGGACGCGGCCGGCTACGCGGCGCGCGTGACGGCGCTGCCGGCGGTGCAGCGGTGGATCGACGCGGCGCGCCGCGAGACCAACGTGATCGCCGAATACGAGCCGCAGCCATGAACATCTACGCAGTAGGCGGTGCGATCCGCGACGAATTGCTCGGCGTGCCCGTGCAGGACCGCGACTACGTGGTGGTGGGCGCGACGCCCGAGCAGATGGCCGCGCAGGGCTTCCGGCCGGTCGGCAAGGATTTTCCGGTGTTCCTGCATCCGCACACGCAGGAGGAATACGCGCTGGCGCGCACCGAGCGCAAGACGGCGGCCGGCTATCACGGCTTCCAGTTCCATTACGCGCCGGACGTGACGCTCGACGAGGATCTCGCGCGGCGCGACCTGACGATCAACGCGATGGCGCGCGAGGTGAGCCCGGAAGGCGCGCTGGTCGGGCCCGTGATCGACCCGTTCGACGGGCAGGCCGACCTGCGCGCGCGCGTGTTCCGGCACGTGAGCGACGCGTTCGTCGAGGATCCGGTGCGGATCCTGCGGATTGCGCGCTTCGCCGCGCGGTTCGCGGATTTCACGGTCGCCGACGAAACGCTCGCGCTGATGCGGCGGATGGTCGACGCGGGCGAGGCCGACGCGCTGGTGCCCGAACGCGTGTGGCAGGAAATCGCGCGCGGGCTGATGGAGGCGAAGCCGTCGCGGATGTTCGCGGTGCTGCGCGACTGCGGCGCGCTCGCGCGCGTCCTGCCCGAGGTCGATGCGCTGTGGGGCGTGCCGCAGCGCGCCGACTATCACCCGGAAGTCGATACGGGCGTGCACGTGATGATGGTCGTCGACTACGCGGCGAAGCAGGGCTATTCGCTGCCGGTGCGCTTCGCGGCGCTCACGCACGATCTCGGCAAGGCGACGACGCCGGCGGACGTGCTGCCGCGCCACGTCGGCCACGAGGGCCGCAGCGTCGACCTGCTCAAGCCGTTGTGCGAGCGGCTGCGCGTGCCGAACGATTGCCGCGATCTCGCGCTCGTGGTCGCACGCGAGCACGGCAACCTGCATCGCGTGATGGAGATGGGCGCGGCCGCGCTGGTACGGCTGTTCGAGCGCAGCGACGCGCTGCGCAAGCCGGCGCGTTTCGCCGAGATGCTGCAGGCTTGCGAATCGGATGCGCGCGGGCGGCTCGGGCTCGACGCGCAGCCGTATCCGCAGGCCGAGCGGCTGCGCGTGGCGCTCGCGGCCGCGCGCAGTGTCGATGCCGGCGCGATCGCGCGCGGCATCGGCAACGAGGCGGAGAAGATCAAGGATGCCGTGCATCGCGCGCGGATCCAGGCCGTCGCGCAGGCGCTCGCGATCGGCGAATAGGGCGGCAGGTATGACGGCGGCGGGCGGTGGGCGGCGCGCGGCCGCCAGCCGTTACGGCTTCTTGCGCGCGGCTGCCTTGCGCGCCGGGGTTGCGGCCGCCGGACGTTTGCCGACCGATGCGCGCGGCTTGGCCGCAGCCTTCTTTTCCGCCGCGCCGGCCGGCCGTGCCGGATCGGCGTCGCGGCCGCGTTTCGGCGCCGGTTCGCGGCGGCTCGCGCGCGGCTCGCCCGGCGCAATGCGCACGCCGGGCTCGGGCTGCCTGATTTCCATCGTCGCGGACACGAATTCGGCGCAACTGTCGTCGAACAGCGGCAGCGTGCCGACCACGATCAGTTCGGCGGGCCCGTCGCCCACGTTGGCGACGCGATGCCGCTTGCGCGCGTCGAAGTGCAGCGAGTCGCCGGGCGCCAGCGGGTAATCCTTCTTGCCTACCGTATAGCAGATGCGGCCGGTCAGCACGTAGACGAATTCGTCGCCGCCGTGCGACACCCATTCCGAGCGGTAGCCTTCCATCATCTGCACCTTGACCGCGTTGATCTGGCTGCCGTCGAACGTGGTGGACAGCCGTTCGTACCACTGCGACGCGCTGTCGACCGCGTACGGCTTGCGGCTGCCTTCGTGCGAATCGGGCTGCGCCTGGCGCGGCTGGTCGATCAGCGCGCCGAGCGGCACGCCCAGCGCCTTCGCGACATTGACGAGCGACGACAGCGAGATGCCCGTGAGATGGCGCTCGACCTGCGACAGGAACCCGACCGACAGCTTCGCTTCGGTCGCGACTTCCAGCAGCGTCTTCTTCGCTTCCCGGCGCAGGCGGCGAATGCGCTGGCCGATACGCATGATGTCTGAATCCATGAATCTCTTTCGTGGCAACGAGTCGGGAGGCGAGCGGAGGGGCGGTGCAGTCGCCGGGACGTTGCTTTCCGCGCATCGCACGAAGCACGGCCGTCGGGACGACGATGCCGGCGCATTGTACCGCGCGGTGTCGCCGGGCGAGGCCACGCCGCGCCTGCGTGCGGAACCGTGTCGCCGATTTTAGTCCTACGAAAATTTTGGCTTGACCTCAATTTCAGCGTGCTCTAGATTCTGTCGCGCGCATCAAACAAAGTTAAGTGAGACAAAAATTTCCGCGGACCTGCCGCTGGCACTGCACAGCGGCCCGGCGGCGTGCAGTGCCGCGCGTCGCCCGACCATCGGCGCCGTGCCGCGACAAGCCTGCTTCAGGCATGCGCCCCGCCGCGTCACGCCGCCGGCCGCCGACAACCATGGATAACGTGGGCATCCGATGATCGATCGACTGAAATACAGCTTCTCCGGCCTTCCCCCGTACGACGCGTCCGTCGCCGACACGCAGGCCGGCCTGTCGCGCCTGCTCGACGCCGCGCGGCTCGACGCGGTGGTGGTCACGTCGCAGGACGAATACGTCACCGAGTACCTGCCGCGCAGCAATAACCCGCGCTACGCGCTGTCGGGCTTCGACGGCTCGGCCGGCTGCGGGATCTTCCTGAGCGCGGAGACCGCGCGGGCGCTCGGCGTGCCGCCGTTCGTGCTGTTCGTCGACGGCCGTTATCACCTGCAGGCCGAGCAGCAGTGCGATCCGGCGCGCGTGCGCATCGAGAAGCTCGGGATGAACCTGACGATCTGGCAGGCGATGGCCGACTGGCTGGTCGCGCATGCGAGCCGGCTCGCGCGGGTCGGCTACGACGGGCTGCGGATCAGCGTCGCGCAGCGCGACCGGTTGCTCGAGCAGACGCAGGCCGCGGTGCTCGACTGGACGAGCCTCGCCGATCGCGAGATCGACCGCGCGATCGCGCTGCCGGGCTGGGTCGTCGAGCGGCCGATCTTCGAGCTGCCGGAATCGATGACGGGCCTGAGCGTCGCGCAGAACCTCGACACGCTGAACCGCAAGCTCGCCGCGCATACCGGCGCGGCCGACGGCAAGGCCGCGTTCTTCACCTGCGCGTCGGACGATCTCGCGTATTTGCTGAACAGCCGCGGCTATCACATCCCGAATGCGTCGTCGCATCTCGGCTTCCTGTTCGCGGTCGGCGGGGAGGTCGCGCTGTTCCTGCCGGAAGGCTGCGACCGCTGCGAAGTCGCGCTCGAGTCGTATCCGGCGCTGCACGTGATCCGGCGCGACGTCGCGGCGCTCGAGCGCTTTCTCGCGCAGTTCGCGGTCGATCACGTGTGCTACGGCTTCGAATCGGTGAACTGCGCGCTCGTCGATGCGGTGAGCCGCGTGTGGCCGCACGCGCGGCATGCCGACTTCAATCCGGTCGAGGCGATGCGGGCCGCTAAGACGCCGGCGGTGCTCGACCGGTTCCGCGACGCGTTCGCGCGCAGCTCCGCGGCGATCGCCGAGACGATGCGCTGGGCGAAGACCGGCGAGCCGGGCGCACGCCACACCGAATACGACCTGGCGCGCACGATCAACGACGCGTACGGCGCGCGTTCGGCGGTTGGGCTGACGTTTCCGTCGATCGCGGCGAACGGTGCGAACAGCGCGTTCGCGCACTACACGGCGGCGAGCGCCGACGTCGAGCTGACGGAAGGCGAACTCGTGCTGCTCGACAGCGGCGCGTACTACGAAGCCGGCTTCGCGACGGACTGCACGCGCGTCGTGCTGCGCCGCACGCGCGCGGATACGGTCGCGCAGCCGTGGCAGCGCGAGATCTACACGGTCGCGCTGAAGGCCTGCATCAAGGGGCTCGTCACGCGCTTCCCGGCCTCGGCGACGGGCAGCGACGTCGATGCGCTCGTGCGGCAGGTGTGCCGCGATCACGGCCACGATTACGGCCACGGCACCGGGCACGGCGTCGGGATCCACGTGCACGAAGGCGGCGTGCGTTTCGCGCCGGGCGCGAAATACGGGCTGGTGCCGAATGCGGTGATTTCGCTCGAGCCGGGCATCTACGTGCCGGGCAAGGGCGGCGTGCGGATCGAGAACATCGTGATCATCCGGCCGGACGAAGCGCAGCCGGATACGGTGACGTTCGAGAACATCGTGACGGTCGGCTACGACTGGGACCTGATCGATCTCGACCTGCTGGACGACGACGAGCGCGCGTACCTGCGCGACTACGAGCGGCTGTGCGTGGAGCGCGGCACGCAGGTCACCGCGTGTCCGCTGTTGTAAGGAAAGGCAAGGCAGGCGCGCGGCCGTCGGGCGGCCGCGCGGCGCGACGTCAGCGCGTCAGCGCCGACACGCGGCCGTCGGGGCCGTAGACGCCGGCCGGTGCGGGCGCCGAGCGCAGCACCGCGAGCGCGCGCTCGTTGTAGTCCATCCGGATCCGGATCAGCATCCCGTTGTTCGCGTTGGCCCGGCGCGCGCGTTCGGCGGCCTGCTGCAGCAACTGCCAGCGGCCGGCGAGGCGCGCATCGCGCTCGGCGGCCTGGTCCATCCCTTTCTTGCCCGATGCAAAGCCGAGCGCGGACAACTGCGTGTCGCGCGTGCGTTCGAGCTGCGCGAGCCGGTCGATCAGCTCGCTCTTCTTCTCGACGATCCCGGGCAGCATCTCGAGCGGCTCCGCCGTCGTCAGCGCTTTTTCCTCGTAGGCGAGCAGGGACGCGAACGCCTCGACCGTCGCGTGTTCGTCGTTGACCGTGGCCAGCAGCTCTTCTCTCATCGCGTCATGCTCGTCGCGCCGGAGCGCGGGGTGCGGCGCGCCGGCAAACCGGGGGGACCGGCCGCGAGGCGGCCGGCTCAGCTGCCCTGCGGGCGCTGCTGTTGCAGCAGTTCGCGGGCGGTGTTCAATACGCCGTCGGCAATCTTGTTCGCGTCGATCGTCAGCGTGCCGTTGTTCAGCGCTTCCTTGATCGACTGGACCAGGCCCGTGTCGATATCGGCGTTGCCGGACGCGGATGCCGAGCGCAACTGGCCGGACAGACCCGACAGGTTCACGGTCGCGTCGCCGCCGGTCGATCCTGCGTCGGCCGCCTGCGCGGACGACTGGGCCGCGCCGGATTGTGCACGGGCCGCGCCGTTGCCGGACGGCGCGAGGGGGCTCGGTTTCGGAGTGGAATCGATCTTCACGATGGGTTTCCTGTACGGTTTGACCCAGATAACGGCCGGGTCGGCCCGAACTTTAGCATCGTGAGCCCGAAATTCTCCGAATAAACAATTCTTTGCAATCTTGCGGCGGGATCCGTCCCTACAGCGGAATTTCCACGGTGCCGGCGTCCTTGACGATTGCCGTGACGATCTGGCCCGCCGCCATCCGCACCCGCACCGACTGGCCGGGCGCCGCATTCGCGAGCACGCTGCCCTCGGCCGAAATCGTGAAACCGGGGCCGGCCGCGACGACCCGCACCGTCTGGCCGGCCGACACCGACGCCGCGCTCTTCAGCATGTCCTGCCGCAGCGGCAGCCCGGCCGAGATGCGCGCGAGCGCGGTCGAGCCGACCGCCTGCGCCGGATCGGTGATCACCGCGAGCGGCAGCACCGTCAGGTCGCCGTCGCGGGCGACCAGGTCGGCCGCGCCCAGCGGCTCGCCGGGCGCGATCTGGCGCGCGGCGACGTAATAGGTGGCCTGCACGGCGACCTTCGCCTGCAGGTAGACGGTCCACGGCCGTTCGCCCGCGCAGCGCACGCCGACCGTCGTGCGGCCCCACAGGCGCGCGCCGGTCGGCAGGAACGGCTCGAGCGTCGTGCATGCGGCGAGCCCGCGCGGAAACGCGGTCGTGACCGTCGCGGTGGTCTTGCCGGGCAGGCCCGCGATCTGCTGCTGCAGGAACGCGAGGGCCGCGCGCCGGATCGAGTCGGGGTCCTGCTGGCCGGGCGGCGTCGCGGGCTGGGCAGCGGGGGCCGCCTGGGCCGGGTTGGCGGAAGCCATCGGCGCACGCGGCGCCGGCGCGGCTGACGCGGCGCGGGCCGCTGCCATGCGCGCGGCGATTGCCCGCGGCGCCGGCCGCGCGGGATTCGACGCAGGCTCGGCCGTACCGGCGACGACCGTCGCGATGGCGTTGGGATCGGCGGCGCGCGGCGCGCCGTAGGCGGCGTTCGCGCGAGCGGCTGCGTAGACGGGGGGCGGCGCGGGGGCCGGCGGCGGAACGTTCGTCACGACCATCGTGCCGGCCGGCTGCGCCGCGTAGCCGGCGGTGGCAGCACCGGCCGCGCCGGCAGTACCACCCGCGCCGACAGCGCCGACAGCGCCGACAGCGCCGACAGCACTACCCACACCGACAGCAGCTGCCGCCGCGCGCCCCGCGTCCGGCGCCATGCCTGCGCCCGAACCCGTCCCCGCATTCCCGCCGAACTGCCCGCCGCTCGCCGCATTGGCGTGCGCGAGCGCGGTTTCGGCCGTCTCGCCGCGTCCGGGAATCACGATCATCCCGTCGTCCGCATACACGGCCGGGGCGGCGATCCACAGCGCCGCGGCGAGCGCAAACGCACGCCGGACGTGCGTGAGCCGCCCGTTCGTGCCGCGAAGTGCGCTGCCGGTCATAGCCGTGTCCTCGATCCGTTGATCCGATTTGCATTCTAGGGAGCCGGGCCGCCGCGCAAACGATGAATAGAGGGGGGCTTTGCCGCGTTATTCGCCCGATTGCCGGTTGCGTGCGACGCCTACCATCGCTGTCATGGAAAAAAGCCTCTCGGGTCGCCATCCGGCGCGAGGGGCGTGCAGCGCTTCATACGGAGAGACGCACACATGCTGGACAAACTCGATGCGGAATTCGCGTTCGGCCGACAGGCGCTCGACGTGCGCGCCTATCGGCAGGAACTGCTGTCGTCGAACATCGCGAACGCCGACACGCCCGGCTACCAGGCCCGCGACGTCGATTTCGCGTCGACGCTCGCGCGCTCGCTGAAGCAGACCAACGGCGGCCTCGCGCCGAGCAACGCCGCGCAACTGCCGATGACACAGCCGGCCGGCGTGACGAGCGGCATGTCGATGGTGTCGACGGCGGCGGGCCATATGGCCGGTACGGCGAAGCTGATCCCGACGGGCGGCCCGGCCGACGACTACGGCCGCGCGCAGTACCGGATGCCGCTGCAGCCGTCGCTCGACGGCAACACGGTCGATCTCGACGTCGAACGCGTGCAGTTCGCGAACAACGCGCTGCACTACGAAACCGGGATGACCGTGATGACCCAGCAGATCAAGGCCATGATCGCCGCGATCTCGACGAACTCGTAAGCGCGCCGCTTCCGAACCCGCGCACAAGCACAAGGAGCCTCCATGCCTTCGTTGATGAACATCTTCGGCGTCGCCGGTTCGGCGCTGTCCGCGCAATCGCAGCGCCTGAACGTCACCGCGTCGAACCTCGCGAACGCCGACAGCGCCACCGGCCCCGACGGCAAGCCGTACAAGGCCAAGCAGGTCGTGTTCGCGACCGACCCGATGGGCGGCGCGCGCACCGCGTCCGGCCAGGGCGTGGGCGGCGTGCGCGTGACGAAGGTGATGGACGACCCGTCGCCGATGAAGTCGACCTACGACCCGGCGAACCCGGCCGCCGACGCGAACGGCTACGTGCAGATGCCGAACGTCGACCCGGTGCAGGAGATGGTGAACATGATCTCGGCGTCGCGCTCGTACCAGGCCAACGTCGAGACGCTGAACACCGCGAAGACGCTGATGCTCAAGACGCTGACGATCGGCTCGTGAGCCGCGCGCCGACCGACCTTACAGACCCGACAGTTCCGATAGAAGGCCACCCAGGATGACTTCCTCCAGCACGACGATCGGCGGCAACGGCACGAACGTGTCGACCCTGCCGACCGACACGATGAACACCAACAAAGTGTCGTCGACCAACGGCACGTCGGCGAGCGACCTGCAGGCGACGTTCCTGAAGCTGCTCGTCACGCAGCTGCAGAACCAGGATCCGACGAGCCCGGTCGACAGCTCGCAGATGACGTCGCAGCTCGCGCAGATCAACACGGTGAGCGGCATCGCGCAACTGAACACGTCGCTCACGTCGCTGTCGACGCAGCTCACGGCCGGCCAGCAGACGCAGGCCGCGCTGCTGATCGGCTCGAACGTGCTCGCGCCGGGCAACGCCGTCGCGGTGAAGAGCGGCGCGGCGTCGCCGTTCGGCGTGTCGCTGGCAAGCTCGGTGTCGAACCTGACGATCACCGTGAAGAACTCGGCGGGCGCCGTCGTGAACACGATCAACGCGGGCGCGCAGTCGGCCGGCACCGTGCCGTTCAACTGGACGCCGACCGACGCGGCGGGCAATGCGCTGCCGGACGGCAAGTACACGATCAGCGCGTCGTACACCAACAGCGCCGGCACGCCGCAGGCGGCCACGACGCTCGCGGCCGCGCAGGTGCAGAGCGTGATCAAGCAGGCAGACGGCACGGCGGGGCTCGTGCTGTCGAACGGCACGACGGTGGGGCTCACCCAGGTCGCGTCGATTTTCCCGAACACGTCGTCGTCCGGCGGCACTACGTCCAACTGATTCAGCTTTCCCGAAACGGAGACCGAAATGGGTTATCAACAGGGTCTGAGCGGCCTCGCCGGCGCATCGAACGCGCTCGACGTGATCGGCAACAACATCGCGAACGCGAACACGGTCGGCTTCAAGTCGAGCACCGCGCAGTTCGCCGACATGTACGCGAACTCGGTCGCGACGTCGGTCAACACGCAGATCGGCATCGGCACGACGCTCGCGTCGGTGCAGCAGCAGTTCGGCCAGGGCACGATCAATACGACGAACTCGTCGCTCGACGTCGCGATCAACGGCAACGGCTTCTTCCAGATGTCGAACAACGGCGTGACGACGTACTCGCGCGACGGTACGTTCCAGCGCGACAAGAACGGCTTCATCGTCGACTCGCAGGGCCGCAACCTGATGGGTTACGCGGCCGGCTCGGGCGGCGTGATCAACACCGCGCAGACCGTGCCGCTGCAGGCGCCGACGTCCAACATCGCGCCGACCGCGACGACCAAGATCACCGGCCAGTTCAACCTGAACTCGCAGGACACGGTGCCGGCCAAGACGCCGTTCAACGCGACCGACACCACGACCTACAACTACTCGACGTCGATCCAGGTGTACGACTCGCTCGGCGGTTCGCAGGCGGTCAACATGTACTTCGTGAAGTCGGCGGCCGGCACGTGGGAAGCGTACGCGGGCGTCCAGGGCGGCGCCACGACCGATCTCGGCACGGTCACGTTCAATTCGTCGGGCGCGATCCAGAGCACGACGCTGCCGGCCGCGGGCGGGCCGACCGCGTCGCTCGGCCAGTTCCAGTTCACGGTGCCGAACACCGACGGCTCGGTGACGCCGCAGAGCCTCACGCTCGACCTGACCGGCACGACGCAGTACGGCGGCAAGGACGGCGTGAACAACCTCGCGCAGGACGGCTACGCGAGCGGCACGCTGACGACCTACTCGATCGGCGCCGACGGCAAGCTGACCGGCAATTACTCGAACGGCCAGACCGCCGTGCTCGGCCTGATCGCGCTCGCGAACTTCAACAACCCGAACGGGCTGGTCAACCTCGGCGGCAACCAGTATGCGGAGTCCTCCGCATCGGGCGTGCCGCAGATCTCGGCGCCGGGCAGCACGAACCACGGCACGCTGCAGGGCAGCGCGCTCGAGAACTCGAACGTCGACCTCACGTCGCAGCTCGTCAACCTGATCACCGCGCAGCGCAACTACCAGGCGAACGCGCAGACGATCAAGACGCAGCAGACCGTCGACCAGACGCTCATCAACCTGTAAGCGCGGATAACCGGCAGCCATGGACCGACTGATCTACACGGCGATGACGGGCGCGTCGCAGTCGCTCGACCAGCAGGCGATCGTCGCGAACAACCTCGCGAACGCATCGACGACGGGCTTTCGCGCGCAGCTCGCGACGTATCGCGCGGTGCCGATGAATTTCGGCGACGGCAGCAACATCGACCCGACGACGACGCGCACCTACGTGCTCGCGTCGACGCCCGGCGCGGATTACGCGCCGGGTCCGATCACGCGCACCGGCAATCCGCTCGACGTCGCCGTGCAGGGCGCCGGCTGGCTGTCCGTGCAGACGGCTGACGGCAGCGAGGCGTACACGCGCGCCGGCAACCTGCACGTCGACCAGAACGGCCAGCTCGTCAACGCGAGCAACCTGCCGGTGATCGGCAACGGCGGCCCGATCTCGGTGCCGCCGAACGCGGAAGTGACGATCGGCAAGGACGGCACCGTGTCCGCGCTGATGCCGGGCGACCCGCCGACGGCGGTCGCGATCGTCGACCAGATGAAGCTCGTCAATCCCGATCCGGCCACGCTCACGCGCGGCAACGACGGGCTGTTCCGCACCGCCGACGGCAATCCGGCCGACGCCGACACGAACGTGGTCGTCACGCCGAATTCGATCGAAGGCAGCAACGTCAACCCGGTGTCCGCGATGGTCGCGATGATCGACAACGCGCGCGCGTTCCAGCTTCAGTCGAAGCTGATCCAGACGGCCGACCAGAACGAGCAGACGGCAAACCAGCTGCTCAACTTCAGCTGAGCGCCCGCGCCAGCCCACGCAGGAGAATCGACAAGTGAACCGTTCGCTCTACATCGCCGCCACCGGCATGAATGCGCAGCAGGCGCAGATGGACGTGATTTCGAACAACCTCGCGAACACCAGCACGAACGGCTTCAAGGCGTCGCGCGCGGTGTTCGAGGATCTGCTTTACCAGACGATCCGCCAGCCCGGCGCGAACTCGACGCAGCAGACCGAGCTGCCGTCGGGCCTGCAGCTCGGCACCGGCGTGCAGCAGGTCGCGACCGAGCGCCTGTACACGCAGGGCGGCCTCACGCAGACCGGCAACTCGAAGGACGTCGCGATCAACGGCGCGGGCTTCTTCCAGGTGCTGATGCCGGACGGCACCAATGCGTACACGCGCGACGGCTCGTTCCAGACCAACGCGCAGGGCCAGCTCGTCACGTCGAGCGGCTACCAGATCCTGCCGGCGATCACCGTGCCGCAGAACGCGCAGTCGCTGACGATCGGCAAGGACGGCGTCGTGTCGGTCACGCAGCCGGGCTCGGGCAACGCGGTGCAGATCGGCTCGCTGCAGATCGCGACCTTCATCAACCCGACCGGCCTCGAGGCGCGCGGCGAGAACCTGTTCTCCGAGACGACGTCGTCGGGCGCGCCCAACGTGTCGCAGCCGGGGCTGAACGGCGCGGGCGTGCTCAACCAGGGTTATGTCGAAGCGTCGAACGTGAACGTCGTGCAGGAGCTCGTCAACATGATCCAGGCGCAGCGTGCCTACGAGATCAACAGCAAGGCCGTGACCACGTCCGACCAGATGCTGCAGACCGTCACGCAGATGAAGAGCTAACCGGAACACCCCGTCGTCGCCATGAAGCAGGTTCGCCTCCTCCCGTCAGCCACCGTCCGCGCCGCGTGCGCGGTCGCGGTGGCGGCGCTCGCCGGTTGCGCGCAGATCCCGCGCGATCCGATCATCCAGCAGCCGATGACGGCGCAGCCGCCAGCGCCGATGTCGATGCAGGCGCCCGGCTCGATCTACAACCCCGGCTACGCGGGGCGGCCGCTTTTCGAGGATCAGCGGCCGCGCAACACCGGCGACATCCTGACGATCGTGATCGCGGAAAACATCAACGCGACGAAATCGTCGGGCGCGAACACGAACCGGCAGGGCAACACCGGCTTCGACGTGCCGACGGCCGGCTTCCTCGGCGGGCTGTTCGCGAAGGCGAACCTGTCGGCGGCCGGCAACAACAAGTTCGCGGCGACCGGCGGCGCGAGCGCGGCGAACACGTTCAACGGCACGATCACGGTGACCGTCACCAACGTGCTGCCGAACGGCAACCTCGTCGTCAGCGGCGAGAAGCAGATGCTGATCAACCAGGGCAACGAATTCGTGCGCTTCTCGGGCATCGTCAACCCGAACACGATCTCGGGCGCGAACTCGGTCTACTCGACGCAGGTCGCCGACGCGCGGATCGAATACTCGGCGAAGGGCTACATCAACGAAGCCGAGACGATGGGCTGGCTGCAGCGCTTCTTCCTCAACATCGCGCCGTGGTGATGACGATGCAGAAGCCCCTTTTCAACCGCCTGTCGTCCTGCACGCGAGCGTTCGCGCGGCTCGCCGTCGCGTTCGCGGCCGCGGCCTGCGTGTTCGGCGCGGTGCCCGCGCACGCGGAACGCCTGAAGGATCTCGCGCAGATCCAGGGCGTGCGCGACAACCCGCTGATCGGCTATGGCCTCGTCGTCGGCCTCGACGGCACGGGCGACCAGACGATGCAGACGCCGTTCACGACGCAGACGCTCGCGAACATGCTCGCGAACCTCGGCATCTCGATCAACAACGGCTCGGCCAACGGCGGTTCGTCGTCGCTGAACAACATGCAGCTGAAGAACGTCGCGGCCGTGATGGTGACCGCCACGCTGCCGCCGTTCGCGCGGCCCGGCGAGGCGCTCGACGTGACCGTGTCGTCGCTCGGCAACGCGAAAAGCCTGCGCGGCGGCACGCTGCTGCTCACGCCGCTGAAGGGCGCGGACGGGCAGGTGTACGCACTCGCGCAGGGCAACATGGCGGTCGGCGGCGCGGGCGCCAGCGCGAACGGCAGCCGCGTGCAGGTGAACCAGCTCGCGGCCGGCCGGATCGTCGGCGGCGCGATCGTCGAGCGTTCGGTGCCGAACGCGATCGCGCAGATGAACGGCGTGCTGCAATTGCAGCTGAACGACATGGACTACGGCACCGCGCAGCGGATCGTGTCCGCGGTCAATTCGAGCTTCGGCCCGGGCATCGCGACGGCGCTCGACGGCCGCACGATCCAGCTCGCGGCGCCCGCCGACTCGGCGCAGCAGGTCGCGTTCATGGCGCGGCTGCAGAACCTCGACGTGAGCCCGGACAAGGCGGCGGCGAAGGTGATCCTGAACGCGCGCACCGGCTCGATCGTGATGAACCAGATGGTCACGCTGCAGAGCTGCGCGGTCGCGCACGGCAACCTGTCGGTCGTCGTCAACACGCAGCCGGTCGTGTCGCAGCCGGGGCCGTTCTCGAACGGGCAGACGGTGGTGGCGCAGCAGTCGCAGATCCAGCTCAAGCAGGACAACGGCGCGCTGAAGATGGTGACGGCCGGCGCGAACCTCGCCGACGTCGTGAAGGCGCTGAACACGCTCGGCGCGACGCCGGCGGACCTGATGTCGATCCTGCAGGCGATGAAGGCGGCCGGCGCGCTGCGCGCCGACCTGGAGGTCATCTAAATGGCAGCGAATCTTCCTAACGCGAACGACCTCACGCAGCGCTTCGCGCTCGACGTGCAGGGTTTCGACGCGCTGCGCGCGCAGGCGAAGCAGTCGCCGCAGGCCGGTGCGAAGGCCGTCGCGGGCCAGTTCGATGCGATGTTCACGCAGATGATGCTCAAGAGCATGCGCGACGCGTCGCCCGACGGCGGGCTGTTCGATTCGCATACGTCGAAGATGTACACGTCGATGCTCGACCAGCAGCTCGCGCAGCAGATGTCGACGCGCGGGATCGGCGTCGCCGACGCGTTGATGAAGCAGTTGCTGCGCAATGCGGGGCAGGGCGCGGGCAGCGACACGGCCGGCGTCGGCGCGGGCGGTCTCGGCACGGCCGGCAACGAAGGCAGCCTCGCCGCGATGAACGCGATGGCGCGCGCGTACGCGAACGCGGCCGGCAACAACGGCGGGCTCGCCGGCGCGCGCGGCTACTCGGCCGGCAGCGCGCTGACGCCGCCGCTGAAGGGCGCGAGCGGCGCGCCGGACGCCGACGCGTTCGTCGACCGGCTCGCGGCTCCCGCGCAGGCGGCCAGTGCGTCGACCGGCATCCCGGCGCGCTTCATCGTCGGCCAGGCCGCGCTCGAATCGGGCTGGGGCAAGCGCGAGATCCGCGCGGCCGACGGCTCGACCAGCTACAACGTGTTCGGCATCAAGGCGAACAAGGGCTGGACGGGCCGCACGGTGTCGGCGTTGACGACCGAATACGTGAACGGCACGCCGCGCCGCGTGGTCGCGAAATTCCGCGCGTACGACTCGTACGAGCACGCGATGACCGATTACGCGAACCTGCTGAAGAACAATCCGCGCTACTCGGGCGTGCTGAGCGCGAGCCGCAGCGTCGAAGGCTTCGCGCACGGGATGCAGAAGGCCGGTTACGCGACCGACCCGAACTACGCGAAGAAGCTGATCTCGATCATGCAGCAGATCGGCTGACGGGCCAGGGCCTGCGCCCGCCGATAACAGGCTCCGGCCCACCGTCGATTACCCTCTCAGGACCGCGCCCGGCAGCCCGCCGCGCGCGGTTTCAACGTTTGCGCGAAAAAAATCGGGAAATCGATCTAAACTTTCGGTCAGCACTGCCGCTAAGTGTGAGAGACCTGCGACCGGGCCTTGTTCTGGCCCGGTTTTATTGCGCACCGGTTGTCCGTGCGCCCATGACAAGAAAGACCGGCTAGCCATGAATATCGAAATGTCGACGGACCCCAGCCTGGACGCAGGCCACTCCGGGCCCGACTATGCCCGCCGCAATCCGCTGGAAATCGGCGTGCAGCTGCGCAACCTCGTGAACCGCGGCGATTTCCTGACCGTCCAGTATCCGGGCGGCCAGCTCGTCACGCGCCTGCTCGAGGTCGACGTCGGCGCGCGGACGTTCACGTTCGACTGGGGTGCGCTGTCCGAGCAGAACGCCGGCATCCTCGGCGCGTCGCACTGCACGTTCGCGGCGTCGCCGGAGGGCGTGCGCGTCGAATTCACCACGGGCACGCCGCGCGAGACGCGCTACGAGGGGCTGCCCGCGTTCGTCGCCGATTTCCCCGAAGTCCTGACGTGCATCCAGCGCCGTGAATATTTCCGGGTCGACGCGCCGATCGTCGATCCGTTCCTGTGCCGCGGCAAGCTGCCGGACGGCGAGAGCTTCCTGTTCGAGGTGCACAACCTGTCGCTCGGCGGCGTGGGGCTGCGCACGGCCGACGAACGCGTCGAGGCGCTCGAGGTCGGCACGCTGCTGCCCGACGTCGAGCTCGAGCTGACCGGCCACGGCAAGCTGTCGCTCGACCTGCAGCTCGTGTCGCAGCGCTCGACGCAGATGCCGAACGGGTCGCGGCGCTACCAGCTCGGCTTCCGCTACATGTCGCTGCCGGGCAGCGCCGAGAACACGCTGCAGCGGCTGATCACGCAGCTCGAGATGAAGCGCCGCTCGCTCGTGCGGGCCTGACGCGCACGCGGCCGCCGGCCCGCACGGGCCGCCCGCGCACCGCCGCCGGCCCCGCCGGCCGGACGCTCCGACCGGCGCTGCGCACCCGCGCGTCGCGCGTGCATTTTTTCCTCAATTTTTTCGATCCGCGGCCGTTATACCGGGAGTTACGCAACCCGGCGGCCGCAGCGCGGCCGGCTCATCAGGATCGCGCATGTCCAACTCACTCATGAACCTCGGCGTCAGCGGCCTGAATGCCGCGCTCTGGGGCCTCACGACGACCGGCCAGAACATCAGCAACGCCGCGACGCCGGGCTATTCGGTCGAACGACCCGTCTATGCCGAGGCGAGCGGCCAGTACACGAGCAGCGGCTACATGCCTCAGGGCGTGAACACCGTCACCGTGCAGCGGCAGTACAGCCAGTACCTGAGCGACCAGCTGAACGGCGCGCAGACGCAGGGCGGCGCGCTGTCGACGTGGTATTCGCTCGTCACGCAGTTGAACAACTACGTCGGCAGCCCGACGGCCGGCATCTCGACCGCGATCACGAGTTACTTCACGGGGCTGCAGAACGTCGCGAACAGCGCGTCCGACTCGTCGGTGCGGCAGACCGCGATGAGCAACGCGCAGACGCTCGCGAACCAGATCACGGCGGCCGGCCAGCAGTACGACGCGCTGCGCCAGAGCGTGAACACGCAGCTCACGAGCACCGTCACGCAGATCAACGCGTACACCGCGCAGATCGCGCAGCTGAACCAGCAGATCGCGTCCGCGAGCAGCCAGGGCCAGCCGCCGAACCAGCTGATGGACCAGCGCGACCTCGCGGTGTCGAACCTGTCGAACCTCGCGGGCGTGCAGGTCGTGCGCAACAGCGACGGCTACAGCGTGTTTCTCGCGGGCGGCACGCCGCTCGTCGTCGCGGACAAGAGCTACCAGCTCGCGACCGTCACGTCGCCGTCCGATCCGAGCGAGCTGACCGTCGTGTCGCAGGGGATCGCCGGCGCGACCCCGCAGGGGCCGAACCAGTTCCTGTCCGACGCGTCGCTGTCGGGCGGCACGCTCGGCGGCCTGCTCGCGTTCCGCAGCCAGACGCTCGACCCCGCGCAGGCGCAGCTCGGCGCGATCGCGACCAGCTTCGCCGCGCAGGTCAACGCGCAGAATGCGCTCGGCATCGACCTGTCGGGCAATGTCGGCGGCAACCTGTTCGCGACCGGCTCGCCGATCATCTACGCGAACCAGGGCAACACCGGCAACGCGGCGCTGTCCGTGTCGTTCGCGAACGCATCGCAGCCGACCACGGGCGACTACACGCTGTCGTACGACGGCACGAACTACACGCTGACCGATCGCGCGAGCGGCACGGTGGTCGGCTCGTCGGCGTCGATGCCGGCGTCGATCGGCGGGCTGAACTTCTCGTTCACGTCGGGCTCGATGAGCGCCGGCGACAAGTTCACCGTGCAGCCGACACGCGGCGCGCTGAACGGCTTCGGCCTCGCGACGTCGAACGGCTCGGCGATCGCGGCGGCGGCGCCGTACGTGCCGTCGGCCACCACGACGAACACGGGTACCGGGACGATCGGCGGGTTGTCGGTCACGAGCGCGGCGGCCGCGGCCAACGCGCACAAGTACACGATCACGATGGGTGGGACGTCGGCCGCGCCGACCTATACGGTCACGGACAACACGGCCGTGCCGCCGACGACCACCGGCGCGCAGCCGTACCAGTCCGGCACGCCGATCACGCTGACGGCCGGCGTCACGGTGACGGTGTCGGGCACGCCGGCGGTGGGTGACACGTTCACGGTCGCGCCGAACACGGGCGGCACGAACGACGGCAGCAACGCGCTCGCGCTGTCGAAGCTCGTCAACTCGAAATCGTTCGGCAACGGCTCGACCACGCTGACGGGCGCATACGCGAACTACGTGAACAGCATCGGCAATACGACGAGCCAGCTGAAGTCGTCGAGCGCCGCGCAGACCGCGCTGGTCGGCCAGATCACGCAGGCGCAGCAGTCGGTGTCGGGCGTGAACCAGAACGAGGAAGCGGCCAACCTGATGCAGTACCAGCAGCTCTACCAGGCGAACGCGAAGGTGATCCAGACCGCGTCGACGCTGTTCCAGACCGTGCTCGGCCTGTTCAACTGATTAGGGGCTGTTCGCGTATGGAACGCACATGCGAATGCCCGAAATCGCGCGTAGGGCAAGAAGTGAGGAGCGCCGTTTGGCCGCGCCAAACAAGCGACGAACGACGCCGCCATACGGGCGATTTCGGGCATTCCCGTGACATGAATTTTTTAATTTGGGGTTGCCACGAGAAGGGGGGCGGGG
>NZ_CATKIF010000004.1:0-216033 GCF_949752865.1 Burkholderia sp. IT-111MI5 | reverse complement strand
CGGTCACCATCCAGTGACCGTCCCGCCTCCCAACCCGTCACCGCTTGCCCGCGCTCAGCGCGCCAGGCGCCGATGCCGCGCCGTCCTGCCCGCCGCACTCGCCGCTCGTGTCGCGCGCGCCCCAGCGCTGCGCGAGCGCCGCGCACGCCATCAACTGGATCTGGTGGAACAGCATCAGCGGCAGCACGATCGCGCCGACCGCGTTCGCCGAGAAGATCACCTTCGCCATCGGCACGCCGGCCGCGAGGCTCTTCTTCGATCCGCAGAAGATGATCGTGATCTGGTCGGCCCGGTTGAAGCCGAGCCGCTTGCTGACGAACGCGGTCAGCAGCAGCGCGATCGCGAGCAGCACGAGGTTGACGACCAGCAGGCCGCCGAGCGCCCGCGCCGGAATCTGGTGCCACAGGCCCTCGTTGACGGCTTCGCTGAACGCGACGTAGACCACGAGCAGGATCGAGCCCTGGTCGACGAAGCGCAGCACGCCGCGGTTGCGTTCGATCCAGCCGCCGATCACGGGCCGCAGCAACTGGCCGGCGATGAACGGCACGAGCAGCTGCATCACGATGCTGGCGACGGTGCTCCACGCCGACGCCGCGGCGGCCGACTGCGACGTGATCATCAGCCCGACGAGCGCCGGCGTGACGAAGATCCCGAGCAGGCTCGACGCCGATGCCGCGCACACGGCGGCCGGCACGTTGCCCTTCGCGATCGACGTGAACGCGATCGACGACTGGACCGTCGACGGCAGCGTGCACAGAAACAGCACGCCCGCATAAAGCGCCGGCGTGACGAGCGGCTGCAGCACGGGTTTCAGCACGAGGCCGAGCAGCGGGAACAGCGCGAACGTGCTGAGCAGCACGACCGCGTGCAGCCGCCAGTGGGTTGCGCCCGCAACGACGGCTTCCCGCGACAGCTTCGCGCCGTGCAGGAAGAACAGCAGGCCGACGGCGATGTTGGTCGCCCAGTTGAACGCGTGGGCGGCCGGGCCGCGGCACGGCAGGAGGCTCGCGAGCACGACGGTGCCGACCAGGGCGAGCGTGAAGTTGTCGGGAAGAAAACGGGGACGGGCCATCGGGAACTCGATTCGAAAACGACGGAGGCGCGCGTCGCGCGCGTGGATGGCGCTATTGTCCCGGTTGGCCATTCACTACACAAATTCATTGTGAGAATCGATTGATGATTCGATTGCATGCGACAACGGCCGTCGCGCCTGCCCGGCCATGCGCAAAACGGCAGAAGAATGTTCTGTCGCGTTCGCCCCCTGAAGTGAAAAAACCTAGCAGTAACATGGTGTTACACCGATGCCGGCGACCTAACACTTTTTGGCTCGACACCGTTTCGGGCCGCTCATAAATTACTGCTGAAAGCCTTGCGTCGGCCGAAAGGAGCCGGCGGCAGGCGTGGACAGGCACTGAACGATGACGGAACGTGTGAAACGGAAGATCGGACGATGGGTGGCAGGCGTGCTCGGCGCGCTGTTGGTGCCGCTTGCGCTCGCGCAGCCGCCACACGGCGGTCATGGGTTCGGCGGCCACGGGTTCGGTGGCGGCGACATGCGCGCGTATGGTCAGCAGGCTGGCGGCGGGTTCGGTGGCGGGCCCGTCTGGCGCCGCGTTCCGCCCCCCGCCGGTGCACGCGCCGGCGGCGTGAGCAGCTACGGCTCCCGCTGGGGGCTGCGGCCGACACCGTCGTACGGTCATTACGCCGCGCAAAGCCCGTATCGCCCGATCAGCGCCGACGCGCGCCAGATGCCGCGCCCGCCGGGCGGCGGCAACGTGCCGCTGCGCGCCGGTTCGATCCGCGCCGACGTCGCGCGCTACAACGAGGAGCGCGGCGGCCGTCCGATGCCGCCGCCCCGTTCGCAGGAAGAGCCCTCGCACTCGCCGTATTTCTCCCCGTTCTACCGAAACTGAGCGCCCGCGCGCTCGTCCTATGCCGGCTGATGCGAATTCGCCACAGTCGCGCGCAGATTTCCGCTGATTTTCCCGTCGCATTGCGCTATCTTTCGCGCCCGGCTCGCGTGCGCCACACCGCCGTCCCGTCGCGCAACCGCTTTCGCGCGGGGCCGCCGCGGTGCATCCGGCCACGTATCGATTCCGCGAAGTTAATGCTGGCGCTATACCAGCAATAAGTGTGCGCAATTTTGACCGGACAAATGATCCGTAAAGATGGCTGCGCCCCATACGACGCAAGCACTCGGCTCCAAAAAACAACGCTCGCGCCACTTATCGACTATCCGACAAAACCTGGAGATCCCATGAAAGCATTCGCTCGCCGTGCGTCGCGCACGTCCGTCAAGCTGATCGCCGCAGCCGCCTGTGCGGCGGCTGCCGCACCCGTTTATGCGCAATCGAGCGTGTCGCTCTACGGGCAGGTAGACGAATGGGTCGGCGCAACCAAGTTCCCGGGCGGCGATCGCGCATGGAACGTGTCGGGCGGCGGAATGTCGACGTCGTACTGGGGCCTGCACGGCGCAGAGGATCTGGGCAACGGCTACAAGGCGATCTTCACGCTGGAAAGCTTCTTCCGCGCGCAGAACGGCCAGTTCGGCCGCTTCCAGGGCGACACGTTCTTCGCCCGCAACGCGTACGTCGGCATCAGCTCGCCGTACGGCACGGTGACGGCAGGCCGCCTGACGACGCACCTGTTCCTGTCGACGATCCTGTTCAACCCGTTCTACGATTCGTACACCTTCTCGCCGATGGTGTACCACGTGTTCCTCGGCCTCGGCACGTTCCCGACCTATCCGAGCGACCAGGGCGCGGTCGGCGATTCGGGCTGGAACAACGCGGTGTCGTACACGTCGCCTTCGTTCGGCGGACTGAATGGCAGCGCGATGTACGCGTTCGGCAACCAGGCCGGCGACAACGGCTCGAAGAAGTGGAGCGCGCAGTTCAACTATGCGAACGGCCCGTTCGCGGCGACTGCCATGTATCAGTACGTGAACTTCAACAACGGCCCGCGCGACCTGAGCGCGCTCGTCGCCGGGATGAAGAGCCAGGGCATCGCGCTGGTCGGCGCGACCTACGACCTGAAGCTCGTGAAGCTGTTCGGCCAGTACATGTATACGAAGAATGACCAGGTCGCGGGCAGCTGGCACGTGAACACCGCGCAGGGCGGCGTGTCGGTGCCGCTCGGCGTGGGCAACGCGATGGCGTCGTACGCATATTCGCGCGATGCAGGCGGCCTCGACCAGACGCGCCAGACCTGGGCCGTCGGCTACGACTACCCGCTGTCCAAGCGCACGGACGTCTACGCCGCGTACATGAACGACCACATCAGCGGCCTGTCGACCGGCAACACGTTCGGCGCGGGCATCCGCGCGAAGTTCTGACGCGCACGCGCGATCGGCGCGCCGGACGCGCGCGGAAATCGCGCGTTCCGGCTGCATGTTTTCCCGCCCGAAACGGCGCCGCCTCCCCGCGGCGCCGTTTTGCCTTTGTTGACCTTTCTGTTTCCTCGCCTTTGTTACCCTATCTCGTAATTGGACCATTCCCCCGTCATTACGAGCTAGTTCGATGGATACCCTCGTCAGCATGAATGTGTTTCGCTACGTCGTCGAAGTGGGCAGCTTCGTCGGCGCGGCCGAGCGCATGCAGATGTCGGCTGCGATGGCGAGCAAGCACGTGATGCATCTCGAGCAGCAGCTCGGCGCGCGGCTGCTGCATCGCACGACACGACGCGTCGCGCCTACCGAGGCGGGACGCGAATACTACGAGCGCCTCGTGCAGGCGCTGTCTGAACTCGACGAAGCCGGGCAGGCCGTCGGTGCCGCGAGCGTGGTGCCGCAGGGCCGCCTGCGCGTGACGTCGCTGTCCGCGTTCGGGCTGCGGCACGTGATGCAGGCCGTCACCGATTACGCGGGCCGGTTCCCGGACGTGACCGTCGACATGACGCTGTCCGATCGCGTGGTCGACCTGATCGAGGAAGGCTACGACGTCGCGGTGCGCGCGGCGCCGAACGGATTGAAATCGTCGTCGCTGGTCGCACGGCAGATCGCGACCGCGCACATCCTGCTCGTCGCGTCGCCCGAGTATCTCGACAAGCACGGCACGCCCGCGACGATCGCCGATCTCGCGCACCACAACTACCTGCGGCGCGACTCGAATTCGACGATGCTCGACTCGCTCGTGATCGACGCGGCGGCCGCGTCGCGCGTGACCCTCAACGGCAACCTGATCGTGAACCATCTCGAAGGGCTGCGTGCGGCCGTGCTCGCGGGCGCGGGCATCGCGCTGCTCGGCACCGAGGTGGTCGGCGACGACATCGAATCCGGCCGGCTCGTGCCGGTGCTGCTCGATTCGGTGCCGCCGCACGAAGCGCCGATCTACGCGGTGTATGCGAGCCGCCGTCACGTGTCGGCTAAGGTGCGTTCGTTCGTCGATTTCCTCGCGGCGCGTTTCGAAGGCCAGTCGCTGTGCCCATCGATCGAGTCGCGCCTGCGCGTGCTGCCGATCACGCGGATCAAGCGCGCGGGCTGAGCCGCGTGTCCCGCGGCGGCGGGGCGATGAAAACAAAAGCGCGAACCGCTTGCGGTTCGCGCTTTTGTTTTGTCCGACGGGATTTGCGGCGGCGATGGCGAATGCGGCCGCAGGGGCCGCCGCATCCGTCAGCGTGCGATGCCGAGCCGCGCCTTCGCGTCGTCGTACTCGCGCTTCAGGCGCTCGACGAGCGCACCCACGGTCGGCAGGTCGTCCATCAGCCCGACGCCCTGGCCGGCGCCCCAGATGTCCTTCCACGCCTTCGTCTTGTCGCCGCCGAAATTCATCTTCGTCTTGTCGGATTCCGGCAGCGCTTCCGGATCGAGGCCGGCTTTCTCGATGCTCTCGCGGATGTAGTTGCCGTGCACGCCGGTGAAGAGGTTCGTGTAGATGATGTCGGACGATTTCGCGTTCAGGATCGCGTGCTTGTAGTCGTCGATCGCGTGCGCTTCCTGCGTTGCGATGAAGCGCGTGCCCATGTACGCGAAATCGGCGCCCATCGCCTGCGCGGCGAGGATCGAGCCGCCGTTCGCGATCGAGCCGGACAGCACGATCGGACCATCGAAGATCTTGCGGACCTCGCCGACGAGCGCGAACGGCGACGTCGTGCCCGCGTGGCCGCCCGCGCCGGCCGCGACGAGGATCAGCCCGTCGACGCCGGCTTCGAGCGCCTTCTGAGCGTGGCGCAGGTTGATCACGTCGTGCAGCACGATGCCGCCGTAGCTGTGCACCGCGTCGACGATCTCGCGCGCCGGCGCGCGCAGGCTCGTGATGAAGATCGGCACCTTGTGCTCGACGCATACGCGCACGTCGTGTTCGAGCCGCGCGTTCGACTGGTGGACGATCTGGTTGACCGCGATCGGGCCGATCACCGCGTCCGGGTGTTTCGCCTTGTGGTCGGCGAGTTCCGACTGGATCTGCGTGAGCCACTCGTCGAGCAGTTCGGCCGGACGGGCGTTGAGCGCGGGGAACGAACCGACGATGCCCGCCTTGCATTGCGCGAGCACGAGTTCGGGGTAGCTGACGATGAACATCGGCGACGCGATGACGGGCAGCGTCAGGTTCTGCAGGACGGTGGGCAATGCCATGTGATGTCTCCAGTCTCCAGGGAGGGCCGGCGCCCGCGCGGTCGCGTTGACGCCGACACCATGCTTTGCGGTCGAACGATGATTCGAGTGTAGCTGCGGAACGAGATCGTTCATATTAATACGAACGGTCGTGCGATTCTACGCGAGCTTAACAAAATGCGCGGTGTGGCCGCAATCGAGTGAGTGTTCTCTTTCTACGGATTCTGGCTGCTGCCCCGCTGTGAAGATGCGCGAGCGCTCCTAAAATAGCCGCCATAACAAACCAACGAGAAATAAACCATGTCGTTTGAGGCGTTTGCACCGTTTCGCGTGACGGTGCAGGACACCGACATCTTCGGTGTCAAAGGAGGCGCGGGCCCGCCGCTCCTGTTGCTGCACGGGCATCCGCAAACCCACATGATCTGGCATCGCGTTGCCGCGACGCTCGCGAATCACTTCACGGTGATCGCCACCGACCTGCGCGGATACGGCGCGTCGGGCCGGCCGCCGAGCGACGCGCGGCACGCGCCGTATTCGAAACGTGCGATGGCGGCCGACCAGGTCGCCGTGATGCGGCATTTCGGCTTCGAGCACTTCCATGTCTGCGCGCACGATCGCGGCGCGCGTGTCGCGCACCGGCTCGCGCTCGATCACGCGGATGCCGTCGAGCGGATGATGCTGCTCGACATCGCGCCGACGCTCGCGATGTACGAGAAAACCGATCGCGCGTTCGCGACCGCGTATTTCCACTGGTTCTTCCTGATCCAGCCGGAGCCGCTGCCCGAGACGCTGATCGGCGGGCATACCGATGCGTATATCGAGCGCGTGATGGGCAACCGGTCCGCCGGGCTCGCGCCGTTCGCGCCCGAGGCGCTCAATGCGTACCGCGCCGCGCTCGCGCAGCCGGGCGCGGTGCACGCGATGTGCGAGGACTACCGCGCATCGGCGACGATCGACCTCGAGCACGATCGTGCCGATCTCGAGCGCGGCAACAAGGTCGCGTGTCCGCTGCGCGTGCTGTGGGGCGAGAAAGGGATCGTCGGCCGCTGCTTCGATCCGCTCGACGAATGGCGTCGCGTCGCGCGCGACGTCAGCGGCCGCGCGCTCGAATGCGGGCACTACATTCCGGAAGAGGCGCCCGTCGCGCTGATCGACGAACTGCTCGCGTTCTTCGAGGCGCGCGACCCGGCCGCATGAGGGCGCGGGCGGGCGGCGCGGGCCGTCCGCTCAGCGGTGTGCGCTGTCGTCCTCGACGAGCGGCGGCAGGCGGCGCGGCACGGGCGTCGATTTCACGATCGCGGTGCTCGTCTCCGCGCGCTCCGTCACCTTCGACAGGATGTCGTCCAGGTGCGCGATCGTGCGCAGGTAGAGCCGGCAGATGAAGCAGTCTTCGCCGGTCACCTTGTCGCATTCGACGAATTCGGGAATCCGCCGCAGCAACTCCTCGACCAGATGCAACTGGCCGGGCAGCGGCTTCACGCGGACGATTGCCTGCAGCGTGTAGCCGAGCGCGCGCGGGTCGAGCTCGACGGTGAACGCGGCGATCACGCCTTGCGCCTCGAGCCGCCGCACGCGGTCGGCGGTCGCGGGCGCCGACAGCCCGATCTGCCGCGCGAGCTCGCTGGTCGCGATGCGCGCGTCGTCGGCCAGCGCCGCAAGGATCGCGCGGTCGGTCGCGTCGAGCGACGCGACGGCGGGTGGGGAAAGGCGTTTCGGCATGATCGCTTTGCTTTCGAAGGTAAATCGGCTGATTCACTTCAGTTTAGCCATGGTTGCGGCGAAAGCAAGTTTCTAGAATCGAAGTCATCCACTCTCATCGACGGAGTTCAAGATGGCCTCGAATGAAATTCGCCGCGGCGCCGCCGAAATGGTCGTCGCGATGATGATGTCCGGCACGATCGGCTGGCTCGTGATGTCGTCGCAGCAGCCGCTGACGAACGTCGTGTTCTTCCGCTGCCTGTTCGGCGCCGCGACGCTCGCGATCGTCTGCGCGGCGTTCGGCTTCCTGCGCCGCGCGCTGTTCTCGCTGCGGATGCTCGCACTTGCGACGCTCGGCAGCGTCGCGATCGTCGCGAACTGGCTGCTGCTGTTCGCCGCCTATTCGCGCGCGTCGATCTCGATGGCGACCGCCGTCTACAACACGCAGCCGTTCATGCTCGTCGCGCTCGGCGCGATCGTGTTCCGCGAACGGATCACCGCATCGACGATCACGTGGCTCGCGCTCGCGTTCGCCGGGCTTGTCTTCGTGGTGCGCGTCGAGCCGGCCGTGCTCGCGGTGCCGGGCGAATATCTGGAAGGCGTCGCGCTGTCGCTCGGCGCGGCATCCCTGTATGCGATCTCGTCGATCGTCACGAAGCATCTGAAGGGCACGCCGCCGCATCTGCTCGCGCTGCTGCAGGCCGGCCTCGGCATCGTGCTGCTCGCGCCGTTCGCGCACTTCGATACGCTGCCCGCGACTGCCGGGCAATGGCTCGACCTCGTCGTGCTCGGCGTCGTGAACACGGGCCTGATGTATGTGCTGCTGTACGGCGCGATCCAGAAGCTGCCGACCGCGATGACAGGCGCACTGTCGTTCGTGTATCCGGTCGTCGCGATCGTCGTCGATCGTGTTGCGTTCGGGCAGACGCTCGCGTGGACGCAGGTGTTCGGCGCGCTGCTGATCCTGCTCGCGGCGGCCGGCGTGAATCTCGGCTGGCGCATCGTGCCCGCGCGTCGCACGGCGGTCGGCAACTGAAACGGTCGTACGATTCGGCGCTGCGACGGGGTACCGCCGCGGCTCGCCGGCGGCGGATTTCGGGTACGAGGATTGCGCGCGGATTGTGCTCGAAATGAGCCCGCGCGCACGCGCGAAAGACGCTGTAAGAAGTTGTAGGGAAACACCCGATGCGATGCGGCCGCGTCGCTCGTATCATGCGGGCTGTGACGTTGATCACGTTCACAGGATTCCGATCTCGATGCCGTTCGCCCGTGAGGCTGAACGGCTTTTTTTTATGTGCCGCTCCCGGCGAGCATGCGCCGCCGCGCATCGAGCCGTGCGAGCAGCGCGCGCCGCGCGTCGTCGTCCGACGCACGCCATCCCTTGATCTCGTCGCGCGTGCGCAGGCAGCCCGCGCACCAGTCGGTGCGCGGATCGATCCTGCAGACGTCCGTGCACGGCGAGGCGACCGTGCCGACCGGCACCTGCACGTCGCTCATGCGTTGTCCCGCAAGGCGACGTCCGCGACCGGCGCGCCCGTCAGCGACACGAGTTCGTGCGGCGACAGGTTGAACACCGCGTGCGGATGGCCGGCGGCCGCCCACAGGCTGTCGAGCTCGAGCAGGTCGGCATCGATCAGCGTGACGGGCTCGACGAGATGGCCGATCGGGCAGACGCCGCCGATCGCATAACCGGTGTTGTCGCGCACGAACTTCGCGTCCGCGCGGCCCACCTCGCCGACCTGCGCGGCAACCTTCTTTTCATCGACGCGGTTGACGCCGCTCGCGACCACGAGCACGGGCGCGCCGTCCGACTGCCGGCGAAACAGGATCGACTTCGCGATCTGCGCGACCTCGCAGCCGAGCCCGGCCGCGGCCTCGGCCGACGTCTTGCCGGTTTCGGCGAGCATCACGATGCCTTTCGCATGGCCGCGCTCGCGCAGCAGCAGCGCGACTCTGCGCGCGGAATCGGGGAGGGAGTCGAATGAAGCAGGTGTCGTCATGTTGAGGAATCCATGGAATGCCGGGGTCAGACGCAGTTCGCGGCGTCGGCCGCGCTCTGCGCCTTGGCGAGCAGCGCGCGACCGGCGCGCGACACGTTCGTGCGGCCGATCGCGTTCGAGATGAAGTCGCCGGCGGCGACGACCTGCGCGAGATCGACGCCGGTGTCGATGCCGAGGCCCTGCATCAGGTACAGCACGTCCTCGGTCGCGACGTTGCCGGTCGCGCCCTTCGCGTACGGGCAGCCGCCGAGGCCGGCGACCGACGCGTGAAAGATCTCGATCCCTTCGAACAACGCCGCGTAGATGTTCGCGAGCGCCTGGCCGTAGGTGTCGTGGAAATGGCCCGACAGGCGTTCGCGCGGGAACACGCGCGTGACGGCCGAGAGCACTTCGCGCGTGCGCTTGGGCGTGCCGACGCCGATCGTATCGGCGATGTCGATCTCGTCGCAGCCGAGCGCCGCGAAGCGTTCGACGACGTCGACGACCGACGCGACCGGCACCTCGCCCTGGTACGGGCAGCCGAGCGTGCACGACACGCTGCCGCGCAGCCGCAGGCCCGCGTCCTTCGCGGCCTTCGCGACGGGCTCGAAGCGCGCGATGCTCTCGGCGATGCTGCAGTTGATGTTCCGCTGCGAGAACGCCTCGCTCGCCGCGCCGAAGATCACGACTTCGTCGGCGCGTGCGGCGAGCGCGTTCTCGAAGCCCTTCAGGTTCGGCGTGAGCACCGAGTACACGGTGCCCGCGCGGCGCTCGATGCCGGCCATCACGTCGGCGCCGTCGGCCATCTGCGGCACCCATTTCGGCGACACGAACGACGCGGCCTCGATGTTGCGGAAGCCGGCGCGCGACAGGCGGTCGACGAGCGCGATCTTCACGTCGGTCGGCACGAAGGTCTTCTCGTTCTGCAGCCCGTCGCGCGGGCCGACTTCGACGATCTTGACGGCGGTGGGGAAGCTCATGGTTGTCTCCGGTTTTGTCTGTATTCAGTAGCCGCGCGCGTAGTCGACGATGCCGCCGACGCGCTCGCCGCGCTCGAATGCGCGGATCTTGCCGGCGATCTGCTCGACGGCCTCCGCGCGCAGCGTTTCGGCCGAGCTGTGCGGCGTGATCGTGATGCGCGGCGCGCGCCAGAACGGATGGTCGTCCGGCAGCGGTTCGTGCTGGAACACGTCGAGCGTGGCCGCGGCGATCCGGCCGCTCGCGAGCGCGTCGAGCAGGTCGGCCTCGACGAGATGCGCGCCGCGCGCGACATTGACGACGTACGCGCCGGGCGCGAGCCGCGCGAACGCGCGCGACGACAGGATGCCGTCGGTGTCGGGCGTGCTCGGCAGCAGGTTGACGAGCACCTTCGCGCCGTCGATGCACGCGTCGAACGCGCCGTCGCCGGCGAAGGTCGCGATGCCGTCGAGCTGCTTCGCGCTGCGGCTGTAGCCGCGCACCGGCAGGCCGAGCGCGGCGAGCGCGAGCGCAACCTGCGCGCCGAGCACGCCGAGGCCGAGCACGGCGACGGTGAACGTTGCGCGCGGATGCGGTTCGAGCGGGTGCCAGCGGCGCTCGCGCTGCTGCGCGTCGTATTCGTCGAAGCGGCGCAGGTAGCGCAGCACCGCGTGCGTCACGTATTCGACCATCTGCTGCGCCATGCCCGAATCCTCGAGCCGCACGAGCGGCACGTGCGCGGGCAGCGTGCCCGGATGCGCGCGGTCGAGCGCGAGCAGCGCGTCGACGCCCGCGCCGAGGTTGAAGATCGCGCGCAGGCCGTCGCGCGGCGCGAACAACTCGCGCGGCGGGCGCCATACGAGTGCGTAGTCGGCGGCGGCCGTGTCGCCCGGCTGCCATGCGCGCAGTTCGGCTTCCGGCAGCGCGTGCGCGATCTCGTCGCGCCATGCGGCGGCTTCCTGGTGCGGGGAGTAGAACAGGATCTTCATTGCATGCTTTCGTGCGTGCCGGCGAGGCTCGTCACGGGAACGGCAAGAGGGAGCAGGCGCAGCGCGCCGGCGGGCGTAGCGGACATCGGGCGTCTCCTGACGACCGGGCCCGGCGCGTCGGCGCCCGGCCCGGTTCCGTGTGAAGCTGACGGGAAGCCCACATTCTACGGTTTCGACGCGAATTGCGCCGTCGCGCGGGCCGGCGCGCGCAAAAGCAAAGCACAAAATATTGGTTCGGCCGCCGGGCGCCGCGCGCCACAATCGAAACTCGTCTTCAAGCAAGCGAGGGCAATCATGCGCGCATGCAGCAAATCGGCGTGGCCGCCGCGGCTCGTCACCGTACCGGGCCTGCACGGCAGCGAAGGCGCTCATTGGCAGACCTGGCTCGAGCGGCAGTTCCCGCGCTCGCTGCGCGTCGAGCAGGACGACTGGGACGCGCCCGATCTCGCGCGCTGGGCGCAGTCCGTGCGCGCGCTGCTCGGCCGCGAGCGCGGCCCGTTCGTGCTCGCCGCGCACAGCTTCGGCTGCCTCGCGGCCGCGCATGCGCTCGCGCAGTGGCCGCATGCGGGCGATGTCGCGGGCGTGCTGTTCGTCGCGCCCGCCAGCCCGAAGAAATTCACGTTTGCCGGGCCGTTCGACGCGCGCCGGCTCGCGGTGCCGTCGATCGTGATCGGCAGCGAGACCGATCCGTGGATGCCGCTCGCCGATGCGCGCACGCTCGCGCAGCGCCTGGGCAGCGCGTTCGTGAACCTTGGCGATGCCGGGCACATCAATACGGCGGCCGGCTTCGGGCCGTGGCCGCGCGCGAAGTATTTCATCGACACGCTGGTGCACTGCGCGGCGCCGCTGCGCTTTCGCGAGACGACGGACGAGGCAGGCGAAACGTCAATTGTACTTTCCGAAACCGAATTGAGCCTAGAGCGCTCTGTGGTTCTGTTGGGTTGATCGTTGAGTACTGGACCATTCTAAGGGCAGTGATTCAGGCAGTATGCGATTTTGCGAGGCTCCAGACGTCGTTGTGGACCGGGTACATGCGTCGCAGCACGACGAACATAACCGGCTCCGACGACTGACCATACTCGCGCTCGACTTTGGTCAGCACGTCCCGATTGGCAGCCGTGTAGCGTCGCACAAAAGGCATTCGACGAAGTCCGTCTGACGCGCATCAGTGTCTTGAAATTGATCGAGTGCTTCACCAGCCGCGTGACATGGGCGCGGCTGACGCCGCGAAAGCGACGCAAATACAGTAGCACCAGCCCGCGATCGGCTGCGCTTGACGGGGGCGGTAACTCAAGGGCGCCAGAACCGACGCGATCCACGTGCATCGCGCCTGCGCGTTCGCGGGCGGCGTGAGTTCCAGTGTCCGGGTAGCGTCGAGCACGGCACTCATTTGCTCAACGGTGCAGATTCTTGTCTTGTCCAAATCGTTGATCACCTGACAGATGATCAACCATCTCCGATAGCCTGCGGCCCATCTGCAGTCAACTCCAGGCTCGCTTCCCCATTCAGTCTCGACGCCCGATGCAATTGAGCGCTTGCGGGCTCATTTGCCGTTGGATAGTACTGTTATGGATGATTTGCGTCGAATTGGACGATTTGCTATAGATCGCGAAGAATCTATTTCGTATTAACGATTGCAATGAAATCGAGCAACCCCGGGATTTCTGAAATTTGAATGCATACCGAACGAAATCCGAGGGATTGTGTTTGCACAGCGGTGGAGCATAAGCATGAAGCGTGAGGGCTGGATTATTTTGTTGCGACTACTTCTGACTTTCTTGTTGTTCCTCGGCGTTCATCGGCTGTTGGAACGCTTTACCGTTGATGTTGTGCTGCACTACATCGATGCGATTTCCGCAGTGGTTGCGGCGTTGCTCGGTGAATTCTTTTATCGAAGTTTTTCGAATGTGCGGGGAAAATATAATGACGCATGAAATCCATTTTAACAAAGCAGAGGTTTTCATCGCGGTCGCACCGACGATGTTCGGTCATTGGCCGTCTGCCGGTATTGCCGGCATGGTCAGCGGCGGGCTCGGCGGAGCCTTCGCTGGCTTTACTGGCGGCCCTCGCTGACCGAACAGCAGGCGGGCGAGTGGCGCGTCTGCCGAACGGCGCCCCGGTCACATTGCTGGCCGGGGCGTCGCATTTTCTCATGTACCGCGGGCTTTCTTTGGCGGGACGAGAATCGCCGGCTTGCGCATATGCGCTATGCCGTGACGGGCTGCACCGCGGCCGGGTCCGAATAGCTCGGCCGGCCATTCTCGACGTGGCCCGCGAAACGGCGCGAGAACGTGCCGTTCGCGCCGTCGCTCACCGTCACGTCATACCATTGGTGGCTCGACGCGAGCGCCCACTGCTCGACGCGCTCGTCGCCGCCGTGCAGTGTGACCTGCCGCGCCGGCGCGCCGTACGCGTTGTCGGTCAGCGTCAGCGTGATGTGCGCCCCGCCGTGGTTGTGCAGCTTCAGGTACAGATTCCCGTTCGCGACGTCGTAGCCGGCCTTCACCTCCGGCTGCGCCGGCTTGCGGTGGGGCGCGGTTCCGGCCGACACGTTGCCCGAGAACACGCGCACAAAGCCGTTCGGCCCGTACACCGAGAACGCATACGCGCCGTTCGTCACCGTCAGGTCGAAATCCGCATGCAGCAGGCGGCGCGCGCCGACCGTATAGCGCCACGGGCCGTCGGTGCGGTTCGTCGAATACACGTGGAAGTGCGCGCCCTGGTTGCCGCGGTTCGCGAACTCGATGCGCAGTGTGTTCCCGCCGTAGAGGTTCGTGTTCACGTGAAGCTCATATGGCAGCGCGCGCGCCGGCCGCACGCCGGGCTCCTGCGGGGCGACCGGCGACGGCGTCGCGGGCACGGTCGGCGCGGGCTGCGACGTGCACTGCCGGTCCGCGATCGAGCGGTACTGGCTCGTATCGGGCAGCGGCGGGAACGACGCATCGGACGAGCGGAAGTCGAATGCGGCGGTGAGATCGCCGCACACCGTGCGGCGCCACGGCGTGATGTTCGGTTCGTCGACGCCGAAACGCTCGCCGATGAAGCGGATCACCGACGTGTGATCGAACACCTGCGAGCAGACGAAGCCGCCCTTGGTCCACGGCGACACGACCGTCATCGGTACGCGCGGCCCGAGGCCGTACGGCAGGCCGTCGGCCGTGTAGCTGCCGCCGCGGCCGGGGTTCACGACCGTGTGCAGCTCGCCGTCGGTCGTCACGGTCGACGCGCCCTGCGCGGCCGACGTCGGCGGCTGCGGCGGCACGATGTGGTCGAAGAAGCCGTCGTTCTCGTCGTACATGATGAACAGCACGGTCTTGCGCCACACGTCCGGATTCGACGTGAGCGCGTCGAGGATCTGCGACGTGTAGTTCGCGCCGTACGCGGGCGTGAATTTCGGATGCTCGGAGAACGCGGCGGGCGGGCACAGCCACGACACCTGCGGCAGCCGGTCGTTGATCACGTCGTCCTTCAGGTTGTCGAGCGTGCGCACCGTCTGCGCGCGCCGGTACAGCGACGAACCCGGCTTCGCGTTGATGAAGTTCGCGAAGTTCTGCAGGACGTTCGTGCCGTAGTTGCCGTTGTACGGATCGCTGCCGGTCGTGCCCTGCTGGTAGATCTGCCACGACACGCCGTGTGCCTCGAGGCGCTCGGGAAAGGTTGGCCACGACAGCAACTGGTAGGCGGGCGGCCCGTCGCCGTCGACGTAGTCGCTGTTGTCGAGCAGCGGGCCGCCGAACTTGCCGGTCGGGTCGATCGTGCCCGTCATCAGGTACGAACGGTTCGGGTGCGTCGGCCCCGGCAGCGAGCAGAAGTAGTTGTCGCATACGGTGAACGCGTCGGCGAGCGCGTAGTGGAACGGGATGTCCTCGCGCACGTGATAGCCCATCGTCATGTCGGTCTTGTTCGCGGGCCACTGGTCGTAGCGGCCGCCGTCGATCGCCGCGTGCGTCTTGTACCACGAGTGGTCGAGGTCGCCCACGCACTGCGCGCTCGTCGTCAGCGTGTTCAGCCGGAACGGCAGCACGGGCTTGGTAGGGTCGGCCTTCGACGGCTGGTACCACACCGGCTTGCCGTTCGGCAGCGGGATCGGGAAGCGGTCGTTGTAGCCGCGCACACCGCGCAGGTGTCCGAAATAATGATCGAACGAACGGTTTTCCTGCATGAACACGACGATGTGCTCGACATCGCGGATCGTGCCGGTGCCGCGCGCGGCGGGAATCGCGAGTGCGCGGCGGATCGATTCGGGAAAGGCGTTGAGCGCGACGGCGGCGCCCGCGGATTGTGCGACGGTATGCAGGAAACGGCGGCGGCTCGATGACGGCATGTTGTTCACCTCGGTTCTGCGGTCGGGGGGGCGGAAACGGCGCGATCAGCTCGGCGAAGATGCAGCGGTGGCCGACGCGGCCGTGTTCGACGCGGGCTTCGCGTCGTCGTCGTCATCGGGCGGGTAATGCACGACGGGCGGCGCGAGCGGCGCGGCACCGGACGCGGCGGCATTCGCGCTGGCATCGCTGTTGAACGCGCTGGCGGAGCCGCTCGATGCGCCGGCCTGCTGCGATGCGTCGGCCGCGTGCGCGTCGTGCGGCGCGTCGTCGCTGCAGGCGGCGACCAAAGCGGCGGCACAAAGAACGACGAAGACGGAAACGCGACGCATGACTTCTCTCCTGGCAGGCTGATCGGGAAACGTTTTCGAGTATGCCGGTGCGATGCGACGTTTCGGTGAATCGTTTGCGACCGGCACGTGATCGCGAAATGCTTTCGTCAAACTAACGAATTACTTTCGTGCGCGCATGCAGCCGGCATGCGGCCATCGCCGGCCGCCGTCTGTCAGCGCGGCGGCGTCCTGCGCCGCACTTCGCTGCGCAGCCAGTCGAGCCAGGTGCGGATCGCCGCTTCGTGCGGATGGCCGGGGCGCCACACGACGTAGTGCGCATACACGTCGGTCACGCGCACCGTCGACACGCGCACGAGCGTGCCGGCCGCGAGTTCGGGCTCGATCAGCGAGCGGCGTGCGAGTGCGACGCCGCGCCCTTTCAGCGCCGCGTCGATCAGCGCGTTCGCATCGGTGAAGCGCGGCGCGCGCGCGGATTCGGTGAGGTCGAGCCGCGCGGCCTGGAACCACGGTTCCCACGGTTGCGCGGGATGGCGCAGCAGCGTCGCGCGCACGAGATCGGCCGGCGCGCGCGGCACGACGCCGTCGCGATTGCGGTACGCGGGGCTCGCGACCGGAAAGATCGTCTCGTTCATCAGCTTCTCGGCGACGACGCCCGGCCACGTGCCGGGCCCGTAGCGCAGCGCGACGTCGATGCGGTCGCGCTTGCGCAGCGGCGCGAGCGTCGCGTCCGGGTGCAGCGCGATCGCAATGTGCGGATGCGCGGCCGAGAAGCGCGGCAGGCGCGGTGCGAGCCAGCGCTCGGCGACGCTCGGCAGCACGCTGACGTTCAGCGTGACGTCGCAGGTGCGCGGGCGGCTGCGTACGGCGAGCGTCGGCTCGAATGCGCGTTCGAGCACGCTCAGGCCCTGGCGCACCTGCAGCGCGAGCGCGTGCGCGGCGTGCGTCGGTGTCGCGCCGTTGCGCTCGCGCGTGAAGAGCGGATAGCCGAGCTGCGCCTCGAGCGTGCGGATGTGCTGGCTGACCGCGCCTTGCGTGAGTGCGAGTGCATCGGCCGCGTGCGTGAAGCTCTGCAGCCGCACGGCGGCCTCGAACGCACGCAGCGTCTGCAGCGGAGGGAGGTGGATACGTCGCATGCGGGTATTAGTAACACTAATGTCCGAGCACGACAATTCATCGTTTGCGGCGCCCGGCCACGCATTCCTACACTCGGTTCAGTCTTCCACAGCCCGGTCGGGCCATACCATCATGAACGCATATCGTCTCTATCTTTCGCCGGGCGCGTGCTCGCTTGCCGCTCACATCGCGCTGGAGGAAACCGGCGCGCCGTTCGACGTCGAGATCGTCTCGGTGCAGAAGCAGCAGAACCTCGAAGCGCGCTATCTCGCGATCAACGCGAAGGCACGCGTGCCCGTGCTCGCGATTCCGGGTGAGCCGCGCGTGCTGACCGAAACGCCCGCGATCCTCACGTATCTCGCGCGCCGTTATCCGGATGCGCAATTGCTGCCGCTTGGCGATCCGCTGCGCGAGGCGCGCTGCCATGAATGGCTCGCCTGGCTGGTCGGCTGGGTGCATGGCGTCGGCTACGGCGCGCTGTGGCGGCCAGGCCGCTTCATCGGCGACCCGGCCCTGCACGGTGCGGTCAGCGAGCACGGTCGCGGCACGATCGATGCCGCGAACGAGAAGATCGAAGCCGCGCTCGCCGACGGCCGCACGTGGGCCGAACCGGGCGGCCATTCGATCGTCGATCCGTTCCTGCTCGTGCTGTATCGCTGGGGCGTCGCGATCGGGCTCGACATGACGCGGCATCCCGCGTGGACCGCTCATGCGCAGCGCGAGGCCGAACGGCCGGCCGTGCGGCGCGCGCTGGCGCGCGAGGCGGGCTGACGGATGCGCGAGCGTCGGTGCGTGCGCGGCGACGCCCGGCGTGCAACATGCGGCGCGCTATCGCACGGCGAACAGCGGATAGGTCGCGCCGGCGACCAGCGCGGCCGCGAGCCAGACCACGCTCCACGAACTGACGGCGAGCAGCGGCGGAATCGCGAGCGGCGTCGCGAACAGCCCGAGGTAGACGATCGTGTTCGCCATCCCGAGCGCAGTGCCCGCGTGGTTCGCGCCGGCGAGCGTCGCGAGTTCCGTGTACGCGACGCCGTGCCATGCCGATACGCAGACGCCCGCGAACACGAGAATCGCGACGATCGCCGCGAGCGGCACGTGTGGGCTGCCGGCCGTCGCGGCGGCAAGCAGCGCGAACGACCCGGCGGCGACGAGCACCGAACCGCGCAGGTACGCGCGGCGGTTGCCGTGCCGGTCGGTATGACGGCCGCTCCAGACGCGCATCACCATCGCGCCGAGCTGCAGCGCGACCATCGCCGCGCTGATGCCGGCGAGGCCGAGCCGGCCGAAGTCGTGCAGGAACACCGTCGCGAACGTGAGCACCGCGAACTGCGGCGTGCACAGCAGGCCCATGCCGAGCACGATGCGCCACACGCGGCCGCTCGCGAGCGGGCTGCGCGTTTGCCGGGCGGGCTGCTGCTGTTCGACGGGACGATGCACGGTGCCGTGCACGGCGGCCGGCGCGGCGGGCGGTTCGTGCAGCCAGCGCCAGGTCAGCGCGGCCGATCCCGCGCACAGCAGCATCAGCGCACCGAACACCGCGGCGAAGCCGAGATGCGACGCGAGCGACGGCAGCAGTGCCGCGCCGATGCCGCCGCCGAGCGGCACGGCCGTCTGGCGGATGCTCATCGCGAGGCCGCGTTCGCGCTCGCCGAACCAGCGCATCACCGCACGCCCGCTCGACCCGTTCACGCTGCCGCCAAGCAGGCCGACGCAGCTCATCATCGCGACGACGCGCATCAGCGGCGGCACCGCGTGCGCGGTCGGGACGATCGTGCACACCATCAGCGCGAGCATCGCGGCCGTCGCGACGAGCCCGCTCAGCAGCACGCGGCGATCGCCGAAGCGGTCGGCGGCGATCCCCCAAGGCAGCTCGGATAGCGCGACGCCGAAGCCGAGCGCGCCGAGCACGAGGCCGAGCGCGCCGTTGTCGAGGTGATAGGCCGTGCGCATCCACACGGCGGTGGTCGGAATGCCGGCCGCGGCGGCCGAAAAGCTCATGTTCGCGGCGACGCCGGCCGCCAGCACGCGCCAGCGGTGGGCCGGCCCGCGCGCGGGCGAGGAGGGGGAAGCGAAGCAGGTGGTATCCATGGCGACAGGCCCGGTTGGAAATTGACATCGACAGTCTGGCGGCCTACATTCATCCTGAAAATCGGAAAGTTTTTGATGAATCGTTCGATAAAACAGGATGATTGACGTGCCCGGACAAGACATTCCCCGTGGTGGCGGCGAGCCGCTCGCGATGGCCGATGCCGCGCAGGCAAGGCCCAATTTCGACGTGGCGGCGCTGCGCAGCCTCGTCGCGGGCGTGGATCTCGGCAGTTTCGCGAAGGCGGCCGACCGCGTCGCGCGCTCGTCGTCGGCGGTGAGCGCGCAGATCCGCAAGCTCGAGGAGCAGGCCGGCACGCCGCTGTTCGTGAAAGCCGGTCGCGGGCTCGCGCTGACCGATGCCGGCGACGCGATGCTGCGTTATGCGCGGCGGATGATCGAGCTGAACGACGAGGCGGCCGCGGCCGTGCGCGGCGTGAATCTCGACGGCTGGGTGCGCGTCGGGCTGCAGGAGGATTTCGGTGAGGCGATCCTGCCCGACGTGCTCGGGCGGTTTGCGCGCGCGCATCCGAAGGTGAGGATCGAGGCGCGCGTGGCGCGCAATGCCGAACTGCTCGACCGGCTCGATGCGAACCAGCTCGATCTCGCGCTCGTGTGGGGCGACCCGGCGTCGGCGGCGCTCGTGTCTCGGGCAGGGATCGACAGCGAAGCGATCGCGCAGGTGCCGATGCAATGGATCGGCGCGGCGGGCGCGGGCGGTTTCGGGATGCCGGACGGCGGCGGGGACGGCGCGGAAGACGGTGCGGCAGCGGTTACGCGCGGCGAAACGGGTTGCGAAGCGGGCGGCCGTGCCGTGCGCGCGCCTGGCGAGCCGCTGCCGCTCGTCGTGTTCGACCGGCCGTGCCGGTTCTTCGGCGCGGCGACCGATGCGCTCGACCGCGCGGGCGTGCCGTGGCGCGTCGCATTCACGACGCCGAGCCTCGCCGGGCTATGGGCGGCGGCGGCGGCCGGCCTCGGGCTGACGGTGCGCTCGCACTACGGGCTGCCCGCGTCGGTGCGCGTGCTCGACGCGGCGTCGTCCGGGCTGCCGGAGCTGCCGCGCCTGCCGCTGATCCTGCTGCGGCGCACGTCGTCGGCGACGCCGACCGTCGACCGGCTCGCGCGGATCGTGACGCAGGCGGTGCGGGATGCGACGGAGGGGGCGGGGGCGGCACTGGCGGCCTGACGAAGCGTACGATTGCCGCGGCGGTTCGCGACTCGGCAGCCCCTCGGCCGATCGGACGAATGGATCGATCGGGCGAACCTGACTGCAGTGATGGTCACCCGAAACGGAGGTCATCATGCAAAACGCGAACATTCCCGACGCCAGTGCGATCGATCCATCGCAACGGGCTGATTCCACGATCCGCGATGACGGGGCGTCAGCCGATCGACTCGCGCCTGCCAGGCCGCCCATTCGGTTCGGCGTCCTGCAAGGGCAGGCCTGGATCGCGGACGACTTCGACGCTCCGCTGCCCGATTACCTGCTGGATGCTTTCGAAGGGCGCTGATGCGGCTGTTGCTCGATACGCACATCTTTTTGTGGATCGTGACCAATGACCCCAAGCTCAGCACGCGGGCGCGCGGACTGATCTCGGCCGCCGACGAACGTTTCGTCAGCAGCGCGAGTATCTGGGAGGCCGCCATCAAGGCCGGCTTGAGGAAGCTCGACATTGACGTGGGCAAGCTGATTCGCTCGATCGGCGCAAGCGGGATTCGCGAGCTACCGGTTCGGGCCGTGCATGGGGCCGCAGTCCGTGATTTGCCTCACCACCATCGCGCCCCGTTCGATCGCTTGCTGGTCGTGCAGGCCCGGCTCGAACCGCTTCAGCTCGTGACCGCCGACGCCCTTCTTGCACGGTACGGCCTGTCTCTGGTTCCGACAGTTTGAAATAATCCGTCGGGCCGAAACGCTTCTGTCGCCAGCGCTCCACGCGGCGTTGACGCTTATGCCGCCGCGACGTCCGGCTCGATTTCGTCGAGTGCCGAGCAGATGGCTCCCAGCCGCTTCCGCAACCCATCGCTCGCCGGCACGAACGGCAGCCGCAATCCGTCCTCGCACCACCCTTGCGCAGCCAGCACGGCCTTCACCGGCGCCGGGTTCGGCTCTGCGAACAGCGCCGCGACGAGCGGCTGCAGCGCGACAGACAGGCGCCGCGCATCGGCGAGCCGCCCGTCGCGCAGCAGCGCATGGATGCGCACATGCCATTCGGGCAGCACGTGCGCGCTGCTGGCAATCGCGCCGTGCGCACCGGCGCACAGTGCCGCGAAGTTCTGATTGTCGTCGCCGGACAGGATCGCGAGCGGCGTGTCGTGCACGAGCCGGCTCATCCGGTCGAGCGTGCCGCCGCATTCCTTGATGCCCGCGACGCGCGGGTCGCGCGCGAGCGCCTGCAGCGTTTCCAGTTCGACGTTCACGCCGGTGCGGTACGGGATGTTGTAGACGAGCACCGGCAGGTCGGCCGCGTCGACGATCGCCTCGACATGGCGGCGGATGCCGTCCTGCGTCGGCCGCACGTAGACGGGCGGCGTGACGAGCAGCCCGTCGGGCCGCAGCGCGGCGAGTTCGCGCGCGCGGGCCGCCGCGACATGCGTCGCGCTCGCGGTCAGCCCGACGACGATCGGCAGGCCAGGCGCCGCGTCGCGCAGCGTCGCGAACACGGCATCCTGTTCGCGTGCGTCGAGCAGCACGCCTTCACCGGTCGTCGCGCCCGCGACGAAACCCGCGATGCCCGCGGCCGCATAGTGGCGCGCGAGTCGCGCGAGCGCCGCATGATCGACTTCGCCGTGGTGAAACGGCGTGATGATCGGCAGCCAGATACCTTCGAAACGTGTGTGCATGCAAAGCCTCATGGTGGAAACGGAGTGGGAAGGAACCGTTCCGCCGGCGGAGTGCCGGAACGAGGCATGCGGGCAAGGAGAAAGAAACGACCTGCGGGCATCCCGTCCGGCATTCGCCTGACGGGACGCGACGTCCCCGTCAGTCGAGGAGTCGTTTTTTCAGTTTCAGCCCGGCCGCGCGCGTACCTGCCGCGACGGCGGCGAGGATTGAGAGCGAACGCAGGGCAACGGACATGGATGAACCGTGAAGTGGGCTGAACGGCGATCTTAACACCGGATCTGGCGCGCACGCGAGCGTCCGCCGCCGTTTAGCAGGATTCGAGATTTGCTTTCCACGACTGATTGGAAAGCGCGCCGCGGCCGGCCGCTAGAATGCCCGCTTACGTTTCGATGACAGCGCGTACGCGTGCCGTCACGCACATTCACCACCACTGGAAACGGGGCATATCACGATGGCAAGCATCAAGGGGATCGGTCGCTGGCTGCACACGGGCGCGGCGGCGGCACTCGTCGTGGCGGCGACGGCTGCGCACGCGGACACGTCGATCCTGAACGTGTCGTACGACGTGACGCGCGAGCTGTACAAGGACATCAATGCGAGCTTTGTCGCCGCGTACAAGCAGAAGACCGGCGAGACGGTCGCGCTCAAGCAGTCGCACGGCGCGTCGAGCGCGCAGGCGCTGTCGGTGCTGCAGGGGCTGCAGGCCGACGTCGTGACGATGAACCAGCCGAACGACATCGACCTGCTCGCCGAGCGCGGCCAGCTGCTGCCGAAGGACTGGCGCGCGCGCTTCCCGGACAACAGCTCGCCGTATTCGACGACGATGGTGTTCCTCGTGCGCAAGGGCAACCCGAAGGCGATCAAGGACTGGAGCGATCTCGCGAAGCCGGGCGTCCAGGTGATCATCGCGAACCCGAAGACGTCGGGCAACGGCCGCTACGCGTATCTCGCCGCGTGGGGCTTCCAGAAGCAGAAGGGCGCGACCGACCAGCAGGCGCTCGACTTCGAGAAGGCGATCTTCCGCAACGTGCCGGTGCTCGACTCGGGCGGCCGAGGCGCCACGACGACGTTCACGCAGCGTGGCATCGGCGACGTGCTGGTCACGTTCGAGAACGAAGTCGCGCTGATGGACACCGGCGCGTCGGGCGCGCAGTTCGACGCCGTGTACCCGTCGGCGAGCATCCTCGCGGAGCCGCCCGTCGCCGTCGTCGACAAGGTCGTCGACAAGAAGGGCACGCGCAAGGTCGCGCAGGCGTATCTCGACTACCTGTACACGCCGGAAGCGCAGGAGATCATCGCGCGGCACCATCTGCGCCCGCGCGACGCGAACGTGCTGAAGAAGCATGCGGCCGAGTTCAAGTCGCTGAAGACGTTCAGCGTCGAGCAGGTCTTCGGTAGCTGGGCGAACGCGCAGAAGACCCATTTCGCCGACGGCGGCACGTTCGACCAGGTGATCGTCGACCGGAAGTGACAGCGGCGCGCACCGCGCGCTTGTCCGCACGATGACGATGCAGCCGGCCGCTTTCATGCGGCCGGTTTTTTTTGACGCTGCGCGGCCGCACGCGTCCGGCCACGCGGCAAATTTCCATTCCGAATCGGCACGCATTCCCGGCCGCCGCCGCGCGTGCTACGCTCATCGCCTTCCTGCAACCGGCACCGCGCGATGAACGTCGATTCGTCCTCCCCCGCCTCCCGCGGCCGTGGCCGCAAGCTCTGGTCGGGCACCCGCCCGGTGATCGCGTACGGGATGCCGCCGCTCGGCTGGCGCGACTTCTATCACCGCGCGCTGACGGTGAGCTGGCCCGTGTTCTTCCTGTCGCTCGCGGTGCTGTTCCTGCTGCTCAACGGCGGTTTCGCGATGCTCTACATGCTCGGCCACGCGCCGATCGCGAACCAGTCGCCGTCCGGGTTCGGCGGTGCGTTCTTCTTCAGCGTCGAGACGCTCGCGACCGTCGGCTACGGCGACATGCATCCGCAGACCACTTATGCGCACCTGGTCGCGACGTTCGAGATCTTCGTCGGGATGTCGAGCATCGCGCTGGCGACGGGGCTCGTGTTCGCGCGGTTTTCCCGGCCGCAGGCGAAGATCCTGTTCGCGCGCTATGCGATCGTGCGGCCGCTGAACGGCCGAATGACGCTGATGGTGCGCGCCGCGAACGCGCGCCAGAACGTGATTGCCGAGGCGCAGGCGAAATTGCGGCTGATGCGCGTCGAAGGCACGCACGAAGGCTACTCGCTGCGCAAGATCCACGACCTGCCGCTCGTGCGCAGCGAGCATCCGATCTTCCTGCTCGGCTGGAACCTGATGCACGTGATCGACGAATCGAGCGCGCTGTTCGGCGAGACGCCCGAATCGCTCGCCGCGCGCGACGCGTCGCTGCTGATCACGATCGAGGGCTCGGACGAGACGACCGCGCAGGTCATGCAGGCGCGTCACTCGTGGGCGCATGGGGAGATCCGCTGGCGTCATCGTTATGTCGACCTGATGCACGACGAAGACGGTGTCACGCACATCGACTACACGCATTTTCACGACATAGTGCCGGTCGACGCCGACACCGACGAGCGCGGTTCGCCGGGCGTGGTGGTCGACGCGGGCGCGGCGGCGCAGGGGCCGGCTGCGTAGGTGTGCTCGCGGGGCGGCGGGCGCCGCCCCGCATGCGTCACGCGTGCAGCAGACGCGCCGCTTCGCGTTGTTCGATCGCGACCGCGCGGCGGAACGCGTCGCGGTCCTCGGCTCGCGCGACGTAGTCGCCGAGCACGCCTTCGTGCGGCAGCAGATGCGCGTCGAACGCGATCTTCAGCGTGCTGGCGAGCAGCAGGTCGGCCGCGGTGAAGCGGTCGCCGACGAGCCAGGGGCTGTGGGCGAGCGTCTGCGCGAGTGCGCGCTGCACGCGCGTGATGTTGCCCCAGCCGAACGCGACCGGATTGCCCGATGCGCCCGTGAACTTCTCGGCCATCGCCGGCTCGAGGCAGGTCGGCGTGAAGAACATCCATTGCAGGAAACGGCCGCGCAGCGGATCGTCGGGTGCGATGCCGAGCCCGGCGCCCGGGCAACGGTCGGCGAGATAGAGCAGCACGGCGCCCGATTCGGCGAATGGCGCGCTGCCGTCGTCGAGCGCGGGCAGCTTGGCCATCGGGTTGACCTGCACGAACGCGTCGCTGCCCTGTTCGTGCGAGCGCAGGTCGATCGGCACGAGTTCGTACACCACGCCGATTTCCTCCAGCATCCACAACGCCCGGAATGCCCGGGTCTTCGGCCAGTAGTAGAGCTTCATCGCGCCTCCGCGTTTGGGTGCAGGCAGGGTCCGGTGGATGCTCAAGCGTACCCGAGCGCAGGAGGTTCGGACAGGGGCGCCCGGCTAGGGGCGCCCGGCTAAGGGTGGCCGGCTGGGGGCGCCCGACCCGGGGGCGGCCCGCTGAGCGTGTCTCATCCGGTGTGTTGTGTCGGATATGAATCGGGTGGAAGGCCGGTGCTACAAGGATTCTTCGAATAACTAGTTATATTGAAACTAGTTATGAATAACGTCGAAAAATCCCGGTGTAAGCCTGCGTCACTACAATGCACCGCCTCTCCCGCTGCACTCGTGCACATGGCAGTGCAGGCATTCATCCGTGATCGCGACGCTTCGCGCAACGCGGGAATCTTCAACCCGGCGCCGCTGCCGCGCGCCCACCGCCGGTTCGACCGCGCATGGAGACAAGCAACGAATGGCAAACGACGATCGCACCACGATCATTCCGCGAAGAACGCCGGAATCGGCGGCCATGGTGGCCGAGGTCAAGCGAGCGATGGCGATCACCGCGCGGCTCAACCGTCTGACGTTCGACGATGCGGCAGACGTTCGAACGTTGTTCAGCGAACTGATCGGCGCGCAGGTGGACGACGGCTTCGTGCTGATCCCGCCGTTCCATGCGACGGGCGGCACCGGCATGAAGATCGGGCGCAACGTGTTCGTCAACCAGAACTGCACGTTCTACGATCTGGGCGGGCTCGAGATCGGCGACGACGTGATGATCGGGCCGAACGTCAGCCTCATCACGTCCGGCCATCCGGTCGAACCTTCCCGGCGGCGCGACTTCGTCGTCGCGAAGCCGATCGCGATCGAACGGAACGTGTGGATCGGCGCGGGTGCGACGATCATCGGCGGCGTGACGGTGGGCGAGCATTCGGTCGTCGCGGCCGGGGCCGTCGTGACCAGGGACGTTCCGCCGAATACGCTGGTCGGCGGCAATCCGGCAACGGTCATCCGTTCGATTGCCGAGTGAGGTTGCCCGGAGTGCGTGTCGGCTTGAGTCAGCGCAATGGGCCGGATGTGGACAACTCACCCCCAAGGCGACTCGAAACGCTGTGCATTTGAATGGTGAGGGTGCCGCCAAGGCTGTCTGGACAAGGCTTTCCGGCTACTACCGGATTGCTGCGCATCGATGCGCAAATCGCTTCAGCCGATGTGCCGACAAACGTTTCTTCGCGCGATCCGTTGTGGATATCCGCGCACCGAAACGACTCGCAGCCCTGTGCATTTCACCGGTGAGGATGACCGGATACCGCGTAATGCAGGAAGAGGGGTGTGGATAACCGACCCGCGGAACGACGCGAAATGCTGTGAAATTCAGCGGTGAGTGTCGGCGCCTGATCGCGCGACGCGCCTGTTCCGGCGCAGCTTCCCGAACCTTGGTGTGATTCGGAGCGCCGCGCATTCTAGCCGAACGCGCGAATGCGTGACCGAACCGCGAATGTGTCCCGGGGTGGATATCCGGTTCCGGAAGTTACTCGAAGGGCCGTGCATTCTAACGGTGAGAGTGGGTGTGTGGTCCGGCAACGAGCAGATTTCATTGCGCGTCTCAACCTTCTCGAGCGACTCGAAGCGCTGTGTAATTCAATGGTGAGCGTGAGTGCGCTACGGCGGACAGCCGGTCAAGACACGGCCGTTCGGCCGACAGCGCCGTCTGAATCGCCGCGCATTTCAGGCTCGGGAGCGAGCACGCTATCGAGGGCAACGCGGATTCTCGTGTGGATATCCGGCCAACCAAACGACTCGCGGCACTGTGTATTTCGAAGGTGAGCGTCGACGCCCGATCGGACAGCGTGCCGATGCCGGCGTGGACTTCCGGTCGTCGCGGCCCTTGGAAACGTACTTTCATGGCTGATCAAAGGATTCGTGTCCATGTGGATATCCGCCTCTCCGGGCCACTCGAAGCGCTGTGATTTTCGACGGTGAGGGTGTGTGCGAGATCGGACGGCAGTGCAGGTCCGGGCGGTGGACAACCACCACCGCAGCCACTCGAAGCGCTGTGATTCTCAACGGTGAGGGTGCGTGCGGGACCGGTCAGCAGAGCCGGTTCGGGCGTGGACAACTTCCACCGCAGCCACTCGACGCGCTGTGATTCTCAGCGGTGAGGGTGCGTGCGAGACCGGACGACAGAGCCGGTTCGAGCGTGGACAACCACCACCGCAGCCACTCGAAGCGCTGTGATTCTCAGCGGTGAGGGTGCACTTGAGACCGGACGACAGAGGCAGTTCGGGCGGTGGACAACCATCACCACAGCGACTCGAAGCGCTGCGGTTTTCAACGGAGAGGATACGCTTGAGACCGGACGACAGAGGCAGTTCGGGTGGTGGACAACGACCACCGCAGCCACTCGACGCGCTGTGATTTCCGACGGTGAGGGTGCGCGCGAGACCGGACGACAGAGGCAGTTCGGGCGGTGGACAACCACCGCCACAGCCACTCGAAGCGCTGTGGTTTTCTACGGTGAGCGCGAGCCCACGACTGCGCAGCATGCCTGTTCTGGCGTCGATATCGGGCGAACGAACCCACTCGCGCTCCTGTGTATTCGATCGGTGAGGGTGAACCTCGGATCGACGAAACGAGCCGTTCCCGATGTGGCTATCCACCGCCGAAACTCACTCGCCGCGCTGTGAATTTTTACGGTGAGCATCGGCGCCCGAGCGAAACGGATACCGATCACGGATGTGGACATCCCGTCCCCAACGCCACTCGAAACGCTGTGCAATCGAACGGTGAGCGCGCGAGCCCGATCGGCCGAAGGGCGCAGCATTGTGGACATCCCGCGCCCCGACCAATCGGAATGCTGTGCATTTCAATGGTGAGGGTGACCGCCTCCGACAGCTGAAACCCTTATCACACGAGGCGTGAGCGCCCGCCGCCGCGCCGGCCGATTGCCTTCGGGCCGCACCGGTTGTTCCACCAAACCACCCGACCGTCCCGACCCCCCGCCCATCCCGCTCCGCCACCGCGCGCGAAAACTCTCTCAAATCCCGATAAAAAGCTGCGCAGTTTTTCTCGCTGCGGGCCCGCCCGAGCAAGAAGAGAAAAAACATTCTCGTCTGCGCGCGAAAAAATAGAGCCATTCGCTGGCGCCGATCACGCGTCGTCCGACGCCCCGCCGCGCAGCCCAGAACAGCACAGCACAATCAGGAGACTTCCCCCATGACCGCCCGCTTGCCCGTCGACGGCCCGCCCGCCCTGTCCGACTACCGCCTGACCGACAACCTGACCGCGACGCGCGGCCGGATCTTCCTGACCGGCACGCAGGCGCTGGTCCGCCTGCTGCTGATGCAGCGCACGGTCGATACCGAACAGGGGCTCAACACGGCCGGCTTCGTCAGCGGCTATCGCGGCTCGCCGCTCGGCATGGTCGATCAGCAGTTGTGGAAAGCGCAGAAACTACTCGACGGCAGCGGCGTGCGCTTCCTGCCCGCGATCAACGAGGAACTCGGCGGCACGGCCGTGCTCGGCACGCAGCGTGTCGAGGCCGATCCCGAGCGCACGGTCGAGGGCGTGTATGCGATGTGGTACGGCAAGGGCCCGGGCGTCGATCGCGCCGGCGACGCGCTGAAGCACGGCAATGCGTACGGTTCGTCGCCGCACGGCGGCGTGCTCGTCGTCGCGGGCGACGACCACGGCTGCGTATCGTCGTCGATGCCGCACCAGAGCGACTTCGCGATGATCGCGTGGCACATGCCGGTCGTGAACCCGGCGAACATCGCCGACATGCTCGAATTCGGCCTGTACGGCTGGGCGCTGTCGCGCTACTCGGGCGCCTGGGTCGGCTTCAAGGCGATCTCGGAAACGGTCGAGTCGGGCTCGACCGTCGATCTCGACGCGCTGCAGACGCAGTGGCCGGCGCCGACCGGCTTCACGCCGCCGCCGGGCGGCCTGCACAACCGCTGGCCCGACCTGCCGAGCCTCACGATCGAGGCACGTCTCGCCGCGAAGCTCGACGCGGTGCGCCATTTCGCGCGCACCAACAGCATCGACAAGTGGATCGCACCGAGCGCGCAGGCGAACGTCGGCATCGTCACCTGCGGCAAGGCGCACCTCGACCTGATGGAAGCGCTGCGCCGTCTCGACCTGACGGTGGCCGACCTCGACGCGGCCGGCGTGCGGATCTACAAGGTCGGCCTGTCGTATCCGCTCGAGATGACGCGCATCGAGACCTTCGTCGACGGGCTCGCCGAAGTGCTCGTGATCGAGGAGAAAGGCCCGGTCATCGAGCAGCAGATCAAGGATTACCTGTACAACCGCACGGAAGGCCCGCGTCCGCGCGTGCTTGGCAAGCACGACGCTGCCGGCGCCTGCCTGCTGTCCGAGCTCGGCGAGATGCGCCCGTCGCGCATCCTGCCGGTGTTCGCCGAATGGCTCGCGCGGCACAAGCCGGCGCTCGACCGCCGCGAACGCGTCGTCGATCTCGTCGCGCCGCAGATCCTGTCGAACGAGGCCGACGCGGTGAAGCGCACGCCGTACTTCTGCTCGGGCTGCCCGCACAACACGTCGACGAAGGTGCCGGAAGGCTCGATCGCGCAGGCCGGCATCGGCTGTCACTTCATGGCGTCGTGGATGGAGCGCGACACGACGGGGCTGATCCAGATGGGCGGCGAGGGCGTCGACTGGGCCGCGCACGCGATGTTCACGAACACGAAGCACGTGTTCCAGAACCTCGGCGACGGCACCTACTTCCACTCGGGGATCCTCGCGATCCGCCAGGCGGTCGCCGCGAAAGCGAACATCACGTACAAGATCCTCTACAACGATGCGGTCGCGATGACGGGCGGCCAGCCGGTCGACGGCAGCATCTCGGTGCCGCAGATCGCGCGGCAGGTCGAGGCGGAAGGCGTGTCGCGCTTCGTCGTCGTGTCCGACGAACCGGAGAAGTACGACGGCCATCACGGGCTGTTCCCGAAGGGCACGACGTTCCATCACCGCAGCGAGCTCGACACGGTGCAGCGCGAGTTGCGCGAGACGCCGGGCGTCACCGTGCTGATCTACGACCAGACCTGCGCGGCCGAGAAGCGCCGCCGCCGCAAGAAGGGCGAATTCCCCGACCCGGACAAGCGCCTGTTCATCAACGAAGCGGTGTGCGAAGGCTGCGGCGACTGCGGCGTGCAGTCGAACTGCCTGTCGGTCGAGCCGCTCGAGACGCCGCTCGGTCGCAAGCGCCGCATCGACCAGTCGTCGTGCAACAAGGACTATTCGTGCGTGAACGGCTTCTGCCCGAGCTTCGTGACGGTCGAAGGCGCGGCGCTGAAGAAGGCCGCGGGTGCCGCGTTCGACGAAGCGGCGCTCGCCGTGCGTGTCGACGCGCTGCCGGTGCCGGCGACGCATCTCGATGCGGCGCCGTTCGACATGCTCGTGACGGGCGTCGGCGGCACGGGCGTCGTGACGGTCGGCGCGCTGATCAGCATGGCCGCTCACCTCGAAGGCAAGAGCGCATCGGTGCTCGACTTCATGGGCTTCGCGCAGAAGGGCGGCTCGGTGCTGTCGTTCGTGCGGATCGCCGCGAGCGACCGATGGCTGAACCAGGTGCGCATCGACACGCAGCAGGCCGACGTGCTGCTCGCGTGCGACATGGTCGTCGGCGCGAGTGCCGAAGCGCTGCAGACGGTGCGTCACGAGCGTTCGCGGATCGTCGTCAACACGCACCGGATTCCGAACGCGTCGTTCGTGCAGAACCCCGACGCGAACCTGCACGCTGACGCGCTGCTCGAGAAGATGCGTCACGCGGCCGGCGACGGTTACCTGTCGAGCTGCGATGCGCAGGCGCTCGCTGCGAAGTTCCTCGGCGATTCGATCGGCGCGAACATCCTGATGCTCGGCTACGCGTGGCAGCTCGGCCTCGTGCCGGTGTCGCTCGCCGCGATGATGCGCGCGATCGAGCTGAACAACGTCGCGGTGCCGATGAACAAGCTCGCGTTCTCGATCGGCCGGATGGCGGCCGGCGATGCGGCGGGCCTCGATGCGTTGTGGAACGCGCGTCATGCGGTGGCCGCGCACGCCGCGCCGGAAACGCTCGCCGAGCTGATCGCCGATCGCGAAGCGCGTCTCGACGCGTACGGCGGCGCGCGCTACGTCGAGCGCTACCGTGCGCTCGTGAGCGCGGCGGCCGCGAAGGGCGATGACGCGCTGACGCGCGCGGTCGCGACGACGTTCTACCGGCTGCTCGCGGTAAAGGACGAATACGAGGTCGCGCGGCTCTACGCGGACGATGCATTCCGCACGGCGCTCGAAGCGCAGTTCGAAGGCGTGCCGGGGCAGGCCTATCGCGTGAAGTTCAACCTTGCGCCGCCGACGGTCGCAAAGGCCGGCAGCGACGGCAGCGTGCCGAAGAAGCGCGTGTTCGGCCAGTGGATGTGGCCGGTGTTCGGCATGCTGGCGCGCGTGCGCAGCCTGCGCGGCACGTGGCTCGATCCGTTCGGCCGCACCGTCGAGCGCAGGATGGAACGCGCGCTCGCCGACGACTACGAGACGACGCTCGCCCGAGCGCTCGCCGCGACGACGGCCGGCAATGCGGCGCAGGTCGCGCAGCTGGCCGACCTGCACGCCCGCGTGCGTGGCTTCGGTCACGTGAAGGTGCGCAACCTGGCCGGCGTGAAGCGCGCGGAGCGCGAGCTCGCGCTGCAGCTCGGCATCGACGCGGCGACGAGCGCGGCCGTGCAGCACGCGCTCGACGAGATGAAGGGCGCGGGCATGCTGAAGGGGATTCCGGTCGTCGTCGCGAAGTAACACGAACGCGGACGGATGTGAAAACGGCGACGCATCGGCGTCGCCGTTTTTTATGGGAGGTTGCTTCCGGGCATCGAACGGCCCGTCAGAGAATGCCTTTCTTGCGCGTCGACAGCACGGTTTCCGACAGGTCGATCTCGCGGATCAGCTTCGTCAGCGTCTCGTCGGAAATCTTGCTCTCGCTGCGCAGCCGGTACAGCACCGAGCGTTCCGCGCGCACGGCCGCGATCCGCATCTGCAGCTCCATCGTCTCGGACTGCTTCGCTTCCGCGCGCGGCGTGGGGCCGTCCTCGGCAAGCGCGGTGAGCCGGCGGCGATACTGGTCCATCACACGCGCCGAGATGTCCGCGCAGCGCGCGGCGCCCGATTCGTCGAGATCGGCCGAGATCGCGTCGTGCGACGAGTCGATCGCGCGGATCGCGGCCTGCGCGGCGGCTGCGCGCGCGGCGCGCTCCTCGTCGGCGAGCGGGTTGCGCGACGAGCGCACGCCGCGCAGCAGCAGCGGCAGGCCGATCACCGCGACGACGAGCGAGCCGAGGATCACGGCCGACGCGACGAAGATCGCGGTGTCGCGCCCCGGCAGCGGCGCGCCGTCGGCGAGTGCGACCGGGATCGACAGCACGCCGGCGAGCGTGACCGCGCCGCGCACGCCGCCGACCGTCATCACCGCGATCGTGCGCACGCCGGCCATCGTGCCGGCGAGGCCCTGGCGCGCCGCGCGGCGGCTCGCGAACCAGCGCAGCAGCCAGACCCACAGGAAGCGGATCGCATACAGCGCGAGCATCATCGCGCACACGTTGAAGATCATCCGGCCGACCAGCGCGTCGCTCGTATGGTGCGCGTCGACGAGCGCGCGGCCGATGATGTGCGGCAACTGCAGCCCGAGCATGATGAACACCATGCCGTTGAACACGAACTCGATCATCGCCCACGTGCTTTCGGCGCGCACGCGCGACGCGACGGTGCTTTTGCGCGAGAAGCTCGTGTAATTCATCATCATCCCGGCCGACACGGCCGCGAGCACGCCCGACAGGTCGAGATGCTCGGCGAACAGGTAGGCCGCGAACGGCACGAGCAGCGTCATCACGATGCCGGGGGCCGGGTCGCCTTCCTGCTCGGCGTTCAGGAAGCGCGTCGACAGCGCGCTGAACACCCACGACACGATCGCGCCCGTCGCGAGCCCGCCGGCGGCGACGATCACGAACGTGACCGACGCGGCGCGCAGCGAGAACACGCCGGTCAGCGCGGCCGCGATCGCGAACTTCAGCGCGACGAGGCCCGACGCGTCGTTCATCAGCGCCTCGCCTTCGAGGATGTGCATCAGTTGCGGCGGGATTCTGCCACGGCCGGCGATGCCCGACAGCGCGACCGCGTCGGTCGGCGACAGCACGGCCGCGAGCGCGAACGCGATCGGCAGCGGCAACTCGGGAATCAGCCAATGCGCGAAGTAGCCCACTGCGAGTACCGTCATGAACACGAGCCCGAATGCGAGCATCAGGATCGCGCGGCGCTGCAGGTACAGCTCGCGTTTCGGAATTCGCCAGCCGTCCGCGAACAGCAGCGGCGGGATGAACAGCAGCATGAAGATTTCGGGATCGAACGTGACGTGCAGGTTGAACTTCGGCCATGCGAGGATCGCGCCGAATGCGATCTGCATCAGCGGCAGCGGCAGTTGCAATGGCAGGTTGCGCGTGACGGCGCCGGACAGTGCGACGGTCAGCAGCAGGATCAGGACGGTGAAGACGATTTCCATCGATACGGCGAATGCGGGGAATGAAACGATCGTACGGAGTGTAGCGTGCCGCAATGACGGCTGCGCTCGAGCGGCCGGTGCGTGCGCACGGAAATGGTGCGTCGGACGCGCGCCACGCTGGTGCGGCAGCCCCGCGCACCCGCGCGGCGTATGGGTTGTTCGCCCCTTGCACGGAGCTTGCTTGATGCTGGGCAGCCGTCCGGCACCGACCGGACAACCGAGGGTCCAACCAAGACATTGCACGCGCCGTCCGTTTCGTCGGTCGGCGCGTTCGAGTGCTTCACCAGGAGGAAGGCATGACGATCGTGCAACAGGAGCGTCCGGCCGCCGCGTCGCCGTACCGTTTCGAGCGGGAGATGAGCTCCGGCCTCGAGCGTCTGGCGACGCAGCATCGCGACCTGACGCTCACGACCGTGTTCCAGCCGATATTCAGCCTGTCGCACCAGCGTGCGGTCGGCTACGAGGCGCTGTTGCGCGCGCACGATGCGCTCGACCGCCCCGTGTCGCCGCTCGACGTGTTCGGCGAAGCCGCGCGCCAGGGCGAATTGCTGCAGCTCGACCGGCTCGCGCAGGCGCTGCATCTCGAGAACTTCGCGCTGTTCGGCGCCGAGCGCGAGTGGCTGTTTCTCAACGTCCATCCGGGCGTGCTCACCGACCCGTTCCAGGCGGCCGCGCTGCTCGCGAACCTGAAGCGGCTCGGCATGCCGCCGCGCCGCGTCGTGCTCGAAGTGCTCGAACAGCGCGCGGATGACGTCGAGCGGCTCGCCGAGGCCGTGCGCGAATTCCGCACGCACGGCTTCCTGATCGCGCTCGACGATTTCGGCGCAGGCCACTCGAACCTCGAGCGGATCTGGCAATTGAACCCGGACATCGTGAAGCTCGACCGCATCATGCTGTCTCACGCGGCGCACCGCACGGGGCTCACCGCGATCCTGCACGGGCTGGTGACGCTGCTGCACGAGGCCGGCAAGCTCGTGCTCGTCGAAGGGATCGAGACCGAGCACGAGGCGCAGATCGCACTGTCGTGCGAGGCCGATTTCGTGCAGGGCTACTACTTCGGCCGCCCGGCGCCGGGGCTGCCCGACAGCGCGGCCGCGACGGCCTGCATCGGCGAGTTGACCGAGCGCTTTCGTCAGCAGACCGAAGCGCGCGAGCGGCGCGACGCGCAGCGAATCGCGCCGTACCTGCGCGCGTTCGAGCGCGCGGCCGAGCGTCTCGCGGCCGGCGAGACGCTCGACGAGGTGTGCTGGAACTTCCTCGCGCTCGATGCCGCCGCGCGCTGCTTCCTGCTCGACGCGCAGGGCCGGCAGTCGGGCCGCAACGTCGTGCTGCGCGCCGATCGCGCGCTGAGCGAGGCGCGCTTCTCGCCGCTGGCGGACGCGCAGGGCGCGAACTGGCTGCGCCGGCCGTATTTCCGCTCGGCGATTGCCGAGCCGGGGCGCGTGCAGGTCACGCGGCCGTACCTGTCGATCAACGAGGCGCAGCCGTGCGTGACGCTGTCGGTGGCCGTACGCGTCGGCGATGCGCAGCGCGTGCTGTGCGGCGATATCGACTGGGTCGACGACGAGGCGGACGCCGGCTAGCGCAGCGTGCACTTACTGCATGTGGCGGTTGCATTGACCCGATGCGCCGGCGCGGGCCGGCCGCGTGCGCGGGGCGCAGGCATCGCGCTGCTCGTCGCGACCGCGGCCACCGCGCTCGGGATGATGGGCTGGGCGTCGCTGTTGCTGGCGCCGGGGATCGTAGACGTGATGCAGCAGGGCGTGGACGTGAACGCGCGGATGTTCCGGTTCGCGCCCGGTGCCGTGGTGACGGCGTTGTCCGCGCTGGCCGGCGTCTGGCTCGTGGGGCGCGGCTGATACGCGCGGCGGCCGGCACGCTGGCGCCCGTCGCGCCGCTCGGCTAGGATGCGCGAATTGTCCTGACGAATCGCGAGCCGCCGATGAACCGAAACGCTGCTTCCTCCGTCCTCCTCGAAGTGATCGCCACGACCGTCGGCGATGCGAAGGCCGCGGCCCGCGCGGGCGCCGACCGCCTCGAACTCGTGACCGCGATCACCGAAGGCGGGCTAACGCCGAGCGTCGGCCTGATCGAGGCCGTCGTGGCCGCCGTGCCGATTCCCGTCAATGTGATCGTGCGTCCGCACAGCCGGTCGTTCGTCTACGACGCCGACGATCTGCGCGTGATCGAACGCGACGTGCGCGCGGCCGTCGCGGCCGGCGCGAACGGCGTCGTGTTCGGCGCGCTCGACGCGCGCGGCGACGTCGATCTCGGCGCGCTGGCGCGCATCGCCGCCGCCGCGGATGGCCGCGCGCTGACGTTCCACCGCGCGTTCGACGTGTCGCGCGACCTCAACGCCGCGTTCGATGCGCTGCTGCGCGTGCCGGCCGTCACGTCGGTGCTGACGTCGGGCGGCCATCCGTCGGTGCTCGACGCGGCCGCGACGATCACGCGGATGGTGCGGCAGGCCGAAGGGTCGACGTGCACGGTGCTCGCCGGCTCGGGGCTCACCGTCGATGCGGTCGGCGATTTCGTCCGGGCCACCGGCGTGCACGCCGTGCATTTCGGCTCGGGCGTGCGGCCGCGCGGCGAGGTGCTGGCGCCCGTCGACGCACAGCTCGTCGAGCGGGTGCGCGCGGCGCTCGACGGCGCGGCGTCGCACGTGTGACGCTCGATTGCGTGCGCAGGCGCGTCGCGAAGACCGTGATCCGAGCCGCGAAAACCAACGCGGTGCAGACGATCGGATACAAAAAAGCCGGGGCATGCCCCGGCTTTTTCGTTCGCAGGCGCAGCCCGCCGGCCGCCGTTTCGCTTACGCGTTGTCCGACAGCGCGTCGGCCTGGCTCGCGCGGATGCCGAGGCGCTCGAACAGCGCGCGGTCGCGCTGCGTCTGCGGGTTGCTCGTCGTCAGCAGCTGGTCGCCGTAGAACATCGAGTTCGCGCCGGCGAGGAAGCACATCGCCTGCATCGCGTCGTCGAGCTGCTCGCGGCCGGCCGACAGGCGCACGACTGCCTTCGGCATCGTGATGCGCGCGACCGCGATCGTGCGCACGAACTCGAACGGGTCGAGCGGCGCGGTGCCTTCGAGCGGCGTGCCTTCGATCGCGACGAGGTTGTTGATCGGCACCGATTCCGGATACGGGTTCAGGTTCGCAAGCTGCGAGATCAGGCCCGCGCGCTCGCGGCGCGACTCGCCCATCCCGATGATGCCGCCGCAGCACACGTTGATGCCCGCGTCGCGCACGCGGTCGAGCGTGTCGAGGCGGTCCTGGTACGTGCGCGTCGAGATCACCTGGCCGTAGAACTCCGGCGACGTGTCGAGGTTGTGGTTGTAGTAGTCGAGGCCCGCGTCGGCGAGCTGCTGCGCCTGTTCGTCCTCGAGCATGCCGAGCGTCATGCAGGTTTCGAGGCCGAGCTCCTTCACGCCGCGCACCATCTCGGTCAGCGCCGGCATGTGGCGCTCCTTCGGGTTGCGCCACGCGGCGCCCATGCAGAAGCGGCTCGCGCCGTTCGCCTTCGCCGCGCGCGCGGCGTCGAGCACCGTGTCGACGTCCATCAGCTTCTCGGCCTTCAGGCCCGTGTCGTGATGCGACGACTGCGAGCAGTAGCCGCAATCTTCCTCGCAGCCGCCCGTCTTGATCGACAGCAGCGTCGACAGCTGCACCGCGTTGGCATCGAAGTGCTCGCGATGCACCTGCTGCGCGCGGAAGATCAGGTCGTTGAACGGCAGAGCGAACAGCGCGACGACGTCGGCGACGCGCCAGCGCTGCGGGGCCGGTGCGGCCACGGGAATCGCGTCGGGTTGCACGGCGGCGGTCTGGGCTTGGGTCATTTCGTTTTCCTGTCCTGGGCGGGATTGGGGGATCGGTTGGGTCAATGCTGCGCGGCGCGCAGCGACTCGACGAGCGCGGCGATGTCGAGCATCGCCGCGGCGGATTCGGGAGCGGCCGGGCTCAGGTGCGCGATGCGGCCGAGCAGCGGCGCGCGATGCTCGCGCGCGAGCCAGTCGCGGATCGTCGCGACGTTCTCGTCGGCGAACGACATCGCCGGGTCGACATGGTTCGCGACCCAGCCCGCGAGCGTGAGGCCGCGTTGGCGAATCGCGTCGGCCGTCAGCAGCGCGTGGCTGATGCAGCCGAGCCGCACGCCGACCACCATCACGACCGGCAGGCCGAGTGCGACCGCGAGATCGGCCGTGTCCTGCGTGTCGTTCAGCGGCACGCGAAAGCCGCCGACGCCTTCGACGACGACGATGTCCGCGCGCGTCAGCGCTTCGCGGTGGCACGCGACGATGGTGTCGAGGTCGAGCGTCACGCCTTCCTGCGCGGCGACGATATGCGGCGCGGCCGGTGCTTTCAGCAGGAACGGCGTGCGCAGCTCGGGCGGCAGCACGACGTTTGCGGCCGCGTCGAGCTGGTCCGCATCCTCGTTGCGCCAGATGCCGTCGCGCTCGTACGCGCCGGCCGCGACCGGCTTCAGCGCGGCCGCGCGCAGGCCGTGCCGCGCGAAGCCGTGCAGCATCGCGGCCGACACGAAGGTCTTGCCGATTTCGGTGTCGGTGCCGGTGACGAAGAGCGAGAGCGGGAGAGTCATGCAGCTGCCTCGCTGGCTTCGATCAATGCGGTTTCGAGCCGCGCGAGATCGTCGAACGAATGCGCGGCCGACAGCGACACGCGCAGCCGCGACGTGCCGGCGGGCACCGTCGGCGGCCGGATCGCGGGCACCCACAGGCCGTGCGCGTCGAGCGCGCGCATCGCGGCGAGCGTCGCGTCGTTGCTGCCGATCACGAGCGGCTGCACGGCCGTGTGCGAATCGACCGGCTGCCAGCGCGTGTTGCGCAGCAGCGCGCGCGTGCGCTCGATCAGCGCGGCGAGATGCGCGCGGCGCGCGTCGCCTTCGTCGCCCGCGATCACCTTCAGGCTGGCCGATACCGCATGCGCGACGGCCGGCGGCGCGGCCGTCGTGAAGATGTAGCTGCGCGCGCGCTGGATCAACCATTCGATCACGGTCTCGTGCGCGATGACGAACGCGCCCGCGACGCCGGCCGCCTTGCCGAGCGTGCCGACGTAGACGAGATTCGGCGAACGCAGCGCGGCGGCCGCGAGTGCGCCGCGGCCCTGCGGGCCGAGCACGCCGAAGCCGTGTGCGTCGTCGACGACAAGCCATGCGCGGTGGCGTTCGGCCAGCGCGACGAGTTCGGCGAGCGGCGCGACGTCGCCGTCCATGCTGAACACGGTGTCGCTGACGATCAGTTTCGTTTCGGCATCCGATGCTTCGAGCAGCGCGGCGAGCGCGGCCGTGTCCGCGTGCGGGTAGACCTGCACGTTCGCGCGCGACAGCCGCATGCCGTCGATCAGCGATGCATGGTTCAGCGCGTCGGAGAAGATCGTCGCGCCTTTGCCGGTGAGCGCCGTCATCGCGGCGAGGTTCGCCATGTAGCCGGTGCTGAAGTACAGCGCGCGCGGCGCGTCGCAGAAGCCGCCTGCGAAGCCCGCGAGTTCGTCCTCGAGCTTTGCATGCGCGCGCGAATGGCCGCCGAGCAGGTGTGAGCCGCCGCTGCCGGAGCCGTAGCGCTGCGCGCCTTCGGCGAACGCGGCGACGAGCGCCGGGTGCGCGGCGAGGCCGAGGTAGTCGTTGCTCGCGAAACCGACGATCTCGCGGCCGTCGACGGTCATGCGCGCGTCGCACGCGGTGTCGGCGATGCGGCGCACGCGACGCAGCCCTTGCGCGTCGAGATCGGCGAGGCCGCGCTGCAGCGTGTCGAGCAGGGGCGTCGTCATTGCATGATCTCCGCGAGCGTTGCGTCGAGCGTGTCGCGCGTATGCTGCGCGAGCCACGCGATGTCGTCGTCGCTCATCACGTACGGCGGCATCAGGTACACGGTCGTGCCGATCGGGCGCAGCAGCAGCTCGCGCTCGAGCGCGCGTTCGAAGAAGCGCCGCGAGAAGCCGCGCGCCGCGTCGCCGTCGAGCGCGACGTCGAATGCGAACAGCGTGCCGCGTTCGCGCAGGTGGCGCACCTGCGGGTGCGCGTCGAGCGGCGCGAGCGCGGCGCGCATCGCGGCCGACTTGCGCGCGTTTTGCGCGAGCACGTCGTCGCGCGCGAACAGGTCGAGCGTCGCGACCGCCGCGCGGCACGCGAGCGGGTTGCCCGTGTACGAATGCGAGTGGAGGAAGCCGCGCGTCGTGTCGTCGTCGTAGAACGCCGCGAACACATCGTCTCGCGTGAGCACGAGCGACAGCGGCAGGTAGCCGCCGCTGATGCCTTTCGACAGGCACATGAAATCGGGCCACGCGCCGGCCTGCTCGCACGCGAAGAAGGTGCCCGTGCGGCCGCAGCCCACCGCGATCTCGTCGGCGATCAGGTGCACGCCGAATTCGTCGCACAGCGCGCGCAGCCCGCGCACGTACGACGGATCGTGCATCGCCATGCCGGCCGCGCACTGCACGAGCGGCTCGACGATCAGCGCGGCGATCCGGTCGCCGCGTTCGACGAACAGGCGCCGCACGTCCGCGAGCGCGCGGCCCGCGACATCGGCGGCCGTCTCGCCCGGCAGCGCGCCGCGCGCATCGGGCGACGCGACGACGTGTGCATGGCGGATCAGCGGGTCGTACGCATCCTTGAACAGCGCGACGTCGGTCACGCCGAGCGCGCCGATCGTCTCGCCGTGATAGCTGTTCGCGACGCAGACGAATTCCTGCTTGTTCGCGCGGCCGCGGTTGCGCCACGCGTGGAAGCTCATCTTCAGCGAGATCTCGACGGCCGACGCGCCGTCCGACGCGAAGAACGCATGGCCGAGCGTGCGCTCGGTGAGCGCATGCAGCCGCTCGGCGAGCTCGATCGCGGGCTCGTGCGTGCAGCCGGCGAGCATCGCGTGCTCGAGCGTGTCGAGCTGGTCCTTCAGCGCCGCGTTGATGTCCGGGTTCGCATGACCGAACAGGTTGACCCACCACGAGCTGATTGCGTCGAAGTAACGACGGCCTTCGCGGTCGTACAGCCACACGCCCGCGCCGCGCGCGACCGGAATCAGCGGCAGGCGCTCGTGGTGCTTCATCTGGGTGCAGGGATGCCAGACCGCGCGCAGGCTGCGCGCGACCCAGTCGTCGGTGGCTGGCGTACTCAAGGCAACTCCGAAGGGTAAAACGGCCGCGCGGCATCGACGGGATGCCGCGCGGCAGATTCCAAAACGCGCTGAGATTAGCGTGTTCCGCGACACGTTGCACTAGCGGTTACAAACGCCGCAAAGCCTTGCCGGGCGGGAGTTCGGCGCAGATCGGCGCTGCTCGGGACGGTACGATCCAGATGCCCAGAAATGTGCGCAGATGACGACGTTCGAGTGACACCCCCCGGCAGAAAAAAATCGCGGGACGGGGCGCGATGCGATCGCGAAAAATCGGGGATCGAAGGGGGCCGGCAAAACGGGGCGGCGCCACGCGCGAACCGCGGCAGCGGAATGGTCTGCTGAATTCGGGGGGATCAGGCTGCCGGAACGGCAGGCGATGGCGTGATGGCGCGATTGCGCGAATACGGCGACGCGCGATGCGATCGCGCACGGAAGAACGGGGCGGGAAGCGGAAGGGAAGCGAATAAGGCGCGGCGGGCGGCCCGCCGCGCGTCAGCGCGAAGCCAGCGCGTGCGTATCGGTGTCGTGCGTGCTGCCGTCGCCGTTGTCGGCCGTTTGCGTCGTGTTCGCGTTCCACACGACGCGGTCGTTGACCGCATACAGCCGGCACGCGCCTGCGCCCTGTTTCGCGCAGTTGTCGAGCGCGAGCGCCATCGGGTCGTCGCCGCCTTCGGCCCACGACCACGCGCCTTCCGACGACACCGCGAACGCGCGGCTCGGATGCTGGTTCAGGAAGCGGCGATAGCCTTCGCGGCCGGCTTCGTCGACATACGGCACCGCGTTGACCGCGTCGATGGCCGCATAGCCGGTGGCCTTCGGTTCGTGCGGGTTCGCGACCGCGTAGCGTACCGAGGTCGGCAGGTTCAGTTTCTCGAGGAACGCGTTGACGGCCGGCCACCAGACCGGCACGCCGTCGCGATCGACGATCAGCCGGTGCGCGTCGTCCTTGTAGCGCCCGAAATCGATGAACTGGGCCTGGGTGCCGTGCGACACGTACGCGTCGTGCATTTGCGCGACGAGCGCGGGCGTCCACACCGAATCGTTGTCGCCGTACAGCCACAGCGACCGCACGGCCGTGCGTGCGCCGTATTGGTCGAAGGCATCGACCAGGTTGCGCTGCCAGCCGTCGCACAGGTCCTGGCGCAGCCCGCCGGAGAAGTTGATGATGCCGCGCACGCCCGGTGCGGCTTCGGTGCCGTACGCGACCGACGCGAGGCCGCCGTGCGACGTGCCGGCGACGACGATGCGCGACGCATCGACATACGGCTGGCGCGACATGTAGCGCACCGTCGCGTCGACGTCGGCGGCCTGCGCGAGGCCATTCTTGCCGACGTTGCAGCCTTCCTGCTGATAGGTGCCGCCCGAGCCGGCGAAGCCCTGGCGGTTCGGCGCGATCACCGCATAGCCGCGGCGCACGAATTCGCGTGCGAACGCGAGCGGCCGGCTGCGCGGCTGCAGATGGAGATCGCCGGTGTTCTTGCCGTGGTTGAAGACGACGAGCGGGAACGGGCCGGGGCCGTCCGGCTTGAAGAGCGTCGCCTCGAGCGTGACGGAGCCCGAAGCATCGGCCGGAATGCGGAGGATCTGTTCGTTGAGGCCGGCCGCGACCTGCGGCAGGTTCGAGCCGCCGTAATCGAAGCGTTCGGCGTGGGCGAGCGAGCCGCTGGCGGTGCCGGCACCCGTATTTGCGTTCGGCAGCGTACCGGCCTGAGCGGCCGACAGCGCACCGGCCGCCATCCATCCCACCAATATCTTGCTGAACGCCATTCGTAAGCCCTGCCATGCAACATGACCAATCTGACAGCCATCCTAGCCTGACAAAATCGGGTTGTGCAATGCGGGAATTACCCGGCGTCTGACATGGCAACTATTTGTCAGCGGTCGCTTACTTCGCCGTCGACATAGCGCCAGAAACCGTGCTCGTCGCGCTCGAAACGGCTCGTCTCGTGGAGCCGGTAAGCACGTCCGCCAACCTTGTAGCGGGCCACGAATTCGACCTCCGCGTGCCGTTCGTCGAGCGGCACATGGCGTTTTACCGCGAGGCCGAGCCAGCGCGGCGCGTCGGGCGCTTCGGGATCGGTGTCGAGATCGGGCGGGCAGGTGCGCGCGGCCCACGTCGCGCGCAGGTAGCCGGTCGCGCCGAGCACGTACGCGCTGTACCGCGAACGCATCAACTCGAGCGCCGTCGGTGCGGCTTCGCCGCCGTCGATGAAGCGGCCGCAGCAGGCCGCATAGCGCGGGGCCGGCGCTTTGCCGGCGGGAGCAGGGGACGCGCCGCCGCACGGGCACGCGTCAGGTCGGTTCAAAATCATGCGAAACGGGAATTAACGACGCTCGGTTGTGATCGCGGCTCACCAGCTCAGCTCGATGCCGTCGTACTGGAAGAAACGGCCGTTTGCCTGCGACACGTCGGCGCCGGCTTCGGCGATCACGCGGCGCATGCCGGTCACGCTGGTTTCCGGATCGATCGCGGCCTGCGCGCCGCCCATGTCGGTGCGCACCCAGCCGGGGTGGAGCGAGATGCACGCGGCGTGGCGCGTCTGCAGCGACGCGATGCGCAGCACGTCGTTCAGCGCCGCCTTGCTCGCGCGGTACAGCCAGCCGGTCGTGCCGGTCGCCTCGGCGATGCTGCCCATCCGGCTCGACACGACGGCCAGCACGCCGCGCGCATCCTCGACGAGCGGCAGCAGGATCGGCAGCAACTGCATCGGCCCGCGCACGTTCGTATGCATCACCGCGTCGAAATCCTCGGCGGTGATCGTCTCGACGCCTTCGGTGCGCGGCCCGTAGACGCCCGACACGAGCACGGCCGCATCGAGCCGTTCGCCGTCGAGCTTCCAGCCGAGCGCCGCGATCTGCTCGGGCTGCGCGATGTCGAGCGCATGCGCCTGCGCGCCGAGCGCGCGCAGCGCGGCGAGCGACGCGTCGTCGCGCGCGGTGGCGATCACGTTCCAGCCGTCGCGCCGGTATTGCCGGACGAATTCGCGGCCGAGGCCGCGCGATGCGCCGACGATCAGTACGGTTTTCATGTTCGCCGCTCCTTTGCAGTGCCGTGGTGACGGCGTCAGGTCAGTTCGATGCAGGCTGCCGTTGCGTCGCCGCCGCCGCGGAGCGCGTGCTTACTCCGCGTCCGTGCAAGGCTTCAGCGTATCGACCACCGCCTGCGCGACTTCGTTCATTTGCGCGGCATCGGCGGCGACCATGTCGTTGTCGGGCGCATGCTGGCCGCCCGCGGTCAGCGCGGCGACGCAGCGCTTGTAGGTTTCGTCGAGCGCTTCGAAGTTCGACACGGCCATCCCGAGGTTGCGCATCCGGCCGTCGTGCACACCGTACACGAGCCCGTGCACGGTGAGCGACTGGCCGCGTGCCCATGCGTCGTTGACGATCGTCGTGCGGCACACGTTGACGACCTGTTCGATCGCGTTCAGCTCGATCAGGCGGCGATAGCGTGCCTCGCCCACCGGCCATTCGTCGAGCAGCGCCGCATGGCGCTCGCGCACGTCCTGCACGTGATGCAGCCAGTTGTCCGCGAGGCCGACGCGGCGGTTGTGCAGCGCCGCGTTCACGCCCGAGCAGCCGTAGTGGCCGACGACCATGATGTGCTTCACGCGCAGGATGTCGACCGCGAACTGGATCACCGACAGGCAGTTCAGGTCGCTGTGCACGACGACGTTCGCGATGTTGCGGTGGACGAACACTTCGCCCGGCGGCAGGCCGATGATCTGGTTCGCGGGCACGCGCGAATCCGAGCAGCCGATCCACAGATATTCCGGCGCCTGCTGGTCGGCGAGGCGCGTGAAGAACTCGGGGTCGTCGGCGAGCTTGCGCCTGACCCAGGCGTCGTTGTTGTCGAACAGGTGCGAGAGCGGGTTGACTGGAGTGTTCATCGGTGTGGATTCCGTTTTCGGAACTCGGGTCGATATCGGGTTCGGTGTAACCGGCGTCAGGCGGCGCGCTGCGCGTCGCCTTCACCGTCGTTCTGGTCCGTCGCGCCGAAGCGCTCCGGGTAGCGCACGCAAAAGCGCAGCGCGACGTCGTACGGATGAAAATCGGGCAATTCGCCCTGCAGCAGCTTGTCCTTGCTCGTCTGCCACAGCACGGGGTCGAAAAAGTCCGCGTGATGCTTCATGAATACGTCCCGCACGCGCGGGTCGCCGAGCAGGAACGGCCCGTAGGTCTCCGGAAAGATGTCGTGCGGGCCGACGGTATACCACGGTTCGCCGGACAGCTCGTCTTCCTCGTTGCGCGGTGCCGGCACGCGGCGCACGTTACAGTCGGTCAGGTACTCGATCTCGTCGTAGTCGTAGAACACGACGCGGCCGTGGCGCGTGACGCCGAAGTTCTTGTACAGCATGTCGCCGGGGAAGATGTTCGCCTTCATCAGCTCCTTCACCGCGTTGCCGTACTCCTTCACGCCGTGCTCGATGTCCGCGTCGGTGCCGTTCTGCAGGTACAGGTTCAGCGGTGTCATCCGGCGCTCGATGTACAGGTGCTTGATCACGAGATTGTCGTCCTCGTATTCGAGCAGCGACGGCACTTCCTTCTCGAGCTCGCGCACGAGCGCATGGTCGAGCCGCGCGAGCGGCAGCGCGACGCTCGAATACTCGAGCGTGTCGGCCATCCGTCCGAGGCGGTCGTGGCGCTTCACGAGCTGGTACTTCTCCATGATCTGCGCGCGCGTCGTTTCCTTCGGCGGCGGGAAGTGATCCTTGATGATCTTGAACACGTACGGGAACGACGGCAGCGTGAACACGAGCATCACGAGGCCCTTGATCCCGGGCGCGACGATGAAGCGGTCGCTCGAGTGCGACAGGTGATGCAGCAGGTCGCGGTAGAACAGGTTCTTGCCCTGCTTCTGCAGGCCGACCGACGTGTAGATCTCCGCCTTCGGCTTGCCGGGCATGATCGTGCACAGGAAGTCGACATACGCGGACGGCACGCCCATGTCGACCAGGAAATACGAGTGCGAGAAGCTGAAGATGATCTGCAGCAGGTCGCGGCGCAGCAGCACGGTGTCGAGTGCGAGCAGGCCCGGGCGCACGTGGCGGATCGGCACCGCGAACGGCAGCACGCGGTCGGCATTGATGATGCGGCCGACGATGTACGCGCTCTTGTTGCGGAAGAACAGCGACGACAGCACGTGGATCTGGAAATTCGGCGCTGCGTCGAAGTGGCCGAATTCGTCGTGGATCGCCTGCATCACGCACGCGGTGTCGCGCGAGAGATCCTCGAACGGCGGGTCGAGCTGGAAGTTCGTGACGATGCGCTCGAGCGTGACCGCGAGCCCGTCGGTGCCCGGGTAATACGCGCGGTAGGTCGGTTTCGCGGCCGGCTCGTCGTTCTCGAGATATTCGGTCGAGATCGCCGGGCGCACGAAGATGAAATCGTTGTTGAAATACGAGCGGTGCAGGATCTTGCAGCACACCGAATTGAAGAACGTCTCCGCGCACTCGGGCTGGCGGTGCGACGTGAGCAGGCCGATATAGTGCAGCTTGATCTGCTGCCAGACCTCGTCGTCGATGTTCTCCGCGTCGTATTCGTCTTCCAGCACCTCGACGCACTCCTGCACGCGATCGTCGTACGACGTGATCCGTTCGCGTGCGAGCCGCTGCAGCCCGTGCCAGTCGGCGCGCTCGTACAGCGTCTTCGCCTCGACGGCCGCTTCGCGGAAGATCCGGTAGTGGCGGTCGAAGTTTTCGAGCATCGTCTGCGCGACGTCGAAACCGATCTGCGAAGACAGCAGTTTGGGGAAGTGATTCATTGCGTGCAGGCTCGTTCAGGAGGGGCTGTAAGCACTCGCCATTTTAGCGCCCAAGCGGGCGGATCAAAGACTTTGCGGCGACGCGTGGCCGGCCGGCAAGCGGCGGGTTATCCGTCGTTGGGCGCCGTTCGGTGCATCTTCGCGTAAAGATACGGGTACGGAACCGATTCTGACACGAACTTTTTTGACGGGCCGGCGGCCGCCGGGCACGCGTTTCGCGCGACGGCGATAGAATCGACGCACCGCCCGCCGCGGCCTGCCGCCGGCGCGCATTCGCACCGATAACGACGAGACGCCCCACCGATGAACGCACTGGAACACCAACTCGACTATCCCTTCGCCGACACGTTGCCCGCCGCGGGCGACACGTTCGAGGTCGCGCCCGGCGTGCGCTGGCTGCGCATGCCGCTGCCGTTCTCGCTCGATCACATCAACCTGTGGCTGCTGCGCGACGAGATCGACGGGCAGGCCGGCTGGACGATCGTCGATTGCGGGATCTCGTCGGATGCGATCCGCACGCACTGGGAGCAGATCTTCGATACGCATCTCGACGGCCTGCCCGTGCTGCGCGTGCTCGTCACGCACTGTCACCCCGATCACTTCGGGCTCGCGAACTGGCTGTGCGAAGGCGGCGACAAGGGCCGCTGGAACGTGCGGCTATGGATGACGCTCGGCGAATACATGTTCGGCTGCCTGATGGCGGCCGGCAACGGCTCGAACGCGGGCGGCGCGGCCGCCGCCGATCATTTCGCGCGCCACGGGCTGACCGATCCGGCCGCGCTCGACAAGCTGCGCAACCGCCGCAGCTACTACTCCGATCTCGTGCCGGCCGTGCCGCCGCGCTACCGGCGCCTGCGCGAAGGCGATGCGGTGACGATCGGCGCGCGCACTTGGCGCGTCGTCACCGGCTACGGCCATTCGCCTGAACATTGCGCGCTGCACTGCGAAGCGGACGGCGTGCTGATCTCCGGCGACATGGTGCTGCCGCGCATCTCGACGAACGTGTCCGTGTTCGACCTCGAGCCGGAAGCGAACCCGCTCGCGCTGTACCTGCAGTCGCTCGGCCGCTACGAGACGATGGCGCCCGACACGCTCGTGCTGCCGTCGCACGGCAAGCCGTTCCGCGGTGTGCGCACGCGCATCGTGCAACTGCGCGAGCACCACGACGCGCGGCTCGACGAAGTGCGCGTCGCGTGCGCGGAGCAGCCGATGAGCGCGGCCGACATCGTGCCGATCATGTTCCGGCGCCGCGAGCTCGACATCCACCAGATGACGTTCGCGCTCGGCGAGGCGCTCGCGCATTTGAACCTGCTGTGGCTCGCGGGGGAACTCGTGCGCGAGCAGGGCGACGACGGTGTAATCCGATTCGTGCGGCGTTGAGCATGTGCGCAGGCGGTAGCGCGTCCGGCGCTTTTGTAGAATTCCCGGGATCCGGACTCGATACTCGTCGCACCCCATGCCAGGTAATGTCTCCCTCTCCGATGTCATCACGCTCGCGGAAATCCGGGCCCTGGCCGACCCGAAATCCTTCGAACGCGGCAAGGCCTACTATCACGACGGCGCGGTTTCGCGGCTGATCGAAAGCAACGGCGAACTGTCGGCGACCGTGCGCGGCACGTATCGCTATCGTGTCGAATTCGCGGTGGGCGACGACGGCACACTGGCCTACGCATGCAACTGCCCGGTAGGCGATGATGGCGCTTTCTGCAAGCATGCGGTGGCCGTTGCATTGTCGTGGCTCGAAAACAGCGGCGAGGAAGTCTTTCACGACGAGGCGCTCGAACAACCGGCGCGTCCGCGACGCAAACGCAAGACCCATGCGGAACTGATTCACGACTATCTGAATACGCTCGACGAGGATGCGTTGCGGAGCTGGCTGCTCGACGCGGCCGAGCGCGATCGGTCATTGCGCGACAGGCTGCTGTTCGACGCACGTGCCGCGAATGCCGGCGATGCGGCAAGCCTGCGCGCCGCCGTCCGGCAATTGACGCGCGTGTCGCGGCCGCTCGGCTGGGATGAAGCGCACACGTACGGCGAAGCCCTCTTCGAAGTGGCCGACATGCTGCGGCGGCAGTTGGCGGGCCCTCATGCCGTGCAGGTGGTCGAGCTGGCAGAACTGGCGATTGCGGACGCGGAAGCGAGCCTCGAACAGATCGACGACTCGGACGGCAGCGTGGCGCCCGGCATCGGCGAACTCGCCGATGTGCACCTCGAGGCATGCATCCGGACGCGGCCGGAGCCGGTGAAACTGGCCGAACGCCTGTTTCGCCTGCAGGTCGGGGGACAGTGGGACACGTTCCGCGGCGTGCTGCCGGCCTATGCGGAGCCGCTGGGCGACGCGGGATTGAGCCGCTACCGGGAACTGGTCGAGCATCAATGGGCCACGCTGCCTCCGCTGCCGGCCGGGCGGGAGGATCGGCGCGCGTTCGATTCGGTGCGCTCGAATCTCGAGCATGCGATGGAATCGCTGGCGAGGCACGACGGCGACGTCGACGCGCTGATTCGCATCTGGTCGAAGGATCTGTCGGCGTCGTACCGATTCGCGCAGATCGCGGAATTGTGCGCGGAGCATGGCCGTTTCGACGAAGGGCTGGCGTGGGCCGAACGCGGGATGCGCGAAACGAAGGACCGGCACGACGATCGTCTGCTGGGTTTCTGTATCGACGAGTATGTGCGCCGGCGCGCATTCGATCGGGCGGACGAACTCGCGTGGCAACGCTTCGCGTACCATCCGACGGCAGACGCATTCCGGGCGCTGATGAAGGTTGCGAAGGCGACGAAGCGACGCGACGCCGTGCAGGAGCGGGCGATTTCGCATCTGTTGTCGCTTGCCCGGGCGCGGGAAACCCCGGGGCGGGCGATCCCGGCTGCACGGCGCTGGGAACCGCCGCCGCGTACCGAACTGGTGAAGCTGCTGCTCGCGGAGCAGAACGATGCCGCCGCGTGGGATGCGTTTCTCGGCGGGCCGGTCGAGGTCGATGTCTGGCCGGCGATGGCGGCGGCGCGCGCGAAGACGCATCCGGAGGACGCGATCGCCGTTTATCACCGGTATCTGCCGTTCGCGGTTGATCATGGCGCCGGCAGCGCGCGGTACGACCAAGCGTTCGGTGTCGTGCGCGATATTCGCGCGCTGCGGGCCGCGCATCGCCAGCAGGCGGCATTCGAAGCGGAGCTCGAAGAGATCCGCAAGACCTACCGCGCGAAGCGCAACTTCATCAAGCTGCTCGCGACGCTCGGTTCCTGACCGGGCGATCGGATCGGAGGAAATGGCGATGAAGATCGATCTCGACGCCGTTGACGACGCCGTTCTGGCGCTCTTTCATTTGACCTTGCACGATCGCAATCGCGCGTGGAAAACCTTCGATTGGGACGTGCTGAACCGGTTGCATGAACGCGGACTGATCGGCGACCCCGTCAACAAGACGAAATCTGTCGTGCTGACCGACGAGGGCCTGCGGGAATCGGAGCGGCTCTTCACGCAGCTGTTCGTCGATTCCGGCGGCACGCCGACAGACGATTCGCGATGATCTTCAGTTAGACAACGGGTTCGTAGCGCCACCCGTCGCGATGCCATTGCATCGTGTGCGTCGGTTCGAGCGCCGCGAGAAACGCGGTGTCGTGCGACGCGACCACGATCGCGCCCGGGAAGCCGGCCAGCGCGGCTTCGATCGCGCGCACCGATTCGAGATCGAGGTGATTGGTCGGCTCGTCGAGCAGCAGCAGTTGCGCGGGCGTGCCGCGCCACAACGCACACGCGAGCGCGGCCTTCAGCCGTTCGCCGCCGCTCAGTTGCCGCGCCGGCTGCGTCGCGCGTGTCGCGTCGAGCTGCAACAGCGCGAGGCGGCTGCGCAGGTCGCCTTCGGCGAGCGGCGTATCGAGCAGCCCCAGTTGCTCGACGATCGAGCGGTCGGGATCGAGCAGCGCGAGCCGCTGGTCGAGATACGCGGCGCTCACGTGCGTCGTGCATGTGCCTGAACGCGGCGCGAGTTCCCCCGCGAGCATCCGCAGCAACGTCGATTTGCCGCAGCCGTTCGGGCCCGTCAGCGCGATGCGCACGACGCCGCTTGCCGACCACGTGATCGAATCCGAATCCGCATCGCCGGCCGCGCGCCACGGCAGTTGCGCGCGTTCGAGCGTGAACAGCTGGCGGCGCGCGCTGACCTCGGTGCCCGGCAGCGACACGAGCACGGGCGCATCGGCTTCGACGCGCGCGGCCGCCTGCTGCACGCGTTCGTCGAGCGTTGCCTTGAAATCGTACTGTTGGCGCCGGACCTGTCCCATGATGTTGCGCGCCGCACCCTTGCGGCTCTGTTTTGCCCCCGACGACAGGTTGGCCGTCTTCGCATCGCGCAGCGAGCCGGCTGCGTGACGCTGAATCGTGTCGTGTTCCTGTTCGAGCCTGCGCTTCACGCGCCCGCGCTCGGTGCGCGCATGATCGAGTGCCGCCTGCGCGGCGTCCTGTTCCGCGCCGCGCTGCGCGCGGTAGAGCGCGTAGTTGCCGCCGTACGAGCGTGCGCCTTGCGGTGTCAGCTCGACGATGCGCTGCACGTCGGCGAGCAGCGCACGATCGTGGCTCACGACCACGAGCCCGCCGCGCCAGCCGTCGAGCGCCGCGCGCAGCCATGCACGGCCCGGCGCGTCGAGATGGTTGGTCGGTTCGTCGAGCACGAGCAGGCCGGCGCCGGACAGCAGCGCGCCGATCAGCGCGACGCGCGCGAGCTGGCCGCCGCTCAGCGCGTGTGCGGGCGTGTCGGGCCGCACATCGTGCAGGCCGGCCGCGTCGAGCGCCGCGCGCAGCCGCTCGGCGAGATCCCAGCGATCGCCGATCAGGTCGAAGTCGTGCGGCTCCGCGCGGCCGTTCGTGAGACGCGCAAGCGCGCCGAGCGGCGCATCGAGCGCGGCGATCCGCGCGACGGTCCGCGGGCAGGCCGCAGCGTCGTCGTTGTGCTGCTGCGCGACGTAGGCGACCGGCACATGCCGGTCGATCGTCCCCGAGCTCGGTGCGCAGCGGCCCGCGATCAGTTGCGCGAGCTGGCTCTTGCCGATGCCGTTGCGGCCGACGATGCCCGTCGGCGTGCGATCGATGGAAAGGTCGAGCGAATCGAACAGCGTGAAGCCGTCGTCGAAGCGGAAGGAAACGTGATGAAGCGCGACGAGCGCGCCGGTGGGCGTGGCTGCAGCCATAAGCACCTCCGAAAATGCGTGAAGACCTTCGCGCGGCGTGCATGGCACGGCGGCGAAAACATTTTGGGAAGGCTTAGTTGTTCACTTTGGCTGGCGTCCGGTATGAGGAATAGGGGCGGAGTGTAGCAAGCGGGGTGCGCGGGCCGCAAGCGAGCGGCGCGAACGCCGTCGCTTGCGCGCCACGCGCGGTTACTGCACGGCGACCGCCGTGAAGTTCTGCCGTCCGAACGGGCTCACGCGATAGCCGCTCACGTTCGCGCGCGTGAGCGCCGCGGCGGTCGGGTAGCCGAGCGGGATCCACAGCGCCTGGTCGTGGATGATCTTCTGCGCGGCTTCATACAGCTTCGTGCGCTTGGCCTGGTCGGCGGTCGACTTGCCGTCGACGATCAGCTTGTCGAGCTGCGCGTCGCAGAAGCGCGCGAAGTTGATGCCCGACTTCACCGCATTGCAGCTGAACTGCGGCGACAGGTAGTTGTCCGGATCGCCGTTGTCGCCGGCCCAGCCCATGAACAGCATGTCATGCTGGCCGAGCTTCGCCTGCTTGATCAGCTCGCCCCATTCGATCACCTTCACGTCGGCCTTCACGCCGATCTTCGCGAGGTCGGCCTGCAGCAGTTCCGCGCCGACCTTCGGGTTCGGGTTCAGCACGCTGCCGGTCGGGCGCGTCCAGATCGTCGTCGAGAAACCGTTCGGGAAGCCGGCCTGCGCGAGCAACTGCTTCGCCTTCGCGGGATCGTACGCATACGGCGCGACGTCCTTCGCGTAGCTCCACGTGTTCGGCGGATACGGGTTGTTCGCGGCCGTCGCGGTGTTGTCGAACACGACCTTCAGGTAGGTCGCACGATCGAACGCGAGGTTCAGCGCCTCGCGCACCTTGTCGTTGTCGAGCGGCTTCTTCTGCGTGTTCAGCGCGACGAACGCGGTCATGAACGCGGGCGTCTGCACGACCTTCAGCGCGCTTTCGCCCTTCGCGGCGAGCACGTCCTGCGGCTTCGGCGACAGCGCGATCTGGCATTCGCCGGCCTTCACCTTCTGCAGGCGCACCGACGGGTCGGGCGTGATCGCGTAGATCAGCCGGTCGACCTTCGGCTTCGCGCCCCAGTACGTCGGGTTCACGTCGTAGCGGATCAGCGCGTCCTTCGTATAGCTCTTCAGCACGAACGGGCCCGTGCCGACCGGCTTCGCGTTCAGGTCGGCCTGCTTGCCGGCCTTCAGCAGCTGGTCCGCGTATTCGGCCGAGTAGATCGACGCGAAGCCCATCGTCAGGATCGGCACGAACGTCGCGTTCGGCTCGTTCAGCACGAACTTCACGGTGCTGTCGTCGACCTTCGTGACCGACTTCACGAGCTTCACGAGGCCCATCGACTGCGCGTGCGGGAAGCCGCTCGCGCCGGCCACCTTGTGCCACGGGTTCGCATCGTCGAGCATCCGCGTGAACGTGAACACGACGTCGTCCGCGTCGAGCGCGCGGCCCGGCTTGAAATAGTCGGTGGTCTGGAACGCGACGTTCGGGCGCAGGTGGAACGTGTAGGTGAGGCCGTCGGCGCTCGCGTCCCATTTGTCGGCGAGCGCGGGCACGACCTTTTTCGCGGCTTCGTCGTACGACACGAGCGTGTTGAAGATCACGTCGGCCGATGCGTTGGTCGTGACGAGCGAGTTGTACTGCACGACGTCGAAGCCGTCCGGGCTCGATTCGGTGCAGACGGTGAGCGGCTTGGCGGCGGCGAGGCCGGGGGCGGCGAGTGCGGCGGCGACCGCGGCCGCGGCGAACAGCTTGACGTGCATAGGATCTCCCACGTGGCTTGTGCTTTTGCTTGGTGACGGGATGCAGGCGCGGCCCGGAAGCGGGCGGGCCGGCGCGGCTGGCGAACAGCATAACGTCAAAGCGTGCGGCGCGTGAAAAAAGGCGCCGGAACGCAGCGAATTGACCGAAAAACGGCTGCGTTCGCGACGGAACGGGTGTTGATGCGGCGGAAGGTGCTGCGGAGGCGGCGGGTGGGGAGGGGAGGTCGCGGCGCGTCGGCGCGCGCGGCGGGATCTGCGCGGCCGCCGCAGGAAGTGCCGCGAAATCGAAGCTTCGATGCGGCGATGCGGCCCGGCGCGTGTTACACGGGCCGGCCGCCGATTCGTCAGTGCGCGCCGGCCTTCGGCTTGCGCGGCGCCTTCTCGAACAGGCGGTCGTACAGCCAGCGCGGCAGCACGTGCAGCACCTTCGCGACGACGCCCATCTGCCACGGAATCACGCGGAACGCGTGCTGCCGCGCAATCGCTTTCGCCGCGCGCGCGGCGAAGCGGTCGGCGTCCATCAGGAACGGCATCCGGTACGGGTTGTGCGCGGTCATCGGCGTGCGGATGTAGCCGGGTGCGATCGTCACGACGCCGACGCCGGCCGGGCGCAACTCGACGCGCAGCGATTCGAGATACTTGATCGCGGCCGATTTCGACGCGCTGTACGCGCCGGAGCCGGGCAGGCCGCGCACGCCGGCGACGCTCGCGACGCCGACCAGCGTGCCGTGGCGCGCAGCCGTCATCGGGCCGACGAACGGCTCGAACGTCGCGACCATCCCGTAGTAGTTGATGTCCATCACGTTGCGGAACGTCGCGAGATCGCCCTGGCCCGTGACGGCACCCTGGCTGATGCCCGCGTTCGCGATCACGACGTCCGGGCAGCCGTGCGTCGCGATGAACGACGCGGCGGCCGTCGCGAGCGCGTCGGCATCGCGCACGTCGGCGGAGTAGACGGAGATGGACAGCTTGGGGAAGCGCCGCGCGAACGCATCGAGCGCGTCGGTGCGTCGCGCGACCAGCGCGAGCGTGGCGCCCTGGCGGGCGTATTCCTCGGCCATCGCGAGGCCGAGGCCGCTCGACGCGCCGGTGATGAAGACCTTCAGCGGAGTAGTCATGCCGGCGCGCGGGCGGGGATCAGAGCTTCTTGTCCTGAACCTGCTTCACGAGGAAGTCGAGCACCTGGGCGGTACCCGGGATGCTGTTCGTGTAAGCGGGGCCCGTCTTGTACTTGCCCTGGACGACGACCGTCGGCACGCCGTCGATCGCATAGTTCTTCAGCAGTTCGGCCGATTGCTTCACCTGGCCCTGCACGCTGAACGAGTTGTACGCGTCCATGAACTGCTTCTTGTCGACGCCCTGCGTGGCCAGGAAGTCGGCCTGCGCCTGCGGCGTCAGCAGGTAGTTCTTCTGCTTGTGGATCGCGTTGAAGATCGCCGGCGTGACCTTCTCGGAGATGCCGAGCGCGGACACCGCATAGAACAGCTTCGAGTGCGGGATGAAATCGTCGCGGAATGCGACCGGCACGCGCTTGAAGTCGATGTTGTTGCCCTGCTTCTTCACCCAGGCCTCGATCGTCGGCTCGAATTCGTAGCAGTGCGGGCAGCCGTACCAGAAGAACTCGATCACCTCGACCTTACCGGCCGGCGCGGACACCGGCTGCGGCGACTTCATCACCTCGAAGTCCTTGCCGGAGGCGGGCGCGGCAGGCGTTGCCTGGGCGAAGCCGGCCGCGAGGCCCAGGGACAGAAGGAGCGTGCTAAGCAGTTTTTTCATGTTGTGAACGTCGAATCAGTTGCTCGGGTTACGAAACGTAACGGGTTCTGCGTGGGCTCGACCGGCTGCCTACTGCTTCGTGAAGCGGATCACCGCCGTGTCGACACCTGCATCGGACAAGCGCTGACGGGCCGAGTTCATATCCTCGAACTTCGAGAACGGGCCGACGCGCACGCGGAAATAGGTCACGCCGCTGACATCGCGCTTCGACACCTTCGACTCGAAGCCCTGGAAGCCGAGGCGCGCGCGCTGCTGCTCGGCGTCGCCTTCCGTCTTGTACGCGCCGACCTGCAGGAAGTAGCCGGTATTCGCGTCGTTCGCGGTCGGCGGCTTCGCTGCCGCGGTGGCGGTGGCCGACGACGTCGGCTTCGGCGTGTTCGCGGCCTGCTGCTGCTGTTGCTGCTTTTGCGCGGCGGCCTGCTGCGCCTGCTTCTGCGCGGCGAAGCGCGCGAGGTCGTCCTCGCCGGCCTGCTGTTGCTGTTGCGGCGGCGGCGTCTTCTTCGGCGGCGTGGTGTCGGCCGGCTTCGGCGCGACGGCGACGCCGTTACCCGACGACGTATTGTTCGATGCGGTCGTGTTGCTCGAGCTGCCGGTGTTGTTCGAGCCGCTCGACCCGTTGGCCGACGGCGGCACTTCGACGATCTGCGGCTCGGGCAACAGGCCGCCCTGGGTCTGGTTCGCGGCCTGGCCGGGCGCGGTGTTGGGCGGCGCGGGCTGCGCGGCCTGCGGCACCGGCTGGCCGGGCGTCTTGCCCTGCAGCGCGCGGTTCGGGTCGAACTGCTGCGGCTGGCTCGCGCCGTTGTCGGCCGGCGGCGGCGCGACCTTCGACACGAACGGCGACGGCGAACGCGTGATGTAGAGCGCCACCACCACGGCGATCGCGAGGCCGACGATCAGGCCCAGCACGATTCCAAGAAATGTCCCTCCGGCTTGTTTCGATTGTTTCGAAGTGCGGCGTGGTTGTGCCATTGCTTGAGTCACCTGCAAAAAGAATCGTGAAAAGGCTGCGGCAGGCGCTCCTGCGGCGGGCGCTGCCGCGGCCATTCGCTGCCCGGTTCGGGCCGCTTGCGTCCTTACATCTTGGCGGGCGCGGACACGCCGAGCACCGCCAGGCCGTTCTCGAGCACCTGCCGGGTCGCGGCGAGGAGCGCGGCGCGCGCGTTGCGCGGCGCTTCATCGTCGACCAGCACGCGCTCCGCATTGTAGAACGAGTGGAATTCGCCAGCGAGATCGCGCAGGTAGAACGCGACCGCGTGCGGCGCCAGCTCGTTCGCCGCGTGCGTGAGCATGTCCGGATACTCGGCGAGCTTCTGCATCAGCGATGCGGCCTGCGCGCTCGTCAGTTGCGACAGGTCGGCGCCCGGCAGTTGCGCGGCGTCGACGTTGTAGCGCGACTTCAATTCATTGAGCACCGAGCAGATCCGCGCATGTGCGTACTGGACGTAATAGACCGGGTTCTCGTCGTTCTGTTTCAGCGCGAGGTCGATGTCGAACACGAACTCGGTATCGGCCTTGCGCGAGATCAGGAAGAAGCGCACCGCGTCGCGGCCGCGCGTGATGGTCGCCTCGTCGATCAGGTCGGGCGCCGCTTCCTGGCCCGCCGCCGCGCCGCCCGACCATTCGATCAGGTCGCGCACCGTCACGTAGCTGCCCGCGCGCTTCGAGATCTTCACTTCCTGGCCGTCACGCATCACGGTGACCATCTTGTGCAGCACGTAGTCGGGATAGCCCTTCGGGATCCCGATGTGCAGCCCCTGCAGGCCCGCGCGCACGCGCGCGATCGTGCCGTGGTGGTCCGAGCCCTGGATGTTGATCACCTTCGTGAAGCCGCGCTCCCACTTCGTCACGTGGTACGCGACGTCCGGCACGAAGTACGTGTACGTGCCGTCCGACTTGCGCATCACGCGATCCTTGTCGTCGCCTTCGTCGGTCGTGCGCAGCCACAGCGCGCCGTCCTGCTCGTAGGTCATGCCGGCCTTGATCAGCGCGTCGACCGTCTTCTCGACGCGGCCTTCGCTGTACAGCGACGATTCGAGGTAGTACTGGTCGAACTTCACGCCGAACGCCTGCAGGTCCATGTCCTGTTCGCGACGCAGGTACGTGACCGCGAACTTGCGGATCGCGTCGAGATCCTCGACGTCGCCCGCGCCCTTGACGGGCTCGCCGTCCGACGCGGCGACCGTTTCGCCGTTCAGGTAGTCGCGTGCGATGTCGGCGATGTATTCGCCGTTGTACGCGGCTTCCGGCCAGCCCGCGTCGCCCGGCTTCAGGCCGCGCGCGCGCGCCTGCGTCGAGATCGCGAGGTTGCCGATCTGCACGCCCGCGTCGTTGTAGTAGAACTCGCGGTGCACCGCGTAGCCCTGGCTCGCGATCACGTTCGCGAGCACGTCGCCGAGCGCGGCCTGGCGGCCGTGGCCGACGTGCAGCGGGCCGGTCGGGTTCGCCGACACGAATTCGAGCAGCACCTGCTTGCCTTTCTCGCGATCCGACGTGCCGAACGCGCGGCCCTGGTCGAACACGGCGGCGATCACCGCCTGCTTCGCGGCGGCCGACAGGCGCAGGTTGATGAAGCCGGGGCCGGCGATTTCGGCGGCTTCGACGAGCCCTTGCGCGGCCGGCTGCGCGGTGAGCGCGGCGACGATCTGCTCGGCGAGCTGGCGCGGGTTCGCGCCGAGCGGCTTGGCGAGCTGCATCGCGACGTTGCACGCGACGTCGCCGTGCGCGGCGACCTTCGGGCGCTCCAGCGTGATGGCCGGGGCGACGAACGCTGCGTCGGCGCCTTTCAGCGCGTGTGCGACCTGCTTGACGCTATCCGCGAGCAGGGCTTCGAGGGTCTGTTTGTGTGCTGGCAGCATGCTGGTAGAAGGCTTCGTTGGTGGCGGCCGGAAACGCCGGGCCGCCGGCGCGCTTTTTAAGCGCGCGTTTCAGGGATCGCAGAATTTTAACAGGTGCTAATATGCCGCTCAGGCGCCCCGCGTCCGCGAGGCCGGACGCCGGTCTGCCGGCGTTCCCCCAACCTCGCCGCGCAGGCACAACAAGATGAAAAGGGAATTGTCATGATTACGTTCAAGAGCAAGGCGGCACAGGATCTCGACGTGCTGAAGGATTTCGCGGTGTATGTGCTGGGCCTCGTCGGCAAGCAGCTGGGCGAGCGCGGTGTGATTACGCACGACGAGCTGGACCACGCGATCGCGAAGCTGGAAGGCGCAGTCGCGCAGGCGAAGCAGGCGCGCGCCGAGCACGCCGGCCATTTCCATGAGGACGAAGCCGATCACGCACACCATGAAGTGCCGCCGAGCCTGGCCCAGCGCGTCGCGCCGTTCCTCACGATGCTGCGCGAGGCGAAAGCCGGCGAAGCCGACGTGCACTGGGGCTTCTGAGCTTCGTTGCCCGGCAGTACGAAAGTTTAGTAAGGCAGGAAAAAGCCCGCTTCCGAGCGGGCTTTTTCTTTTTGTCTGACCAAACGAGCGGTCGGCCGCCCGTGCGCATCGATCAGAGCTGCGGCGCGAGCGCGCGGCGCGCATCGTCGAGCGACAGCGCCATGCGCCGCGCGTAGTCCTCGAGCTGATCCTGCCCGATTTTGCCGACCGAGAAATAGCGGCTGTCCGGATGCGCGAGGTAGAAGCCCGATACGCTCGCGGCCGGCAGCATCGCCAGCGAGTCGGTCACGCTCATGCCGATCTCGTCCGCATGCAGCACGTCGAACATGTCGCGCTTCACGAGGTGGTCGGGGCAGGCCGGGTAGCCGGGCGCCGGGCGGATGCCTGCGTACTTTTCGGCGATCAGCGCGTCGTTGTCGAGCGTCTCGCCGCTCGCGTAACCCCACAGCTCGCGTCGCACGCGCGCATGCATCGCCTCGGCGAACGCTTCCGCGAAACGGTCGGCGAGCGCCTTCAGCATGATCGCGCTGTAATCGTCGTGGTCGGCTTCGAACTGCTTTTCCTTCACGTCGACGCCGAGGCCGGCCGTCACCGCGAACATGCCGATGTAGTCGGCGACGCCCGATTCCTTCGGCGCGATGAAGTCGGCGAGCGAGCGGTTCGGCCGCATCACGCCGTCCACCACCGGGCGCACGCTCTGCTGGCGCAGGTTGCGCCACGTGAGCAGCACTTCCGAGCGCGACTCGTCGCTGTAGATCTCGATGTCGTCGTCGTTGACGGTGTTCGCCGGCAGCAGCGCGATCACGCCGTTCGCGCTCAGCCAGCGGCCCTGGATCAGGCGCGCGAGCATCGATTTCGCGTCGGAGAACACGCGCCGCGCCGATTCGCCGACGATCTCGTCGTTCAGGATCGCCGGGTACGGGCCTGCCAGGTCCCACGTCTGGAAGAACGGGCCCCAGTCGATGTAGTTCGCGAGTTCGTTCAGGTCGTAGTTCTTGAACACGCGGCGGCCGATGAACTTCGGCTTCACGGGCGTGTAACCGGCCCAGTCGACCTTCGTCTTGTTCGCGCGCGCCTCGGCGAGCGTGACCATCGGCTGCGCCTTGCGGTTCGCGTGCTGGTCGCGGATGCGCTCGTAGTCGGACTTCAGCTCGTCGAGATACTTCGCCGCGCCTTCGTCGGACAGCAGGCTCGACGCGACCGACACCGAACGCGACGCATCGGGCACGTAGACGACCGGGCCCTCGTAGTGCGGCGCGATCTTCACGGCCGTGTGCACGCGCGACGTGGTCGCGCCGCCGATCAGCAGCGGGATCTTCTTCACGCGGAAGTAGTCGTCGCGCTGCATTTCGGACGCGACGTACGCCATTTCCTCGAGGCTCGGCGTGATGAGGCCCGACAGCCCGATGATGTCCGCGCCCTCGACCTTCGCTTTCGCGAGGATCTCGTTGCACGGGACCATCACGCCCATGTTGACCACTTCGAAGTTGTTGCACTGGAGCACGACCGACACGATGTTCTTGCCGATGTCGTGCACGTCGCCCTTCACGGTCGCGATGACGATCTTGCCCTTCGCGCGCACGTCGCCGCCCGCTTCCGCGAGCAGGCGCTTTTCTTCCTCGATGAACGGGATCAGGTGCGCGACCGCCTGCTTCATCACGCGCGCCGACTTCACGACCTGCGGCAGGAACATCTTGCCCTGGCCGAACAGGTCGCCGACGATGTTCATCCCGTCCATCAGCGGGCCTTCGATCACGTTGATCGGGCGACCGCCGGCCGCGTCGATCTTCGCGCGCACTTCTTCGGTGTCCTCGACGATGAAGGTCGTGATGCCGTGCACGAGCGCATGCGAGAGCCGTTTCTCGACCGGCTGGTTGCGCCACTCGAGGTTCTCTTCCTTCTTCGCGCCGCCCGCCTTGAACTTGTCGGCGATCTCGAGCAGGCGGTCGGTGGAATCGGCGCGGCGGTTCAGGATCACGTCCTCGACGCGCTCGCGCAGCTCGGCGTCGAGCTCGGCATACACGCCGAGCTGGCCGGCGTTGACGATGCCCATGTCCATGCCGGCCTGGATCGCGTGATACAGGAACACGGTGTGGATCGCCTCGCGCACCGGGTCGTTGCCGCGGAACGAGAACGACACGTTCGACACGCCGCCGCTCACCTTCGCGTACGGCAGGTTCTGCTTGATCCAGCGGGTCGCCTCGATGAAGTCGACCGCGTAGTTGTTGTGCTCCTCGATGCCGGTCGCGACCGCGAAGATGTTCGGGTCGAAGATGATGTCTTCCGGCGGGAAGCCGACTTCGTTCACGAGGAAGTCGTACGAGCGCTTGCAGATCTCGGTCTTGCGCTCGTACGTATCGGCCTGGCCCTTCTCGTCGAACGCCATCACGACGGCCGCCGCGCCGTAGCGGCGGATCAGGTTCGCGTGGCGGCGGAACGCTTCCTCGCCTTCCTTCAGCGAGATCGAGTTCACGATCGCCTTGCCCTGCACGCACTTGAGGCCGGCCTCGATCACGTCCCACTTCGACGAGTCGATCATGATCGGCACGCGCGCGATGTCCGGCTCCGACGCGATCAGGTTCAGGAAGCGCACCATCGCTGCCTTCGAATCGAGCATCGCCTCGTCCATGTTGATGTCGATCACCTGCGCGCCGTTCTCGACCTGCTGGCGCGCGACGGCGAGCGCCTCGTCGAACTGGCCGTTGAGGATCATCCGCGCGAACGCCTTCGAGCCGGTGACGTTGGTGCGTTCACCGACGTTGATGAAGAGCGTTCCGGACGTGACGTTGAACGGCTCGAGGCCGGCAAGGCGCATCATGTGATCGGTCATGGCGGTGCGAATTCGTGTAATGAAGGGCGTGGGGCGGTCGGGTCAGGCGTTGTCGCTGTACTGGTTCGGCCAGCGGCGCGGCTTCACGTCGGCGAGCGCCTTCGCGATCTCGGCGATGTGCTCGGGCGTCGTGCCGCAGCAGCCGCCCGCGAGGTTCACGAGCCCGGCCTGCGCGAATTCCTTCAGCAGGCCCGACGTGACGTCCGGCGTTTCGTCGAAGCCGGTGTCGCTCATCGGGTTCGGCAGGCCCGCGTTCGGGTAGCACGACACGTAGGTGTCGCACAGCTTCGCGAGCTCGGCGATGTACGGGCGCATCAGCGCCGCGCCGAGCGCGCAGTTCAGGCCGAACGTGAGCGGCTTCGCGTGGCGCAGCGAATTCCAGAACGCCTCGACCGTCTGGCCCGACAGGATCCGGCCCGATGCATCCGTGACGGTGCCCGAGATCATGATCGGCAGGCGCTCGCCGGTGTCCTCGAACAGCTCGTCGAGCGCGAACAGCGCGGCTTTCGCGTTCAGCGTGTCGAAGATCGTCTCGACGAGGAACAGGTCGACGCCGCCGTCGAGCAGCGCCTTCGCCTGCTGGTAGTACGCGTCGCGCAGCTCGTCGAACGTGACGTTGCGGGCGCCCGGATCGTTGACGTCCGGCGAGATGCTCGCCGTCTTCGGCGTCGGCCCGATCGCGCCCGCGACGAAGCGCGGTTTGTCCGGCGTCGCGTATTTCGCGGCCGATTCGCGCGCGAGCTTCGCCGATTCGACGTTCATCTCGACGACGAGATCTTCCATCCCGTAGTCGGCCTGCGCGACCGTCGTCGCGCCGAACGTGTTGGTTTCGACGATGTCGGCACCGGCCGCGAAGTACTGGTCGTGGATCTCGCGGATGATCTGCGGCTGCGTGAGCGACAGCAGCTCGTTGTTGCCCTTGATGTCGCGCGGGAAATCCTTGAAGCGCTCGCCGCGATATGCGGCTTCGTCGAGCTTGTAGCGCTGGATCATCGTGCCCATCGCGCCGTCGAGGATCAGGATGCGCGATTTCAGCAGCGCGGGCAGTGCGGCGCCGCGCGTGTAGGGCGCGTCGAGCGGGACGGAAGCGGCGAGAGGAGTCGCAGACATGGGCGGAGGACCGGCGAAGACGGGAAAACCGTCATTGTAGCCGCTGCGCCTGGCCGCCGCCCGGCCTCGCGCCGGCCGGGGCGTCCGCCAAATGAAAGCCCCCGCCAGGCGAACCGGACGGGGGCATGATCGGAGTGCTCGCGGGCGCCGCGTCGGTGCGCGGCGAATGGCCCGGCCGCGCGAGGCGCCGGGCCGCGGGTCGTCAGTGCAGCACGACGGGCATCATCATCAGGCTGTCGAATTGCCCGAGGAATTCGTCGACTTCGTCGAGCGACGGTTCATCCTCGATCAGTTGCTTCACGTGCGCTCGAAAGCGTTCGGCAAGTTCGCCGTCGATGAAGATCTCGCGCTGCGCGTTCTTGTCGACGATTTCGTATCCGCCGGCATTCATCAGATGATGGCCGGCCTGCGGCGCAAATTCGACGACGCAGTAGTTGGGGCTGTTGTAGATCATTTGCATGGCGGCACTCCTCTTCGCAGTGGCATCTGGCCTTGTTGTCCCCTAGGTGGGGCGAGCCTTGCCGGTTTCAAGGGGCTTGCGCAGCACACCCCGTTCCCGTTGCGTGGGGTGTATCGGTTAGAAGCCGATGTCTATGAAACGTTTCCCATTGTCTGCCGGTGGACTGAAATAGTTGTTAAAGAGTGTCATCGGCCATTTCACGGAAATCTGTAATCGGTCGAAATTGCCGATCCACGCGCGTTCACTGTGTGACAGGCGACGACGCCGGCGGTGCAGCCGGTTGCGCGGGCGGTTGCACGGTGGCAGGCGGTGCAGGTTGTGCCGGTTCCGTGGGCGGTGCGGATGATGCGGCCGATGCTTCGGGCGTCGCTGCGCCAGCGGGCGCGTTCGTTGTGCCGCCTGCCGGCGCCGCATCGGACGGCACGGCAGGCGCCGCGAGCCGGCCGTGCCACAGCAGCTCGATCTGCGCGCCGTTCGGTTCGCTCTGCACGAGCCGCGCGGGCAGCCAGCCGAGCGACGGCGCGAGCCACATGTCGATGCGGCGCGTGTCGCCGTCGCGGCGCGGCAGGCGCATGAAGTGCCGCGCGTCGATGATGCCGGCCTGCGTCTGTACCTGCTCGTCGCCGATCACCGTGATCGGCCAGGTCTCGCCGCTGTTGTTGTCGATCACGAAGAACTGCTGCGTGACGCCCGGCTTGTAGGCGGACGGGTTGCCGCGCAAGAGCCCCGACAACTGCATCAGCATGCTGAAGCGGTCCTGCACACCGTCGGGTAGCGGCGCGTTGTTCGGCGTGCGCGTGAACACGACCTGCCGGATCTCGCGGTTGAAGATCGCGATGTCTTCCGGCCGCTTGCCGCGCTTCTCGACGTAACGGTCGGGCGCAACGCCGAATGCGTCGATGCGGCCTTCGCTGCGATAGGCGAACGGGCCGACGAACGGCACCGGCATCGATACCGACAGGTCGTAGGTGTGCCCGTCGGTGCGCCAGTGGATCGTACCGATCATGTTCTGCATCCCGTTGTAGAACGTGTCGTACTGCAGGTCGCCGGACGGCGGCGCGGCGAACTTCACGCCGCTGGCCGCGGGGCCCGGCGTCGCGGCGCTGCCGGCGCCGGCGGCCGATGCGGCGTGCGCGTCCGATGCATCCGGCACGCCGCTCGCCGCGGAGGCGGCAGCCGGTGGCGGCTCGCCGTGCTCGGCCGTCTGCGTCGACGTGAGGACCGGCTCGGGCGACGGTGCGGGCTTCGGTGCGGCGGCCTTCGGCGCGGCCGGTGCGGGGGCGGCCGGATGCTCGACCGGCTTCGGCGCAGGCGGCGCGGGCTGGCGCTCGATCGGTTGCGGCTTCAGCAGCTCGATCTGCACGGGGACCTCGGCGGGTGCCGGCGGCGTGAACGATTCGCGATTGCGCATCAGCCAGATCGCGGCGAGCGCGTGCAGCACCAGCACGACGACGAGCGCGACGCCCACGCGCAGCCAGCGGCGGGGCAGGGCGTGACGCGGGCGGATGTCGGCAGGCTGCATGGGCATCGGAACGGGGGCGGGGCGGTCGCGTGAAGTTGGGCGCGCAACGCGCCACAGGAATCGGACCGTCGGAGGCGCCGCGCGTTCGCGGCGCGTACCGGGGGTGTCTCGCGTGCGTCAGGCGTCGCGTGCGTCGGGACTATAGCCGAGTTCGTAAGACAGTTTCCGCGCGCACGCGCGCAGCGCGGTGTCGATCTCGCCGCCCCACGCGATATCGAACGAGCCTTCCTGGCCGAGCGCGACGATCGCGAGCGCGAGCTCGCCGACCGCGTCGAACACGGGCATGCAGAACGCGTGGATCGTCGGCAGCAGCATCCCTTCGACGCGCGCGGCCTCGTGTTCGCGCACGTCGGCCAGCACCGCGTCGACCTCGTCGAGCGTGCGCGGGCCGCCGTGATGCGGCGAGCGGCGCGTATCGGCGAGTTCGCGCTCGAGCATCGCGGCGGTCTTGCTGCGCGGCAGGTACGCGGCGAACAGCAGCCCGGTCGCGGAGCCGAGCAGCGGCATCACGTCGCCGAGCTTCAGCGACGCCTTCGCCGGATGGCTCGATTCCATCCAGTGCACGATCGTCGGCCCCTGGTTGCCCCACACCGCGATGCCGACCGTCTGGTCGAGGCGGTCGCGGAACTCGGTCAGCGCGATCCGCGCGAGCTTCACGCCGTCGACGCGCGCGAGCCGCGCGAGCCCCATCTGCAGCGCGAAGCCGCCGAGTTCGTAGCGGCCCGATACGGGATCCTGCGATACGACGCCGAGCCGAGAAAAGCTGACCAGGTAGCGGTGTGCCTTCGCAGGACTCATGCCCGCGCGCTGCGCGAGGTCGCGCAGCATCATCGCGCGCGGCTCGCTCGTCAGCACGTCGAGCAGGCGGAAGCCGACCTCGATCGACTGGATGCCGGAACGGACCTTCTCGCCGTGCTCGCCGGAAGCGGCGTCGTCGGTGTCGGAGTCGGCGAGATCGTCGTCGGGAAGCGGGCTGGCGGGCATGGGCAGCGGGTGCGCGAAAATGCGGCAAGGATCGGGGCGAACACGGCGTGCGCGATCGTCGCGCGCCGCATGGATTCACCATCGTAAAATAGATTCCTTCCATCGTCACTACAACGGCAGATCCCCGCTATGAAACTTGCTTCGCTGAAGGACGGCACGCGCGACGGCCAGCTGATCGTCGTGTCGCGCGACCTGCACACCGCGGCGATCGCCGACGCGATCGCGCCGACGCTGCAGCGCGTCCTCGACGACTGGGCGTTCTACGCGCCGCAGCTGCGCGACCTGTCCGACGCGCTGAACCACGGTCGCGCGCGCAACGCGTTCCCGTTCGATCCGGCCAACTGCATGGCGCCGCTGCCGCGCGCGTTCCAGTGGGCCGACGGCTCCGCGTACGTGAACCACGTCGAGCTCGTGCGCCGCGCGCGCGGCGCGGAGATGCCGCCCGAGTTCTGGACCGATCCGCTGATGTACCAGGGCGGCAGCGACGATTTCCTGGGGCCCCGCGACGACGTCGTGTGTCCGTCCGAGGAATGGGGCATCGATTTCGAGGCGGAAGTCGCGGTGATCACCGGCGACGTGCCGATGAGCGCCTCGCCCGACGACGCGCTGAAGGCCGTGCGGCTCGTCACGCTCGTGAACGACGTGTCGCTGCGCAACCTGATTCCGGCCGAGCTCGCGAAGGGCTTCGGTTTCTTCCAGAGCAAGCCGGCCACCGCGTTCGCGCCGGTCGCCGTGACGCCGGACGAGCTCGGCGACGAATGGCGCGAAGGCCGCGTGCACCGGCCGATGATCGTCCACTGGAACGGCAAGAAGGTCGGCCAGCCCGATGCGGGCACCGACATGGTGTTCCACTTCGGTCAGCTGGTCGCGCACGCGGCGAAGACGCGCAACCTGCGTGCCGGTTCGATCGTCGGTTCGGGCACGGTATCGAACAAGGATGCGAAGCGCGGCTATTGCTGCATCGCCGAGAAGCGCTGCCTCGAGACGATCGAGCACGGCGCGCCGCAGACCGAATTCATGCGCTACGGCGACACCGTGCGCATCGAGATGTTCGATGCGGCCGGCAAGTCGATCTTCGGCGCGATCGAGCAATCGGTCGCACCGCCCGACGGCGCGGCGTAAGGCGAGGCGCGCGACGCACGCAGCGCCCGCGCGAAACCCGGCCCCGGCCCGCGCGCCGGGTTTCGCCTGATGTTTGCCCGCGCGGGCTTGGCTACACTCGATTCAAGAGCCTCGAGCAAGGAGCAGGCGCATGGCCGATCTCGCCGCGTACGGCGGTTACGAAGCACTGAAGGTGACGCGCCGCGACCATGGCGTGCTCGACATCGTGATGAGCGGCGAGGGCGCGAACCGCAGCGGTCTCGCGACCGCGAACGCGCGCATGCATCGCGAGCTCGCCGACATCTGGCGCGACGTCGACCGCGATCCCGACACGCGCGTCGCGGTGATCCGCGGCGAAGGCAAGGGCTTTTCGGCGGGCGGCGATCTCGCGCTCGTCGAGGACATGGCGAACGACTTCGACGTGCGCGCCCGCGTGTGGCGCGAAGCGCGCGACCTCGTCTACAACGTGATCAACTGCAGCAAGCCGATCGTGTCGGCGATGCACGGGCCGGCCGTCGGCGCGGGGCTCGTCGCCGGGCTGCTCGCCGACATCTCGATCGCCGCGAAGGATGCACGCATCATCGACGGCCATACGCGGCTCGGCGTCGCGGCCGGCGACCACGCGGCGATCGTGTGGCCGCTGCTGTGCGGGATGGCGAAGGCGAAGTACTACCTGCTGCTGTGCGAGCCCGTGAGCGGCGCGGAAGCCGAGCGGATCGGGCTGGTGTCGCTCGCGGTCGAGCCGGCCGACCTGCTGCCGAAGGCGTACGAAGTGGCCGAGCGGCTCGCGCACGGTTCGCAGTCGGCGATCCGCTGGACCAAGTACGCGCTGAACAACTGGCTGCGCACGGCCGGGCCGACCTTCGACACGTCGCTCGCGCTCGAATTCATGGGCTTCTCGGGGCCCGACGTGCAGGAAGGCATTCGTTCGCTGCGCGAGCGGCGCCCGCCCGACTTCCCCGGCGACGCGCCGTTCTGACGACGCGCGCTATGATCGAATCACGCGCGGCTGCACGACGCATGGCGGCCGCCTCGCTCCCCCAGTCAACCAGGATGCCCGTATGACGACCGATGCCTCCGGCTCCAACCCTTTCGCCGGCTTTGCCGGCTTCAAGCCCGCCGACATGATGGACCGGATGTGGGACATGATGCGGATGTCGCCGTTCGGCGGGATGACGTCGTTTCCGGGCGCCACGCAAGGGCTGCCGCCGTCGCTGTCGAGCATGTCCGACATGATGGCGCCGCTCACGAGCGTCGAGGAACTCGACAAGCGGATCACCGATCTGCGCGCGGTCGAGCAGTGGCTGAAGCTCAATCTCGGGATGCTGCAGTCCGCGATCCAGGCGCTCGAGGTGCAGCGCGCGACGCTCGCGACGCTGCGGGCGTTCGGCGCGTTCGCGCAAAGCTCGATGTCGGCGGCCGAGGAAGCGGCCGTCGCGGCGGCGCAGGCGGCGAAAGCCGCGTCGGCGCCGCCGGGCGACGCAGCGCCGGCGGCGGACGGTGCGGATGCGCCGCCGGAAGGCGATGCCGCGCAGCAGGCGTTCGATCCGGCCGGCTGGTGGAACCTGCTGCAGTCGCAGTTCAACCAGCTCGCGAGCCTCGCGATGGCGCAGCCGGGCATGCAGCCCGCGGCGCCGGGCGACGCGCCGCCGGACGCGGCCGCCCCGCCGGAGCAGGCCGCGAAGCCGGCACGGGCCGCCGCCGCGCCGCGCAAGCCCGCCGCGAAGCGCGCGAAGCCGACCGGTTCGGCCGCGGCGAGCGCGGCGGCCGCTTCGTCGCCCGAAACCCGTCCGCCGAAGCGCTCGACGTGACGCGGCGCCGGTAGCAGGTCGATCATGCGGCTCGCGCTCGTTCTGATGGGAGGCGGCGCGCGTGCCGCCTACCAGGTCGGCGTGCTGAAGGCGCTGGCCGAGATCGCGCTCGAGGCCGATCCGGACCGGCACACGCTGCCGTTCGCTGTCGTGTGCGGCTCGTCGGCCGGCGCGATCAACGCGACGTCGATCGCGAGCCACGCGGACGACTTTTCCCACGGCGTGCGCCGCCTGCTCGAATTCTGGGAGCACCTGCGCCCCGACTACGTGTACCGCACCGACTGGCTCGGCATCGCGGCCGCCGGCGCGCGCTGGCTCGCGACGATGACGTTCGGCTGGGCGGCCCGCCGTTCGCCGCGCGGGCTGCTCGACAACACGCCGCTCGCGCACCTGTTGCAGCGCGAACTGAGCTTCCACCGGATCGAGCAGATGCTCGAGGCGCGGCTGCTGCACGCGCTTGCGGTGACGGCGCTCAGTTATTCGAGCGGCCGGCACCTCACGTTCTACCAGGCGGCCGAACCGATCCAGGCGTGGCGGCGCGCGCAGCGCACCGCGCGGCTCGTCGATCTGTCGGCGTCGCACCTGCTCGCGTCGTCGGCGATTCCGTTCGTGTTCCCGGCCGTGCCGCTCGTGCTCGACGGGCAGATCGAATATTTCGGCGACGGTTCGATCCGGCAGATCGCGCCGCTGTCGCCGGCGATCCACTTCGGCGCGCACCGGATCGTCGTCGTCGGCGCGGCCGATCCGCGGCCCGAGATTCCGGCCGCGAACGGCGCCGGCCGCGTGCGCGGCTACCCGACGCTCGCGCAGATCGGCCAGCAGGTGCTTGCGAGCGTGTTCCTCGACTCGATCGGCTCGGACATCGAGCGGATCGAGCACATCAACCGGATGATCGAGCACCTGCCGCACCAGGTCGAGATCGACAGCGGCTGGCGGCACGTCGACGTGCTCGCGATCGCGCCGTCCGAGCGGATCGAGCTGATCGCCGCGAAGCACCTGAAGCAGATGCCGGCCGCGATGCGCGGGCTGCTCGGCGCGGTCGGCGGCAGCCAGCCGGCCGGCGCGTCGTTCGCGAGCTACCTGCTGTTCGAGGAGGCGTTCACGCGCGAACTGATCGAGCTCGGCTACGGCGACGGGCGCGCGCAGCGCGACACGCTCGCCGGCTGGATCGCGCAGGCGGACGGCGGCAGCGCGCCGGCAGCCGGCACGCCGCCGGAAGACGGGCTCGCGACGGGCGAAATACGGGTCTGATGCGCGCGGATGGCGGATGGTTGCGCGCGGTTGCGTTTTCGCGACGGCCGGGCGCGACCGATCGCCGCACCGGGATTGGCGGCGCGCGACCGGGCAGGCGTCTCGGAAGCGTCATACACGCGTGATATCATGGCCGCCGCCGTATACACCACATCGAGCAGCCCGCCGATCCGGCATCCGCACGGGACCCTACGGGGAACCCGCCTGGGGGCAGGGGACGGGCTCGCCAACGAGCCGGCCAGCGCCGGCCCCCAACTCAGGCAAGCGCGGCCGGTTCCGTTCGAACGGAGCGTGGCTGCGGCGTGCCCAACGGCGGCGGCGCGGCCGCCCGGCTGCCGGACGCGGAATCAGCGTCCGGTCGGTCGGTTTCACGCGTAAAATTACAGTCTTGGCTGCAAAAAGCGCGCTTGGCGCGCCTTTGTGGCAACAGTCACGTTTAGAGAAGTCGCATTGCGCAGAACAGGGGTGGGACCATCATGAACACGATGCTTTATCCGGAACTTTACAGGTCGCTCGAAGCCGTCCGCTGGGACATGGAGAAGGACATTCCGTGGGACAAGTTCGACGCTTCGCTGCTCACCGACGAGCAGGCGAAGACGATCAAGATGAACGCGATCACCGAATGGTCGGCGCTGCCCGCGACGGAAATGTTCCTGCGCGACAACCAGCACGACAGCGACTTTTCCGCGTTCATGAGCGTATGGTTCTTCGAGGAGCAGAAGCATTCGCTCGTGCTGATGGAATACCTGCGCCGCTTCAAGCCGGAAATGGTGCCGACCGAAGAGGAGCTGCATGCGGTGCGCTTCCAGTTCGATCCGGCGCCGCCGCTCGAAACGCTGATGCTGCACTTCTGCGGCGAAATCCGCCTGAACCACTGGTACCGCTGCGCGGCCGACTGGCACACCGAGCCCGTCATCAAGCAGATCTACGAAACGATCTCGCGCGACGAAGCGCGCCATGGCGGCGCGTACCTGCGCTACATGAAGAAGGCGCTGAACAACTGCGGCGACGTCGCACGTGCCGCGTTCGCGAAGATCGGCGTGCTGATGGCGTCGGCGCGCCGCACCGAGAAGCCGCTGCACCCGACCAACCTGCACGTGAACCAGGCGCTGTTCCCGCGCGATACCGTGCAGTCGCGCCTGCCGGATCCGGAATGGCTCGAGCGCTGGCTCGACGAGCAGATCCGTTTCGACGGCGAGTGGGAAAAGAAGGTCGTCGAGCGCATCCTGCACAACCTGTCGATCCTGTTCGAGCGCACGTTCGCGACCGCGCAGGAACTGAACCGCTACCGCAAGGAAGTCACCGGCCGCCTGCAGGCCGAAAGCGGCCCGTCGTCGGCCGCGCAGCCGGCCTGAGGCCGCAACGCACTGCAGCCGGCGTGAGTCGCGCCGGCCGCACCGCGTCGTTTCGTGTCCGTTGCATGAAGCCCGCCCGGCCGGTCCGGCGGGCTTTTTATCTGGCGCCGCCATCGCGCCCTGCCGTCCGGGCCGCCGCGCGCGCCATCGTTCATTTCGTCCGATCTCCATCATGTCCGCCACCTTCGAACGCAAGCTGATCACCCGCGACGCCCTCGTCGCCCTGCGCGCGTCGCTGCCGTCGCCCGTCGTGTTCACCAACGGCGTATTCGACATCCTGCATCGCGGCCACGTCACGTATCTCGCCGACGCGAAAGCGCTCGGCGCATGCCTGATCGTCGGCGTGAACTGCGATGCGTCGGTGCGCATGCTCGGCAAGGGCGACGATCGGCCGATCAATCGCGAGGACGATCGCGCGGCGCTGCTCGCGGCGCTGGAAAGCGTCGACTGGGTCGTGAAGTTCGAGGAAAAGACGCCGGTGTCGCTGATCGAGGCGATCCGCCCGGACATCCTCGTGAAGGGCGGCGACTACGACATGGATGCGCTGCCGGAATCGGCGCTCGTGCGCAGCTGGGGCGGCCGCGCGCTGGCGATTCCGTTCGCGCACGACCGCTCGACCACCGCGTTGCTGAAGAAGGTCCGCGCGCAGCAGTCCTGAGCGCGGCCCGGCGCCGTCAGGGCGCGGATGCCGCGAGCGGCGCGGCCGTGACGGCCGGCGGCGCGATCGGGCCGCCGACGACGGGTTGGTCGGCAGCCTGCGCCAGCGGCGTCACGCGCAGCACGTCGGGCTGCACCTGCCGCGACAGCACGCCCGGTTCGCGCGGGCCGGCTGCCGGCAGCGGCCCGAACACGCCGCGCGCCACCACGAACGCGAGCATGTTGGCGAGAAAGAGAACAGCGATCAGCCAGCGCAGCATCGTCGATACCCCTTTTCGTTCAGTCGTTCAGTCGGACCCGCCGCATGGCCGGCCTGTTCGTTGTTTTCATGACTGTTCGCAACAGTCAGGCAATGCATGTGCGACCTTTGCCGCGCGGTGGCCTGCTGCCTGTATCGCCGCGGCGGCGTGCTTCCTCACCGTCACCGCGATGAAGCCCTGCATGGGCATTCGTCGATACCGCCGGTGCGGTGCTAAGCCGGCGAATTTCCGTCAATCCTGCGCGACAGCTTCCGCGGCGATCAGCGCGAGCCCGGACAGGATCAACGCGTCGTGCCGCGTATGCGGCAGCGTCAGCGCGCGCGCGACCTCGTCCGCCGCGCCGCCTGCCAGCACGAGCCGCACGGGTGCCTGCCATGCATCGGCGAGATCGCGCCACGCGCGTTCGATCAGCCCCGCCTGCGCGTACAGGCAGCCTGCCGACAGCGAACGCGGTGTGTCGACCTGAAACGGCTCGGCCTGCGCACCGGCGAGCAGCCCGCTCGCGATGTCGGTGGTCAGCGTCGGCAACTGCGCGGTGTGCGTGCCGAGCGCGCGCATCATCAGCGCCCAGCCCGGCGCGATCAGGCCGCCCGTGAAGCGGCCGTCCGCGCGCAGCGCCTCGAGTGTCGTCGCGGTGCCGAACGTCGCGATCAGCAGATGCTCGCCCGGAAAGGCCGCGCGCGCGCCGATCAGGCCGGCCCAGCGGTCGCTGCCGAGCTGGTCGGGCGTCGTATAGCCGTTCGTCACGCCGCATTGCGCGGGGCGCGAGCGTATCGTCGTGCGCGGCAGGCCGGGCCAGCGCGCGTCGAGCAGCGCGTCGATCCGTGCGGCCACGTCGGCGCCCGCGACGTTCGAGATCCATGCGCCGCGCGGACGCGGCAGGTTCGACCAGTCGGGGTCGCCGCCGCCGTCGCGTGCGTGGCCGAACGCGCCGGTCTGGACAAGCGTGCGCTGCGCATCGGCGAGCGCCCACTTGATCCGGCTGTTGCCGGCGTCGATCAGCAGGGACGGCTCGTTCATTGCGCTTCGCGCAGCGAAACGTCGCCGGCCGCGATCGCCTGCACGCCGTTCGGCGTGTCGAGCAGCAACTGGCCGGTCGCATCGATACCGGTCGCGATGCCGCGCGCGCGTTCGACGCCCTGTTCGAGCAGCACGACTTCACGCCCCGCATAGGCGTGCAGCGCGTGCCAGCGCGGCAGGAACGGCGCGAGCCCGTCGGCGCCGAACTGCGCGAGTGCGGGCGTGAGCGCGTTCAGCGACGCGGCGAGCGTATCGGTGAGGTTGGCCGATGCGCATGCAATCGACAGCGCGGCGGGCGGCAGCCCGCTCGCGAGCGTCGCTTCGCGCGCGCGCAGCGCGTCGACCTGCGCGGCGACGGCTTCCGCGCCGCGCACGTTGATACCGAAGCCGATCACGACGGCGGTCGCATCGGCGGTGGTCCAGACGGTTTCGATCAGGATCCCGGCGAGCTTGCCGACGATGCGCGGCGTGCCGTCGTCGGCGGCCGCCAGCAGCAGGTCGTTCGGCCATTTGAGCGCGACGCGCATGCGGGCGTCGAGCGGCAGCGTGGCCAGCCCTTCGGCGAGCGCGACGCCGATCGCGATGCTCAGGCCGCCGAGTGCGTCGACGGCGCGCGGCACGATGCAGCCGACCGAGCAGAGCAGCGCATTGCCGGGCTGCGCGAACCACGGGCGGCCCTGCCGGCCGCGGCCGGCCGTCTGCTCGAACGCGACGCGCACGAGCGGCGCGGGCAGCGCGTTCGCGCTGCGCGGCAGCGCCTTGAGCCGCGTCGCGACGTCGGCGTTGGTCGAGCCGGTGGCGGCGACGATGTCGAGCGGCCACGCACGCGGCGCGGCGTCCAGGTGCGCCTCGAGCCGGTTGCGCGCGATGTGCGCGTCGCCGGAATCGGGCGTGTCGGAGGAGGTGGGGGCGTTCATGGTGGCTATTGTAGCGACAGGGGGCGGGAGGCGAGTCGGGAAGCGGGGAACAGGTAAGTACCGATATGGTCGCGCCGCGCAAGTTCAGAGTCTTGGGATTTCGCGAGACCGAATCAACATCGATACAAAGATCTGGCACAACGATTCGCTCATTCTCCCGAGCCAGCGTAACCGGATCGAGATCGAGTTCATTCCCGCCGGTTCGCGTGGCGGCTGTGAGAACACTTGCGGCGCAACCATGCACCGGCAGAAATATCGACGGCGACGGCCGCGCATCCGGCGCGGCCGTTTGTTTGCCGGCTCGGCTTCACGGACACGCAAGCGCTTGCAGTCGGTGTCCTGCTTGACCACGGGCCTGTTGCCGCTTTCGTCTGCAGAACCCGGCACCGTTGCGCACCGGCGCCAGCCTGCATCTTGATATTCCCGACCGGCGCGACTACGTTCGATATATCCGCTCCGGCGGCCCGCGCGGCGCGTCCTCGTCGTTGCCGCATCGAGGGAAATGGCAATGAACAAGCTTCATTCGTGTTCGAGCCTGTCCAGCCTGTTCGAGCGCTTTCACCGCAAGACGCGCCGGATCTCCGACACCGTCGGTCCCCCGATGACGCGCGCCTGTCGCCGGCTGATGGACTCGCTCGCGTCGGCATGGTCGGCGGTGCGCTCGGGTATGTCGCATACGCACCGGCACTGACGCGGCGGACCGTTTTCAAGGAGGTGGCCATGCAACTCCACATGCATTCGCACCATTACGCGCGCCGCGTTCCGGTGTGGCGCGCCGCCGTGATCGGCGGGTGCGTGGCCGGTGCGGTTTTCCTCGTCATCCAGGTCGTCGCGGCGGCAATCATCGGACACGACGCGTGGGCGCCGCTGCGCATGATCGCGGCGATCTACTTCGGCGACGACGCGCTCGCGCCGTCGATCACGGTCGAAGTGGGGACGCTGCTGGCGGCGCTGGGCGTGCACTTCGCGTTGTCGATCGTATTTGCGCTGATTCTGGCCGTGATCATCGCGTGTTTCAGCCTGGATTCGAGCGTCGGGATGGCCAGCGTGGCGGGGGCCGTATTCGGCGTGCTGCTGTACGTCGTCAACTACTACGGCATGACTCAGTTGTTCCCGTGGTTCGCCGACGCGCGAGGCTGGGTGAGCGCGCTCGATCACATCCTCTTCGGACTGATCGTGTCCGACGCGTACATGCGTCTGGAGCGACCCGCGCAGAGCGGTGCCGCCTGACGGGATGCCGCGACGGCGCCCGGCCAGGCGGCAGGGTCGCGTCACGGAGCAACGACCGGATGCTTCAGCGCATGCGCGGTCTCGATCCACTGCGCGTGGAATTCGTCCGCGTCGGGCCGGAGCCCCAGCTCGCCGTTGCGATAGGCCATCGCGAGCGTCTGCACGGCTTCCGGCAGCTCGTGTTCGGCGGCCCGGCGATACAGCGCGAGTGCGCGCGCGTCGTCGCGCGGCACGCCGCTGCCGTCGCGGTACGCGTTCGCGAGCATGAAGTCGGCGGCCGGGATGTCCGCGCGCGACGCGACGTCGAACCAGTGCGCGGCCTGCACCGGATCGGCGGCGATGCCGTAGCCGCTGCGATAGATCAGCCCGAGGTAATACGCGGCGGCCGGGTCGCCCTGTTCGGCCGCTTCGCCGAGCAGCGCGCGTGCGCGTGCGTAGTCCTTCGGGATGTCGCCGCTGCCGAGCAGCAACGCCTTGCCGAGCGCGAGCTGCGCGCGCCGCGCGGCCGGTGCGTCAGCCTTGCCGTCCGCCTGCGCGGCGGTTTCCAGCCAGCCGCGCCCCTCGTCGCGCAGCCCCGGTTCGCGCGCGTCGACGAGCGCGATGCCGAGCGCCGCCTGCGCGGCGCCCGACCCGCGGCGCGCGAGCGTGCGCAACTGCGCGAGCGCGTGCGGCTCGGTGGCCTGCGTGACCATCGCCTGCCACTCGTCGAGCTGCGCGGCGCTCGGTGCGGGGCCGGCGCCGCGCAAGCCGGTCGCAGCGACCACGGCCGCGACGGTCACGGCCGCCGCCGCGAGCAGCGCGGCCGGCGGGAGTTTCGCGCGCAGCAGGCGCCGCGCGGCGGCGGCGAAGCCGGTTTCGGCCGGCCGCATCGTCCGGATCGGTTGCAGCGCGTGTCTCATTGCGTGAGGTCGATCTCGTAGGTGGCGAGGTTCTTGCCCGAACCGTCGTCGGCCGCGACCTGCGTGATGCCGGCCAGGCCCGCGGCGGCGGCATCGCCGAGCCGGTTCGGCGCGGACGCGAACTGCACGTGCGCGACCGAGCTCGCGAGCTTCGTGAAGCGCCAGCTGCGCTGCGCGCCGTCCGCCGTGCGCGTGATCGCGCCGCGCTTCTTGATGAACGAGATCAGCACGTCGCGGTTCGCGTCCGGCGACGCGAAGATCGTCTTGCTGCCGTCGAGGCCCGGGAAGTTGCCGCCGCCGCTCGCGCGGTAGTTGTTGGTCGCGACGATGAACTGCGCGTTCGGGTCGATCGGCGCGCCCTTGTACGTCAGATTCCTGATCCGGCTGCCGAGCGGCTGCGTGACGTCGATCTCGTACGACAGATCGGCCGACGTGAACATGTCGAAGTTGTAGCCGGGGAAGCTGCTGACGAGCTTCTGCACGGTCGCTTGCGTCGGATCGATCCGGTTGAAGCGCTTCGCGGCGGTCTCGAGCCAGTTCTTCACGTCGGCGCCGCTCACCTTCACCGCGTACACGGTGTTCGGATACAGGTACAGGTCGGCCGCGTTGTTGATCGCGAGCGCGCCCGGCGCGACGTCGGTGTAGTCGCTGCCGCCGCCGAAGCCGCTCTTGAACGGCGCGCTGACCGACAGCACCGGCAGCGACGCGTACTGCGGCAGGTTCGCCTGCACGTAGGTCTTCACGTAGTCGGCCTGCGCCTCGTTGACGATCTGGATCGCGCCCGGATCGCCGACATCCGCGAAATACGAGTTCATCCGGTAGTCGGTCGAGCCGATCGGCGTCTTCACGTAGTCGATCGTCGCCTGGTGCTCGGCCGCGATCGCCGCGGATACCGACGGGTCGGCCGCGACGTAGGTCTTGTCGGTGTTCTGGATCGGTCGCGCCTCGACGGTCGTCTGCGACTTGTCGACGCTCCACGTCTTGCCGTCGAACTTCAGGCCGAGCTTGATCACGCCGAGGTGCTTGCCCCAGTAGTTGGCCATCACGGTTGGCACGCCGTTGACGGTGCCCTTGACCTTGTCGACGCCCGGCAGGTTGAACTGCGACACGGTGCTGTTCGCGTCCGGGAACACCTGGTGCGAGTGGCCGATCAGCATCGCGTCGATGCCGGCTACCGTCGACAGCCACCAGCTGCCGTTCTCCATCGTCGGCGAATACGCGGAATTGTCGAGGCCGCCGTGCGAGATCGCGACGACGAGATCGGCGCCCTTCGCACGCATCTCGGGAATGTACTTCTCGGCGGCTTCCTTCAGGCCGGTCGTGTAGACCTTGCCGTCGAGCCAGCGTTTGTCCCAGCTCATGATCGCGGGCGGCGTGAAGCCGATGATGCCGATCTTCACGGGTGCACTGACCGTCTTGCCGTCCGGCGTCGTCGCCGTCACCGTGCGGGTCAGGATCGTGTACGGCGTGAACAGCGGCGCGTTGGTTTTCGCGCTGATCACGTTCGCGAGCACCTGCGGGAAGTTCGGGCCCGCGCATTTCTTCTGCTGGGCCGGAGCCGGCAGCCCGTCGACCTCGAACGTGTTGCCGGTCACCTGCGACAGGTACGGCAGCCCGTAGTTGAACTCGTGGTTGCCGATCCCGCCGCCGTCGAATTTCGCGGCGTTCATCACCTTGTAGATCGCCAGCGTCTGGTCGCAGCCGATCGGCTTCACGAGCGCCTGGTAGTCCGACAGCGCGGTGCCCTGGATCGTGTCGCCGTTGTCGAGCAGCAGCGTGTTCGGGTACTGCGCGCGCGCCTGCGCGATCAGCGTCGACACCCGCTCGAAGCCGAGCGAATTGTCGGCGGCGAGCTTGAAATAGTCATACGACAGCACGTTGGTGTGCAGGTCGGTCGTCTCGAGCAGCGCGAGCGTGGCCGTCGTGCCGACGGGCGCCTGGGCCTGCGACGGCGGCGGGGCGGTGACGTCGTCGCCGCCGCAGCCGGCGAGGGCAAAGGCCAGGCTGGCGAGCGCGGCGGCGGCCGGTACGCGGCGACGGGAAAGCGGGGGGAAACGCATCGGTTGTCCTGTTCTCGGAGTTCTGTTTTGTGAAATGCGAAGTGCGCAACAAAATGGCGGCGCGGGGCGCCGACGGCCTGAGGTGCGGCGCGTGAGAGTATCGAAAGGAATCGTGACGGAAGAATGAAAGGCGATGACGCCGGCAGCGGGCCGCGATGTGCGGCGGCCTCCGGCAGGCCCGGGCCGGGCGCCGCCGCTGAATCCTCACGTCGCTGCGCCGGGCGGTTCGCTACAATGGCCGCTGTCATCCTTTTGCAAACAACCTGCCCTTGGACTTCGAGACTCCTCCCGGCCTGTCGGTCGACGCCGGCGGCCAGGGCCAGACGGTGCGCCTGACCGGCCAGTGGACCGCCATCGCGCTTGCGCGCAATCGCGGCGCGGTCGCGCGCCGCGTCGCGAGCATCGGGTCCGGGCGCGTGAGCGAATGGGATCTGTCCGGCATCGAGCGGCTCGACCACGTCGGCGGCCAGGCGCTGTGGCGCGTGTGGGGCCGCAAGCTACCGGCCGGCGTCACGCTGAGCGACACGCAGCGCACGATCTTCGAGCGCGTCGAGCGGCTCGACAGCGGGCGCGAGGCGCCCGAGCGCGTCGTGCGCGTCGATCCCGTCACGCGGCTCGGCCAGGCGATCTTCACGTTCGGCGAACACCTGCAGGGCGGCATCGCGATGTTCGGCCTCGTGATCCTCGACGCGCTGTCGGTGCTGCGCCGTCCGCAGACCATGCCGTGGAAGGAAACCTCGGCGAACATCTACAGCGCCGGCGCGCAGGCGCTGCCGATCACCGCGCTGGTCGCGTTCCTGATCGGCATCGTGCTCAGCTACCTGTCCGCGCAGCAGCTGCAGATGTTCGGCGCGAACCGCTACATCGTGAACATCCTCGGGCTGTCGGTGATCCGCGAGCTCGGCCCCGTGCTGTCGGCGATCCTCGTCGCGGGCCGCTCGGGCTCGGCGATCACCGCGCAGATCGGCGTGATGCGCGTGACCGAGGAGCTCGACGCGATGCGCGTGATGGGCATCCCGCACGGGCTGCGGCTGGTCCTGCCGCGCGTGCTTGCACTCGGCGTCGCGATGCCGCTGCTCGTGATGTGGACCAACATCATCGCGCTGACGGGCGGCGCGCTCGCCGCGAAGCTCGTGCTCGGGATCGACGTCAATTATTTCGTGCGCTCGCTGCCGGGCGTCGTGCCGATCGCGAACCTGTACATCGGCATCGGCAAGGGCGTCGTGTTCGGCATGCTGATCGCGCTGGTCGCCTGTCATTTCGGCTTCCGGATCAAGGCGAACTCGCAGAGCCTCGGCGAAGGGACGACCACGTCGGTCGTGTCGTCGATCACGGTCGTGATCCTCGCCGACGCGGTGTTCGCGATCCTGTTCCAGAACGTGGGGCTCGGATGAACGCATCGAACGAATCGTCGGCCGGTGCCGCGCCGGCCCATGCCGCGGCAGCCGGCGCCGCCCCGGTCGGCACGCCGCCGGCCGCGGCGGCGGATGCCGGCGACCTCGTGATCGAGGTGCGCAACCTGACCAAGCGCTACGGGCGCAACATCGTTCACCAGAAGCTCGACTTCGACGTGCGGCGCGGCGAGATCGTGTCGGTCGTCGGCGGCTCGGGCTCCGGCAAGACGACGCTCGTGCGCCAGATCCTCGGCCTCGAGCGGCCGACGTCGGGCACGATCAAGGTGTTCGGCGAAGATACCGCGACGATCGACGATGCGACCGCGCGGATGATGCGCACGCGCTCCGGGATGCTGTTCCAGCAGGGCGCGCTGTTCTCGTCGATGACGGTGTTCGACAACGTCGCGCAGCCGCTGCGCGAGCTCGGCCGCGTGCCGCCGGACCTGCTGCACGACATCGTGATGCTGAAGCTCGAGATGGTCGGGCTGCCGTGCAAGCACGCGTCGAAGATGCCGGCCGCGCTGTCGGGCGGGATGGTGAAGCGGGTCGGCATCGCGCGCGCGATTGCGCTCGAGCCCGAGCTGCTGTTCCTCGACGAGCCGACGGCCGGCCTCGATCCGCAGGCGTCCGACGAATTCGTCGAGCTGATCGCGACGCTGCACCGCACGCTCGGGCTGACCGTCGTGATGATCACGCACGATCTCGACACGATGGTCGCGCTGTCGACGCGCGTCGCGGTGCTGGCCGACCGCAAGGTGCTGGTCGCGGCGCCGGTCGAGGAGGTCGCGAACGTCGACCATCCGTTCATCCACGAATATTTCCTGGGGCTGCGCGGGCGCCGCGCATTGCAGGCGCTGCCGCCCGAGCGGCGCGCGAAGCTGCCGAAGGCGGCCCTCGAACCGGCGCTGTCGAGCGTCGAGCTGTAGGCAAGGCAAGGAGCAAGGAACCCGCGAATGGAAAACAAATCACATGCGTTCTGGGCCGGCCTGTTCACGATCGCGCTGACGCTCGCGATCGCGGGCACCGTGTTCTGGTTCAACGTCGACCGCACCGTGCGCGTGCCGTACGACCTGCTCGCGCGCACCAACGTGACGGGGCTGTTCCCGGACGCGGCCGTGCGCTTTCGCGGTCTCGACGTCGGCAAGGTGCAGTCGATCGGCTTCGACCGCACGCACCCGGGCCAGATCCGGATCCGGATTCTCGTCGACCACGACGCGCCGATCACGCAGTCGACCTACGGCAGCCTCGGCTTCCAGGGCGTGACGGGCATCGCGTTCGTGCAGCTCGAGGATACGGGCCGCGACCTGGCGCCGCTGCCGTCGTCGCCGAAGGCGATTGCGCAGATCCCGATGCGGCCGAGCCTGTTCGACCAGATCCAGGAGCGCGGCGACGTGCTGCTGCGGCAGCTCGAACTGGCCGCGAAAAGCGCGAACGCGCTGATGTCGCCCGAGATGCGCGAGCAGTTGCGCGCGACGGCCGAAAGCCTGCAGCACGCGGCCGATGGCGCGACGACGCTGTCGAAGCAACTCGCCCCGGCCGTCGCCGCACTGCCGGAAACGATGCACCAGGTGAACCGCACGATGGCGTCGGCGAACACGCTGCTGCAGCCGAACGGGCCGCTCGTGTCGAACCTGAACAAGGCCGGCACGGCCGCCGAGCAGGTCGGCGTCGCGCTGAACGATCTCAACGCGCGCGTGCAGTACGACACGCTGCCGCGCTTCAATGCGCTGGCCGGCAGCGTCGGCGACGCGTCGCAGCAATTGAAGGACGTCGCCGGTGAACTCGGCCGCAACCCGCGCAGTCTGTTGTTCGGTTCGCCCGGCGCGGCGCCGGGGCCCGGCGAAGCGGGCTTCGTCTGGCCGGGTGCGACGGCCGGGAAGTGAAGCGGGCCGGAAACCCGTCGATCGCCCGGCCGGAAACGGCAGGGCAGTGACGTCCATCGAAACCGGAAACATCATGCAGGAACACGCCATGCCACGAATCCTTGACCGCGCGCTGCGTCCGGCTGCGACCGCGCTCGCCGTGCTGACGCTTGCGCTTGCGGCCGGCTGTGCCGGCAACAGCGCGGTGCTGTCGAATGTCCGCTACGACCTGGGGCCGGCCGCGCCGGTCGTGACGGCCGGTGCGGGCCCCGCGCTGAAGGTGCTCGACGTCGCCGCGCCCGATGCGCTCGATTCGGACAAGTTCGCGTACCGCCTCGCGTATGCGGATGCGCAGCACGTGGCCGTCTATCGCGACAGCCGCTGGACCGCACCGCCCGCGCAACTGCTCACGCAGCGGCTGCGCGGCGCGCTGTCGTCGCGCGGCGCGGTGCTCGAAGGGTCCGACGGCGTGCGCGCGCCGACCCTGAAAGTCGACCTGAACGAATTCGAGCAGGTGTTCGACGGGCAGTCGCAAAGCCACGGCGCCGTCACCGCGCGCGCGACGCTGATGCTCGACGGCAAGGTGCTCGGCCAGCGCACGTTCGTCGCGCGCGCGCCGTCGAGCACGCCCGACGCGGCCGGCGGCGCGCGTGCGCTTGCGACGGCGAGCGACGAGCTCGTGTCGCAGATCGCCGCGTGGGTCGGCATGCAGGCGTACGCGGGCACGCCGTGACGCACGCAGCGCAGCCGCGATGAACGCGACCGGCGCGCATCGCGCATCGCCGCTCGCGCGGCAGGCCTTTGCTGCCTACGCGGCGCTCATCGTCTACGCGTCGCTGTATCCGTTCGAAGGCTGGGTGTCGCTCGGCATCGGGCCGTTCGACTACCTGTTCGCGCCGATGCAGCGCTACGTGACCGCGTTCGACGTGGTCACGAACGTGCTCGGCTATTTGCCGTTCGGCGCGCTCGGCGTGCTTGCGCTGCACCCGCGCTGGCGCGGGGTTGCCGCGACACTGATCGCGGGCGCGCTCGGCGTGCTGCTGTCGGGCTCGATGGAGGCGCTGCAGACCTACCTGCCGACGCGCATCGCATCGAATCTCGATCTCGCGGCCAACGCGCTCGGCGCGCTGCTGGGCGCGGCGCTCGTCGCGCCGGCCACCGGTGCGCTGCTCGACCGCGGCGCGCTGCGCCGGCTGCGCTTCGCGTGGTTCGAGGCCGATGGCGCGACGCCGCTGCTGCTGGCCGCGCTGTGGCCGTTCGCGATCCTGTTTCCGTCGCCGTTCCTGTTCGGCATCGGCGACTGGCCGGCCGCGCTGTGGGAGCGCGCCGACGCGTCGATGCAGGACACGCTGCTCGCATGGCTGCCGGCCGCGTGGCACGTGAGCGAATGGCCCGAGCGCGTCGACGGCTGGCTGTCCGATTCCGCGTGGGAGGCCGCGCTCGGCGGGCTGATGCTGTTCGCCGTGCTGGCGATCGCGTCGCTCGCGATGCGGCCGCGTGCGCCGCGCATCCGGCTGCTGATCGCGTTCGTCGCCGCGACGCTCGTGCTGAAGGCGGCCGCGACGTTCATGCAGTCGGCCACCGGTCTCGTCGTCGTGTGGGCGACGCCCGGCGCGCGGCTCGGCATCGAGCTCGGCTTCGCGGCCGCGCTCGTCGCGCTGCACGTGCCGGCGACCTGGCGCGCGACGCTGGCGGCACTTGCGCTGCTGGCCGGCGTGGCGCTCGTCAACCTGTTGCCGGTCAATCCGTTCTTCGACTTCACGCTGTCGGGCTGGCGGCAGGGCCGCTACGTGCACTTCAACAGCATCGCGCGCTGGCTCGCCTGGATCTGGCCGTACGCGGCGCTGATCTGGCTCGGCCAGCGCGTCGAGCGCGCGTGGCTGCCGGCCGCGGTGCGCCGCTGACGGTGCAGGCCGGGCAGCGCAGCCCCGGCCGCATCGCGGGCAGCGGCGCGCGCCGGTCGCTATAATCGTCCGGACCATCATCCGTTGCACCGCGCAACGGCTATCGCCCCTCTTTCCGCCCGGCATCGCGCCGGGCCGCTCGCCACCATCATGGATTCCTACTACCAGCACCACGTCTTCTTCTGCCTGAACCAGCGCGAACCGGGCGCCGAGCGTCCGAGCTGCGCGCAATGCGACGCGCAGACCATGCAGGAATACGCGAAAAAGCGCGTGAAGGAACTCGGCCTCGCGGGGCCCGGCAAGGTTCGCATCAACAAGGCCGGCTGCCTCGACCGCTGCGAGGAAGGGCCCGTGATGGTCGTGTATCCGGAAGGCACGTGGTACACGTACGTCGACCAGGCCGACATCGACGAGATCGTCGAATCGCACCTGCGCGACGGCAAGGTCGTCGATCGCCTGAAGATCTGAGCGGGCCGGCCGAATGAACGTTCATACGCAGAAATCGCTGATCGCGGGCCCGGTCGGGCAGATCGAAATCGCGGTCGACCTGCCCGACGCCGTGCGCGAAGGCGGCGCCGCGCCGCGCGGCATCGCGCTCGTCGCGCATCCGCATCCGCTGTTCGGCGGCACGATGGACAACAAGGTCGCGCAGACCCTGGCGCGCACGCTCGTGCAGCTCGACTACGTCGTCTACCGGTCGAACTTCCGCGGCGTCGGCGCGACCGAAGGCGTGCACGACAACGGCATCGGCGAGGCCGACGACCTGCTCGCGGTGCTCGCGCACATGCGCGCGCAGCCCGCGTATGCGGACCTGCCGCTCGTGCTCGCGGGCTTCTCGTTCGGCACCTTCGTGCTGTCGCATGTCGCGAAGCGGCTGCGCGACGCGGGCGAGTCGATCGAGCGGATGGTGTTCGTCGGCACGGCAGCGAGCCGCTGGCAGGTAGCCGACGTGCCCGAGAACACGCTCGTGATCCACGGCGAAACCGACGACACGGTGCCGATCGCGTCGGTGTACGACTGGGCGCGGCCGCAGGAGCTGCCGGTCGTCGTGATCCCCGGCGCCGAGCATTTCCTCCATCGCAAGCTGCATGTGCTGAAGCGCATCATCGTCGACGCGTGGCGCTAGCCGGTACGCGGGCGCCGGCGTAACGGCCGGCGGCTCGCGTTGCGCACCGGCATCCGCCGAATACGCGATCGACCACACGACAGCGCGCCGCACCGCCTGCGCGCGCCTTTCGCGCGCCTTCGGGCGATTTCCCGCAGCGTGCCCGCGCTATCCTCCTGAAGCCGGTGTGCGGCCGGCCAGCGATCGTGCAGTGTTCGGCGCCAACCGGCGCCGACGTGCTGCGCCTTCGCATCCATGGCGGCGTGGCAAATCCTCGCGATGCCGCTACACATCGCCGCGGTTTGCGCGTCGCAATGAGCACGAATCTGCCGGCACATCGGCACAGCCTGGCACCGGACGCTACACCCGGTTCGCGAAAACGCCGTTCGCGGCCACGTATAATGGCCGCATTTCGCGTCGCCCGCGGCCCGGCTGGGCGCATGCGGCGCTCGTTTCGCCGCCTGTCCGCCCGCTCGCGACGGCCGCGAACCGAACGCGTCCGCACGAGTCCAACCGGCGCGTTTCGCGTCGCCCGACGATGTCGGGCGAGTGCCCGAAACGCCCGCCGCCTTGCCGTTCAACCCTGCGCGTTTCGCACCGCACTTTCTGCCATCAGCCTGAATCGATCATGCGTCTGTCTCCCCAAGGCCTCAAGTCCCTCGCTTCCTCCATCGCCTTCGGCACCGCCGCGCGCAACGTCGCGCTCGGCGTGATGCTGCCCGTCGCGCTCGCGTCGACGATCGTCGTCGCCGAGGCGAAGCCGGCCGCCAAGGCCAAGGCCGCGCACGCGGCGCCGGCCGCTGCTGCCGAGCAGTTCACCGGCGCGCCCGCGACCTTCATGCCGGGCGCGGTTCCGCCGCCGGGCGTGAACGCGCGTTCGTGGGTGCTCGTCGACGCGACGAGCAACACGGTGCTCGCATCGGGCAATGCGGACGAGCGTGTCGAGCCCGCATCGCTGACGAAGCTGATGACGGCCTACCTGGTGTTCGAGGCGCTCGACAAGAAGAAGATCTCGATGGAGCAGATCGTCACGCCGAGCGTAGCGGTGCGCCGTGTCGGCACCGACGAGTCGCGCATGTTCATCGAGGCGAACAAGCCGGTGTCCGTGCACGACCTCGTGTACGGGATGATCATCCAGTCGGGCAACGACGCCGCGATCGCGCTGGCCGAACTGGTCGGCGGCAGCGAAGGGCAGTTCGTCACGCTGATGAACGACGAGGCACAGCGCCTCGGCATGAAGGGCACGCACTTCGCCGACGTGAACGGCATGCCCGACCCGAACCACTACACGACGGCCGGCGACCTCGCGAAGCTGTCCGCGCACCTGATCCGCGATTTTCCGCAGTACTACGGCATCTTCTCGGAGAAGGAATTCAAGTACAACAACATCCGCCAGGGCAACCGCAACCGTCTGCTGTGGCTCGACCCGACGGTCGACGGCCTGAAGACGGGCCATACGCAGGCGGCCGGCTACTGCCTGATCGCGTCGGCCAAGCGCGCGATTCCGGGCGTCGACGGCCAGCGCCGCCTGGTGTCGGTGATGATGGGCGAGCAGAAGGAAGGCGAGCGCACGCAGGACAGCATGAAGATGCTGAACTACGGCTACAGCGCGTTCGATTCGGTGCGCCTGTTCAAGGGCGGCCAGGCGATCTCGACGCCGCGCATCTACAAGGGCAAGGCAAACACCGTGCAGGTCGGCGTGAAGGGCGACCAGTGGGCGACCGTGCCGCGCGGCCTCGGCGACAAGGTCAAGACGGAAGTCGACGTCAACGCGCCGCTGATCGCGCCGCTCGCGGAAGGCCAGCAGGTCGGCACCGTGAAGATCGTCGCCGACGGCAAGACGCTGTCCGAATTCCCGGTCGTCGCGCTGCAGGCCGTGCCGGAAGCCGGTATCTTCGGGCGTATCTGGGACTCGATCCTGCTGATGTTCAGCAAGAAGAAGTAAGCACGACGGGCCTTTGTTTTTACGACTTCATCCCCATCTGTCATAGCCATGAGCCAAGCCGAATTCGAACCGATCGTCTACCTCAGCGTCTCGTCGCAGGAGGAACTGGTGCCGCTGTCCGAAGCCCGTGTCCCGGTGCTCGACCGCGGGTTCATCTTCGGCGACGGCGTGTATGAAGTCGTTCCCGTTTATGCGCACGACGGCGCGCACGTGCCGTTCCGGATCGAGCAGCATCTGGAGCGGCTCGCGCGCAGCCTGAAGAAGATCGGCATCGACAATCCGCACGACGCCGCCGGCTGGCGCGCGCTGATCGAGCGCGTCGTCGCGGCGAATGCCGAAGGCCTCGGCGATGGCAACGCGCTCGTCTACCTGCAGGTGACGCGCGGCGTCGCGAAGCGCGGCCATGCGTTCCCGGCGAACGCGGTGCCGACGGTGTTCGCGATGACGAGCCCGCTGCGCCTGCCGTCGGAAGAGGAGCGCGCGAAGGGCGTGCGCTGCGTGACGGCCGAGGATCGCCGCTGGCTGCATTGCGACATCAAGTCGATCTCGCTGCTCGGCAACGTGCTGATGGCGCAGCATGCGGCCGAACGTGACGCGTTCGAGACGCTGCAGTTGCGCGACGGCTACCTGACCGAAGGCTCGTCGTCGAACGTGTGGATCGTGAAGAACGGCGAGCTGATCGCGCCGCCGCGCAGCAACAAGATCCTCGAGGGGATCCGCTACGCGCTGGTCGAGCAGCTGGCCGACGAATGCAAGATCCCGTTCACCGCGCGGGAGATCGGCGAAGCGGAGTTGCGCGCGGCCGACGAGATCATGATCACGTCGGCCACGAAGGAAGTACTGCCCGTCACGTCGCTCGACGATCTGCCCGTGCAGGGCGGCAAGCCAGGCCCCGTGTTCGCGGCGCTGTACGACGCGTACCAGCGTGCGAAGGCACGCGAGTTTGAACAGTTTGACCTAACCCGGAGAAAATGATGAGCGAACCGACCAAAACCGTCGAGGTCACCGGCGCGATCGAGACCCGGAAGGAGTCGCTGCTGGAGTTCCCGTGCGATTTCCCGATCAAGATCATGGGCAAGGCGCACCCCGAGTTCAAGGACACGATCTTCAAGGTCGTCGCCGTTCACGACAACGAGATCGATGTCGAGAAGATCGAGGAGCGCGCGTCGAGCGGCGGCAATTACACGGGCCTCACGATCACCGTGCGCGCGACGAGCCAGGAACAGCTCGACAACATCTACCGCGCACTGACCGGCCATCCGATGGTCAAGGTCGTACTCTAAGCGCCTCCTTCCTGCGCGCACTCGGCGGGGGTCTTCCCCGCCGCGCGCCGCGCGTCCAGTTCGTCGCACAGCCGCTTGTATTCGGCGACCTCATCGAGCAGCCAGGTCCTGAACGCCTGCACGCGCGGCGTGTTCAGCAGCGGCGGCGGACACACGAAAAAATAGTGCCACGGGCTCGGCCCGTCGATGTCGAACAGGCGCACGATGCGCCCGTCCAGCAGGTCGTGCACCGCGAGCGAGCGGCGCACCAGCGCGATGCCCTGGCCGTCGATCGCGGCCAGCAGCAGGTTCGACGAATCCTGGTACAGAATCCCCCGCTTCGGCTCGGTCAGCGTATCGAGCCCGGCCGCGTCGAACCACGGCCGCCACAGCTCATCGTCCGAACGCAGCAGGTTGTAGTGCGCGAGATCGGCGGGCGTCTGCGGCAGCTTGCCGCCATTCAGCGTCGGCGAGCACGCCGGAAAGAACACCTCCTCGAACAGCGGCTCGACATGCAGCCCCGGATAGCTGCCGAAGCCGAAGCGGATCGCGAGATCGACGTCGTCGCGCGCGAAATCGGTGAGCGAGTTGGTCGACTGCAGCTCGACGTCGATTTCCGGATGCCGCTCGATGAACGTGCCGATGCGCGGCGTGATGAAGCGCGCGGCGAACGACGACAGCATCGACACCACGAGCCGCCGGTCGCGGTCGCTCGCGCGCACGTCGCGCGTCGCGTCGGCGATCACCATCAGCGCGGTGCGGATCTGCTGCGCGTAGCGCATGCCGGCGTCGGTCAGGCACAGCCGCTTGCCGTTGCGCGTGAAAAGCTGCACGCCGAGCTCCTCCTCGAGCGCGCGCACCTGGTGGCTGACCGCGCCGTGCGTGACGTACAGCTCGTCGGCGGCGCGCGAGAAATTCTCGTGACGGGCGGCGGCTTCGAACGCGCGAATCGCGTTCAATGCAGGCAGCTGGCGGAGGTCCATTTGCTAATTTTCCTCACATCGACGTGAAAATTGGTCGTTTTGTCGGACGCCTTGAAGTGACTACGATTGTAGCCATCGAAGCACTTATTGGCGGAGTCGATCATGCAAGAAATTTCCTCAAGCATCACGTTCGAAATCCCCGCGGGCGAAACCGTGCCGATGAAGGTGCAACGCAGCACGCGGCTGATTGTCCAGTGCGGGCCGATCTGGGCCACGCGCAGCAACGACGTCGACGACTATTTCCTGGTCGATGGCGAGACGCTGAAGCTGCGCCGCGGCGAGCGGCTGTGGCTCAGCGCGGAAGGCCGGGAGGGCGCGTGCGTCGCGTTCTCGGTGTCGCGGCCGACCAGGGAAGTCGCGCTCGGCGGGCTGGCACGGCTGCGCGAACGCGTCGCCGCGCTGTTCCACGACGGATGGCGCACGGTTTGACCGCCATTTCATCCGACGGATACTGACCATCCGTCCCTTTCCCGGGCCGGCGAGACCCATGGGTTTTCGGTAAACTACCGCCCATGTCCGTTTCGCCGGTTTCCATCGTGTCCACGCCTGTCGCCGTCTCCGCATCGCCCGCCGAATCGCCGGATCACCCGGTCACCGTGCGCTGGCGGGGCGTCGAGGCCTACCAGACGAGCTTCGACGCGATGCGCGCGTTCACCGATACGCGCACGGCCGGCACCGGCGACGAGATCTGGGTGGTCGAGCATCCGCCCGTCTACACGCTCGGCCAGGCGGGCGACCCGGCTCACCTGCTGGTGGCCGACAGCGGCGTGCCGCTCGTGAAGGTCGACCGCGGCGGGCAAATCACTTATCACGGCCCCGGCCAGATCGTCGTCTACCTGCTGCTGGACTTGCGCCGGCGCAAGCTGATGGTGCGCACGCTCGTGACGAAGATCGAGGAGGCCGTGATCGAAACCCTCGCGGCGTATAATCTCGCTTCGGTCCGCAAGGCGGGCGCGCCGGGGATCTACGTGGCATCCGGCGTGCACGAAGGCGCGAAAATCGCGGCCCTCGGCCTGAAGATCCGCAACGGCTGCAGCTATCACGGGCTGAGCCTGAACGTGAAGATGGATCTGCGCCCGTTTCTTGCGATCAACCCGTGCGGCTATGCCGGACTGGAAACCGTCGACATGGCGAGCCTCGAGGTTGCCGCCGACTGGAACGACGTCGCCCACACGCTGGTGCGCCGTCTGATCGCCAACCTCGACGGCGCATCCGCGGCCGCCGACAAGCCGCAGGCACTGGAACAATCGAATGACTGACGTTACCGCTTCTCCCGCACCGGCCGATTCGGCCGCGACCGCTGCCTACGATCCGACCGCCAAGCAGAAGGCGCAGGCGAAGACGGCGCGCATCCCGATCAAGGTCATTCCGATCGAGAAGCTGAAGAAGCCCGAGTGGATCCGCGTGAAGGCGGCCACCGGCAGTTCGCGTTTCAACGAGATCAAGACGATCCTGCGCGAGCACAACCTGCATACCGTGTGCGAGGAAGCGAGCTGCCCGAACATCGGCGAATGCTTCGGCAAGGGCACCGCGACGTTCATGATCATGGGCGACAAGTGCACGCGCCGCTGCCCGTTCTGCGACGTCGGCCACGGCCGTCCCGATCCGCTCGACACCGATGAGCCGAAGAACCTCGCGCGCACGATCGCCGCACTGAAGCTCAAGTACGTGGTGATCACGAGCGTCGATCGCGACGACCTGCGCGACGGCGGCGCCGCCCACTTCGTCGAATGCATCCGCGAAGTGCGCGAGCAGTCGCCGGAAACGCGCATCGAGATCCTGACGCCGGACTTCCGCGGCCGTCTCGACCGTGCGATCTCGATCCTGAACGCCGCGCCGCCCGACGTGATGAACCACAACCTCGAAACGGTGCCGCGCCTGTACAAGGAAGCGCGCCCGGGTTCGGACTACGCGCACTCGCTGAAGCTCTTGAAGGACTTCAAGGCGCTGCATCCGGACGTCGCGACGAAGTCGGGCCTGATGGTCGGCCTCGGCGAGACCGAAGAGGAAATCCTGCAGGTGATGCGCGACCTGCGCGCGCACGACGTCGACATGCTGACGATCGGCCAGTACCTGCAGCCGTCCGAGCACCACCTGCCGGTGCGGGCGTACGTGCATCCGGATACGTTCAAGATGTACGAGGAAGAGGCGTACAAGATGGGCTTCACGCACGCGGCCGTCGGCGCGATGGTGCGTTCGAGCTATCACGCCGATCTGCAGGCGCATGGGGCTGGCGTGGTCTGAGCGCCGCGTTGGCGTTACCGCAGCCTTCACGCAGTCGAAAAAGCCCGCAGCGATGCGGGCTTTTTTGCTGGTGCGGCTGCGATCCCCGCATTCGCACGACAATCGCCACCCGACCGGACGTACGATCCGGTCGAGCGTGGAAAGCAAAGCTGAAACGGCATCGATAGCTTCGCAGGATAAGTTCGCTCCCGCCGCGCGCAAAGCTCCTATAGTCGGCTCTCCCGCAGCAATGCCCGCATCCGAAGGAGAGCCGCATGTCCCGTTTCAGCTTCATCCGCCGCGCCGTCGTCGCGCTGACCGCCCTGGCCGCGCTCGGCGCGGCGCACGCCGAATCGCGCGAAGTCGTGATCGCGTACCAGGACATGGTCGTGCCGTGGCGCTACGCGCAGGCGAGCGGTGAAGTCGAAAAGGCGACCGGCTACAAGGTCAGGTTCCGCAAGCTCGACAGCGGCGCCGACGTGATCCGCGCGCTCGCGTCGGGCTCCGTGCAGCTCGGCGAAGCCGGGTCGAGCCCGATCGCGGCCGGGCTGTCGCAGGGGCTCGACATCTCGCTGTTCTGGGTACTCGACAACATCAACGACGCCGAGGCGCTCGTCGCGCGCAACGGCTCGGGCGTCACCAACATCGCGGCGCTGAAGGGCAGGAAGATCGGCGTGCCGTTCGTGTCGACGTCGCATTTCCATACGCTCGTCGCGCTGCAGGCCGCGGGCGTCAACCCGAACGACGTGAAGATCGTCAACCTGCGTCCGCCCGAAGTCGCGGCCGCGTGGGCGCGCGGCGACATCGACGCGACCTATATCTGGGATCCCGTGCTGGCGAAGGTCAAGCAGTCGGGCACCGTGCTGACGACGTCGGGCCGGGTTGCGAAAGAAAGCGGCAAGGCAACCTTCGACGGCTTCGTCGTGAGCCGCAAGTTCGCGCGCGAGAACCCCGAGTTCGTCACGCGCTTCGTGAAGGTGCTCGCCGCCGCCGATGCCGATTACCGTGCGCATGCAGCCGCGTGGAAGGTCGGCTCGCCGCAGGTCGAGGCGGTGGCGAAGGTGTCGGGCGCGAACGCGCAGGACGTGCCGGCCAGCCTCGCGCTCTACGCATTCCCGACGGCGGCCGAGCAGGCGTCGCCGACGTGGCTCGGCGGCGGTGCGCAATCGGGCGCCGCGAAGTCGCTCGCGGCCACCGCCACGTTCCTCAAATCGCAGGGCACGATCCAGACGGTGCTGTCCGACTATTCGGCCGGCGTCGATCCGCAGTTCGTGCAGAAGGCCGCGCGCTGAGCACGGCCACGCAACGCATCGCGGAGCATCGCTCATGAGCACGCTGGAAGTTCGTCAGGTATCGGTTGCCTATCCGGGCGAGCGCGGTCGGCCGACGACGCAGGCGCTCGCGCGCGTCGACCTGCGCATCGATGCCGGTGAATTCGTCGTCGCGCTCGGTGCGTCCGGGTGCGGAAAGACGACGCTGCTGAACTGCATGGCCGGTTTCGTCGCGCCGACCACCGGCGACGTGCGCGTCGACGGCGTGCCGGTCACGGGCCCGGGTGCTGATCGCGGTGTCGTGTTCCAGAAATACGCGCTGTTGCCGTGGCTCGACGTGCTCGACAACGTCGCGCTCGGGCTGCGCTTCGCGCGCGTGTCGAAGGCCGAACGCGAAGCGCGCGCGCGGGAGATGCTCGCGCTGGTCGGGCTCGACAAGCATGCGTATGCGCGCGTGTACGAACTGTCGGGCGGCATGCAGCAGCGTGTCGGCATCGCGCGTGCGCTCGCGAGCGACCCGCGCGTGCTGCTGATGGATGAGCCGATGGGCGCGCTCGACGCGATGACGCGCGGCACGATGCAGGCGCTCGTGCTCGACGTGTGGGCACGCACCGGCAAGACGGTGTTCTTCATCACGCACGACGTCGAGGAGGCGCTGTTCCTCGCGACGCGTCTTGTCGTGATGACGCCGGGCCCCGGCCGGATCGCCGAAACCTTCGAGTTGCCGTTTGCGCGTCGCTATGTCGAATCGCGCGATGCGCGCGCGGTGAAGTCGTCGCCCGATTTCATCGGATGGCGCGAGCGGCTGATCGCGTATCTGCATCGCGACGAAGCCGTCGGGGAAGCCGCGTGACGCGCGAGCTGGCGCGGCAGGGCGTGGCCGTCGGGCGCGGCCGGAACAGTATTTTGCACAGGCAGGACAGCATGAGCACGCAGGATTCGTGGGCGGCCGATCGCACGGCCGTGGGTTTCGAGCAGGACGAACACACGACGCGGCGTCCCGCGGCGGCGCGCGCGTCGCACCGTTACCGGTTGCCTGGGCAGGGCAAGACCGCAGGGCTGAGCGTGGCGACGGTCGCGGCGCTCGCCGTGCTGTGGTGGGTCGCGACGCATCGGCAGTGGCTGCCGCCGTTGTTCCTGCCCGCGCCGGAAGCCGTGTGGACGGCCTTCGTCGACGCGTGGCACGGCCGCATCCAGGGCGGCCTGCCGCTGTCCGAGCATCTGCTGTGGAGTGCCGCGCGCGTGTTCGGCGCGTTCCTGCTCGCGACCGCGATCGGCGTGCCGGCCGGCATCCTGATGGGCGTGAGCCGCGTCGCGCGCGGCGTGCTCGATCCGCTGCTGGAGTTCTACCGGCCGCTGCCGCCGCTCGCGTACCTGCCGCTCGTCGTGATCTGGTTCGGCATCGACGAGACGGCGAAGCTCGTCGTGATCTTCCTCGCATGCTTCGCGCCGATTGCGATGGCCGCGCGCGCCGGCGTGCGCGCGGCGACGGTCGAGCAGATCAACGCCGCGTATTCGCTCGGCGGCAGCTTCGCGCAGATCGTGCGCCACGTGGTGCTGCCGGCCGCGCTGCCGGAAATTCTCACCGGGCTGCGGATCGCGATCGGTTTCGGCTGGACTACGCTCGTCGCGGCCGAGATGGTCGCCGCGACGGCCGGGCTCGGGCAGATGGTGCTCAACGCATCGAGCTTCCTGCGCACCGACATCGTCGTGATGGGCATCCTGATCATCGGTGCGATCGCGTGGCTGTTCGATCTCGCGATGCGGTGGGTCGAGCGGCGGATCGTGCCGTGGAAGGGCAGAGGCTGAGCGGGCGCCGAGATCGTCCTCGCGTTCGTCGATCCGATCGCGTTGCCGACTGCAGCCTGGCTCGGCGCAGGTTGCGCGCGGCGGCCAGCCCGAACGCTGCCCGCTCCGACCAGCCGCAGCCGTGCCTTCGGTGGCTGGTCCGCCATTCCTCCGTGTAAAACGAACTCGTGGGCGGCAACTGCCGGCTGTCACGCCCAAAAACAAATTGTCTGTCGGTGCGCGCCAATTCTTCATAAGATATTTCTATCTTAAGCAAAGAAGGCGCAGTGCAGCGCATCGAGGAGACGATACGGATGGACAAGGAACTGTGGCGCCTGAGCGCAACGGAGGTCGTGGCAAACCTGACGCAACGCGAATGCCTTGCCCAGGAGGTCGTCGCGAGCTGTCTCGCGCGGCTCGATGCCGTCAATCCGCAGACCAACGCGGTCGTCGACGTGCTTGCCGACGACGCGATGCGGGCCGCGGCCGACGCGGACGCGCGGATCGCCCGAGGGGCGCGGGTCGGCCCGCTGCACGGCGTGCCGGTGACGGTGAAGGTCAATGTCGACATGACCGGGCGTGCGACGAGCAATGGCGTCGCCGCCTATCGCGACGTCGTGGCGGTTGCCGACAGCCCGGTCGTCGCGAATCTGCGCAAGGCAGGCGCGATCATCATCGGCCGTACCAATACGCCCGCGTTTTCGCTGCGCTGGTTTACCGACAACGAGCTGTACGGCCGGACGCTGAATCCGTGGGTGCCCGGCCTGACATCCGGCGGATCGAGCGGCGGCGCGGCTGTCGCGGTGGCGACCGGCGTGGGCGCGATCGCGCACGGCAATGATCTGGGCGGCTCGATTCGATATCCGGCGTATGCGTGCGGCGTTGCGGGATTGCGCCCGAGCCAGGGGCGCGTGCCCGCGTTCAATCCGAGTCAGGCGCACGAGCGGACTCCGGCCGTTCAGCTTGCGTCGGTGCAGGGGCCGCTTGCACGCACGGTGGCCGATCTGCGTCTCGCGCTGCGGGCGCTTGCTGCGCCGGATCTCAACGATCCGTGGTGGGTGCCGGTACCGTTGAGTGCCGACGCGGGGCCGACGCGCGTTGCGTTGTGCCGGCAGATGGACGGCATCGAGGCCGATCCTGCGGTGCTCGATGCGCTCGATTTCGCCGCCGGCTGCCTCGATGCGGCAGGCTATTCGGTCGTGCACGCGACGCCGCCGGCGCTGCGGGAAGCGGCCGATCTGTGGCTCGCGTTGACGACGGCCGAAATGGAGGCCGGCATGGGCGGTGCGATCGACGCCTACGGCGACGACGCGGTCCGTGCCGCTTACGCGAGCATGATGCATCTCGCGAAGCCGCTCGACACGGTCGGCTACATGAACGCGCTGTCGCGGCGGTCGTCGGTGCTGCGCCATTGGCAGGCTTTTTTTGCCCGTCATCCATTGCTGCTGATGCCGGTGTCCTGGCAACGCCCGTTCCCGATCGATGCGGACCGCCGCGGAGACGACGCGATGCGGCGCATTCTGGATGCGCAAAGCCCGATGCTCGCCACCGCGATTCTCGGCCTTCCGGGCCTGTCCGTGCCGGTCGGCGCGGTGGATGGGCTGCCGGTCGGCGTGCAACTTGTGGCCGGGCGCTTTCAGGAAGGCCGTTGCCTTGCGGCGGGCGAGGTGATCGAGGCGCGTTGCGGCGTGACGACGCCGATCGATCCGCGACGCGGTCCGTTGCACTGAAGTGAGGCGTTCGGTTTCTGCGCGCCGATCCGCTGCCAGTCGGGCATCGCCTCGAATGGAACGGGCCGGGTTTCGTGTCGATCGAAACCCGGCCCGTTCCGGATGATGCTGTCGGCAATGCCGCGACGGCTTACCAGCGATAGCCGGCGCCGGCGCCGACTGCCACGGTGCCTCGAGTATTGGTCGACCCGGACGCCTTGACGACCCAGCGACCGTTGCGGGTCGCGGTCGACAGGCCGAACGCGACGGCCGACTGACCGCTGTACGTGCCGCCGGCAATCGATACCATGCTTTCGCCCGCCAGCGACGCCTGCGGCAGGTTCGCGATCGCGACGGCGGACGCGATGCCGCCGCTTGCGTCGCGCCGGTAGTGATCGATGTCGGATCGAACGCTGCCGATCTGGTCGTTCAACTGCTGCACGTTCACGGCATCGGTCGGCGCGGTGCCGGCCTTGACGTTGGTGATCTGCCGTTCGTGGCCGGGCGAGCCGACGGAGACCGAGTCGTCGCGATCGGCGACGGAGTTCGCGCCGAGCGCGACCGAATTATTGCCCGATGCCGTCGCATTGTTCCCGAGCGCGACGCCGCCATTGCCGGATGCGTTCGAGTTCTGACCGAGCGCCATCGAGTCCGATCCGGTCGCTCCGGAGCCGTCGCCGAGCTGGGCCAACTGGTTGCCATGCTCGCCCGTCCACGGTTTGGCGCCGGTGCCGTTCTGCTCGACATTCGTCAGGCGGGAATTCAGTGAATCGACGCTGCTCTGGAATTTCTGCTCCATCGCAAAGAGTTGCCCGCCGTTGACGGCCTGCATGCTGCCCGCCGCAATTGCGCCTCCCTTGACGTTATTGAGCAAGGTGCCGCCGACGCCGCCGAGCGTTGCGCTGCCGAGCGTCAGGTCGTCGTACACGATCGCGCCGAGCGGCTTGCCATTCGGGTCGATCAGGCCGGTCGCCTTGAGCTGCGCGACCGTCACGGCGTCGGTATCGCCGGTGCCGTTCGACAGCCCGGTCAGTGCGCGCGTGCCGTTCGCGCCGGCGACGCTGACCGACGTGCCGCCCTTGTCGGCGCCGATCGAGATCGCGAGGCTCGCCGGGTCCTGCCGGACCAGGCCGGTCGTGCCGTTGTCGAGCCGCGTGCCGAGATCGTCGACGTCGACGCGGAGCGAGTTGACGCGCCCGTCGAGATTCGTCAGTGCGCCGCCGACATTGCTGAAGGATTTGCCGTCGATCTCGTAGCTCGGGCCGCGCACGGTGCCGTCCGCGTTGACGGCGGCATCGCCGCCTAGCGCGTCGACGACGGGCTTGAGCTGCGACAGGTTGGTTGCGTCGGTGTCGCGCGTGCCGGCCCGCAGGTTGACGAGCTGGCGCTCGTTGCCGGTGTTGCCGATCGACACGGTGTTCGTGCGGTCGGCGACGCTGCCCTGGCCGAGTGCGACCGCGCCGTGCGCGCTGACCTTCGTGTCGGCGCCGAGCGCGAGGCTGCGGTTCGCATTGACGTTCGACGATACGCCGAACGCGTTCGAGCGGTCGCCGTGGACGTTCGCGTTTTCGCCGACGGCGACGGTAGCTTGCCCGTCGGCAACGGCTTTCGCGCCGATCGCGATCGCCGAGTAGTCGCTGCCGGTTTCGCCAAGCGCTTGCGCGCCCGGTCCTATCGCGATCGCGCTGGCGCCGGACGCGATCGGATCGCCGCCGTTACCGCCGAGAATGACCAGGTTGGTCTGGATCAGGTCGTCGCCGGCATGGCCGTAGCACGGTGCGAGCGCGGCGAGCGCGAGAGCGAATGCCGTGAGTCTGGCGGCAGGTGTGCGCTTCGGCTTGATCGAAGCGCGCGAGCGTGCGCACGGAATACCGGAGCGAATGGCGATGACGCTTGTCATATGAATCGTAGTCCTGATTGATTGATGTCGTATGTCAGACGGCCGGACGATGCACGTGCGACTCACCGAACGGAGCAGGTACGATGTACCGCCGTCGGTGAAGACATGTCCGTATCGGGTGGCCTTGAACCGGGGCAATATACGGTTCGTCGAATGCGCCGTCGATCAGACAGTTACGAAAATGATGACGTTGCTAATGGGACAAATCGTATGGGGGGAGGCTGGCGGGGGCCGTGGCCGCGATTCGATGGGCGGCCACGGATAATCGGTCGTCGGTATGTGTGATGCAAGGAGCGGCGCGTGACGGCTCACGCGCGCTGCCGCGGACGGGGGGCGTCCGTCAATCCCCCATCGCAACCCCTTCGCGCCGTGGGTCCGCGCCGCCGAACCACACCGTCTGCCCCTGCACGTTCAGCCGCTGGATTCCCTGCAGCCCCGAGTTCATCTCGACGACCTGCACGTCGTGCCCGCGGCCCTTCAGCCCGTCGGCGAGCGCGTCCGACACGCGGCCGCGCTCGAGTTGCGTCGGCCCGTTCATCGACCCGAAGTTCGGCAGTGCGATCGCCTGCTGCATCGTCATGCCCCAGTCGAGCACGCCGACCAGCGTCTTCGCGACGTGATTGATGATCGCGGGGCCGCCGGCCGAGCCGACGATCATCGTCACCTGCTTCGTCTTCTTGTCGAACACGAGCTCCGGCGACATCGCCGAACGCGGCCGCTTGCCGGGCTGCACGCGGTTCGCGACCGGCCGGCCGTTGTCGTTCGACACGAACGAGAAATCGGTGAGCTGGTTGTTCAGCATGAAGCCGCGCACCATCAGCCGCGAACCGAACGCATCCTCGATGCTCGTCGTCATCGACAGCGCCTGCCCGTAGCGGTCGACGATCGCGATGTCGGACGTCGACGGCAATTCGGGGCTGCGATCGTCGGCCATCGCGAGCGTCGCGCCCTGCGGCGCGCCGGCCTGCACGACGCCCATGCTGCTGTCGCCGATCAGCCGCGCGCGCTGTGCGAGGTAGGTCCTGTCGGTGAGGCTTGTCCAGTTGCCGCCCGGCAGCGGCACGAAATCGGGATCGGCGACATAGCGCGCACGGTCCGCATACGCGAGGCGCCCGGCTTCGCTGAACAGGTGCGCGGCGAACGGCGTCGGCTCGTAGCCGACGTCGTTGCGCACCGGCTTCTGCGCGCCGATCTGCTGCCAGTCGGGCATCGCCTCGAGGATGCCGAGCATCTGCGCGATCGCGAGACCGCCGGACGACGGCGGCGGCATCCCGCAGACGACCGAGCGCCGGTAGTCCGCGCACAGCGGCGTGCGCACCTTCGTCTTGTAGCGTGCGAGATCCTGGAGCGACAGCAGGCCCGGATTGGTCGGGTGCTTGCGGACCTTGGTGACGATGTCGCGCGCGATCGCGCCGGTGTAGAACGCGTTCGCGCCGCGGTCGGCGACCTGGCGCAGCACGGTCGCGAGCGCGGGGTTCTTCAGCACCGTGCCGGCCGCCTTCGGCGTGCCGTCCGGGTTGTAGAAGTACGCACGCGCGGCCGGGTCGTTCTTCAGGTACTTGTCGTTCGCGATCAGTGTCGCGAGCCGCGGGCTGATCGTGAAACCGTGCTCGGCGAGCCGGATCGCGGGCTGGAACAGCCGGCGCCACGGCAGCTTGCCGTGCGCGCGGTGCGCGGCGTCGAGCATGCGCAGCACGCCCGGCGTGCCGACCGAGCGCCCGCCGACGACGCCTTCGTAGAAGCCCATCGGCTGGCCGGTCGGCCCGTAGAACAGGCGGTCGGTCGCGGCGGCCGGCGCGGTTTCGCGGCCGTCGTACGCCTGCGTCGCCTTGCCGTCGAAGTACAGCATGAACGCGCCGCCGCCGATCCCCGACGATTGCGGCTCGACGAGCGCGAGCACCATCTGCGTCGCGATCGCGGCGTCGATCGCGGTGCCGCCGGCCTTCAGCATCTCGTAGCCGGCCTGCGTCGCGAGCGGGTTCGCGGCCGCGATCATGCTGTGCTGCGAAGTCCAGCCCGGCTTGTCGACCCAGCCGGACGACAGCTCGGGCGCATGGAAGCCAGGCAGCGGCACGGCTGCGCCCGACGCGGCGGCCACCGGGACGACGGCGCCCGACGGCGTTGACGGGGACGTGCAGCCGGCGTTGAACGCGACGAACGCGACGGCGGCGAGCAGCGTCCAGGGACGCGAATGCGGACGAATCCGGTCGAACATTGAACCCTCGGCAGCAGTGAATTCGAATGAAGCGATGGTGCGGGCGCAACGGGGCTGCGCGCCCCGGCGCGCTATTGTCGCCGCGAGGCCGGCGGATTGTCATCCGACAGGAAACCCTGACGCATCGCGCCGGGCCCGCCCCGGCCGGCCTTTCCGGCCTGTTCGAGGATGAACTCTATGAACGTCGACGTCGCGCGCGTGTGGTGCCGGTTCGGCATGTAGAGCATGTACATGTGCGTGCCGAAGATGCTGAGCCGGTATGCGTCGAGCGACGTGACGACGGCGCCGCGCCGCATGTCGTCCTGCATCACGTAGTCGGGCACGATGCCGACGCCGATCCCCGCGAGGATCGCCTGGCGCAGGAACAGGAAGTTCTCCGAAATCAGCGTGGGCTCGAGCAGCACCTCGTGCCGCTCGTCGCCGAGATACGCGGCGATCCTGAGCTGGCGGCCCATCACCGTCGCGGTGACGACCGGCGCGGCGGCCAGCGCGCCGAGGCTCGCTGGCATCCCGTGCGCGGCCGCGAACGCAGCCGACGCGCACGCGACGTAGCGCACCGCGCCCATGTCGCGCGCGACGAGGTTCTGCGGCGGCTCGGGCATCACGCGCACCGCGATGTCGATCTCGTCGCGCATCAGGTCTTCCACGCGGTTCTCGAATACGACGTCGAGCACGATGCCCGGATGCAGCCGCTTGAACGCGAGCAGCCATTCGGACATCACCATTTGCCCATAGCCGCTCGGCACCGACAGCCGCACGCGGCCCTGCAGGTCCTGGCCGAGCGTCGTCACCGATTCCTCCGCGGCGAGCAGCTCGTTGCGGATGCGCCGGCCGTGCTCGTACAGCTTCAGCCCGATCTCGGTCGGCTCGATGCGCCGCGTCGTGCGCCGCACGAGCTGCTGGCCGATCGAGCGCTCGAGCTGGTTCAGCCGGTAGCTGACGTTCGCGCGGCTCATCTTGAGCCGCTGCGCTGCCTTGCTGAGATTGCCGGCGTCGAGGATCTCGACGAGCAGCGTCAGCGCGTTCAGGTCCATGCGTTCGCTCCTGATCCGTCCCGTTTAACGGTCGGAAAACATTCAGTGTCAAGTCAGACTTGACAGCTTGTAAAGGCGAGAGGGAATTGTCAATGAATCTCGATCAATCGAGAATCGGTGCATGTCTGGTGCATATGACAGGACAGGAGACACCATGAATTCATCTGCAACACCCCAAGCCGGCACGGTCACGCGCGAGCGGCGCGATAAGGTGCTCGTCGTCACGATCGACCATCCGCCCGTCAACGCGCTGTCGGCCGACGTGCGGCGCGGCCTCGCCGACGCGCTCGACGCCGCGCAGGCCGACGACGCGATCCGCGCGGTGCTGATCGTCGGCGCCGGCCGCAACTTCATCGCGGGCGCCGACATCCGCGAATTCGGCAAGCCGCCCGTGCCGCCGTCGCTGCCCGACGTGTGCGAGCGGATCGAGTCCAGCGCGAAGCCGGTCGTGGTCGCGCTGCACGGCGCGACGCTCGGCGGCGGCCTCGAAGTCGCGCTGGCCGCGCATTACCGGCTCGCGGTGCCCGGCGCGAAGCTCGGGCTGCCCGAAGTCACGCTCGGCCTGCTGCCCGGCGCGGGCGGCACGCAGCGTACGCCGCGCCTGATCGGCGCAAAGGCCGCGCTCGACCTGATGCTGACGGGCCGCCACGCGAGCGCGGACGAAGCGCTCGCGCTCGGTCTCGTCGATCGCGTCGCGCACAGTGACGACACGCTTGCCGAAGGCCTTGCCTATGCGCAGGAACTCGTGTCGCTCGGCGCGCCGGTGCGCCGCACGCGCGATGCGCAGGGGCTCGCCGATCGCGCGGCCGCGCAGGCCGCGATCGACGCGGCGCGCGCGGAACTGCCGAAGAAGTCGCGCGGGCTGTTCTCGCCGGCGAAGATCGTCGAAGCGGTCGAGACCGCGCTCACGCAGTCGTTCGATGCGGGGATGACGTTCGAACGCAGCCTGTTCCTGCAGTGCATCGACAGCCCGCAGCGCGCGGGCCTCGTGCATGCGTTCTTCGCGGAGCGCGAAGCCGCGAAGGCGCCCGAGGCGCGGCGTGCGAGCGCGCGGCCGGTCGAGCGGATCGGCGTGGTCGGCGGCGGCACGATGGGCGCGGGCATCGCGGTCGCGGCGCTCGACGCCGGGCTGCCGGTGACGATGATCGAACGCGACGAAGCGTCGCTCGCGCGCGGCCGCGCGCACGTCGAGAAGGTGTACGACGGCCTCGTCGCGAAAGGGCGGATGACGCCGGCCGCGCACGCGGCACGGCTCGCGCGCTTCAAGGGCAGCACGTCGTACGACGCGCTCGCGCAGGCCGATGTCGTGATCGAGGCCGTGTTCGAGGACATGGCAGTGAAGAAGGCCGTGTTCGCCGAACTCGCGCGCGTCTGCAAGCCGGGTGCGGTGCTCGCGACCAACACGTCGTATCTCGACATCGACGAACTGGCCGCGAGCATCGACCGCCCGGCCGACGTGATCGGCCTGCATTTCTTCTCGCCGGCCAACGTGATGAAGCTGCTCGAGATCGTCGTGCCGGCGCGCGTCAGCGCGGACGTCGTCGCGACCGCGTTCGCGCTTGCCAAGCAGTTGAAGAAGACGCCGGTGCGCGCAGGCGTATGCGACGGCTTCATCGGCAACCGGATCCTCGCCGTCTATCGCACGGCGGCCGACTACCTGATGGAAGACGGCGCGTCGCCGTACCAGATCGATCGCGCGGTGCGCGAATTCGGCTTCCCGATGGGGCCGTTCCAGGTGGTCGATCTCGCGGGCGGCGACATCGGCTGGGCGACCCGCAAGCGCCGCGCGGCGACGCGCGATCCGCGCGCGCGCTACGTGGAGATTTCCGACCGGCTGTGCGAGCGCGGCTGGTTCGGGCAGAAGACGTCGCGCGGCTACTACCTGTATCCGGACGGCGCGCGCGTCGGCACGCCGGACCCGGAAGTCGAAGCGATCGTCGCGGCAGAACGCGCGAAGAAGGGCGTCACGCCGCGCACGTTCACCGACGACGAAATCCTGCGCCGCTACCTCGCCGCGATGATCAACGAAGGCGCGAACGTCGTGCACGAGAAGATCGCGCTGCGCCCGCTCGATGTCGACGCGGTGTTCCTGTACGGCTACGGCTTCCCGCGCTATCGCGGCGGACCGATGCACTACGCGGACACGCTCGGCCTCGCGAACGTGCTCGCCGATATCCGCGCGTTCGCGAAGGAGGATCCGCTGTTCTGGAAGCCGTCGCCGCTGATCGTCGAACTCGTCGCGCGTGGCGCGGATTTCGCGAGCCTGAACCGCATCGACTGAACGCCAACCGCATTCGCAACGGACCGAAGATGGACCTCAATTTCACTCCCGAAGAGGAAACCTTCCGCACGGAAGTGCAGCGCTTCCTGCAAGCGGAACTGCCCGAGCGCATCGCGCGCAAGGTGAAGGGCGGCCTGCACCTCACGCGCGACGACATGCGCGAATGGCACGCGACACTCAACGCGCGCGGCTGGCTCGCGAGCCACTGGCCGCGCGAATACGGCGGCCCCGGCTGGAGCGTCGCGCAGAAGTTCCTGTTCGACAACGAATGCGCGCTCGCCGGTGCGCCGCGCATCGTGCCGTTCGGCGTGAACATGCTCGGCCCGGTGTTGATCAAGTACGGCAGCGAGGCGCAAAAGCGCCACTGGCTGCCGCGCATCCTCGACGGCACCGACTGGTGGTGCCAGGGTTACTCGGAGCCGGGCGCCGGTTCCGATCTCGCGGCGGTGAAGACGAGCGCGGTGCGCGGAATCGACGCGCAGGGCGAGCACTACATCGTGAACGGGCAGAAGACGTGGACCACGCTCGGCCACTACGCGAACATGATCTTCTGCCTCGTGCGCACCGCGACCGACGTGCGCAAGCAGGAGGGCATCAGCTTCCTGCTGATCGACATGAACACGCCGGGCGTCGAAGTGCGTCCGATCATCACGCTCGACGGCGAGCACGAGGTGAACGAGGTGTTCTTCACCGACGTGCGCGTGCCGGCGGAAAACCTCGTCGGCGAGGAGAACCGCGGCTGGACCTACGCGAAATTCCTGCTCACGTACGAGCGCACCAACATCGCCGGGATCGGCTTCTCGACGGCCGCGCTCGACCGGTTGCGCGCGGTCGCCGCGAAGGTGATGAAGAACGGCAGGCCGCTCGCGGACGATCCGTTCTTCGCGGCGCGTGTCGCGCGCGTCGAGATCGAGCTCGAGAACATGCGCACGACCAACCTGCGCGTGCTGGCCGCGGTCGCGGGCGGCGGCGCGCCGGGCGCGGAAAGCTCGATGCTGAAGATCCGCGGCACGCAGATCCGCCAGGAGATCGCGTCGCTGATGCGGCGCGCGATGGGGCCGTACGCGCAGCCGTTCGTCGACGAAGCGCTCGATGCGGACTACGACGGCGAACCGGTCGGCCCGGACGAAGCCGCGAGCGCCGCGCAGCAGTACTTCAACAACCGGAAGCTGTCGATCTTCGGCGGCTCGAACGAGATCCAGAAGAACATCATCGCGAAGATGATGCTCGGGCTGTAACGAGGAGCGCGACGATGGATTTCCAGCACACAGAAGACCGCCGGATGCTGGCGGACACGTTGAACCGCTTCATCGCCGAACAGTACGCGTTCCCGGTGCGCGATCGCATCGCGCAGTCGGCCGAAGGCTTCGATCGCGCGATGTGGCAGCGCTTTGCCGAGCTCGGCACGGTCGGCGCGCTGTTTGCCGAAGCCGACGGCGGCTTCGGCGGCGCGGGCTTCGACATCGCCGTGGTGTTCGAATGCCTCGGGCGCGGGCTCGTCGTCGAGCCGTTCCTCGGTGCGCTGCTGGCTGGCCGCGCGCTGTCGCTCGCCGGCGGCGATGCGCATCGCGACAAGCTCGCGGCGTTGATCGACGGCAGCGCGAGCGCCGCGTTCGCGCACAACGAGCCGGGCTCGCACTACGAACTGACGACCGTGCGCACGCGCGCCGAACGCTCGGGCGACGGCTGGGTGCTGACAGGCGCGAAGGGCGTCGTCGACCAGGCCGCGCAGGCGGCGTTCTTCGTCGTCAGCGCGCGCGTGTCCGGCCACGACGACGATGCGGCCGGCATCGGCCTGTTCGTCGTGCCGGCCGATGCGCCGGGCGTATCGCTGCGCGATTACCGGAAGATCGACGGCGGCCGCGCGGCCGAGGTGCGCTTCGATCGCGTTGCACTGCCGGTCGATGCCGCGCTCGGCGATCCGGACGTCGAGCGCGACGGCGAAGCGGGCGCGGCGCTGCTCGAACGCGTGCTCGGCTACGGGCTGCTCGCGCTGTCGGCGGAAGCGCTCGGCGCGATGGACGTCGCGAAGGAACACACGCTCGACTACCTGCGCACGCGCAAGCAGTTCGGTTTGCCGATCGGCAGTTTCCAGGCGCTGCAGCACCGGATGGCCGACCTGCTGCTCGAAGTCGAGCAGGCGCGCTCGGCCGTGATCAACGCGGCCGCGCAGCTCGATGCGCCGCGCGCGGTGCGCGAACGTGCGCTTGCGGCAGCGAAATACAGCATCGGCCGGATCGGCACGCTCGTTGCCGAGGAGAGCATCCAGTTGCACGGCGGGATCGGGATGACGTGGGAGCTGCCGCTGTCGCATTACGCGAAGCGCCTCGTGATGATCGATCACCAGCTCGGCGACGAGGATCACCATCTCGCGCGCTACATCGCGTTGTCCAAACAGTAAAAGCGCGCAGCGCGAATGGAGGAGACAAGGATGACGAACGAACCGCGCGCATTGCCGCTGGCCGGCGTGAAGGTGCTCGATTTCTCGCGCGTGCTCGCGGGCCCGTGGTGCGCGATGGTGCTCGCCGACTTCGGCGCGGAAGTGATCAAGGTCGAGCATCCGGCGCGCGGCGACGACACGCGCGACTGGGGGCTGCGGATCGGCGATACCGAGACTACGTATTTCAACAGCGTGAATCGCAGCAAGCGTTCGATCTGCGTGGACCTGCAGACCGAAGAAGGGCAGCGCGTCGCGCGCGAGCTGGCCGCGCAGGCCGACGTGCTGGTCCACAACTTCAAGTTCGGCGGCGCGGAAAAGCTCGGCCTCGGCTATGACGCGCTGGCCGAACTGAACCCGCGCCTCGTGCACTGCGCGATTTCCGGCTACGACCGTTCGGGCGCCGAGGCCGCGCGGCCCGGTTACGACCTCGTCGTGCAGGGGGAGGCCGGGCTGATGGCGCTGAACGGCGAGGCCGGCCAGCCGCCGCTGAAGTTCGGCGTCGCGGCGGTCGACCTGTTCACCGGCATGTATTCGGCGCAGGCGATCCTCGCCGCGCTGTACGAGCGTCATGCAACCGGGCGCGGGCGGCGCATCGAGATGGCGCTGTTCGACTGCGGGCTGATGATCACCGCGTACTACGGGCTCGATGCGCTGCTGATGGGCGAGGACCCGCCGCGCTACGGCAACGCGCATCCGTCGATCGTGCCGTATGGCGTGTTCGACGCGGCCGACGGCCCGCTCGTGATCACCGTCGGCAACAACACGCAGTTCGCGCGCTTCTGCGAGGTGATCGAGCGGCCCGACCTCGCGGCTGACGCGCGCTACAAGACCAATCTCGGCCGCTCGGAAAACCGCGCGGACCTGCTGCCCGAGCTTCGCCGCGAACTCGCGCGCCGGTCGCGCGCGACGCTGCTTGCGGCGCTCGCCGACGCGGGCATTCCGTGCGGTGAAGTGCTTGGGTTGCACGAAGCGCTGAGGTCCGAGCGCGCGACCAGCGCGGGGCTCGTCACGCGGCAGCCGCATCCGGTCGCGGGCGGTGTCGACGTGCTCGCGCCGCCGTACCGCTTCGACGGCGCGCGGCTGCCGGTGCGCGGCGCGCCGCCGGTGCTCGGTGCGGATACGGACGCGGTGCTCGGCGGCTGGCTCGGGATGTCGACCGACGAGGTCGCGCGGCTGCGCGCGGATCGCATCGTGTAACGCGATTTTTCCGCCGCGGCGCGGGCGGAGCGGTTGACGCGCCGGCCATCTACAAGACAAGCCTCGCGAAACGACGAGGTGCCCTGCGGGGACTGGAGTCGGCGCTGAAGCGCCGATTCCGGTCGACCGCGAAGCATGGGGCCGGAACAAGCGCCAAAGCGCCAACTCCGGTCGACACAGGAGACACCATGGAGCTTTCCGTCATCGAATCGGTCACGGCGCGCCGCGACTACCAGCAACTCGTGCGTGCGCGGCGCCGCTTCAGCTTCACGCTGACGGCGCTGATGATCGCGACCTACTACGGCTTCATCCTGCTCGTCGCGCTCGCGCCGCACGTGCTCGCGGCGCCGCTGTATCGCGGCGCGACGACGACGGTCGGGATCGCCGCGGGCGTCGCGATCATCCTGGTCGCGATCGGCCTGACCGCGTGCTACGTGCTGCGCGCGAATCGTGCGTTCGACCGCCGGGTCGACGCGATCCTGCAGCGTTCCTGACGGAGGCCGACATGCGACGCACATCGATCGCGCTCGGCGCGCTTGCCATTCTCGTTTCCTCCGCCGCCCATGCGGTATCGGTCGCGGGCCCGATGCCCGACAAGGTCGAGCTGAACCCGGTCGCGATCGGGATGTTCTTCGCGTTCGTGTTCGCGACGCTCGCGCTCACGCGCTGGGCCGCGCGCCGCACGCGCTCGACACGCGACTTCTACACGGCCGGCGGCGGCATCACCGGGCTGCAGAACGGCCTCGCGATCGCGGGCGACTACATGTCGGCCGCGTCGTTCCTCGGGCTGTCCGGCATGGTGTTCATGTTCGGCTTCGACGGGCTCATCTATTCAATCGGCTTTCTGGTCGGCTGGCCGTTCGTGATGTTCCTGATCGCCGAGCCGCTGCGCAACCTCGGCAAGTTCACGTTCGTCGACGTCGTCGCGTACCGCTTCGCGCAGCGGCCGATCCGGCTGCTGACCTCCGCGAACGCGCTGACGATCGTCGTGCTGTACCTCGTCGTGCAGATGGTCGGCGCGGGCAAGCTGATCCAGCTGCTGTTCGGGCTGTCGTACGGCACGGCGGAGCTGATCGTCGGCGTGCTGATGGTCGTCTACGTGTTCTTCGGCGGGATGACCGCGACCACCTGGGTGCAGGTGATCAAGGCCGTGCTGCTGCTGTGCGGCGCGACGCTGCTCGTGTTGCTCGCGCTCGGCGAATTCGGCTTCAGCGTCGACGAGATGTTCCGCCGCGCGGTGGCCGTGCATCCGGGCGCGCTCGGCATCATGGGGCCCGGCAAGCTGATCCGCGATCCGGCCAACGCGCTGTCGCTCGGCATCGCGCTGATGTTCGGCACGGCCGGCTTCCCGCACATCCTGATGCGCTTCTTCACGGTGCCGAACGCGAAGGAGGCGCGCAAGTCGGTGCTCTACGCGACCGGCTTCATCGGCTACTTCTACCTGCTGACCTTCGTGATCGGCTTCTCGGCGATCGTGCTGCTCGCGCAGCATCCCGAATTCTTCAAGCTCGGCGCGAACGGCACGTTCAACCTCACGCACGACCTGCTCGGCGGCTCGAACATGGTCGCGGTGAAGCTCGCGCAGGCGGTCGGCGGGAACTGGTTCTACGGCTTCATCGCGGCCGTCACGTTCGCGACGATCCTCGCGGTGGTCGCGGGCCTGACGCTCGCCGGCGCGACGACGATCTCGCACGACCTGTATGCGCAGATGTGGGCGCGCGGCAAGCCCGACGAGCGCCTGGAGATGCGCATCTCGCGCGCGGCGACGATCGTGCTGTCGGCCGTCGCGATCGGGCTGTCGATCCTGTTCGAGCATGTGAACGTCGCGTTCATGGTCGGGCTCGTCGCGGCGGTGGCCGCGAGCGCGAATTTCCCGGTGCTCGCGATGTCGATCTTCTGGCGCGGGATGACGACGCGTGGCGCGGTGCTCGGCGGCGGCCTCGGCCTCGCGTCGGCGGTGGTGCTCACGGTGCTGTCGAAGTCGGTGTGGGTCGACGTGCTGCACCACGCGCACGCGCCGGTGTTCCTCGACAACCCGGCGCTCGTGTCGGTGCCGCTCGCGTTCATCGGGATCGTCGTCGGCTCGCTCGCGGATCGCGGCGAGCGCGCGCAGCGCGAGCGCGACGCGTTCGCGCAGCAGGAGTTCTACGCGCAAACCGGCCTGCTGGCCGGCGAGGCCGTGCAGCACTGATTCGTCTGATCAAAGTGCCAATCCGTCCGGATCGCCGGACGGATATTTTCCGGAAATCCGGAATCCCGGATTTCCTTGCCTGCCGCATTATGAGAAATACAATGAAAACAATGGTTTGAGGGGTTACGGAAACCTGGCATCGACCTTGCGATATAAAACGCACGGCCGCCCACTCGGCCTGACTATTAAACCAAGCGTTGCATGGGACCCAAGTAAGCGCTGAAGCGCTAACTCGGGTCGACAGGAGACAATCGATGACCACTGCCTTCCTCCCCCTCCGGATGTCGTGAGGCATCGCTTGTTGCGGCACGGCAGCCGCGCGGGCGAATGCTCTTCCCCTGACATTCGCCTGCGCGCGTGACGCCGTATCCACCGGCTCATCTACTTCAGCAGGAACCATCGTGAAGAAGAAACCCTTCTACAAAGTGCTCTATGTGCAGGTGATCTTCGCCATCATCGTCGGCGTGATCCTCGGCCACTACTACCCGGCGCTCGCCACCGACATGAAACCGCTCGGCGACGGGTTCATCAAGCTGATCAAGATGGTGATCGGTCCGATCATCTTCTGTACGGTCGTCACCGGCATCGCCGGCATGGAGGACATGAAGAAGGTCGGCCGCGTCGGCGGCAAGGCGCTGCTGTACTTCGAGGTCGTGTCGACCTTCGCGCTGCTGCTCGGCCTCGCGGCCACGCACATCCTGCGTCCGGGCGTCGGCTTCAACATCGACCCGGCGACGCTCGACGGCAAGGCCGTCGCGTCGTACGCGGCGAAGGCGCACGGGCAGTCGACGGTCGACTTCCTGATGCACATCATCCCGAACACGATGGTCGATGCGTTCGCGCAGGGCGAAATCCTGCAGATCCTGCTGATCGCGCTGCTGTTCGGCAGCGTGCTCGCGCACCTCGGCGAGCGCGGCAAGGTCGTCACCGATTTCATCGACGGGCTCACGCGCGTGCTGTTCGGCATCGTGCACATCGTCACGAAGCTGGCACCGATCGGCGCGTTCGGCGCGATGGCGTTCACGATCGGCAAGTACGGCGTCGGCTCGCTGGTGCCGCTGCTCAAGCTGATCGGCACGTTCTACCTGACGTCGGTCGTGTTCGTGCTCGTCGTGCTCGGCGCGATCGCGCGCTTCACGGGCTTCTCGATCATCCGCTTCGTGTCCTACATCAAGGAAGAGCTGCTGATCGTGCTCGGCACGAGCTCGTCGGAAGCCGCGCTGCCGCAGTTGATGGAAAAGCTCGAGAAGGCCGGCTGCTCGCGTTCGGTCGTCGGCCTCGTCGTGCCGACCGGCTATTCGTTCAACCTCGACGGCACCAACATCTACATGACGATGGCCGTGCTGTTCATCGCGCAGGCGACCAACATCGAACTGACGTGGATGCAGCAGCTCACGCTGCTGGCGGTCGCGATGCTGACGTCGAAGGGCGCGAGCGGCGTGACGGGCGCGGGCTTCATCACGCTCGCCGCGACGCTGGCCGTCGTGCCGACGATCCCGCTGTCGGGCATGGTGCTGATCCTCGGCATCGACCGCTTCATGAGCGAATGTCGCGCGCTGACCAACATCGTCGGCAACGGCGTCGCGACGGTCGTCGTGTCCGCCTGGGAGAAGGAGCTCGACCGCAACAAGCTGCGCCAGGCGCTGAAGGGCGGCGGCGAAGTCTCGGCGACCGAGACGGCCGGCGTCTGACGTCGTGAAGGAGCAGGCGGCGGCACCGCCCGCCGGCGGCGCGGCACGCGGCGGCCGAGGCGTTGACAGGGAGGCCTATGACACAATAGGCGATCCGCATCGCCAGGAAGCCTCGACCGTGAAGCGCCGCCTGCTCATCCTCGTCGTGCTTGCCGCCGCGCTCGTCGCGGCGTGCGCGCTGACGTGGACGATTACCTGGCAACGCGGCGTCGCCGAGTTGCAGCGCAACGCCGCGGTGCGCGTCGACCGCACCACCAACGCGCTCAAGAGCACGCTCGACCGCTACGAATCGCTGCCCTATCTGCTCGGCAGCCATCCGTATGTGCAGGACCTGCTCGCCGAGCCGAAGCGCGGCGACTACACCGCACGCGTCAACCGCTATCTCGAAGATCTCAACGAACACGCGCACGCGACCGTCACCTACGTGATCGGCGCGGACGGCCTGTGCGTCGCCGCCAGCAACTGGCGCGCGCCCGACAGCTTCGTCGGGATCGAATACCGTTTCCGCCCCTACTTCCTCGACGCGATGAACGGCCGGGTCGGCCGCTTCTTCGGGATCGGCACGATCTCGCGCGATCCCGGCTACTACATCTCGCAGCCCGTATGGCGCGACGGCAAGATCGCGGGCGTCGTGGTCGTGAAGCTCAATCTCGAATGGTTCCAGGGCGCTGACGCGTCCGAGCCGCTCGTCGTCGCGGACGATCACGGCGTCGTGTTCCTGTCGTCGGTGCCCGCGTGGAAATACCACACGCTGCGGCCGTTGACGGGGCCCGTCGCCGCGTCGATCTACGAGACGCGCCAGTACGCGCAGCAGCCCGTCACACCGCTGCCGCTGCGCATCGAGCAGACGCTCGGCGCCGATGCGGAGATCGTGCGCCTCGGCGCGGGCCTGCGCGCGCCGCGCTTCCTGGCCAGCAAGCGGCGGATCGGCGAGCCCGACTGGCTGCTCGTCACGCTCGCGCCGATCGCGCCGATCGACGCCGATGCGCGCAACGCGACGATCGTCACGGGCTTCGGTTTCGTGTCGGTCGCGCTGCTCGCGTTCTACTGGCGGATGCGCCGCGCGCGCGTGCGCGAAATGATCCGCGGCCGCGCGCTGTTGCAGCAGGCGTATGCGGAGCTGAACCGGCGCGTCGAGGAGCGCACGGCCGACCTGTCGGAAGCGAACGAGCAGTTGCAGAAGGAAGTCGGCGACCGGATCCGCGCGGAGCAGGAGCTGCGCGCCGCGCACGACGAACTGATCCAGGCGAGCAAGCTGGCCGCGCTCGGCCAGATGGCGGCCGGCATCACGCATGAACTGAACCAGCCGCTCGCGGCGCTGCGCAGCTTCTCGGACAACACGCGCGTGCTGCTCGATCGCGGCGAGCAGGCGGCCGCGCGCGAGAACCTCGAGGCGATCGCCGCGCTCACCGAGCGGATGGGCAAGATCACGAACCAGTTGAAGCTGTTCGTCGGCCGTGCGAAGCCGCGCAACGAGCGGGCGCTCGTCGTGCGTGCGCTGCGCAGCGTACTGTCGCTGCTCGGCGATCGCCTGCGCGGCGTCGCACTCACGCTGACGCTGCAGGACGCGACCGTATCGCCCGCGCACGGCGTGCCGCTCGATCTGGCGCGCGACTACCCCGAGCTTGTCGCACGTTGCGAGGACCTGCGCCTCGAGCAGGTGCTGATCAACCTGCTCGGCAACGCACTCGACGCGGTCGCGGGCATCGCGGCGCCCGCGATCGAAGTGACGATCGCGGTGTCGGCCGCGACGCTCGCGGTCGAGGTGCGCGACAACGGCCCCGGCATCGCGCCCGACCTGTTGCCGCGCCTGTTCGAGCCGTTCTTCACGACCAAGGAAATGGGGCGCGGGCTCGGGCTCGGCCTCGCGATCTCGTCGTCGATCGCGAGCGACGCGGGCGGTGCGCTGACCGCGCGCAACGCGCCGTCGGGCGGCGCGCTGTTCGTCTTGACGCTGCGGCGCGCGCGCACGCATCATCCGGACTCCGTGTCCGAGCCGGCGGGCTCGCACTAGGCCCGGTCGGCGAACGACCGGCATCAACGCCGCCGCGCGCGCAACACTGCCGCGCGGCCCGTCAGGAGCAAGTGAGTACGATGGCCAACCGGCTGCAAGTGATCTATATCGAAGACGATGCGCTCGTTCGCCGGGCGAGCGTGCAGAGCCTTCAGCTGGCGGGCTTCGACGTCGCCGGCTTCGAGTCGGCCGAAGCGGCCGAGAAGGCGATCGTCGCGGACACCGCGGGCGCGATCGTCAGCGACATCCGGCTGCCCGGCGCAAGCGGGCTCGACGTGCTCGCGCAGTGCCGCGAGCGCGTGCCCGACGTGCCCGTGATCCTCGTCACCGGGCACGGCGACATCTCGATGGCCGTGCAGGCGATGCGCGACGGCGCATACGACTTCATCGAAAAGCCGTTCGCGGCCGAGCGCCTGATCGAGACGGTGCGCCGCGCGCTCGAGCGGCGCGAGCTCGTGCTCGAGAACCATGCGCTGCGGCGCGAGCTGGCCGGGCAGAACGTCGTCGCGCCGCGCATCATCGGCCGCAGCCCCGCGATCGAGCAGGTGCGCAAGCTGATCGCGAACGTCGCGCCGACCGATGCGTCGGTGCTGATCAACGGCGACACCGGCGCCGGCAAGGAACTGATCGCGCGCAGCCTGCACGAGCTGTCGCCGCGCCGCGACAAGCCGTTCATCGCGGTGAATTGCGGCGCGCTGCCCGAGCCGATGTTCGAGTCGGAGATGTTCGGCTACGAGCCCGGCGCGTTCACCGGCGCCGCGAAGCGGCGCGTCGGCAAGCTCGAATACGCGTCCGGCGGCACGCTGTTCCTCGACGAAATCGAAAGCATGCCGCTCGCGCTGCAGGTGAAGCTGCTGCGGGTGCTGCAGGACGGCGTGCTGGAGCGGCTCGGCTCGAACCAGCCGATCCGCGTGAACTGCCGCGTCGTCGCGGCCGCGAAGGGCGACATGAGCGAACTCGTCGCGGCCGGTACGTTTCGGCGCGACCTGCTGTACCGGCTCAACGTCGTGACGATCGCGCTGCCGCCGCTCGCCGAGCGCCGCGAGGACATCGTGCCGCTGTTCGAGCACTTCATGCTCGATGCGGCCGTGCGCTACGGGCGGCCCGCGCCCGTGCTGACCGACCGGCAGCGCGCGAGCCTGATGCAGCGCGACTGGCCCGGCAACGTGCGCGAGCTGCACAACGCGGCCGACCGCTTCGTGCTCGGCGTGGCCGACATGCCGCAGGAAACGGGCGCGGGTGGCGACGCTGCCGACAACGAGCAGACGCTGAAGGAGCGCATCGAGCAGTTCGAGCGCGCGGTGATCGCTGAGGCACTGAACCAGACGGGCGGCGCGGTCGCCGCGACGGCCGACCGTCTGCATGTCGGCAAGGCGACGCTGTACGAGAAGATGAAGCGCTACGGGCTGTCGGCGAAAGGCGAAACCGAGCGCTGAAAAGCAAACGGACCGCGGAACCGGGCTGGCCGGTCGTGCGGTCCGTTGGCGGGGAAGGGTGCTGCGCGCGGCCCTTCGATCCGGATCAGGCGGCGCTCAGGCCGCGTTGCCGTCGAGCGCCTTCTTGAGCAGCGCGTCGAGTTCCGCGAACTGCGGGGCGCCGACGTAGCGCTTCAGGATCTTGCCGTTTTTGTCGACGACGAAGGTCGTCGGCGTGAGCTGCACGTTGCCGAACTGCTTCGCGACGCTGCCGTCGTCGAGTGCGACCTTGAACGGCAACTGGCGCGTCTGCGCATAGTTCGCGACGTACATCGGCGGATCGTAGTTCATCGCGACCGCGACGAATTCCAGCCCCTGACCCTTGAAGCGGTTATAGGTATCGACCATCTGCGGCATTTCCTGCATGCAGGTCGCGCAGCTCGTCGCCCAGAAGTTCACGAGATAGACCTTGCCCTTCAGGTCGCCGGAGGTCGAGACCTTCTGGCCCGACAGCAGCGTGAACGTCGCGTCCGGCGCGCTGGACTTGCCGTTGAACGCGAAGAAGCCGGCTACGGCGATGGCCGCGACGACGACGGCCGCGACGATGTAGCGGGCGGGGCCGGCGCTGCGGCGGGCGGGAGGCGTGGTGTTCATCTGCGGTGCTCTCGGAGTCGGTCGATGACGCGGATCAATGCAAAGGACGTCGAAATTCGGCGCCCATTTTAGCGCGAATGCGGTGCGCGCACCGGCGGCGGCCACGCATCCCGGTTTTCACGTTCGGCGGATAATGGCCCTTTTTGCCTGCCCGATCCACGCCATGCCGAAGGAAGTCTTCGATTCGTTGCGCCCCCTGTTTCGTCCGCTGCGACACTTCGCCGCGCTCGCCTGCGCGAGCGCCGTGCTGGCCGCGTGCTCGCCGTCGTACGACTGGCGCACGCTCCACAACGACGCCGGCTACACGATCGACCTGCCGGCGAAGCCGACCGTCGAGGAGCAGCCGGTTGCGATCGGCGGCACGTCGATGCCGATGCGGATGCAGGCCGCGCACGTCGACGGCGCGGTGTTCGCGGTCGGCACGCTGACGCTGCCCGACGACCGCGACGACACGCGCCGCGCGGCGCTCGAGTTCCTGCGCGCCGGGCTGTCGCGCAATCTCGAAGGTACGCCGCAGACGGCTTCGGTGCCCGTGCCGCTGGCGGCCGGCGGCGCGGTGAACGGGCTCGAGCTGCGCATCGCGGGCGCGGCCGCCGGCGGCGATCGCGCCCGCAAGACGATCGTCGCGCGGCTTGCCGCGCGCGGCCGGCACGCGTACCAGGCTGTCGTGATCGCCGACGGGCCGCTCGCCCAGGAGCAGTTCGACCAGTTTTTCGGCTCGTTCAAACTCGACTGACGACGGCCGGAGAGGGCGCTCAGACACTGCGTGACAACTGAAAGTTCATTCGCAGCTTTCGGCGCTAGTCGCCGGATTTTGCGAGGTTTTTTCGGCTATCCACAGCGCATGTGGATAACTTTGTTGAAAAGTCGGCCGGATTTCCCGCTGAGCCGCACCGGGCGGCCCTCCGGCCCGTTTTGCCGCTCGTCCGGGTTTGGGGAAATATCAATAAAAACAAAGGGATACGAATTTTGCGATGAGCGGGCCCCGGCGAGCCATGATCCGGGGCCAGATTCGCGAAATTGTGCATAAGTCAAGTCTTGACAGCCGGATTTTGTCCTCCGAGGGCGCTCAGAGCGACGTAAGCACGCGCCGGTAGCGGATCGCCTCGGCGATTTGCGCGGCCGTCGGCAGCGGGTCGCCGGCCAGGTCGGCGATCGTCCGCGCGACCTTCAGCACGCGAAAATACGCGCGCGCCGACCAGCCGAAGCGCTCGCCGGCTTCGCGCAGCAGCCGCTCGCCTTCGTCGGTCGGCCGGCACAGGTCGTCGGTCTCGCGGCCGCTCAGCATGTGATTCGTCTTGCCCTGCCGGCCGAGCTGCAGCGCGCGCGCCTGCGCAACCCGCGCGGCCACCGCGGCGCTTGGTTCGCCGGGCGCCGACGCGCGCGACGCGAGTTCGGCCGGCGACAGCGCGGGCAGGTCGATCTGGATGTCGATGCGGTCGACGAGCGGCCCAGACAGCTTGCGCAGGTAGCGCGCGGCGACGTCCGGCGTGCAGCGGCAGCGCCCGGACGGATCGCCGTGCCAGCCGCACGGGCACGGGTTCATCGCGGCGATCAACTGGCACGCGGCCGGGAAGTCGGCCTGCTGCGCCGCGCGCGAGATCGTGATGCGGCCGGCTTCCAGCGGCTCGCGCAGCATCTCGAGCACGTGCCGGTCGAATTCCGGCAGTTCGTCGAGGAACAGCACGCCGAGGTGCGCGAGCGTGATTTCGCCCGGCTGCGGCGGGTTGCGGCCGCCGACCAGCGCGGCGGCGCTCGACGAGTGATGCGGCGCGCGGAATGGCCGCCGGCGCCATTGCGCGGGCGAGAAGCCGAGGCGGCTCGCGGAAAGGAGCGCGGCCGACGTCAGCGCCTCGTCGTCGGTCAGCGGCGGCAGGAGGCCCGGCAGCCGCGCGGCCAGCATCGACTTGCCTGCCCCCGGCGGGCCGACCATCAGCATGTGATGACCGCCCGCGGCGGCGACTTCCAGCGCGCGCCGGGCGCCGCGCTGGCCGATCACGTCCGCGAGGTCGGGCGCGGCCGGCGCCGGCAGGCCGTCGAGGCAGGGCGCCGCGACCGGCATCAGTCGCCCGTCGGGCGCATCGGCGAGGTGTGCGCACAGCGCGGGCAGGTCGGGCGCGCCGAATACCGTGACGCCCGGCACGAGCGCCGCCTCGGCCGCGCTGTCGAGCGGCAGGTACAGCTCGGGCGGACGCGCCGTTGCCGCGGAGCCGGACAGGGCGACCGAATCCGGGCCCGGGCCGGAACCGAGGCCCGATCCGGTTTCGCCCGCGCGCCGGTCCCGTGCCGCGCCGCACGCCATCGCGAACGCGCCGCGCATCGGCCGCAGCGCGCCGGTCAGCGACAGCTCGCCAGCGAATTCGCGGCCGGCCAGCGCGTCGGCCGGAATCTGGCCGTTCGCGGCGAGAATGCCGAGCGCGATCGGCAGGTCGAACCGGCCCGACTCCTTCGGCAGATCGGCCGGCGCGAGGTTGACGGTGATGCGGCGCACGGGGAACTCGAAGCCGCAGTTCTGCAGCGCGGCGCGGACGCGCTCGCGGCTTTCACGGACTTCGAGATCGGGCAGGCCGACGATCGAGAACGACGGCAACCCGTTGGCGAGATGGACTTCGACGGTAACGTCCGGCGCGCGGCCGGATGCGGGCGCGCGACTGCGCACCACGGCGAGCGACATGGCGAGGCTCCTGTAAACAGACGGGCGACGGCCGTTCGGGGCCGCATGCCGCGGGAATCGGAGGAATCGGTGCGCGCTTGCCGGCGTGGCGCGGGGAAAGAACGAGGGACTGCGGAACGACGGACTGCGAAGAGCGATGAACAGCGAAGAGCGGGGAGCTGCGAAGAACGATGGACTACGAAGAACGGCGGTACGGCTTCGGGGCGGCGGGCGCGGGCCGCGCGAGGCGGCCCGCGCCCGGACCTTGCGGTCGGGTGGCGGGCGTCAGGCCTGCGGTGCCGCGAGCTTCTGCTCGAGCTCCGCGACGCGCTTTTCGAGTTCCTCGAGGCGCACGCGGGTGCGGGCGAGCACCTGCGCCTGCGTGTCGAATTCCTCGCGCGTGACGAGATCGAGCTTCGAGAAGCCTTGCGACAGCATGGCCTTCACGTTGCGCTCGACGTCCTTGGCCGGCGAGTTTTTCAGCAGGTCGCTGACGCGCGACTGCAGATCGTGGAAAACGTCGCTGGGTTGCTTCATGTGATTCCCCTTCCTTGCACAAAAATTGTGCATCTTCAGTTGCGTACGTGCCCATGATGCACGCATGACCGGAAATGGTGCGCCCGGAGCGCGAAATCCGGGCATGGCGCCCGCATGGGTGAATGTCCCGGCGAGCCGGGACGTGCGTGCACTCTAGCAACGATCCTTTCGCCGCGCCAGCAAACCGGGCCATGTTGGCCATTCGGCCGGGCTTCCGCACCTTACATCACAGGATGCGACCCCGTTACTGAGCCCTTCGAGACGGCGCTCGGACGAACATGGCATGCGAGTTGCTGAGAAGAGTCCGTTACAACATTCCAACCAATTCGACGGGACAACCCAGCGAGAGGACTTCATGAAACTCATTACCGCAATCATCAAGCCGTTCAAGCTCGATGAGACGCGCGAAGCGCTGTCGGCGCTCGGCGTCTCGGGTATCACGGTGACGGAGGTAAAAGGGTTCGGGCGCCAGAAAGGGCATACCGAGCTGTATCGCGGCGCCGAATACGTGGTCGATTTCCTGCCGAAGATGAAGATCGAGGCGGCCGTGTCCGACGATCTCGTCGACCAGGCGGTCGAGGCGATCGAGCGGGCCGCGCGCACCGGCAAGATCGGCGACGGCAAGATCTTCGTGACGCCGATCGAACAAGTGATCCGGATTCGCACCGGGGAGACGGGCGCTGACGCGCTGTAACAGAACAGACAAGACAAGCGACAAGAGGAAACCCAAGATGCGCAAACTTCTGATGTCCCTGCTGATGGCCGGCTCGCTGATCGCGGCCGGCGTCGGCCCCGCGCTCGCCGACGACGCGGCGTCCGCCGCGGCTGCGTCCGCGCCCGCCGCAACGGCTTCCGACGCATCGGCTGCCGCGGCACCCGCCGCGACGGCAAGCGCCGCGCCTGACGCATCCGCTGCAGCGGCCGCCGCCGCACCGGCTTCGGGCGCCGCCGACGCATCGGCCGCCGCCGCTGCGTCCGCGCCGGCCGCACCCGCCGCGCCGACCGCGCCGTTCTCCGTCGATTCGTCGAAGATCAGCGCCGGCGACACCGCGTGGATGCTGACCTCCACCGCGCTCGTGCTGTTCATGACGATCCCCGGCCTCGCGCTGTTCTACGCGGGCATGGTCCGCAAGAAGAACGTGCTCGCGACCGTGATGCAGAGCTTCGCGATCACCGCGGTGATCACGGTGCTGTGGACGGTGGTCGGCTACAGCCTCGCGTTCACGCCGGGCAACGGTTTCATCGGCGGCCTGTCGCGCGTGTTCCTGCACGGGATGAACTACATCAAGGGCGACAAGGCGACGACGCTGACCGTCAGCCACCTGGCGACGACGATTCCGGAATCGGTCTACTTCGTCTACCAGATGACGTTCGCGATCATCACGCCGGCGCTGATCTGCGGTGCGTTCGCCGACCGGATGAAGTTCTCGGCGATGCTCGTGTTCATGACGCTCTGGTCGCTGATCGTCTATGTGCCGATCGCGCACATGGTGTGGGAGCCGACCGGCTGGCTGTCGGCCGACGGCGTGCTCGACTTCGCGGGCGGCACGGTGGTGCACATCAACGCCGGTATCGCGGGCCTCGTGTCGTGCCTGGTGCTCGGCAAGCGCGTCGGCTACGGTCGCGAATCGATGGCGCCGCACAACCTCGTGCTGACGATGATCGGCGGCTCGATGCTGTGGGTCGGCTGGTTCGGCTTCAACGCGGGTTCGGCGGTCGCGGCTGATGGCCGTGCCGGCTTCGCGATGCTGACCACGCAAGTGGCGACGGCCTGCGCGGCGCTCGGCTGGATGTTTGCCGAATGGATCGCGAAGGGCAAGCCGTCGGTGCTCGGTATCGTGTCGGGCGCGGTCGCGGGTCTCGTGGCGATCACGCCGGCTGCCGGCTTCGTCGGCGTCGCCGGTGCGCTCGTGATCGGCATCGCGGCGGGCGTGATCTGCTTCTGGTCGGCCACGTGGCTCAAGTCGAAGCTCGGCTACGACGATTCGCTCGACGCGTTCGGCGTCCACGGCGTGGGCGGGATTCTCGGCGCGCTGCTGACGGGCGTGTTCGCGGTCAAGGACATCGGCGGCTTCGACGGCAGCCTGCTGCTGCAGGCGAAGGGCGTGCTGATCACGCTGGTCTACAGCGGCGTGCTGAGCTTCGTGCTGCTGAAGCTGATCGACCTGACGATGGGCTTGCGCGTGTCCGAAGAGGAAGAGCGCGAAGGCCTCGACGTGATCCTGCACGGCGAGCATGTCGAATAAGTCATAAGGATGCACGGCGGGCCGCCGCGGAGACGGCGCCCGCCACGAATGAGCGCAGCGACTTCGGCCCGCCCACCCGGCGGGCTTTTTTTCTCCTGCCGCGTGCTGCCGTAGCGCATAACCCTTCGCGCTATCGGGTCAATAGCCGAAAACTTCCTCCAAACCCTTGCGAAGCCGGGAACAATCCCCAAATGGACAGGGCAATTGCTCTACAATCTTCATTCTCCCGCTCGCGAGTGATTCATGGTTCCCCACCTCGTTACCGCGTTGAACGGTCCGCTGCTCGAACTCGAGCGGAAGATCCTCGACGCGACGCCTGCGATCGAACGCTGGTTCAGGCTCGAATGGCAGGAACATACCCCGCCGTTCTATTGTTCGGTGGACCTGCGCAACGCCGGCTTCAAGCTGGCGCCCGTCGACGCGAACCTGTTCCCCGGCGCGTTCAACAATCTGCCGTCCGAAGTGCTGCCGCTCGCCGTGCAGGCCGCGATGGCCGCGATCGAGAAGATCTGCCCGGACGCGAAGAACCTGCTCGTGATCCCCGAGCTGCCGACCCGCAACGCGTTCTACCTGGAAAACGTCGCGCGGCTCGCGACGATCATGCGCCAGGCCGGCCTGAACGTGCGCTTCGGCTCGCTCGACCCGAGCATCACCGACATGACGCCGATCACGCTGGCCGACGGGCAGAAGATCGTGCTCGAACCGCTCGAGCGTTCGCAGCGCCGCCTCGGCCTGAAGAATTTCGATCCGTGCTCGATCCTGCTGAACAACGACCTGTCGGCCGGTATCCCGGCCGTGCTGGAAAACCTGCACGAGCAGTACCTGCTGCCGCCGCTGCACGCGGGCTGGGCCGTGCGCCGCAAGTCGACGCACTTCTCGTGCTACGACGACGTCGCGAAGAAGTTCGCGAAGATGGTCGGCGTCGATCCGTGGATGGTGAATCCGTATTTCGCGCACGTCGAGGGTGTCGACTGGCAGGCGCATGAAGGCGAGCAGGCGCTCGCCGACGCGATCGACGGTGTGCTGAAGAAGATCGCGCGCAAGTACCGCGAATACGGGATCAGCGAGAAGCCGTACGTCGTCGTGAAGGCCGACGCGGGCACGGCGGGGCGCGGCGTGATGACCGTGCACGACGCGGCCGAGATCGGCCGCATGTCGAAGGCCGAGCGCGCGCAGATGGCCGAGTCGAAGGCCGGCCTCGCGGTGCGCGACGTGATCGTGCAGGAAGGCGTCTATACGTTCGAGCGCGTCGGCGACGAAGTGGCCGAGCCCGTCGTATACATGATCGACCGCTATGTGGTCGGCGGCTTCTACCGCACGCACGGCGGCCGCGAGCGCGACCAGAACCTGAACGCGCCCGGCATGCACTACGTGCCGCTCGGCTTCGAGCACACCGCGCTGCCGGATGCCGGCGCCAAGCCGGGCGCCGCGCCGCCTAACCGTTTCTACATGTACGGCGTCGTCGCGCGGCTGTCGCTGATCGCGTCGTCGATCGAACTGGAAAAGACCGATCCCGAAGCCATCCAGGTGTAACGGACCTTCGCTACGTACAGGACCCGCATGGACATTCTTTTTATCGCCGACCCGCTCGAGCGCTTCAAGATCTACAAGGATTCGACCTACGCGATGATGGCGGAGGCCGCGCGGCGCGGGCACGTGATCTACACGTGCGAGCCGCACCAGCTTGCGTGGACCGGGTCGGGCGTCGAGGCGGACGTGCAGCGCGTGACGATCGTCGGCGATACGGCCGACCTGCATCGCCATCCGTGGTACGAGGCGGCCGCGCATGAATCCCGTCAAATGACGTCGTTCGGCGCGGTGCTGATGCGCAAGGACCCGCCGTTCGACATGGAGTACGTGACGGCCACGTGGATGCTCGAACTGGCCGAGCGCGCGGGCGCGCGCGTGTTCAACAAGCCGCAGTCGATCCGCGACCATTCGGAGAAGCTGGCGATCGGCGAGTTTCCGCAATTCGTCGCGCCGACGCTGGTCACGCGCGATGCCGCGCGGTTGCGCGCGTTCCACGCCGAGCACGGCGACGTGATCGTGAAGCCGCTCGACGGCATGGGCGGGATGGGCGTGTTCCGCGTGAAGGCCGACGGGATGAATCTCGGCGCGATCATCGAGATGCTCGGCCACGACGGCACGCGCTCGCTGATGATTCAGAAGTTCATTCCCGAGATCAAGGCCGGCGACAAACGGATCCTGCTGATCGCGGGCGAGCCCGTGCCGTATTCGCTCGCGCGGATTCCGCAGGGCAGCGAGGTGCGCGGCAATCTCGCCGCGGGCGGGCTCGGCGTCGCGCAGCCGCTGACTGCCCGCGATCGCGAGATCGCCGGGACGCTCGGGCCCGTGCTCGCGTCGCGCGGGCTGCTGCTGGTCGGCCTCGATGCGATCGGCGACTGGCTGACCGAGGTGAACGTCACGAGTCCGACGTGCTTCCGCGAGATCATGGAGCAGACGGGCTTCGACGTCGCCGCGATGTTCATCGACGCGCTGGAGCGCGCGGCCGCGTAGGCCGTTTTCCCGCGCAACCCCGGCGGCGGCCCGCGCAGGTCCCCCGTCGCCGGAGCAGCTTGACCGGCCTGCTACAATGCCCGCTTGCCCGGTGCCGAGATCGGCGCACCGAAGGCCCGGCGGTCGGGCCGACACTGTTGCAAGGCTGAACATGAAACGCTTCCCACACTCGCTACGCTTTTTGCCCCGCCGCGGGGTATCGGCCCGCCAGGGGCGGCCGGGAGCGATCTGACATGGCCGGGATCCTGATCATCGCGCACGCACCGCTCGCCACCGCGCTGCGGGACTGCATCGCGCACATCTACGGCGGCGTGCCCGCGCGCATCGGCTGTATCGACGTGATGGCGGACAGCGATCCGACCCAGGTGATGGCGTTCGCGCACGCGGAACTCGCGCGGCTCAAGGAAGAGAACGGCGTGGTCGTGCTGACCGACATGTACGGCGCGACGCCCGCGAACATCGCGGGCCAGCTCGCGAAGATCGACAACGTGCGCGTGCTGGCGGGCGTGAACCTGCCGATGCTCGTGCGGGCCGTCTGCTATCGCACCGTGCCGCTCGACAAGCTCGTCGACAAGGCGCTGTCCGGCGGCGCGAAGGGCGTCCACGAAGTGGCGGCCGGCACGCCGCCGCCGCCGACGGAAGCCGGCTGCGGCCAGTGCGCGCCGATTCCGCCCGAACCGCAGCCGCGCACCGAATCGCACTGATCACTGCGTTTTTCGTTTTAGACAGCACCGCCGACGCGCACCGCCGGCGGCTCCGACCGACCCGACCGAGAATCATGCTTCAACAAGAAACCACTATCGTCAATAAATTGGGGCTCCATGCGCGCGCATCGGCCAAGCTTACGCAACTGGCCGGCAACTTCCAGTCGGAAGTCTGGATGACACGCAACGGGCGCAAGATCAATGCGAAGAGCATCATGGGCGTGATGATGCTGGCGGCGGGCATCGGCAGCACCGTGACGATCGAGACCGAAGGGCCCGACGAGCGGGAAGCGATGGGCGCGCTGCTGAAGCTGATCGCCGACAAGTTCGGCGAAGGCCAGTGATCGTCGCGCGGGATCGTTGCCGTTTCCAGCCAGAATGCCGCGGATTTCGCGGCATTTTTTTCGTCGAAAGCATTGATGCGGAATGCGCAATGTTGCGCTGCATGCAGTCAACAGGGAGTCGCGGAATTTATAATCGCTAACCGGGGTCATAAGCGCATCGCAGCAGTGTGCCGCGGCTTTACTTGTACAGAGGAGGTGCGCGTGTCCTTCACGCTGCAAGGCATTCCCGTCTCACGAGGTATCGCGATCGGGCGAGCGTATCTGATCGCGCCGGCGGCGCTCGACGTCGCCCATTACCTGATCGAGGCGAACCAGATCGACGCCGAAGTCGAGCGTTTCCGCACGGCGCTCGACGTCGTGCATCACGAACTCGAAGCGCTGCGCGCCGACCTGACCGACGACACGCCGAGCGAAGTGGGCGCATTCATCGACGTCCACATGATGATCCTGAGCGACGCGATGCTCGTGCAGGAAACCATCGACCTGATCCGCACGCGCCGCTACAACGTCGAGTGGGCGCTGACCGAGCAGCTCGAGCTGCTCACGCGCCACTTCGACGACATCGAGGACGAATACCTGCGCGAGCGCAAGGCCGACATCGAGCAGGTGGTCGAGCGCGTGCTGAAGGCGCTCGCCGGTGCGCCGTCCGCGTCGCAGGCGCTCGACCGCGCGGCCGCGAACGGCACCAACGAGATGATCGTCGTCGCGCACGACATCGCGCCGGCCGACATGATGCAGTTCAAGACGCAGTCGTTCCAGGCGTTCGTCACCGACCTCGGCGGCCGCACGTCGCACACGGCGATCGTCGCGCGCAGCCTCGGCATTCCGGCCGCGGTCGGCGTGCAGCACGCGAGCGCGCTGATCCGCCAGGACGACCTGATCATCGTCGACGGCGACCAGGGCATCGTGATCGTCGATCCGGCGCCGATCGTCCTCGAGGAATACTCGTACCGCCAGTCCGAGAAGCTGCTCGAGCAACGCAAGCTGCAGCGCCTGAAATTCTCGCCGACGCAAACGTTGTGCGGCACCAAGATCGACCTGTACGCGAACATCGAGCTGCCCGACGATGCGAAGGCGGCCGTCGACGCCGGCGCGGTCGGCGTCGGCCTGTTCCGCTCCGAGTTCCTGTTCATGCATCAGAAGGAGATGCCGGAAGAGGAGGAGCAGTTCGCCGCATACAAGCGGGCCGTCGAGTGGATGAAGGGCATGCCGGTGACGATCCGCACGATCGACGTCGGCGCGGACAAGCCGCTCGAGGCGCTCGACGAGGGCTACGAGACGGCGCCGAACCCGGCGCTCGGCCTGCGCGCGATCCGCTGGAGCCTGTCCGAGCCGCAGATGTTCCTCACGCAGTTGCGCGCGATCCTGCGCGCGTCCGCGTTCGGCCAGGTAAAGATCCTGATCCCGATGCTCGCGCACGCGCAGGAGATCGACCAGACGCTCGACCTGATCCGCGAGGCGAAGCGCCAGCTCGACGACGCGGGGCTCGCATACGATCCGAACGTGCGCATCGGCGCGATGATCGAGATTCCGGCCGCGGCGATCGCGCTGCCGCTGTTCCTGAAGCGGTTCGATTTCCTGTCGATCGGCACGAACGACCTGATCCAGTACACGCTCGCGATCGATCGCGCGGACAACGCGGTCGCGCACCTGTACGACCCGCTGCATCCGGCCGTGCTGCACCTGATCTCCTATACGTTGCGCGAAGCGAAGCGCGCGGGCGTGTCCGTGTCGGTGTGCGGCGAGATGGCGGGCGATCCGGCGCTCACGCGCCTGTTGCTCGGGATGGGGCTCACCGAGTTCTCGATGCACCCGAGCCAGCTGCTCGTCGTGAAGCAGGAGATCCTGCGCGCGCACCTGAAGGCGCTCGAGAAACCGACGGCCGACGTGCTTGCCGCATTCGAGCCGGAGGAAGTGCAGGCGGCGCTGAAGCGGCTGTCGGTCGCCGAGCCGCGCGCGGATGCGGCCGCTTAGGTCGCTTATGCCGCTTATGCAGCTCAGGCGCCCGCGGCGCCGCTAACTCCCGTGAAGTGTCATGCATGCGCCGGCCGGCGCATGCGTCCGACGCGCGTCAGTGCCGGCCCCCGCAGACGGGGCAGTCGGCCTGGCGCGCGATTTTCATCGTCGTCCATTCCATCCGCAGCGAATCGAGCATCATCAGCCGCCCGTTGAGCGTCGTGCCGATTTCGCCGATCACGCGCAGCGCTTCGGCAGCCTGCATCGCGCCGATGATCCCGACCGTCGGCGCGAACACGCCCATCGTCGCGCACGCGACTTCCTCGAACGGCTGGTCTTCCGGAAACACGCACGCATAGCAGGGTGCAGTTGCATCGCGGAAATCGAACGTGCTGATCTGTCCGTCGAAGCGCAGCGCGGCGCCCGACACGAGCGGCACGCCGTGCGCGACGCACGCGCGGTTGATCGCGTGCCGCGTCGCGAAGTTGTCGGTGCAGTCGAGCACGACGGTCGCGGCCGGCACGTGCGCGTCGAGCCACGCGTCGTCGACGCGCTCCGCGACCGCGTTCACCTTCACGTCGGGGTTCAGTTGCGCGAGCGCGTCGCGCCCCGATTCGACCTTGCTGCGGCCGACCGACGACGTCACGTGCAGGATCTGCCGCTGCAGGTTCGTGAGGTCGACCGTATCGGCGTCGACGAGCGTGATCGTGCCGACTCCCGATGCCGCGAGGTACATCGCGGCGGGCGAGCCGAGGCCGCCCGCGCCGACGACGATCGCGTGCGCGTCGAGAAAGCGCTGCTGCGCGTCGATGCCGATTTCGTCGACGAGGATGTGGCGGGAGTAGCGGAGGAGTTGATCGTCGTTCATGGGGAGATCGGGCGAAGCATGCCGCGGGCGGCGGCGCGGACGGTATCTGCGTATTTTAGTGCAGTGTTCGGCGCTAATCGGCACTGATGTGCTGCGCCTTCGCGCCCGTGGCTGCGTTGCAAATCCTCGCGATGCCACTGGGCATCGCTGCGGTTTGCGCCTTGCCACGAGCACGAATCCGCTGGCACATCAGCACCGCTTAGCACCGAACACTACACTAGGCGCACATGAAAAACGGGCCATCGCGGTCTTCCCGCGATGGCCCGTCGGATGCCGGCCGGCGCTTACTTCGGCGCCGACGCGGGCTTCGGTGCGGAAGCCGGCTTCGCGTTCGCGCCCGATGCCTTCGAGGCCGCGGCAGCCTTGCCGGCCGGGCTCTTCGTCGTGCTCTCGGCGAGCAGCGACTTCGATGCCTGGACGGTCTTGCCTTCGAGCTTGTTGAGCGCCTGCTGCATCATGAAGTCGTCGGCGCTGCCGAACTCGATCGGCTTGCGATCGCGGTCCTTCTGGCGTTGCTCCGGCGTCTTCTTGTCGTTCTGCTCTTCGAGGATGCGCAGTTGATCCATCCGGCGCTGCTCGCGTTCTTCCTGTTCCTTCTTCTCGTTCGGGTCCTGCGTGTTCGCGAGGTGGTTCGTGTAGTCGACCTCGCGCGTCACGAGCACGTCGTCCGGATCGCCGTCCGCGTACTGATCGACCGGCACGTCGGGCGTGATGCCCTTGTTCTGGATCGAGCGGCCGCTCGGCGTGTAGTAGTACGCGGTCGTCAGGCGCAGCGCGGTGTCGGCCGTCATCGGGCGGACCGTCTGCACCGAGCCCTTGCCGAACGTCGTCTTGCCCATGATCTGCGCGCGCTTCGAATCCTGCAGCGCGCCGGCGACGATTTCCGACGCGGACGCCGAATACGCGTTCGTCAGCACGATCATCGGCACGGTCTTGAAGACCGGCGGCAGGTTCTTCAGCGGATCGCCGTCGAAGGACGGCAGGCGATAGTTGTCGTACGTATCGCGGTAGACCTGCTTCGAATCGGGGATCTGGCCGTTGGTCGACACGACGACGGAGTCGGGCGGCAGGAACGCGCCGGCCACGCCGACCGCGCTCTGCAGCAGGCCGCCGCCGTTGTTGCGCAGGTCGAGGACCAGGCCCTTCAGGTTCGGCTGCTGGCGCGCGATGTCCTGCAGCTTCGCGGCGAGATCGGGCGTCGTGCGCTCCTGGAAGCTCGTGATGCGGATATACGCATAGCCGGGGTCGAGCATCTTCATCTTCACGCTCTGGACCCTGATGATCGCGCGCGTGACCGTGACCGGGAACGTGCGGTCGTCGCTCTTGCGGAAGATCGTCAGCGTGACCTTGGTGCCCGGCTCGCCGCGCATCTGCTTGACGGCCTTGTCGAGCGTCATGCCGCGCACCGGCTTGTCGTTGATGCGCGTGATCAGGTCGCCCGGACGGATGCCGGCGCGGAATGCGGGGGTGTCCTCGATCGGCGAGATCACCTTGACGAGGCCGTCTTCCTGCGAGATCTCGATGCCGAGACCCGCGAAGCGGCCCTTCGTCTGCTCCTGCAGCTCGTCATAGTCGGTCTTGTCGAGGAACGACGAGTGCGGATCGAGGCTCGACACCATGCCCTTGATCGCCGCCGTCAGCAGCTTCTTGTCGTCGACCGGTTCGACGTACTCGCGCTTGATCTGGCCGAATACTTCCGCGAACAGGCGGAGCTGGTCGAGGGGAAGCGGCGCCGTGGCGGTCTGCTCGGCCGACGCGGAAATCTGCAGCGTGGCGAACACGCCCGTGGCGAGGCCCGCGGCAATCAGGCCGATGTTCTTCAATTTCATTCGCATAGAGAGTCTGGTGCGGTCGGGAAGCGCGTGGCGGTAGCGGGGATGTAGCGGACAAGTATAACTGTTCGTCCGATAACTCAGTGGAACGCCGCGAAAAGCGGCGAACAGGTGCCATGGGCCGGGCCCGGAGCAGGCCCGGCGGGGCGCCGCCGGGCGCGCTGCGGGTTCGAAAGCGGGTTCGACCGCAGCGGGGCCGCGAAGGTTCGCGCGGCGTGCCGCGCCGGACGCGGCACGCCCGGCGCGACGGGCGTCAGCCCGCCTTGCCCTGCTTCGCGACGGCGGCCTGCGCCTGCGCGATCGCGTCCTGGTCGCCGAGGTAATAGTGCTGGATCGGCTTCAGGTTCTCGTCGAGTTCATACACGAGCGGCACGCCGTTCGGGATGTTCAGGCCGACGATGTCGCTGTCCGAGATGCCGTCGAGGTACTTGATCAGCGCGCGCAGCGAGTTGCCGTGCGCGGCGATCAGTACCTGCTTGCCGGCGCGGACCGCGGGCGCGATCGACTCGTTCCACAGCGGCAGCACGCGCGCGACCGTGTCCTTCAGGCACTCGGTGAGCGGCAGTTGCTCGCGCGGCACCTTCGCATAGCGCGGGTCGTTGAACGGCGCGCGCTCGTCGGTCGGTTCGAGCGCGGGCGGCGGCGTATCGTAGCTGCGGCGCCAGACGAGCACCTGGTCGTCGCCGAACTTCGCGGCCGTTTCCGCCTTGTTCAGCCCAGACAGCGCGCCGTAGTGGCGCTCGTTCAGGCGCCACGAGTGGACGACCGGCAGGTACATGAGGTCCATCCGGTCCTGCACGTGCCACAGCGTGCGGATCGCGCGCTTGAGCACCGACGTGTACGCGATGTCGAACGTGTAGCCGGCCTCCTTGAGCAATTCGCCGGCCTGGTAGGCCTCGTTGCGACCCTGTTCGGTCAGGTCGACGTCGACCCAGCCGGTGAAGCGGTTTTCCTTGTTCCACGTCGATTCGCCGTGGCGGATGAGAACGAGTTTGTACATGGATCTTGCGGTCGGTAGTGAAGGAAGCGGTGCGCGTCGCGCGGCACCCGACCCGGGCCCGCCATCGCGCAAGGCGGTTATTTTATAATGGCGGGATTGTCCTCATCCGATTTCTCTTTTTCCGGCGGAATTCCGTGACGTTCTTTACCGATTACACGAACCTGGCCCTCATCGCGATCCTGCTGGTATCCGGCGGCCTGCTGGCGTGGCCCGCCCTGCGCCGCGGCCGCGGCGGCCTGTCGGCCGCGGAGGCCACCCAGCTCATCAACCGCCGCAATGCGGTCGTGATCGACGTGCGCGCCGCGTCCGATTTCGCCGCCGGCCACCTGCCGTCGGCGCGTCAGGTCGCGGCGGGCGAGATCGGCGCGAAGATCGCGCAGGTCGCGAAGAACAAGAGCACGCCGGTGCTGCTCGTCTGCCAGAATGGCCAGCAGTCGCAGAAGGCGGCGCGCGAGGTCGAGGCGGCGGGCTATGCGGAGGTGCACGTGCTCGAGGGCGGCGTGGCTGCCTGGCAGCAGGCCGGGATGCCGGTCGTCAAACAAGGAGTGGCGAAGTGAACAAGGTTTTGATGTACAGCACGCAGGTGTGTCCGTATTGCATGCAGGCCGAGCGCCTGCTGAAGCTGCGCGGTGTCGAGCAGATCGAAAAGGTGCTGATCGACCGCGATCCGGCGCGCCGCGAGGAAATGATGACGCGCACGGGGCGCCGCACGGTGCCGCAGATCTATATCGGCGACACGCACGTCGGCGGCTACGACGATCTGTCGAAGCTCGACCGCGAAGGCGGGCTCGCGCCGCTTCTGCAAGCGGCCTGATTAGGGCAGAATGGCCGCCGGCCGCGCCGCGGCTTGGGCGCGCAGGATTCATCCGTGGCGGCCGGCGAGAAGCCGGGCCGCTCCGTCACCACTTTTTTGGGAAACACCATGTCCGACGTCGAAAACCAACCGTTCTTCAACATCCAGCGCGTCTACTTGAAGGATATGTCGCTCGAGCAGCCGAATTCGCCGGCCATCTTCCTCGAGCAGGACATGCCGTCGGTTGAAGTCGAAGTCGACGTCAAGGCCGACCGCCTCGCGGAAAGCGTGTTCGAAGTCGTCGTGTCGGGTACCGTCACCGCGAAGGTGAAGGACAAGGTCGCGTTCCTGATCGAAGCGAAGCAGGCCGGCATTTTCGACATTCGCAACATTCCGGACGAACAGCTCGACCCGCTGGTCGGCATCGCTTGCCCGACGATCCTGTTCCCGTACCTGCGCTCGAACATCGCCGACGCGATCACGCGTGCGGGCTTCCCGCCGATCCACCTGGCGGAAATCAACTTCCAGGCGCTGTACGAGCAGCGTCTCGCGCAGCTTCAGCAGCAGGCCGGCGCCGCAGGCGCGCCGAACGGCACGACGCTGAACTGACGTTTCACACGGACCGGTGCTGGGTATGAAAGTAGCCGTTCTCGGCGCCGGTGCCTGGGGCACCGCGCTCGCGGGCCATCTGGCCGCGCGGCACGATACGCTTCTGTGGGCGCGCGACGCCGCGCTCATCGCCGGGCTGCAGGCCCGGCACGAAAATTCCCGCTATCTGGACGGCATCGCGCTGCCTGACGCATTGCGCTACGACGCCGATCTCGGCGCCGCGCTCGCGCATGGCGCCGCGGACGACGCGCTGTGCGTGATCGCCGCGCCCGTGGCCGGGCTGCGCACGCTGTGCCACGCGATGCACGACGCAGGCTGCGTGCCCGCGCACATTGTCTGGGTCTGCAAGGGCTTCGAGGCCGACACGCATCTGCTGCCGCATCAGGTGATCGCGGCCGAGCTGCCCGAACAGCGCAGCAACGGCGTGCTGTCGGGGCCGAGCTTCGCGCGCGAGGTCGGACAGTCGCTGCCCGTCGCGCTGACGGTGGCGAGCACGTCCGCCGAATGCCGCGAGCGCACGCTCGCCGCGTTCCATCACGGCGCGATGCGGATCTATACGGGCGACGACGTGGTCGGCGTCGAGGTTGGCGGCGCGGTGAAGAACGTGCTCGCGATCGCGACCGGCATTTCCGACGGCCTCGGCCTCGGGCTGAACGCGCGCGCCGCGCTGATCACGCGCGGCCTCGCCGAAATGTCACGGCTCGGCGTCGCGCTCGGCGGCCGCGCGGAAACCTTCACCGGCCTCACGGGCCTCGGCGACCTGATCCTCACCGCGACGGGCGACCTGTCGCGCAACCGCACGGTCGGCCTGCAACTGGCGGCCGGCCGCACGCTGAACGACATCCTCGGTGCGCTCGGCCACGTGGCCGAAGGCGTGCGCTGCGCGCAGGCCGTGCTGGCGATCGCGCACGCGCAATCGATCGAGATGCCGATCACCGAAGCCGTGTGCGGCGTGCTGTTCGACGGCATCGCGCCGCGCGACGCCGTCAGCGGCCTGCTGCGGCGCGACGCGCGCGCCGAGTAGCGCGGCCGGGCGCCGCCCGGTGCGGTCGCGTCAAGCGCGCGGCGCCAAAGCGCACTACGCTTGAACAAGTCTCCGGCGTTTCGGGAGGTTGTCATGCTGCAGATCCAATCCACCACGCTCGACGCGCAACTCGTCGACATCACGACGCTCGATGTCGACGCGATCGTCAACGCCGCGAACGGCTCGCTGCTCGGCGGGGGCGGTGTCGACGGCGCGATTCACCGCGCTGCCGGCCCCGGCCTGCTCGCCGAGTGCCGCACGCTCGGCGGCTGCGATACGGGCGACGCGAAGCTCACGCGCGGCCACGGGCTGCCGGCGCGCTACGTGATCCATGCGGTCGGGCCGGTGTGGCACGGCGGCGATCGCGGCGAGCGCGACCTGCTCGCATCGTGCTACCGGCGCGCGATCGAGCTGGCCGAAGAGGTGGCCGCGACGTCGATCGCGTTTCCGGCGATCAGTTGCGGCATCTATCGTTATCCGGCCGGCGAGGCCGTCGACATTGCAGTCGGCACCGTCGTCGAAATGCTGCCGCAGGCGCCGAGCCTCGCACGCGTGGTGTTCGCGTGCTTTTCCCCCGACATCCACGACCTGTATCGCGCGCGGCTCGCGCGCAACTGACGCGGCTCGCGCCGCGTACGCATCACGCGCCGCCTTCGAAGCCGGCCTGGCGCCACGCCTCGAACACGACCACCGCGACCGTGTTCGACAGGTTCAGGCTGCGGTTGTCCGGCCGCATCGGCAGGCGCACGCGCTGTTCGTTCGGGAAGCGTTCGAGCAGCGCGGCGGGCAGGCCGCGCGTCTCCGAGCCGAACACGAACCAGTCGCCCGGCAGGAACGCATGATCGTGGAAGCGGCCCGAGCCGCGTGTCGTGAACGCGAACATCCGCGCGGGATCGGGCGATTCGGCCGCGACGAACGCGTCCCAGTCGCGGTGCACGCGCATCTGCGCATACTCGTGATAGTCGAGGCCGGCACGGCGCATCCGTGCGTCGTCGAGCGGAAAGCCGAGCGGCTCGATCAGGTGCAGGTGCGCGCCGGTGTTGGCGCACAGGCGGATCACGTTGCCGGTGTTCGGCGGAATTTCGGGAGCGACGAGGACGACGTTGAACATGTTTCGGTTTGGCTGGGCCGGCCGGTGCGGAGCAATGCGCGCTCGTTCCCGGCCGGCCGGTTCGTGACGGCCGCGGCCGCGTGCAGGCGGCCGGCCTCTCTATTTAATTAATCCCTGGCGGTGCGCAGCGCAACCAGATTCGTCACGCGCGCGGCGCCCGCCGCCTTCAGTGCGTGCGCGGCGGCCGCGAGCGTCGCGCCGGACGTCATCACATCGTCGACGAGCGCGACGTGGCGGCCAGTGACGTCGCCGGCCACCGCGAACGCCGACATCACGTTGTCGCGCCGCGCGCGCAGGGCGAGCCGCGACTGCGGCGCGGTGTCGGCGACGCGCGCGAGCAGTGCCGCATCCGCGCGCACGCCGAGCCGGCGCGCGAGCGGCCGCGCGATCGCCCATGCCTGGTTGTAGCCGCGTGCGACGAGCCGCCGGTGCGACAGCGGCACCGGCGCGACCAGGTCGAAGCCGCCGGTGCCGCGCGTATCGTCGACCAGCCGGGCGAGCCGGGCCGCGAATTCGGCGCCGAGCGCGAGCCGCGCGTGAAACTTCAGACCGCGCGCGAGCCCGTCGAGCGGCGCGCGGTAATCCGCGAGCGCGAGCGTCGCGTCGAACGGCGGCGCCGCCGTGCGGCACGCGTCGCAACGGTACGCGGCCGCGCGGCCGGCGCGGCCGTGCCCGCCACGGAGCGGGCGCGAACGCGGCTGCCCGACACTTAGCGGCAGCGCGCAGATGTCGCAGCGCAGCCGCGCTTCATTCCAGTACGCGGCGTCGCAGGCAATGCAAATCACGGCGTGTGACAAATTGCCGCACAGTGCGCAGCGATTCGGCAGCGCGATCGCGGCGACGCGCGCAGCCAGCGCGCGAACCTGCGACAAAACGACGCGCATCGTGCGCGGAGCAGAACTGCGGATCATCGCGAACACTCCTGGCGGCCCGCCTCGATGAAGCCTGCGGGGCGAGCGAGTATACTTCGGGCTCTTCGCCAGTGTGCCCGACATGTCCCCAGCTTCGACTTCAACCGGCCGTCCGGCCAATGACGCCAGGCGCCTGCGGCGGATCTTCGATCGCCGTGCCGCCACGTTCGACGCGGTCGCGTTCCTGCCGCGCGAGATCGCGCAACGGATGAACGAGCGTCTCGAATACATCAAGGTGAGCCCCACGGCCGTGCTCGATGCGGGCTGCGGCCCGGGCGACGATCTGCCGGCGCTGCGCGCGCGCTTTCCTGAAGCGCCCGTATTCGGCGTCGACCTGTCCGGCGCGATGCTTGCGCGGGCCGGTCAGCGCGAGGTCGAGCAGGCGAGCTGGCGCCGCTGGCTGCCGGCCTCGCTCGGCCGGGCGCTGGGCCAGCGCGGCCCGCGCGTCGCGCAGGCCGACTTCGCTGCGCTGCCGTTTTCGGGCGGCGCGTTCGACCTGATCTGGTCGAATCTCGCGCTCCACTGGCATTCGCGCCCCGACGCGGTGCTGCCCGAATGGCAGCGCGTGCTGCGCGTGAACGGGCTGCTGATGTTCAGCACGCTCGGCCCCGACACGCTGCGCGAGCTGCGCGCGGCCTGCGCGGACGCTGAAGCGGCGCTCGGCATTGCGCCGCCCGCCGCGCGCGTGATCGATTTCGTCGACATGCACGACCTCGGCGACATGCTCGTCGAGAGCGGCTTCGAGATTCCCGTGATGGATCAGGAAGTGCTGACCGTCACGTACAAATCCCCCGATTCCCTGCTGGCCGACGTGCGCCGCTGGGGCGCCTATCCGTTCGAGCGGGCGGCGCCGCAGCGCGCGACGCGACGCTTTCGCGCGGCGCTCGGCGACGCGCTGGAAGCGCGCCGGCGCGCGGACGGCACGATTGCGCTGACCTTCGAGGTGATCTACGGCCACGCATGGAAGGCCGTCCCGCGCACGACCGCCGAAGGGCACGGGATCGTGCGCATCGAGGACATCGGAAAGGGGCGTCCGAAGAATCGGTAAAGCGGTAAAGAGGGGTTTTGTTATGTCCGAAATTAGCGGCGCAAAGCGGGGTCGAATTGGCGCCAAAAATGGCCGGAAAGCTTGTCGCGCTTGGCTTGGCGGGCGATAGGCGCTTGCTTGTGGATGCCATTGAACCCGCCTATAATGCGTCAGCTTGTCGTCCCGGGGTCCCCGCAATACGGGGCGACGAGTCCGATGCAGGCATGCATCGCATGCCATTCGCGTGAGGCGGCGATGGAAGCAGCGAGGGTTTTGGCGGAGACGACGAACGGCGAGCCGGTCCTCGAAGACTGGCTCATGAAACGCAACTGTTCGGCGTCGCCGCGCCAGTTCGTGCTGTTTTACGCGTCGCTCGCTGGCTTCTCGCTGGTGATCGCGACGTTGCTGATGTGGCGGGGGGCTTGGCTCGTCATGCCCTTCACCGGAATCGAGTTGCTGGCTGTGGGTGTCGCATTCGCGATCTATGCTCGCCATGCGGTCGATTACGAACGCATCAGGCTGTTCCCGCACCGGCTCGTGATCGAGCGGATGGATGCGGAGCGGCTCACGCAGATCGAATTCAACCCGCGCTGGGTGCGGGTCGAGCCGGGCGCGACGCCACGCGATCCGATTCGGCTGGTATCGCGCGGGCAGACCGTCGTAATCGGGCAGCATCTCGCGCAGTACAAGCGTGCGCAGTTCGCCGACGAACTGCGCATGTCGCTCAGGCGCTGCGGCTGACGAGGCGCGGGCACCGGCCGGGAACAGGCCGGCGGCTTGCGACGGGGGAGGGTTTGAATGGAAATTTTGGGTAAGGATGCTATGAAAACAATCAAGCGAGCCCTCACGGGCGTGCTGGCATGCAGCGGATTGCTCTTTGCCGGTGCCGCCCTGGCGGTCGGTGATAGCCCGGGCGGCCCCCGCGTCAACGAGATCAACTTTCAGCCGCCGGTCACGAAAATCGCCGAGGAGCTCTACGATCTCCACACGATGATGCTGATCCTGTGTACGGTGATCTTCGTCGGCGTGTTCGGCGTGATGTTCTATTCGATCTTCGCGCACCGCAAATCCAAAGGCCACAAGGCCGCCAATTTCCATGAAAGCACGACCGTCGAGATCATCTGGACGATCGTGCCGTTCGTCATCGTCGTGCTGATGGCGCTGCCGGCGACGAAGGCCGTCGTCGCGATGAAGGACACGACCAACGCCGATCTCACGATCAAGGTCACCGGCTACCAGTGGAAGTGGGGCTACGACTACGTGAAGGGCCCGGGCGAGGGCATCGGCTTCCTGTCGACGCTGACCACCCCGCGCGACGAAGTGATGGGCAAGAAGCCGATCACCGACACCTATCTGCAGGAAGTCGACAACCCGCTCGTCGTGCCGGTCAACAAGAAGATCCGCATCATCACGACCGCGAACGACGTCGTCCACTCGTGGTACGTGCCCGCGTTCGGCGTGAAGCAGGATGCGATTCCCGGCTTCGTGCGCGACACGTGGTTCAAGGCCGACAAGGTCGGCACCTTCCGCGGTTTCTGTACCGAGCTGTGCGGCAAGGAGCACGCGTACATGCCGGTCGTAGTCGTTGTCCTGTCGGAAGACGACTACGCGAAGTGGGTCACCGCGCAGAAGGCCAAGCTGGCCGGCGCGGCGGTCGATCCGAACAAGGTCTACACGATGGCCGAACTCGTCGCGCACGGCGAGGAAGTCTACAAGGCGAACTGCGCGGCCTGCCACCAGGTGAGCGGCAAGGGCCTCGGCGCATTCCCGGCGATGGACGGCAGCCCGATCGTGAACGGCCCGATCGCCGGCCACGTCGAGCGCGTGCTGCTGGGCAAGGGCGCAATGCCGTCGTGGGCGTCGCTGTCGGACCTCGACATCGCATCGGTCATCACGTACGAGCGCAATTCGTGGGGCAACCACAAGAACGACCTGCTGCAGCCGAAGCAAGTGGCTGACGCGCGCAACGGCAAGATGCCGGAAGACGCGGCAGGCGCAGCGGCGTCGGCCGACGCGGCTTCGGCACCGGCGCAAGCCGCGTCGGGCGCGGCCGAGCAGCCGGCGGCAGCATCGGCAGCGGCATCGGTCGCGTTGTCGACGATCTACTTCGAGACGGGCAAGAGCGTGCTGCCGGCCGACGCGAAAGCGGCGATCGCCGCCGCGGCCGACTATGCGAAGGCACATCCGGACGCGAAGCTCGCGCTGTCGGGCTTCACCGACAAGACGGGCTCGGCCGACGCGAACGCCGAACTGGCGAAGCACCGCGCACAAGCCGTGCGCGACGCGCTGAAGGCAGCAGGCGTGGCGGAAGACCACATTATTCTCAAAAAGCCGGAAACGATCTCGGGCGGGGCAGACGCGAAGGAAGCCCGGCGTGTCGAGATCGGGCCGGCGGCTTGACGTGTCGCTGAGTTAGTCGACGTATTCGCATTAGGAGATTCTCATGTCTAGCATCGGGCACGACGTAGCCGCGGACCACGCGCACGACGACCACGCGCACGAAATGCCGCACGGCTGGCGGCGCTGGCTGTTCGCCACCAACCACAAGGACATCGGTACGCTGTACCTGCTGTTCTCGTTCATCATGTTCCTGTCGGGCGGCGTGATGGCGCTCGGCATCCGTGCCGAACTGTTCGAGCCGGGCCTGCAGATCATGCGTCCGGAGTTCTTCAACGAACTCACGACGATGCACGGCCTGATCATGGTGTTCGGCGCGATCATGCCGGCGTTCGTCGGCTTCGCGAACTGGATGATTCCGCTGCAGATCGGCGCGTCCGACATGGCGTTCGCGCGGATGAACAACTTCAGCTTCTGGCTGCTGCCGGTCGCGGCAGTGCTGCTGGTCGGCTCGTTCTTCGCGCCGGGCGGCGCGACGGCCGCCGGCTGGACGCTGTACGCGCCGCTGTCGACGCAGATGGGCCCGGGCATGGACTTCGCGATCTTCGCGGTGCACATCATGGGCGCGTCGTCGATCATGGGCGGGATCAACATCGTCGTGACGATCCTGAACATGCGCGCACCTGGCATGACGCTGATGAAGATGCCGATGTTCGCGTGGACGTGGCTGATCACGGCCTACCTGCTGATCGCCGTGATGCCGGTTCTGGCAGGCGCGATCACGATGGTGCTGTTCGACCGCCACTTCGGCACGTCGTTCTTCAACGCGGCAGGCGGCGGCGACCCGGTGATGTACCAGCACATCTTCTGGTTCTTCGGCCACCCCGAGGTGTACATCATGATTCTGCCGGCGTTCGGGATCGTGTCGCAGGTGATCCCGGCGTTCTCGCGCAAGACGCTGTTCGGCTATAGCTCGATGGTGTACGCGACGGCTTCGATCGCGATCCTGTCGTTCATGGTCTGGGCACACCACATGTTCGCCACGGGCATGCCGGTCACCGGTCAGCTGTTCTTCATGTACGCGACGATGCTGATCGCCGTGCCGACGGGCGTGAAGGTGTTCAACTGGCTCGCGACGATGTGGCGCGGCTCGATGACGCTCGAAACCCCGATGCTGTTCGCGATCGGCTTCCTGTTCGTGTTCACGTTCGGCGGCCTGACGGGCCTGATGCTCGCGATGGCGCCGCTCGACATCCAGTATCACGGCACCTACTTCGTGGTGGCGCACTTCCACTACGTGCTGGTGGCCGGCTCGCTGTTCGCGCTGTTCTCGGGCTGGTACTACTGGGCACCGAAGTGGACGGGCTGGATGTACAACGAGACGCGCGGCAAGATCCACTTCTGGGCGTCGATGATCTTCTTCAACCTGACGTTCTTCCCGATGCACTTCGTCGGCCTCGCGGGCATGCCGCGTCGTTATGCGGACTACCCGGCGCAGTTCACGGACTTCAACCAGGTGGCGACGATCGGCGCATTCGGCTTCGGCCTCGCGCAGGTGTACTTCCTGTTCGCGGTCGCGCTGCCGGCCTACCGTGGCGGCGGCGATCTGGAAAAGGCGTCGGACAAGCCGTGGGACGGCGCGACGGGCCTCGAGTGGACGGTGCCGAGCCCGGCTCCGTTCCATACGTTCGAGCAACCGCCGCACGTCGAATAAGTTTCACAGTGCGCTTAGCCGCTGCCTGCCGCGCAGGCAGGCGCGGCGGGCGCCGAACCGAAGTTTCAGATGAACCGGAATCCACAAGAAAGACGAACGCCCGAGCAGATCCGCGCGGGCAACAAGCGGCTCGGCCTCATCCTGCTCGTCATCGCCGCCGTTTTTTTTGTGGGTGTCGTGATCAAGCAGTGGTGGCTGTCCACTCACTGATGCAGTAACTGACGCAGTAGCGAGGAAGTTGTCGTATGTCGAAGCCGGAAGAGGGCGCCGTCGATCGCGCGTTCAATCGTTCGATGCTGGTGAAGCTCTTCGTCGTGGCCGGGCTGATGTTCGGTTTCGGCTTCGCGCTGATCCCGATGTATCGGGCGATCTGCCAGATCACCGGCATCAACAACCTGGTGCAGCGCGACGTCAGCGAGCGCGAGGTGAAGAACTCGCAGGTCGACACCAGCCGCACGGTGTCGGTCGAGTTCGATGCGAACGCGCGCGGCCCGCTCGGTTTCAAGCCGGAGCACAACAGTCTCGACGTGCATCCGGGCGAGCTGACGACGATCGTATACGACGTGACGAACGGGCAGGGCCGGCCGGTCGTTGCACAGGCGATTCCGAGCTACGCGCCGAAGCAGGCGACGGAGTTCTTCAAGAAGATCGAATGCTTTTGCTTCACGCAGCAGACGCTGGCCGCGCACGAGTCGCGCAAGATGCCGGTGGTGTTCGTGATCGATCCGAAATTGCCGAAGGACGTGAAGACGATCACGCTGTCGTACACGTTCTTCGAGCTGAATACGCCGGCCGCGCCGGCGCCGGCGACGCGCAGTACCGCGGCGCAGGGCGCGGCGAAGCCGGATGCATGACGACGGAGACGGGGCGATGACGGAGGGTAAGCGGGGCGGGTCGTTCGGCCAGGCGGTGAAAGCGGTGCTGTGGTCGTTCTTCGGGGTGCGCAAGCGGCGCGACCTGGAAGCCGATGCGACGCAACTCAATCCGCTGCACGTGCTGATCGTCGCGTTGATCGCGGCCGGCGTGTTCATCGGCGTGTTGATCCTGATCGTGCGTGCCGTCGTGGGCTGAGGCCTGACGCCCGCGGTCACGAAAGAATGCAGTGCGCAGCGCCGCGGCGCTGCGTGCAGGAAAGAGCGGTGGCGGTCGCGCCGCGCAAGAAATAAAGCCGGAGCGGTTTCCGGTAAACAAATTGGACTGAAGTGGAGAATCAAGCATGAGCGGTCAAAACCAGACCCCGTACTATTTCGTGCCGCATCCGTCGCACCATCCGATCAGCGCGGCCATCGGGCTGCTGGTCATGCTCGGATCGACGGCGCTGTGGATCAACGGTCACGACTGGGCGCCGTTTACGGCGCTGCTCGGCCTGCTGTGGTTGCTCTTCACGCTGTATCACTGGTTCGGCGACGCGATCGCCGAATCGGAAGGCGGTCAATACGGCAAGAACGTCGACAAGTCGTACCGCTGGAGCATGAGCTGGTTCATCTTCTCCGAAGTCATGTTCTTCGGCGCGTTCTTCGGCGCGCTGTTCTATGCACGTGAAATCGCGCTGCACCAGCTCGGCAGCCTCGACTACAAGCTGATCTGGCCGGACTTCTCCGCCGTGTGGCCGAACGAAGGCCCCGCCGCGCTTGCCGGTCACTTCAAGACGATGGGCCCGTGGCCGGTCCCGACGATCAACACGGCATTCCTGCTGTCGTCGGGCGTGACGCTGACGATCTCGCACCACGCACTGCGCGACGATCATCGCAAGAAGGCGATCGCATGGCTGGCCGCGACGCTCGCGTTCGGTATCTGCTTCCTGTTCCTGCAGGGTTTCGAGTACTACCACGCGTACAACGAACTGAACCTGACGCTGAACTCGGGCGTGTACGGTTCGACGTTCTTCCTGCTGACCGGTTTCCACGGCTTCCACGTGTTCCTCGGCGGCACGATGCTCGCGGTGGTGCTGGTGCGGATGATCCGCGGCCACTTCAAGCCCGATCACCACTTCGCATTCGAAGGCGCCGCGTGGTACTGGCACTTCGTCGACGTCGTCTGGCTCGGCCTGTACGTCGTCGTTTACTGGCTGTAAATGGAAAAACGGCCCGCGCAGCAATGCGCGGGCCGTTTTCATTGGTGTCGGCCCGGCAGTTGCGAGCCGACACCCTTGGCGCCGCCGCGACTCAGTCAGGCGGCGCTTTTACTTGGTGGCGCGGCCGTGCGGCTAAATGTCACATCGGTTGCAGCGGGCCGCGGCGGCAAATGCGTCAACGCCCGATCGGCAGGCCGGTCGAATGGATCCAGCCCATCCAGTTCGCGAGCAGGATGAACAGGAACAGCGAGACCGACAGCCCGACGCGGGTGGCGAGCGACCAGACCATGCGTTTCGTGTGGCCGCGGTCGTGCATCATGAAGTAGAGCGCCGAGCCCATGCTGGCAATGATGAGGACGAAGGCGATGGGAACGAGTATGTGCATGACGCGAACCGGACGACGGCAATTCGAAAGGAAGAGGATAATTATCGCATTTCGCTTTCGCGAATGTGCCCGGCGGGCCGCACGATGAAGATTCGCTGGCTGCCTGCGCTGCTGATTCTCGTCGTCGTCGCGGTCACGATCCGTCTCGGTTTCTGGCAGCGCGACCGCGCGCACCAGAAGGAAGCGCTGCAGGCGAGCATCGAGCGCTACGAGCATGCGGCGCCCGTCGATGTCGGCGCGCAGCCGATTCCGCTCGCGTCGATCGAGTTTCATCGCGTGCGTGCGAAGGGCCGTTTCCTGCCCGAGCAGGCCGTGTTCCTCGACAATCGGCCGTATAACGACCAGCCGGGTTTTTACGTCGTGATGCCGTTTAAACTCACGGGCGGCGGTGTCGTGCTCGTCAACCGCGGCTGGCTGCCGCGCAACATCGCCGATCGCACGGCGATCGAGTCGTTCGCGACGCCCGCGGGCGACGTCGAGATCGTGGGCATCGCGCGCGCGGACGCGTCGCGTGCGTTCGAGCTCGGCGAAGGCGGATCGGCGGCGCACCAGAAGATCCGGCAGAACCTGGACGTCGCCGCGTATGCGAAGGAAACGGGGCTGCCGCTGCAGCCGTTCGTGATCCAGCAGACGAGCGACGACGGCGACAAGCTCGTGCGCGACTGGCCGGCGGCGGCGACCGGCGTCGAGCGCAATTACGGTTACATGTTTCAGTGGTGGGCCATGGCGGCGGCCGCGCTCGGCTTCGGCCTGTACGCCGCGCGGCGTGCGGCGAAGAAGTCGGCCGGCGCGTGAGCGCCATGCCAGGACGCGGCGCACGCGCCGCGGGTTCGTTTCGAGAGGTCTGATTTGTCCATGCAATCTTCCCGTCAGGGTCCGGCCGCTGCGCCGATCTCGCCGGCGGCCCGCAAGCGCGGCCGCTGGATGCTCGTGCTGCTGGGTCTCGTGTGCGCGGCGCCGATGCTCGCGTCGTACTTCACCTATTACGTGATCAAGCCGAAGGGCGGTTCGACGAACTACGGCACGCTGATCGAGCCGCAGCGGCCGATCCCGGCCGATCTGCAGGTCACCGACGAAACCGGCAAGACGGTGCCGCTGTCGTCGCTGCGCGGCGTCTGGCTGTTCGTGATGACGGACCGCAGCGCGTGCGACGACGCGTGTGCGCAGAAGCTCTATTTCATGCGCCAGATCCGCGTCACGCAGGCCGGCGAACGGCACCGGCTCACGATGGTGTGGCTGCGCAGCGATGCGGGCGCGATGCCGCAGAAGGTGCTGGAAGCCTATCCGGACACGCGCCGGCTCGTCGCCGATCCGGCCGCGGTGGCCGCGTGGCTGCCGGCCGACGCCGGCACGAAGGACAGCGACCACATCTACATGGTCGATCCGAACGGCAACCTGATGATGCGTTTCCCGAAAGACCCGAATCCCAGCAAGATCAAGGCGGACGTGACGAAGCTGCTGAAGTGGTCGAGCATCGGTTAAGGCAAGAGAGCGAGGCACCATTCCGATGTCGTATCTACTGCAACTCGGCCTGATCGGCTTCTGCATCGCGCTGCTGCCGCTGTCGTACGTGTGGGTGAAGGCCGACGACAACAAGTTCCGCAAGCTCGTGTGGATCACCACGTTCCTGACCCTCGACCTGGTGATGTTCGGCGGCTTCACGCGGCTGACCGATTCGGGGCTCGGCTGCCCCGACTGGCCCGGCTGCTACGGCACGTCGTCGCCGTTCATCGCGCATGCCGCGATCACGGCCGCGCACCAGGCGATGCCGACGGGCCCCGTCAGCATGACGAAGGCGTGGATCGAGATGATCCACCGCTATTTCGCGATGGCGATCGGCGTGCTGATCATCGCGCAGGTTGTGATCGCATGGGCCGCGCGGCTGCGTCGCCGCCCGCTGCACGTGTCGCCGTGGTGGCCGACGAGCCTGCTGCTGCTGATCGTCGTGCAGGGCGTGTTCGGCGCATGGACGGTCACGATGAAGCTGCAGCCCGTGATCGTCACGACCCACCTGCTGCTCGGCCTCGCGCTGCTCGGCACACTCGGCTGGCTCGCGGCGCGGCAGACGCCGCTGCCGTCTCACGACCCGGAGGCCGGGCGCTATCGCGCGGCCGCGCTCGCGGCGCTCGTGCTGCTGGTCGTGCAGATCGCGCTCGGCGGCTGGGTGAGCACCAACTACGCGGTGCTCGCGTGCACCGATTTCCCGACCTGCAACGGCCAGTGGATTCCGCCGATGGACTTCGGGCACGGCTTCCACCTGTGGCGCGCGCTCGGGATGACGAAGGACGGCGACGCGATCACGCAGGATGCGCTGGTCGCGATCCACTGGACGCACCGCACGTTCGCGTTCGTCGTGGTCGCGTACCTGGTCGCGTTCGCGCTGAAGATGCGCCGCTTCGAATCGCTGCGGCGGCCCGCGAACGGCGTGCTGCTGGTCGTCCTGCTGCAGTTCGTGACGGGCCTGACCAATATCGTGCTGCAGTGGCCGCTGCCGGTCGCCGTCGCGCACAACGGCGGTGCCGCGATCCTGCTGCTGCTCGTCGTCATGTTAAACTTTCGCATCCTTTCAAGCCGCCCCGGCCGTGTCGCGCAGCCTGCGCGCGACGCCGCCCCGGCGTGACCGCCCCCATGCAAAGCACCCTCTCCCAATCGCCCGGTAGCCGCTTTTCCCAGTACATGGCGCTGACGAAGCCGCGTGTCACGCAGCTCGCGGTGTTCTGCGCGGTGATCGGCATGTTCCTCGCGACACCGGGCATGGTGCCGTGGCATGTGCTGATCGGCGGCACGGTCGGCATCTGGCTGCTGGCCGGTGCCGCATTCGCGATCAACTGCCTCGTCGAACAGAAGATCGACGCGATGATGCGGCGTACCGCATGGCGCCCGTCCGCGCGCGGCGAGATCACGACGCCGCAGATCCTGGTGTTCTCGGCCGTGCTCGGCAGCGCCGGCGCATGGACGCTCTACACGTTCACGAACCCGCTGACGATGTGGCTGACGATCGCGACGTTCGTCGGCTACGCGGTGATCTACACGCTGCTGCTCAAGCCGATGACGCCGCAGAACATCGTGATCGGCGGCGCGTCGGGCGCGATGCCGCCGGCGCTCGGGTGGGCCGCGGTCACCGGCGCGGTGCCCGGCGACGCGTGGATCCTCGTGCTGATCATCTTCGTGTGGACGCCGCCGCATTTCTGGGTGCTCGCGCTCTATCGCCGCAAGGATTACGAGAGCGCGGGGCTGCCGATGCTGCCCGTCACGCACGGCGAGAAGTTCACGCGGCTGCACATCCTGCTGTACACGGTGATCCTGTTCGCGGTCACGCTGATGCCGTTCATCTCCGGGATGAGCGGGGCTGTCTACCTGACGAGCGCGGTGCTGCTCGGCGCGGTGTTCCTCGCGTATGCGTGGAAGATCTACCGCGATTATTCGGACGAACTCGCCCGCAAGGCCTTCCGCTATTCGATCGTCTATCTGTCGCTGCTGTTCGCCGCGCTGCTCGTCGATCACTATGCACGCCCGCTGCTCGGCGTGTAACCGCACGGTTTGAACGCAATGCTCCATACACGGTTCGGGCGCCGCGCGCGCCAAGGCTGGATGCTCGCGTGCGCATTCACGGCAGCGCTGCTGCTCGCCGGATGCGACAACGCGCCGAAATTCCAGAACCTCGACATCACCGGCAACACGCAGTTCGGCAACGACTTCTCGCTGCCCGATACGGCCGGCAAGGTGCGCACGCTCGCCGACTTCAAGGGCAAGGCTGTCGTAATGTTCTTCGGCTATACGCACTGCCCGGACGTGTGCCCGACGACGATGGCCGAGCTGTCCGAGGCGCTGAAGCAGCTCGGGCCCGATGCCGCGAAGCGCGTGCAGGTGCTGTTCGTCACCGTCGACCCGGAACGCGACACGCCGGCGCTGCTCGGCCAGTACGTGCCCGCGTTCGATCCGTCGTTCGTCGGCCTGCGGCCGGCCGACGAAGCGGCGCTGAAGAAGGTCACGAAGGATTTCCGCGTGTACTACGCGAAAGTGCCCGGCAAGACGCCCGGCAGCTACACGATGGATCACACCGCCGCGAGCTATGTGTTCGATCGCGACGGCAAGCTGCGCCTGTTCGTGCGCGACGGCCAGGGCCCCGGCCCGTGGGTCCACGACCTGAAGCTGCTGGTCGAGTGACCGGCATTCGCCGAGCGCCCGGCCCGGCGATCGTGTGACGGCCGTTTCGCGCCGTCACGCTTTCTCTTTTCCCTTTTCGTTTGCATGCGCCGCCCGCCGCCCGCCGCGCGGCGCGTCGGCACGCGCGCGTGCCGCGCAGATGCCGCGTTACGGCAGCGCCGGCACGTTGAAGCCGGATGCGGCGCGCGTGATCCGGAATTCCGTCACGCGATACGTCGCGAGCCCCTCGGTGACGAACGGGTCGGTCTTCAGGATCGCGTCGAGTTCGTCGCGATCGATGCGGGCCGCGAGGATCACGCCGCCTTCGCGCGGCACCTTCGGCCCCGCCGCGATGAAGATGCCCTTGTCGAACAGCGGCTGCAGATACGCACGGTGGCGCTCGAGCGCGTCGTCGATGCGCTCGAGCGATGCGGTGTAGTGGATGTCGATGACGTACATGGATGGCCCCGGAATGGCGCCGGCGCGTCGCGCGCCGGCCAGCCGGTCTTTGTAGCACAGCGGATGCGGGCTGTCGCGCCGGGGCCGTCCGTTGCGCTCCGGCGTGTATTCAAGTTGTAAGCCTCGTTGCCGTAAATGCAAGGGCAACCGTTTGCGCGCGGCAGGCCGTTCGTGCGCATCGTGTGCACCGACATCGATAAAGGCACGCAGATGAGCAGAATGAGTTTGAACCGCAAGCTGTGGCTCGCGCTTGCGCTGGTATGGATCGGTTTGCTGGGCGTCGGCGCCTGGAGCGCCTACGAGACGCGCGCGACGATGCTCGCCGAACGCCGGGCCGGCATCGCGAATCTCGTCGATTCGGCGGCCGGCATCGTGAAGTCGTATCACGCGCTTGCGCAGAGCGGCACGCTGCCCGAGGCCGATGCGAAGCGCGACGCGCTCGCGAGCCTTGCCGCGATGCGCTACGGAGATTCGGGCTACGTGTTCGTGATGGACTCGAAGCCGGTCGTGCTGATGCATCCGACGCTGCCGAAGCTGGTCGGCACGCAGGTCGGCGACACGCTCGATCCGGACGGCAAGCCGCTGTTCGTCACGATCCTGAACGCCGCGAAGGCGACCGGCAGCGGCTTCGCCGAATATCGCGGGCGGCTGCCGCACAGCGAAACCGCCGTGCCGAAGATCAGCTACGTCACGCGTTTCGCGCCGTGGGACTGGAACATCTCGAGCGGCGTGTTCCTGAAGGACATCGACACCATCTACTACCGCACGCTGCTCGGCCACCTCGCGGTCGTGTTCGTGATCGGCTTCGTGATCAGCGCGGCGATGCTGGTAATCATCCGCAACGTGCGCGCCAGCCTCGGCGGCGAGCCCGACGAAGCGGCCGCGCTCGCGACGCGCATTGCGCAGGGCGACCTCACGCAGCCGGTGCCCGTGCGCGCGGGTGACCGCACGAGCATGATGGCCGCGATGCGCGACATGCAGGCTCGGCTGCGGGCGACGATCGGCGGGATTCGCCAGTCGGCCGAATCGATCGCGTCGGCGAGCCGCGAGATCTCGGCCGGCAACGACGACCTGTCGCAGCGCACCGAGGAGCAGGCCGCGTCGCTGGAGGAAACGGCCGCGAGCATGGAGCAGCTGACCGCGACGGTGAAGCAGAACGCCGACAACGCGCGGCAGGCGAGCGGGCTCGCGAACAACGCGTCGGACATCGCGCGCACGGGGAGCGACGTCGTGAACCGCGTGATCGGCACGATGGGCGAGATCGACGACAGCTCGCGCAAGATCGCCGACATCATCGGCGTGATCGAGGGCATCGCATTCCAGACCAACATCCTCGCGCTGAACGCGGCGGTCGAGGCCGCGCGCGCGGGCGAGCAGGGCCGCGGCTTCGCGGTGGTCGCGGGCGAGGTGCGCTCGCTCGCGCAGCGCAGCGCGACGGCCGCGAAGGAGATCCGCGCGCTGATCGTCGATTCGGTCGAGCGCGTGCGCAACGGTTCGACGCTGGTCGGCCAGGCCGGCACGACGATGGGCGAGATCCTGCAGGCCGTCGCGCGCGTGACCGACATCATGGGCGAGATCGCGGCCGCGTCCGAGGAGCAGGCGAGCGGCATCACGCAGGTCGGGCGCGCGGTCACGCAGATGGATCAGGTGACGCAGCAGAACGCGGCGCTCGTCGAGGAGGCTGCGGCCGCCGCTGGGTCGCTGCAGGAACAGGCCGCGCGGCTGCGCGACGCGGTCGGCGCGTTCCGGGTCGGCGATGCAGGCGGCATATCGTCGCGGCGGGCCGGCGAGCGGGCGGCCGAACCCGCGTTCGGCACGAAGGCGGCCGGCGACGCAGCGGTGGCGTGACGCGGACTTGACGGGTGCGCGTCACACTTAACGCAACTAACGGCCAAGCCGCGCATCCGCCGCCAGCACCGCTGCGGTGCATACCCATATGAGCGGGATGTATTTCACTTCCCGCCGATCCTGTGACACCATTTGCCCCTTCCAGCGAGTCGGGGGATACCCGTATCGCGCCCCATTTCCAGTAAGCAAGAAAGCGAGAAACAGATGAAGCGTCGCAGTCTCCTGAAGGTATTTTCCGTGCTGGCCGCCGGTGCAGCGCTGACGCTGTCGGCGGGCGCGCACGCCGAGGACAAGGTGATCAAGGTCGGCACGGTTGCCGGCCCGGATGCGGAAGTGTGGCAGCTCGTGCAGAAGGTCGCGAAGGAGAAGGAAGGCCTGAACGTGAAGGTCATCGAGTTCAACGACTACGTGCAGCCGAACGCGGCGCTCGATTCGGGCGACCTCGACGCGAACAGCTTCCAGCACCAGCCCTACCTCGACAGCCAGGTGAAGCAGCGCGGCTACAAGATCGTCAGCGCGGGCCTGACCTACATCTCGCCGATCGGCGTGTACTCGAAGAAGTTCAAGTCGCTGAAGGACCTGCCACAAGGCGCGAAGCTCGCGGTGCCGAACGATCCGTCGAACGAGAACCGCGCGCTGCTGCTGCTCCAGACGCAAGGCGTGATCAAGCTGAAGTCGGGCGCCGGCACGGGCGGCAACAACGCGACGGTGCTCGACATCGCCGAGAACCCGAAGAAGCTGAAGATCTCCGAACTCGACGCCGCGCAACTGCCGCGCGTGCTGTCGGACGTCGACGCGGCCGTGATCAACACGAACTACGCGCTGGCCGCGAACCTGCAGCCGACCAAGGACGCGATCGCACTCGAAGCGCTGACGAGCCCGTACGCGAACCTGATCGCCGTGCGCGCGAAGGACAAGGATCAGCCGTGGGTGAAGAAGCTGGTCAAGGCGTACCAGTCGCCGGAAGTGCGGGAATTCATCAAGAAGCAGTTCAAGGGCTCGATGGTCGCGTCGTTCTGAACGCCGCACACCGGTCGGACCGCTGAACGAAAAGGGCCTGCATCGCGCAGGCCTTTTTTCATTGGCGCGGCCGGTGGACGGCCGCGTGGTGCGCCGCGTTCAGCGCCGGCTCACATGTCGCCGCGCCGCGAGCAGATCGCCATGATCTGCTGGATCGCATAGTTGTCGCGCACGCCCGGCAGCGACTGCACGACGCATTCGTGAAAGCGCCGCTCGCGCGGCAGCAGCATCGCGTTGTTGCGGTACAGCGCGTCGCAGGAGCGCTGGATCAGCTGGGCCGCGGCGCCGTTGCGGCTTTCGCGCAGCGCGCCGAGCATGCACTCGTCGTATTGCGCATAGCCGTCGGTCAGCGCGAATGCCGCGCCCGGCAGCGCCAGCGCGACGGCCGCGAATGCGATTGCACGGACTCCCCGTTTCATGTGCCCTCCGATGGTGTCGCCTGGGTCGGCCGACAGCATAACGTAAAGCCGTCAACGCGGCTGACGCGTTGCGCCGATGCCGGCGGGAGCCGCCGCCGGCCGGGCTTCGCGCGCGGTCGCGGGCACCGGCGGGCAGCGCAATCCGGCGCGCCGCGTGAAAGGGCGGAGTCAGGCGGTGGTCTGCGGAAATGGTATCCTCGTGCGTTCGCCGCTACGCACCTTCCCGGGGTGCGCGCGGGCCGGCCGCCGCCGAGTTTCACGCGCTGCGGTGCCCGTCTGACGGCGGCGGGAATCCATCATCCAGAACCGACACAATACGGGGGAGACTCACCCATGAAGCGATTCAAGACTTTCGCGATCCGTTCGATCACGGCCGGCGTGGCCGCACTCGCGCTGGCAGGCGCCGCGCACGCGCAGACCGTCAAGGTGCTGTCGATCGTCGACCATCCGGCGCTCGACGCGATCCGCGACGGCGTGCGCGCCGAACTGAAGGCGGAAGGCTACGGCGACGACAAGCTCAAGTGGGAATACCAGAGCGCGCAGGGCAACACGGGCACGGCCGCGCAGATCGCACGCAAGTTCGTCGGCGACAAGCCCGACGTGATCGTCGCGATCGCGACGCCGGCCGCGCAGTCGGTCGTCGCGGCGACGAAGAGCGTGCCGGTCGTCTATTCGGGCGTGACCGATCCGGTCGCCGCGCAGCTCGTGAAGGGCTGGGGCCCGTCGGGCACCAACGTGACGGGCGTGTCCGACAAGCTGCCGCTCGATCGCCAGGTCGCGCTGATCAAGCGCGTCGTGCCGAATGCGAAGACGGTCGGCATGGTCTACAACCCGGGCGAGGCGAATTCGGTCGTCGTCGTGAAGGAGCTCAAGGAGCTCCTCGCGAAGCAGGGGATGACGCTGAAGGAAGCGGCCGCACCGCGCACCGTCGACATCGGCCCGGCCGCGAAGAGCCTGATCGGCAAGGTCGACGTGATCTACACGAACACCGACAACAACGTCGTGTCCGCGTACGAAGCGCTCGTGAAGGTCGCGAACGAAGCGAAGATCCCGCTCGTCGCCGGCGACACCGACAGCGTGAAGCGCGGCGGCATCGCGGCGCTCGGCATCAACTACGGCGACCTCGGCCGCCAGACGGGCAAGGTCGTCGCGCGCATCCTGAAGGGCGAGAAGCCGGGCGCGATCGCGTCGGAGACGAGCAGCAACCTCGAGCTGTTCGCGAACACGGGCGCGGCCGCGAAGCAGGGCGTCACGCTGGCGCCGGATCTCTTGAAGGACGCGAAGACGGTCATCAAGTAAGCCGCGGCCCGACCGCCGCGCTTGCGAGCCCGATCCGGGCCTGAACGACACCGCCGGACGGGCGGCTCCCACCCGGGGCCGCCCGTTCGCTTCGCCCGGCCGTACACGTCCGGCCGGGAAGCAACAGGATTTCCCCACCATGTCTCTGTTCTCGTTTCTGGGCGCGCTGGAGATCGGCCTGATCTTCAGTCTCGTCGCCCTCGGGGTGCTGATCTCGTTTCGCATCCTCAACTTCCCCGATCTCACCGTCGACGGCAGTTTTCCGCTCGGCGGGGCCGTCGCCGCGACGCTGATCTCGGCCGGCTACGACCCGTTCTCCGCGACGGTGCTCGCGATCGTCGCGGGCGCGCTGGCCGGCTTCATCACGGGCTGGCTCAACGTGCGCCTGAAGATCATGGATCTGCTCGCCAGCATCCTGATGATGATCGCGCTGTATTCGGTGAACCTGCGGATCATGGGCCGGCCGAACGTGCCGCTGATCACCGAGCCGACGCTGTTTACCGTACTGCAGCCCGACTGGATGCCCGACTACGTGCTGCGTCCGGTGCTGCTCGCGATCGTCGTCGTGGTCGCGAAGCTCGGCCTCGACTGGTTCTTCTCGTCGCAGCTCGGCCTCGCGATGCGCGCGACCGGCGCGAACCCGCGGATGGCGCGTGCGCAAGGCATCGCGACCGGCCGCGCGACGCTTGCCGGGATGGCGCTGTCGAATGCGCTCGTCGCGCTCGCAGGCGCCTTGTTCGCGCAGACGCAGGGCGGCGCGGACATCTCGATGGGGATCGGCACGATCGTGATCGGGCTGGCCGCGGTGATCATCGGCGAGACGCTGCTGCCCGCGCGCCGGCTGGTGCTGACGACGCTCGCCGTCGTGCTCGGCGCGATCGTCTACCGCTTCTTCATCGCGCTCGCGCTGAACAGCGAATTCATCGGCCTGAAGGCGCAGGACCTGAACCTCGTGACGGCCGCGCTCGTCACGATCGCGCTGGTGCTGCCGGCGACGCGCAAGAAGCTGTTCGCGCGCAAGAACGGAGGGGCATGACATGCTGTCCGCACAAGACCTGACACTCACGTTCAATCCCGGCACGCCGATCGAGACGCGCGCGCTGCGCGGGCTGTCGCTCGAGATTCCCGACGGCCAGTTCGTCGCGGTGATCGGCTCGAACGGTGCCGGCAAGTCGACCTTCCTCAATGCGGTCAGCGGCGACCAGCGCGTCGATGCGGGGCGCATCTCGATCGACGGCGCGGACGTCACGCGCCAGCCCGCGTGGGACCGCGCGCACCTCGTCGCGCGCGTGTTCCAGGATCCGATGGCCGGCACCTGCGAGGCGCTGACGATCGAGGAAAACATGGCGCTCGCGACGGCGCGCGGCGTGCGGCGCGGCTTCCGGGCCGCGCTCGACCGTCCGTCGCGCGAGCTGTTCCGCGACAAGCTGCGGCTGCTGAACCTCGGCCTCGAAAACCGGCTGACCGACCGGATCGGGTTGCTGTCGGGCGGCCAGCGGCAGGCCGTGAGCCTGCTGATGGCGTCGCTGCGGCCGTCGCGGATCCTGCTGCTCGACGAGCACACGGCCGCGCTCGACCCGAAGACGGCCGCGTTCGTGCTGGAACTGACCGCGCGCATCGTCGCCGAGAGCCGGCTGACGACGATGATGGTCACGCACAGCATGCGGCAGGCGCTCGACTACGGCGACCGCACGGTGATGCTGCACCAGGGGCAGGTCGTGCTCGACGTGTCGGGCGACGCGCGCAAGGGGCTCGACGTGCCGGACCTGCTGCAGATGTTCGAGAAGGTGCGGCACGAGCAGCTCGACGACGACGCGTTGTTGCTGAGCTAACCTGACGGGCGGCACGCGGCGAGCCGGCGCGATGCGGTGTTGCATCGTGCCGGTTGGCGTGAGGGTTGGCGTGCCGATCCGGCCGGGCGATCCGGCCCGCGTGCGTCGCATCGGGCCGGATGGTCGTGGCGGCGGGCGTGCGGGCGGCCCGATCCGGCGCACCGTAACATGACGGGCGCGCCGGCTTTCCCCCTGTTTTTCCTCTGACAAAAACCGGTTTCGCACCGGCGCTGTGCGACGCGGGCGCATTGCCATATACTGTATATCCATACAGTTGTGGGTGGCGTCATGCTCGCATCCTCCATTTCTCCCGAATCCCTTCATCCGTCGCTCTGGCGCGGCTCGCAGCTCGCGCGCGGCGGCCCGCGCACGATCGATACCGGCTTCGCGCCGCTGTCCGCCGAGCTGCCGGGCGGCGGCTGGCCGGTCGGCGGGCTCGTCGAACTGCTGGCCGCGCAGCCGGGCTGCGGCGAGATGCGGCTGCTCGCGCCCGCGCTCGCACGCACCGTCAGCGCCCGGCGTCCGCTCGCGCTCGTCGCGCCGCCGCAATCGCCGCATGCGACCGCGCTCGCCAGTCTCGGCGTGCCGGCCGACGCGTTGCTGTGGCTGCGCGCCGGCAGCCGCACGGATGCGTTGTGGGCCGCCGAGCAGGCGCTCAGGACCGGCTGTTGCGGCGCGCTGCTGCTCTGGCAGGACGCGCGGCCCGATGCGCTGCGGCGCCTGCATCTCGCGGCCGCGCGCACGGGCGACACGCTGTTCGTGATGCTGCGTCCGCTGTCGGCCGCGCGGCAGCCGTCGCCGGCCGTGCTGCGCGTCGCGCTGCATCCCGTGCCGGGCGGCGTGTCGCTCGATATCGTCAAGCGTCGCGGGCCCGCGCGCGGCGAGCCGCTCGTGCTCGACCTGCCGTCGCCCATCGTGGAGAGTCGTTATGCGCGTCTTGCTCGGCATCCATCTGCCGCGCCTGCCGCTCGACGTGTGCGCCCCGCAGCCGTCTGACGCAGCGGCCGGCGGCGCCGGCTGCGCGGTGCTCGAGCAAGGCGTCGTGCTGATCGCCGATGCGGCCGCGCGCCGGCAAGGCGTGCGTGCGGGCATGAAGCGCGGCGGCGTGCTGACGCTCGCACCCGACACGCAGCTCGTCGAACGCGATCCCGCGCGCGAGGCCGATGCGCAGCGCGCGGTCGCGCTCGCGTTGCTGCGCTTCTCGCCGTGCGTCGCGCTCGACGACGAAGCCACGCTGATCGTCGACGTCGGCCCGAGCCTGCGCCTGTTCGGCGGCTTGCCGTCGCTGTGCCGCCAGGTGCGCGCGACGCTCGCGGCGCTCGGTTATGCGGCGCGCCTGTCCGCCGCGCCGACCGGGCGCGGCGCGTGGCTGCTCGCGCGCACGTCGGCGCGCGCGCGCATCCGGCGCCGCGTCGCCGGCCACGCGTCGCTCGTCCGCTCGCTCGACGGGCTGCCCTGTGTGCTGCTGCCCGATGCGCGTCCGTATGCGGGCTGGTTCGACGGCCTCGGTTGCCGCACGCTCGCCGATCTGCGCCGCCTGCCGCGCGCGGGGCTGCAGCGCCGCTGCGGTCCCGCGCTGCTGGCCGCGCTCGATCGCGCGTACGGCGACGCGGTCGAGCCGCTTGCGTGGATGGCGGTGCCGCCCGTGTTCGACGTGCGGCTCGAATTGCCGGAGCGCGTCGAATACGCGGAAGCCGTGCTGTTCGCCGCGCGGCGGCTCGTCGTGCAGCTCTGCGGCTGGCTGGCTGCGCGGCAACTGTCGCTGGCCGCGATGACGTTCGATCTCGAGCACGAGCGCGGCCGCCAGGCCGTGCCGCCGACGCCGCTCGAACTCGCGTTCGCCGCGCCCGTACGCGACGAGGCGCACTTCATGCGGCTGCTCGGCGAGCGGCTCGCGCGCGTCGAACTGCCGGCCGCGGTGATCGCGGTGCGCCTGAAGGCCACGCGCGTCGAATCGGTCGCGCCGCCGGCGGACGATCTGTTTCCCGAACCGGGCGGCACGCGCGAGACGCGCGCGCGGCTGTTCGAGTTGCTGGTCGCGCGGCTCGGCGCGGAGAACGTGCTGCGCGCGGCGCCGGTTGCCGATCACCGGCCCGAAGCCGCGAACCGCTGGCTGCCGCTCGATGCGCAGGCCGGCAAGCCGGCCGCCGGTTCGCCGGCCGTGCCGCCGCGTCCCGCGTGGCTGCTGGCCGAGCCGCTGCCGTTGCTGATGCGCGGGGAGCGGCCGGTATTTCATACGCCGCTCAGGATGATGTCGTCGGTGGAGCGGATCGAGGCCGGGTGGTTCGATGGTCAGCTCGCTGCGCGCGATTACTGCGTCGCGCAGGACGAGGCCGGTGCGTGCTACTGGGTATTCAGGGAGCGAGCGAGGAGCGAGTCCGAGCCGCGCTGGTTCCTGCACGGCCTGTTCGGGTGATCGGTGATGGTTGCGGAATTCAGTTGGCTGCCCGATTACGCGGAGTTGTTTTGCCGCTCGAACTTCTCGTTCCTGCATGGCGCGTCGCATGCGGAAGAGTTGGTCGAGCGCGCGTTCGAGCTCGGTTATCGCGGGATCGCGATCACCGACGAATGCTCGCTCGCAGGCGCGCCGCGCATGCATGTCGAGGCGAAGGCGAAAGGGCTGCCGCTCGTCATCGGTTCGTATTTCGAAGTAACCCCGGATGAAGTCGCGCCGGGCCACGATCCTGGCCCCGGCGCGTTCGGGCTCGTGCTGCTCGCGCAGAACCGCGAGGGTTACGGCAACCTGTCCGAACTGATTTCGTGGCGGCGGATGGCATCGCCGAAGGGCACGTACCGACTGACGTCGCGGATGCTGTCGGTGCCGCCCGAGGAGTTTGCGCACTTGCGCGGAATACCCGACTGCTTCGCGATTCTCGTGCCCACGTATCCGGTGCGTGCGGATGTACTCGATGCGCAGGTCGCGTGGTTTCGCACGACATTCGGCGAGCGTGCGCGGCTAGGGCTCGTGCAGTTGCAGCGTGCGCTGGACGGTGCGCAGCGCGAGGAGATTCGTGCGGCCGGCGCGCGGCGCGGCGTGCGCATCGTCGCGCTCGGCGACGTGACGATGCACCGGCGCTCGTGCAAGGCGTTGCAGGACGTGATGACGGCGATCCGCGTCGGGATGCCGGTTTCGGAATGCGGCTATGCGCTCGCGCCGAATGCCGAACAGCACCTGCGTTCGCGGCAGCGTATCGGGCAACTGTTTTCGCCTGAAGAGATCGCGGAAACGTGCGCGATTCTCGATGCGTGTCATTTTGAACTCGATTCGCTGCGCTACGAGTATCCCGACGAAATCGTGCCGAAGGGGCACACGCCGGCGAGTTACCTGGAACAGGAAACCGAGGCAGGGGCGGCCGAGCGCTATCCGCAGGGTATTCCGGAGAAAGTGGAGAAACAGATCCGGTATGAACTCGACCTGATCGCGAAGCTGAGCTACGAACCGTTCTTCCTGACCGTCTACGACATCGTCAAATACGCGCGCAGCCAGAACATCCTGTGTCAGGGCCGAGGCTCGGCAGCGAACTCGGTCGTCTGTTATTGCCTCGGCATCACCGAGGTGAACCCCGAACAGAGCACGATGCTGTTCGAGCGCTTCATCAGCGAGGAACGCGGCGAGCCGCCCGATATCGACGTCGACTTCGAGCATCAGCGTCGGGAAGAAGTGATCCAGCATATCTATGAAAAATACGGACACGATCGCGCCGCGCTCGCCGCTGCCGTATCGACGTATCGCCCGCGCGGCGTGCTGCGCGAAACCGGCAAGGCGCTCGGCGTCGATCCGATGCTGGTCGATCGCGTTGCGAAAGGGCACCGCTGGTTCGACGGCAGCCGCGATCTGCTGCAGAAGTTCGCGACGACCGGGCTCGATCCCGAAACGCCGCTGATCCGCGCATGGGCCGACCTGGCGGGGCGATTGCTCAATTTCCCGCGCCACCTGTCGCAGCACTCCGGCGGCTTCGTGATCAGCCGCGGCAAGCTCACGCGGCTCGTGCCGGTCGAGAACGCGGCGATGGACGGGCGGCGCGTGATCCAGTGGGATAAAGACGATCTCGAAGCGCTCGGGCTGATGAAGGTCGACGTGCTCGCGCTCGGCATGCTGTCGGCGCTGCATCGCGCATTCGACATGCGCACCGCGTGGCGCGGGCCGCCGGAGCCGGGCGGCGAGCCATTCACGCTGAAACACATTCCGCAGGATGATGAAGCGACCTACGACATGATCTGCCGCGCCGACACGGTCGGCGTGTTCCAGATCGAATCGCGCGCGCAGATGTCGATGCTGCCGCGCCTGCGGCCGCGCAATTATTACGATCTGGTGATCGAGGTGGCGATCGTGCGGCCGGGGCCGATTCAGGGCGGAGCGGTGCATCCCTATCTGAAGCGGCGGCAGGGCATCGAAAAGGTCAGTTACCCGAAGGAAGATCTGAAGCCCGCGCTCGAGCGCACGCAGGGTGTGCCGATCTTCCAGGAGCAGGTGATGCAGGTCGCGATGATCGCGGCCGGCTTCACGCCCGGCGAAGCCGACCAGTTGCGTCGCGCGATGGCCGCGTGGAAGCGCAAGGGCAATCTGGAGCAATATCACCGCAAGATCGTCGACGGGATGCGCGAGCGCGACTATCCGCCCGAATTCGCAGAACAGATCTTCGAACAGATCAAGGGCTTCGGCGATTACGGTTTCCCCGAAAGCCACGCGGCGAGCTTCGCGAAGCTCGCCTACGCCAGCAGCTGGCTCAAATGCCACGAACCGGCGATCTTCCTCGCCGCATTGCTGAACAGCCAGCCGATGGGTTTCTACCCGCCGTCGCAACTCGTGCAGGACGCGAAGCGCCACGGTGTGCAGGTCCTGCCGATCGATGTCACGCAAAGCGACTGGGAGGCATCGCTCGAAGCGCTGCCCGGCCAGCTGCCGCCGCACGGCCAGCCTGCCGTGCGGCTCGGCCTGTCGCTCGTGCGCGGCCTCGGCGAAGCCGCCGCGCGCCGCATCGAAGCCGCACGCGCGGCGGGCCCGTTCGAGAACGTCGACACCCTCGCGCGTCGCGCGCAGCTCGAACGCCGCGACCTCGAAGCGCTCGCCGCCGCGAATGCGCTCGCGACGCTCGCCGGCCATCGCCGCGATGCACTGTGGCAGGCCGTCGCCGCGGCGCCGGAGCGCGACCTGCTCGCCGCCGCGCCGATCGACGAAGCGGAGAAGCCCGCGCTCGGTGCGCCGTCGGAGGCCGACGACATCCTCGCCGACTATCACACCACCGGCCTCACGCTGAACCGCCATCCGGTCGCGCTGCTGCGGCCCGCGCTGCGCGCGCAGCGGCTGTCGTCCGCGGCCGAACTGCGCGACCGCCCCGACGGCCGGCTCGCACGCGCGTGCGGGCTCGTGACCGCGCGGCAGATGCCGGGCACCGCGAAAGGCGTGATGTTCATGACGCTCGAGGACGAAACGGGCTGCGTGAACGTGATCGTCCGGCCCGAACTGCTCGCGCGGCAGCGCCGCGAAACCCTCGATTCGCGGCTGCTCGCGGCGTCCGGCGTGTGGCAGGTCGTGAGCGACGTGAGGCACCTCGTCGCGCAGCATTTCGAGGATCTGACGCCGCTGCTCGGCGGCCTGCGCACGTCGAGCCGCGAATTCCACTGACGCCCCCGACGCGTGCCGCCGGCCCGCGCGGCGCTTCGCCCCACGATGCATACCAGTCGGCTCAACTGGTTCTATCCCGGTCTCATATTCGCACCCGAAACCTGGCTGAACCGGGCACTGGAACTGTCCCCTTGCATACCACTTCGGGTAAATCCCTATCCCGCATATCGTTGTAAACAAAGGCTTTATCGGCACTAAAATGCTTGCGCAGCAAGGCTTTCGGCGATTTTCACGCAGCTAATACCAGTTCGTTGACTGGTATTATGGTGGTTATATAATGCGTTCACTTTCGACGGCCCGAGGTCGTCGTCCGACACCCGGAGGCACATGGAAACCGGCTGGTCCGAACTGGCGCCCGATCCCCTCAGCGACACGCCGCTCTACCTGCAGCTCGCCCGCAACCTGGCGAGCGCGATTCACGGCGGCGCGTGGCGGGCCGGCGAGGCGCTGCCGTCGGAGCGGCTGCTGTCGGTGTCGGTCGGCGTATCGCGGATCACGGCCCGCCGCGCACTCGCGCTGCTGGTCGAGCAGGGGCTGATCACGCGGGCGCGCGGTGCGGGCAGCTTCATCACGCCGCGCGTCGCTGATCCGCTGTCGCGTCTCGTCGGTTTCACCGCGAAGATGCAGCAGCGCGGCTTCATGCCCGATTCGGTATGGCTGTCGCGCAAGTTGCGTACCGCGAGCCGCGACGAGATCGTGCATCTCGGCCTCGCGCCGGGCGCGACGGTTGCTCGGCTCGAACGGCTGCGCCGCGCGGACGGCATCGTGATGGCCGTCGAGCATTCGACGCTGCCGGCCGCGGTGGTGCCCGATCCGCAGGCGCTCGGCGCGTCGCTGTACGAATACCTCGAAGCGCGCGGCATGGTCGTCGTGCGCGCACTGCAGCACTTTCGCGCGGTGAACGCGACGCGCGAGATCGCGAAGTGGATGGCGGTGAAGCCGGGCGCGGCACTGCTCGTGATCACGCGCATCGGCTACGGCGCCGACCAGCGCGCGATCGAAGTGACCGAATCGTATTGCCGCGACGACTATTACGACTTCGTCGCCGAACTGAAACGCTGACGCGCGAGACTGCCCGCGCGCCAAGCAACGCGATGGGCGCGAAGCAACGACACGGATTTGCAAATCACGACGCGGATGCCCGCGTCACCAGATCATCAAGAGAACGTCATGCTGACTGGAAACATCCTCACCCCCGACGGCTGGATTCACGGTTCGCTCGATAGCGAGAACGGCCGCATCACCACGGTCGACGGTACGCCCGCCGATCCCGCGAAGAACGACGCGCCGTACATCCTGCCCGGCTTCATCGACCTGCACGTGCACGGCGGCGGCGGCGCCGACGTGATGGAAGGCGGCGACGCGATCGAGACGATCGCCCGCACGCACGCGCAATTCGGCACGACGAGCCTGCTCGCGACGACGATGACCGCGCCGCGCGACGAACTGATGAAGGTCGTCGGCAATCTCGGCAGCGTCGCGCGCACCCGCACGCCGGGCGGTGCGCGCGTGCTCGGCGTGCACCTCGAAGGGCCGTACATCAACCCCGGCAAGCTCGGCGCGCAGCCCGACGCGGCCGTGTCGGCCGTGCTCGACGAAGTGCTGAAGTACCTGTCGATCGCACCGATCCGCGTCGTCACGCTCGCGCCGGAAATCGCCGGCCACATCGAGATCATCGGCGAGATGGCCGCGCGCGGCGTGCGCGTGCAGCTCGGCCACTCGCTCGCGACCTACGACGATGCCGTCGCCGCGCTCAAGCACGGCGCATGCGGCTTCACGCACCTGTTCAACGCGATGTCGCCGCTGCATCACCGCAACCCGGGCCTGGTGGGCGCGGCGCTTGCGCATGCCGAATACGCGGAAATCATTCCCGACCTGCTGCACGTGCACCCGGGCGCGATTCGTGCTGCGCTGCGCGCGATCCCGCGCCTGTACGTCGTGACCGACAGCACGTCCGCAACCGGCATGCCCGACGGCGAATACCGGCTCGGCAGCCAGCACGTGACGAAGTGCCTCGGCGGCGTGCGGCTCGCCGACGGCACGCTCGCCGGCAGCACGCTGACGATGGACCAGGCGCTGCGCAACCTCGTGTCGCTCGGCCTGCCGATCGCCGACGTGTCGAACCGGATGTCGCGCTATGCGGCCGACTACCTCGGCGTCGCCGATCGCGGCCGCCTCGAGCGCGGCGCATGGGCCGACCTCGCGGTGTTCGATCGCGACCTGAACCTCACCGCGACCTATGTCGAAGGAGAATCGATTGTCGAATATGCTTAAGGAAGCGCGCGAGTCCGCCCAGGTCGTCGCCGCGCAAATCGCCGACACCACGCGCGTCGAAGCGCTCGCCGGCCAATTGCTCGATCACCCGCCGGCCGTCGCGCTGACGGTCGCGCGCGGCAGCTCGGATCACGCCGCGAGCTATTTCGCGAGCCTGACGATGAGCCGCCTCGGCGTGCCGGTCGCGTCGCTGCCGATGTCGGTCGCGACGCTGCAGCAGGCGCCGCTGAAGGTGCAGGATCAACTCGCGATCGCATTCTCCCAGTCGGGCAAGAGCCCCGACCTCGTCAACACGATGGCCGCGCTGCGCGAAGCCGGCGCGCGCACCGTCGCCGCCGTGAACGTGCTGCCGTCGCCGCTCGCCGATGCGTGCGAGCACCAGTTGCCGCTGCTCGCCGGCCCCGAACTGTCGGTTGCCGCGACGAAGAGCTATATCGCGATGCTGTCGCTGTCCGCGCAGATCGTCGCTTACTGGCAGCGCGACGCCGCGCTGGTGACCGCGCTGCGCGGCTTGCCCGACGTGCTCGCGCAGGCCGGCCGGCTCGACTGGTCGCAGGCCGTTGCCGCGCTCGCGGGCATCGAGCGGATGATCGTCATTGGCCGCGGCCTCGGTCTCGCGATCGCGCAGGAAGCCGCGCTGAAGCTGAAGGAAACGTCCGGCATCCAGGCCGAGGCGTTCTCGAGCGCCGAAGTTCGTCACGGCCCGATGGAACTGATCGATCGCGACTATCCGCTGCTCGTGTTCGCGCCGCCGGGGCCCGAACAGGCCGGCCTGCTGCAACTCGCGGAAGACATGCGCGCGCGCGGCGCCGCCGTGCTGCTCGCGGCGCCCGCCGGCACGCCCGGCCTGTCGGGCACGGTGCTGCCGCTCGCGCAGTCCGCCCATCCGGCGCTCGACCCGATCGCCGCCATTCTTTCGTTCTACGTGATGGCGGCGGATCTCGCCGTCGCGCGCGGCCGCAATCCCGACACGCCGCGCCACCTGAACAAAGTCACCGAAACGCACTGATAGCCGAGACAGCCGATGAGACGCGCCGAGGAGTCCCAGTTGAAGAGCCCCACCCACGATCAGATCGTCCTGCTTGCCCCGTTGACGGGGCCGATCGTTCCGCTGGCCGACGTGCCCGATCCGGTGTTCTCCGGCGGGATGTTCGGCGACGGCATCGGCATCGACCCGCTCGCGGGCAAGCTCGTCGCGCCGTGCGCGGGCATCGTGTCGCATCTCGCGCGCACGGGCCACGCGGTGACGATCACGACGCCGCAAGGCGCGGAAGTGCTGTTGCACATCGGCATCGACACCGTCGAGCTGAACGGGCAGGGCTTTACCGCGCACGTCGAGGCCGGCGCGCGCGTCGAAGCGGGCGATCTGCTGATCGAGTTCGACCAGGACGCGGTCGCGCGCAGCGCGCATTCGCTCGTGTCGGTGATCGCGATCGCGAACTCCGACGCGTTCGAGGTCGTCGACCGCGCGAGCGGTTTCGCGACGGCCGGCGAGACGCCGCTGCTCGCGCTGCGCGGCAAGGGCGAAGCGGCTGCGCAGGCGGCGCAGGCCGGCGCGGCGGCACACAACGAAGTGCGCCGCGAAATCGTGCTGGCGCAGCCGGGCGGCCTGCACGCGCGGCCGGCCGCGCGTGCGCGTGAGGCCGTGCGCGGGCTCGACGCGACCGTCGACGTGCTGTTCGACGGCCGCAAGGCGTCGATCGCGAGCGTCGTCGGCCTGCTCGGCCTCGGCGCCGGCGAAGGCGCGACGGTCGAACTGGTCGGCCGCGGCGCGCACGCGCAGCAGGCCGTCGATGCGGTCGAGCACGAACTGCTGCGCGAAGCGCACGGCGAAGTCGAGGAAAAGCCGGCGCGACTGAGGTCGCCCGCGCCGCAGACGGCCGCGCGCAACGTCGGCGCGCCGATCGACCCGAACACGCTCGTGGGCGTATGCGCGGCCCCCGGCATCGCGGTCGGCACGCTGGTGCGTCTCGACGATGCGGAAATCGTGCCGCCCGAACAGGCCGCCGGCACGCCGGCCACGGAAAGCCGCCAGCTCGACCAGGCGCTGAAGGCTGTCGACGGCGAACTCGACGAAACGGTGCGCAGCGCATCGGCGCGCGGCGCGGTCGGCGAAGCGGGCATCTTCGCGGTGCATCGCGTGCTGCTCGAGGACCCGACGCTGATCGACGCGGCACGCGACCTGATCAGCCTCGGCAAGAGCGCGGGTTTCGCATGGCGCGCGACGATCCGCACGCAGATCGACACACTGTCGAAGCTCGACGACGCGCTGCTCGCCGAACGCGCGGCCGACCTGCGCGACATCGAGAAGCGCGTGCTGCGCGCGCTCGGCCACACGAACGGCGCGGCGCGTGCGCTGCCCGACGAGGCCGTGCTCGCGGCCGAGGAATTCACGCCGTCGGACCTGTCGTCGCTCGATCGCCAGCGCGTGACCGCGCTCGTGATGGCGCGCGGCGGTGCGACGTCGCACGCGGCGATCATCGCGCGGCAGCTCGGCATCCCGGCGCTGGTCGCGGTCGGCGATGCGCTGTATGCGATTCCGGACGGCACGCAGGTCGTCGTCGATGCGAGCGCGGGCCGTCTCGAACACGCGCCGACCGCGCTCGACGTCGAACGCGCGCGGCACGAGCGCCAGCGCCTGGAAGGCGTGCGCGAGGCGAACCGGCAGCTGGCAGGCGTGGCCGCCGCGACGGCCGACGGCCGCGCGATCGAGGTGGCCGCGAACATCGCGACGCTCGACGACGCGAACACCGCGGTCGACAACGGCGCGGACGCGGTCGGCCTGCTGCGCACCGAGCTGATGTTCATCCATCGCCAGGCCGCGCCGACGGTCGTCGAACACCAGCAGAGCTACCAGTCGATCGTCGACGCGCTGCAGGGCCGCACGGCGATCATCCGCACGCTCGACGTCGGCGCCGACAAGGAAGTCGACTACCTGACGCTGCCGCCCGAACCGAACCCGGCGCTCGGCCTGCGCGGCATCCGCCTTGCGCAGGTGCGCCCCGATCTGCTCGACGACCAGTTGCAGGGCCTGCTCGCGGTGAAGCCGTTCGGCGCGGTGCGCATCCTGCTGCCGATGGTCACCGACGCGGGCGAGATCGTGCGGCTCAGAAAGCGCATCGACGAGTTCGCCCGAGCGCAGGGCCGCATCGAGCCGATCGAGGTCGGCGTGATGATCGAGGTGCCGTCGGCCGCGCTGCTGGCCGACCAGCTCGCGCAACACGCGGATTTCCTGTCGATCGGCACCAACGACCTGACGCAGTACACGCTTGCGATGGATCGCTGCCAGGCCGACCTGGCCGCGCAATCCGACGGCCTGCATCCGGCCGTGCTGCGCCTGATCGACATCGCGGTGCGCGGCGCCGCGAAGCACGGCAAGTGGGTCGGCGTGTGCGGCGCGCTCGGCGGCGATCCGCTCGCGGTGCCGATTCTGGTCGGCCTCGGCGTGACCGAGCTGTCGGTCGACCCGGTAGCGGTGCCGGGCATCAAGGCGCGTGTGCGCCGTCTCGATTACCAGTTGTGCCGTCAGCGCGCGCAGGATCTGCTCGCGCTCGATTCGGCACAGGCGGTAAGGGCAGCAAGCCGCGAGGTCTGGCCGCTCGACTGAACGTCGAAGGCAGGCTCGCGACCCGTTTCACTACGAGAGCAATTAGGTCAACGACGCTTAACGACGAGACAAGGATTGGAGGACTGAATGAACGGGAATCCGTTTCTGAAAATACAGGGCCTGGGCCGGGCGCTGATGCTGCCGATCGCGGTATTGCCGGTTGCCGGCATCCTGCTGCGGCTCGGCCAGCCGGACGTGTTCAACATCAAGATGATCGCCGACGCCGGCGGCGCGATCTTCGACAACCTGCCGCTGCTGTTCGCGATCGGCGTGGCGGTCGGCTTCGCGAAAGACAACAACGGTGTTGCTGCGCTCGCGGGCGCGATCGGCTACCTGATCGAAACCGCGATCATGAAGGACATCGATCCCAAGTTGAACATGGGCGTGCTGTCCGGGATCATCGCGGGTGTCGTTGCGGGCTTGCTGTACAACCGCTTCAAGGACATCAAGCTGCCGGACTACCTCGCGTTCTTCGGCGGCAAACGGTTCGTGCCGATCATCACGGGGCTGGTCTGCGTGATACTCGGCATCGTGTTCGGCTACGTGTGGCAGCCGGTCCAGCATGCGATCGACGCGGCCGGCCAGTGGCTGACGACGGCGGGCGCGATCGGTGCGTTCGTGTTCGGCTTCCTGAACCGCCTGCTGCTCGTCACGGGCCTGCACCACATCATCAACTCGCTCGCGTGGTTCGTGTTCGGCAACTTCACGCCGCCCGCCGGCGGCGAGATCGTGCACGGCGACCTGCACCGCTTCTTCGCGGGCGACCCGACCGCGGGCACCTTCATGGCCGGCTTCTTCCCGATCATGATGTTCGGCCTGCCGGCTGCGTGTCTGGCGATGCTGCACGAAGCGCCGAAGGAGCGCCGCGCGATGGTCGGCGGCCTGCTGTTCTCGATGGCGCTGACGTCGTTCCTGACCGGCGTGACCGAGCCGATCGAGTTCAGCTTCATGTTCCTCGCGCCGGTGCTGTACGTGATCCACGCGGTGCTGACGGGGCTGTCGCTCGCGATCTGCCAGATCCTCGGCGTGAAGCTCGGCTTCACGTTCTCGGCCGGTGCGATCGACTACGTGCTGAACTACGGGCTGTCGACGAAGGGCTGGATCGCGATTCCGCTCGGCATCGCATACGGCGCCGCGTACTACGGGCTGTTCCGCTTCTTCATCCGCAAGTTCAACATGGCGACGCCGGGCCGCGAGCCGGCATCGGCCGACGCGGCGGCGGAATCGTACGCATCGGGCGGCTTCGTCGCGCCGGCTGCGGGCGCCGCATCGGCTGCGGTTGCACCGCGCGCGCAGCGCTACATCGCCGCGCTCGGCGGCGCGGGCAACCTGACGGTCGTCGACGCATGCACGACGCGCCTGCGCCTGACCGTCGTCGATCCGGAGAAGGTATCGGAGCCGGAACTGAAGTCGATCGGCGCGCGCGGCGTGCTCAAGCGCGGCGGCAACAGCGTGCAGGTGATCATCGGGCCCGAGGCCGACCTCATTGCCGACGAGATGCGTACCGCGATCGGCAGCGGTGCGACCGGCGCGGCGTCGACGGCGACGGCCGCCGCGGCGCAGCCCGTCACGGGCGGGGCCGCCGGCCCGCTCGATCCGGAGCCGGCCCGCTGGCTCGCGGTGTTCGGCGGGGCGACCAACGTCGCGTCGCTCGACGCGGTCGCGACCACGCGCCTGCGCGTCGTCGTGCGCGATCCGTCGGCGGTCGATCGCGATCGTCTCGGCGCGCTCGACGTCGCGTGGGTGTCGCTCGACACGTTCCACATCGTCTGCGGCAACGCGGCGGCACGTTATGCCGAACAGCTCGGCGCACGCCTGCCGCCGGCGGCAGGCGGGGCGGCAGTGCAACCGGCATGACGCAATAAGGCCGGCAGGACCCGCGCTGCGGGTTCGGGCCGGTCGGCAGAAACGAAAACGGCTTGCGATGCGTCGCAAGCCGTTTTTCTTTGGTGGGGCGATTGCGCGATGCGTTCGTCTGCATCGCTCAACCGTTCAACCGCTCACGGGTTCGTCAGCGTGAAGGTCGGCTTCCGGTAGCCGATGCCCGCGCGGTCGAGCTTCGGCAATTCGCGTTGCGTGAGCAGCGTCGCGAAACCGGCCCAGTCGCGCTGCAGCGCGGCCGTGTCGACGTGATGCGTATCGCCGCGCTTGTAGCGCACGCCGGCCGCGTACGGCAGCTCCCAGTCGGCCCGGTGCCACGCGCGCTCGGCGAGCGCGAGCAGCCGCGGATAGGCCATGTATTCGAGGAAGGTGTCGTTGCGCATCACCTCGCCCCATGCCTGCCCTTGCATGCCTTCGATGCGCGGCGCGGGGCCCGTGCCCGTTGCCTCGAATGCGTTGCCGCCACGGTCGCCCATCACTTCGGCGTTCTGCGGCAGGTTCTCCGGCGCGAGCGAGAACACCTTGTACTCGTCCGTCGCGTGCGAGCCCCAGTAGTAGCCGCGCTCGCGCGGGTTGAGCGTGTACGGGAAGTCGAAGTACAGGTAGTCGGGCAGCGCCAGCACCGTCAGGTAGCCCTTGCCGCTCAGGTCGCGCGCGCTGTCCGATGCGCCCCAGAAGATCGTGTCCCACAGCGACACCATCACGTGGCGCGTGCCGAAGTCCTGCGGCCCGTTCGCATGCTTGATGCCGTCCTGCCACGCGGCCATCGTGTCGATCCCGTTCGCGTTGACGGCCGCGCTCACCTGTTGCGCGAAACGCGTCGGCAGTTCGTCGATCGACTTGATCTCGCCGCGCTGGAGCAGCGCCGTGCATGCGGGCGAACGCGCCCACGGCTTGTCCTGCGCGGCGAGATCGATGCGGCCCTTGTTCGGGTCGGTGCCGTTCAGCGGCTGGAAGCCCGCGCCGAGCAGGATGTTCTTCGCTTCGTCGCCGCCGTAGTGCCAGATGTGCAGCGGCGCCTGCGCGTCCGCATGCATCGCCGCGATCTCGCGGATCACCTTCGACGCGAAATTGAGCGCGCCCGGCACGCACGGGTTCAGGTCGCTGCGGCGGTCGTAGAACTGCACCGTCAGCAGGTTCGACGTGTCCTGCGGATCGAGCAGCCGGTACGCGTTCGCTTCCTGTTCGCGGCCGGCCGCATGCAGCCTGCGGTAGCGTGCCTCCATCGTCACGACGGCCGCACGCGCATGCGCTGGCATGTCGATCTCGGGAATGATCTCGACGAAACGCGCGGCCGCGTAGCGCACCAGCGCCACGTAGTCGTCGCGCGTCAGGTAGCCGCCGCCCGAGCGGTTGTCCGGGCCGGAGCCTAGTTGCGGCAGCAGGCAGCGCGTCTCGCTCGGGTCGTGGCAGCGGCGCGAGCCGATCTCGGTCAGCTCGGGCAGGCCGGGAATCTCGATGCGCCAGCCTTCGTCGTCGGACAGATGCAGGTGCAGGCGGTTGAGCTTGTACGCGCTCATCTGGTCGATCAGGCGACGCAGCGTCGCCGGGTGCTTGAAGTTGCGCGCGAGGTCGACGTGCATGCCGCGATGCGTGAAGCGCGGCGCATCCTCGACGAGCATCGCCGGGATCGGGCCGCCGCCGGCCGGCGCGAGCGAGAAGAGCGTCTGCACGCCGTAGTAGAGGCCCGCGCGATCGTAGGCTTCGATGAACACGCCGCGCGGCCCGATCGCGAGCCGGTAGCCGCCCGGCGTCGCGATGTCGGCCGGCAGCCGGCGCGGCGCGACGGCACCCCACACGGGCACGCGTGCGCCGTCGAGGCCGAGCGTCGTCGCCCGCTCGCGCAGCGCCGCGACCTGCGCGTCCGGCAGGTTCGGCAACGCGAACTCGACGCCGCGCAGGTCGAGCGTGCCGGGCAAGCGCTGTTGCCGCTTCACGCTCGGCAGCGCACGGCTCGCGTCGGGCCGTGCGGCCACCGGCGGCGCATTGCCGGTCGAGTTGTTCTGCGCGTCGGCCGGCAGCGATTCGACGTAGCGCAGCTCGTCGTCGGTGTCGTTGTAGCGCAGCACGGCGGGCGGCGCGCCGTCGACGACGACGTACGGGCGCGGAATCACGTCGCTGTAGCGCAGCAGCCAGTATTCGGCGACGAACGGCAGCTCGATGCGCTCGCCCGGCGCAAGCCGCACCGAGCCCGGCTGCGGCGTCAGCTCGTACAGGTCGCCCGTGAGCCGCCGCAGCGCGAAGCCCGGACGGTCGATCCGCAGCAGGCGGCGGATGCTGTGCAGATAGAGCTTCCAGCCGCCGTCGGCGATCGCCTGGTGGCCGCGGTTCTGCAGGATCAGGCGGCCCGTCGCGCAGGCCGCGCCGTCGGCGCCGAGATCGGCGCACGGCACGCCGGCCGCAGCCGCGTGGTTGTTGTCGACGGCGACGCGCAAGGCGAGGCCGTTCGACAGCAGCGTCGCGAGACTGGCCGTTTGCGCGGTGGGTTGCGCGGTGCCCGCGGTCGCGCCGGACGCGGTCGATGCCGGCTGGGCGGAGATCGCGGCCGGCGACAGCGCCGCGATCAGCACGCCGGCAAAGAGGGATGGCAAGGTACGCTTCATTCGAACTCCTGATAAAAAAGGGGGGCGTAGCGTCGTCGTGGAGTGACGTCGCTGCGATCGGACTTTCAATGGAGCTGCGGGAGATACCTGCACGCGGGGCGATGCGGCCGCACCGCGCGCTTTCGGCACGCGGGGGCGTGCGTTACGGAACGGGAGGCGGGCAGGCGTGCCGATCGGACCGGCGGGGCGGCGTACGCGCGTTCATCGGCGGCGCGCGGCAACGGCCGCAATGGCGAAGCGGCCGCAGTCGGCTGCGTTCGTCCGGCCGCGCACGATGGCGACAACAGGTGCCGCCGCACGGCAATCAGCCGCCGCCCGGCAACACGGCGCGCAGGCGCGCGCCATACACGAGATTCGCATGTCTCCCCCACCCAGAAGGATTCGGCCTGTCGGCGGCCGTGTCCAAAGATCTTATGAAACCTTTTATTGGTATTCAAGTGGTATCAATCTGGCGCTAAATTGGCATCGGTGTACGAGGCCGGTCCGGACGGCCGGGACGAAAAAAAACCTCGCGCGAAGCGAGGTTCGTTCCGGACGGCGGCGGCGCGATCCGCCGCACGCGTCACGCGTCAGTCGCGGCGCACGCGCGCGGGCGCTTCCTGCGTCTTCTGCCGCGCTTCGAGCCACATCGCGTTGACGATGCCGAACGACAGCGCGACGCCGATACCGAGAATCCAGCTGAAATACCACATGATCCGACTCCTTGCGAAACGGTGGACGGGGGCGCCTGTGCGCCCCGGCCAGGTTCAATACATCGAGTGATTGTTCTCTTCGAGCGTCTGGTGCGTGACCTTGCCGCGCATCACGCGATACACCCAGCCCGTGTAGACCAGGACGATCGGCAGGAACACGATCACCGCGAACAGCATCACCTGCAGCGTCTTGTGGCTCGACGTCGAATCCCACACGGTCAGGCTGCTGCGCGGGTCGAGCGACGACGGCATGATGAACGGGAACATCGAGAAGCCCGCGGTCAGGATCACGCCGACGATCATCAGGCCCGTGCAGAAGAACGCCGTCTTCTCCTGCTTCGAGCCGGCGAGCAGCAGCGCCAGCAGGCCGCCCGCGATCCCGACGACCGGCGCCGCGATCATCCACGGAAACTCGCTGTAGTTCGCGAGCCACAGGCCCGAGCCGGCGGCGACGTCCTTGAGCAGCGGGTTCGCGACCGTGTCGGTCGGCGCGGCGTTCGTGATGTGGAAGCCGCCGATATACGACGCGATCAGCACGCCGGCCAGCACGAACAGCACGACCGCGAGGAACGACGCCACACGCAGCGCGATCGATGCGCGGCGCGCGATCACGCCGTCGGTCTTCATCTTGATGAAGGCGGCGCCGTGCGCGACGAGCATCGTGAGGCTGACGAGCCCGCACAGCAGCGCGAACGGGTTCAGCAGCGCCCAGAAGCTGCCGTAATAGGTCACGCGCAGGTCGCTGTCGAACTTGAACGGCACGCCCTGCAGCAGGTTGCCGAACGCGACGCCGAACACGAGCGCCGGCACGAAGCCGCCGGCGAACAGGCCCCAGTCCCAGCCCGCGCGCCAGCGCGGGTCCGGCCGCTTGCTGCGGTAGTCGAAGCCCACCGGCCGGAAGAACAGCGCGAACAGCACGAGCAGCATCGCGAAGTAGAAGCCGGAGAACGACGCGGCATAGACGAGCGGCCAGGCCGCGAACATCGCGCCGCCGGCCGTGATCAGCCACACCTGGTTGCCTTCCCACGTCGCACCGACCGTGTTGACGATGATGCGGCGCTCCTCGTCGGTCTTGCCGAGGAACGGCAGCAGCGCGGTCGCGCCCATGTCGAAGCCGTCGGTGACGGCGAAGCCGATCAGCAGCACGCCGACGAGCAGCCACCAGATCAGCTTGAGAGTTGCATAGTCCATAGCGATTCCTTGTTCCGTTTCGGGTGCGTGCTCAGGCCGGGGCGCGCTCGCTGGCGGCCGCGAGTTCGTGGTGATAGCGGCCGGTATGCAGCGACGACGGGCCGAGGCGCGCGTACTTGAACATCAGCTTGATCTCGATGACGAACAGCGCGGTGTAGAACAGGATGAAGCCCGCGAGACTCAGGTACAGGTCGGTCGGCGTCAGGCTCGACGCGGACAGGTGCGTCGGCAGCACGCCGGCGATCGTCCACGGCTGGCGGCCGAGCTCGGCGACGATCCAGCCGAATTCGATCGCGATCCACGGCAGCGGGATCGCCCACAACGCATAGCGCAGGAACCAGCGGCGATTGTCCTGCAGCAGTTCGCGGCGCGCGCAGAACCAGAACGCGGCAACGAACGTCGCGACGAACAGGAAGCCGAGGAACACCATGATCCGGAACGAGAAGAACACGGGCGCGACCGGCGGGATCGTCTTCTTCGCGGCGGCCTTGATCTGCTCGGGCGTCGCGTCGGTCACGTTCGGCGTGAACTGCTTGAGCATCAGACCGTAGCCGAGATACTGCTTGTGCTGGTCGAACAGTTCGCGCGTCGCGGCGCTCGTGTCGCCCTGCTTGATCTTCTGCAGCGCGCCGTACGCGATCATCCCGCTCTGGATGTGCTCCTCGCTGTGCTTCGCGAGATCGCGCAGGCCGATCACCGGTTCGTCGATCGAGCGCGTCGCGATCAGGCCGAGCGCATACGGGATCTTGATCGCGTAGTCGGTACGCTGTTCTTCCTGGTTCGGAATGCCGATCAGCGTGAACGATGCGGGCGCCGGCTGCGTTTCCCATTCGGATTCGATCGCGGCAAGCTTCATCTTCTGCACTTCGCCGGTCGTATAGCCCGATTCGTCGCCGAGCACGATCACGCAGAGCGTCGCCGCGAGGCCGAAGCCGGCCGCGACCGCGAACGAGCGCAGCGCGAAGTCGATGTCGCGCTTCTTCAGCAGGTACCACGACGACACGCCGAGCACGAACATCGCGGCCGACACGTAGCCGGCCGACACCGTGTGCACGAACTTCACCTGCGCGACCGGGTTGAACAGCACGTCGAACAGGTTCGTCATCTCCATGCGCATCGTCTGGTAGTTGAACTCGGCGCCGACCGGGTTGTTCATCCAGCCGTTCGCGACGAGGATCCACAGTGCGGACAGGTTCGAGCCCAGCGCGACAAGGAACGTGACCATCAGGTGCTTGACCTTCGACAGGCGGTTCCAGCCGAAGAAGAACAGGCCGACGAACGTCGATTCGAGGAAGAACGCCATCAGGCCTTCGACCGCGAGCGGCACGCCGAAGATGTCGCCGACATAGTGCGAGTAGTACGACCAGTTCGTGCCGAACTGGAATTCGAGCGTGATGCCGGTCGTCACGCCCATCGCGAAGTTGATGCCGAACAGCTTGCCCCAGAACTGGGTCATGTCCTTGTAGACCTGTTTGCCGGTCATCACGTAGACGGCTTCCATGATGACGAGCAGCCAGGACAGGCCGAGCGTCAGCGGCACGAACAGGAAGTGGTAGAGCGCCGTGATGCCGAACTGCAGGCGTGATAGATCGACGACTTCACTACTTATCATGGTGGTCTCCCTCGGTGGGTGCAGGTGCCGGTACCGAGAGCAGCTTCTCGGCGACGGCGGCAGGCGGAAGCGACATGTGCTCGGCCTGCGGATGATTGAAGAATGCGTATTTGAGCGACATCAGGAGGATCAGCTTGACGATCAGCACCAGGGTGATGTCGCGGGCGAGGGTCGGTCCGCGAGCCCACGCGGCGATGCGCGCGCGCCAGCCGATCGTGCCGGCCGGCCGCTGGGGAGGCGGCGCAGGCTCTTTATTGATCGAGATCAAGGTGATTATCCTGAATCGATTTAGGACGGATTGGGGGCGACTTTACGTCGGATTTATGACGGCCGTGAAGCTGTTTTAATCCTTTTGCGCCTGACATGCCAATTTTAAGATGACGGCTTTCCGATGCCGAGTGCTGCGCTGCGGCAGACCGTCGCTAACTACGGGCTGAAACTTGAGGCAGATCAAGCTTATGCGGAAGGGAGCCGAAAACGGCCTATTACCTGATGAATCGGGTCAATTAATCGGCGAAGAAACGGGCGGTAAAGCGGATGAAACGCAGCGGGAAAAGCGGAAAAGCAGCGGAAAAAGCAGCGGGAAAAAGCAGACGAAAAAAACCGCTGCCGGTCAGGCAGCGGTTTTCGATGCAGCGCTCTGAGTCGCCGGATTTATGCGTATTCGGCGAGGGCGGTGCGCATCTTTTTCATTGCGCTCGCTTCGATCTGGCGGATGCGTTCCGCGGACACGCCGAACTCGGCGGCGAGATCGTGCAGCGTCGAGCCGCCCGAGCCGTCGTCGTCGACGTGCAGCCAGCGCGCCTCGATGATGCGGCGGCTGCGCGCGTCGAGCGCGTCGAGCGCCTGCGCGATGCCGTCCGTCTGCAGCGTGTCGCGCTGACGCGCGGCGAGCACGGCGGTCGGCTCGTTGTGCGAGTCGGCCAGATAGGCGATCGGCGCGTACGACTCCTCGCCGTCTTCCACCTGCCCTTCGAGCGCGATGTCGCCGCCCGACAGGCGCGTTTCCATCTCGGCCACTTCTTCGCGCTTGACGTTGAGCTCCTGCGCGAGGCCGTCGATTTCCTCGGGCGTCATCGCCTGCATGCTCTTCTTGTGGCTGCGCAGGTTGAAGAACAGCTTGCGCTGCGCCTTCGTCGTCGCGACCTTCACCATGCGCCAGTTGCGCAGGATGTACTCGTGGATCTCGGCCTTGATCCAGTGGATCGCGTACGACACGAGGCGCACGTTCTGGGCCGGATCGAAGCGCTTCACGGCCTTCATCAGGCCGATGTTGCCTTCCTGGATCAGGTCGCCGTGCGGCAGGCCGTAGCCGAGATAGTTACGCGCGATCGACACGACGAGACGCAGGTGCGACAGCACGAGGCGGCGCGCCGAGTCGAGGTTGTTGTTTTCGCGGAATTCGGTTGCGTACTGGCGTTCCTCTTCGGCCGTCAGCAGAGGAATGCGATTGACGGCCTGGATATACGCGTCGATGTTGCCAAGCTGGCCCGGCAACATCGATTGAGCTGCGAGCGCCAGCGAGCCTGCCGATTCGGCCTTGGCCGGCGTCGGGCTCAGGGTATTCGGAAGGGTCAGGGCGTTGCTCACTAAAAACTCCTTTGGAATCAGGGACAAACCCTGGGTCTCGGATGAGATTCCGGGGCCAATCTTAGCACTCCCGGAAACCGAGTGCTAATTCCTTAGAGCGGGCGTGGGCATCTGAGTTCCCGATTTTTCTATCGAGATAGTCGAGTCGATAGTCTAATCTGCGACCAAGGCGGCGGATCGAAGTTCCGTAAACCATTGTTTCTGATGGGAATCAGTAGACGATTTCGATTTTTGTCGTTTTGGAAGGAAGCCATTTCGCTTCGTGATGCCGATCCGAAAAGTCCTTTACCATACCATTCAGTTCGCTCGAGCCAGGCCGTCGCGGCAGGCTCCATTCAACCCACAAAGTTGGAGTGTCAGATGAACAATAAGAAGAATCGCCGGCCCCGCAGCCGGCTTGCGCTGCATGCGATGCTGGCGGCGTCACTTCTGGGCGGATCGGGTGCGGCGTTCGCGGATCGATGGGGTATCCAGGCGGGCGGCGGGTTTTCGGATCGTCACGGGATCGACAAGGCCGATCTCGGCGTGGTGTGGGATCCGGGCTGGAACTGGTGGGAAATCGGCGGCTGGCACTTCGCGTTCGTGATGGAGGGCCACGCCGGCTACTGGCACACGGGCGGCAACGTCCACGGCAGCATCGGCGAATTCGGCGCGCAGCCGATGTTCCGCTTCGTCAAGAGCGCGGGCCAGGTGCGCCCGTTCGTCGAGGCCGGCGCCGGCATCCGGTTCCTGACTTCCCCGACGATCTCCAACAATCTTTCGCTCGCGACGTCGTTCCAGTTCGTGGATGTCGTCGGCGTCGGCGCACAGTTCGGAGAACGGCAACAGTATCAGGTCGGTTACCGTTTTCAACATGTGTCTAACGCGGGTATCAAAGAGCCGAATCCTGGTATAAATTTCCACCAGTTCTACGTGCAGTACAACTTCTGATCCGCATGCCCGCGCACGGCGTGCGCGTTGCCGAGGAGTCAGGCGATGGCGAAGGTGGTCGATGCGATCCGCGCGCTCGAGCGCGATCGGTTCCGGGCGATGGTGGACGGGGACGGCGAGGCGCTCGACGCGCTGCTGTCGGACAAGGTGTTCTTCGTGCACACCAACGGCAAACGTGAAACCAAGCAGCAGTTTATCGACGCCATCGTCGCCGGCCGCCGCCGCTATCGTCAGATCGAAATCCAGTCGCAGGACGTGCTGCCCGTCGGCGGCGAAACCTGCGTCGTCACCGGGCGCGCGTTGATCGAGATGGAAACGAACAACGGCGGCCTGGTGTTCCCGATTGCCTATACGTCCGTCCATACCGAGGAGCAGGGCCGCTGGTGCCTGCTCGCATGGCAGGCGACGCGGTGCGCGACCGAGACATGAGCGCGCGTGGCGCTCCTTTTCATGTCCCCACCGAAGCGGCCTTATGGGCCGCTTTTTGCTGGCCCGTGCGGCGCGGATCGCGCGGCGCACGGGCGGTCACGCCCCGCTCGCTGACTGTCGAACCCTGAGCGTCAGGCCGCCGCGCGGCGATCCGTGCAATGCCATGCCGAACGGTTGATTGCGCTGACGATTGCATCGAGTGCGGCGCTTGCCGCATCGGCGTGCAGGCCGACGCCGTGCCGCAGCGGCGCATCGCCGACCCGGCAGCCGACCGATACCGCGATCCGGCCGTCCGTCGTGCGCGCGTGTTCGCACGACGCGATGTCGATCGCGGTGCCGGCTGCCGCCGCGAATGCCGCGGCCAAATGTCGCACGGCGTCTTCGGGCGTCGCGTCGGCCGCTGCCGGCGCTGCCGCGATCTCGCGGTTCTGCCAGCGTGCACCGCTGCCATGGCGCGCGGCCGGCCCGTCGGTCTCGAAGAATTCGCGGGCGAACAGCGCGCAGATCGCGTCGCCCGTCACTTCCTCGCCGGACGCGTCGGCGAGCGTCTGCACCGCATGGCTGAATTCGATCTGCACGCGGCGCGTCGGCGTGAAGCCCATCCCGCGTTCGAGCAGGAACGTCGCGCCGCCCTTGCCGGACTGGCTGTTCACGCGGATCACCGCATCGTAGCTGCGGCCGAGGTCGGCCGGGTCGATCGGCAGGTACGGCACTTCCCAGACCGCATCGGGGCGCTGCTGCGCGAAACCCTTGCGGATCGCGTCCTGGTGCGAGCCCGAGAATGCGGTGAACACGAGGTCGCCCGCATACGGATGGCGCGGATGCACGGGAATCTGGTTGCAGCGTTCGACGACGCGGCGCACCGCGTCGATGTCGGAGAAGTCGAGGCCCGGGTCGACGCCCTGCGTGTAGAGGTTCAGTGCGAGCGTGACGAGATCGACGTTGCCGGTGCGCTCGCCGTTGCCGAACAGGCAGCCTTCGATGCGGTCGGCGCCCGCGAGCAGCGCGAGCTCGGCCGCCGCGACCGCGGTGCCGCGATCGTTGTGCGGATGCACGGACAGCACGATGCTGTCGCGATACGCGAGGTTGCGGTCCATCCATTCGATCTGGTCGGCGAACACGTTCGGGCTCGCGGCCTCGACGGTGGCCGGCAGGTTGACGATCATCTTGTGGTCGCGGGTCGGCCGCCAGGTTTGCGCGACCGCATCGCAGATCTCGCGCGCGAACGTCAGCTCGGTCATGCTGAAGGTTTCCGGCGAGTACTGGAAGGTCCAGTGCGTGTCGGGGCGCGCGGCGGCGTGCTCCTTGATGATGCGCGTGCCGTCGACCGCGAGTGCCTTCACGTCGTTCTTCGACATCCCGAACACGATGCGGCGGAACGACGGGCAGACCGCGTTGTACAGGTGCACGATCGCGCGCGGCACGCCTTCGAGCGCGTCGAACGTGCGGGCGATCAGGTCTTCGCGCGACTGCACGAGCACCTCGATCGTCACGTCGTCGGGAATCCGCTGGTCGTCGATCAGCTTGCGGACGAAATCGAAGTCGGTTTGCGACGCCGACGGAAAACCGACTTCGATCTCCTTGAAACCGATCGCGACCAGCATCTCGAAGAACTCGAGCTTCTGCTCGATGCTCATCGGCTCGATCAGCGACTGGTTGCCGTCGCGCAGGTCGGTGCTCATCCAGACGGGCGCGCGCTCGATGGTGCGGGTCGGCCAGCGGCGGCCATTGATGCGGACGGGCTCGAACGGACGGTACTTGTCTTGCGGATTGCGCTTCATCTTCTGGACCTCGGGTCTCAAGTCGCGAGCGAAGACGGGCGGCAGGGGCGACGGTTGGCGCTGCCTCGCACCGCGGCGCGCGAAATGCGCTGCGGATGCGGATGATCTTCGCGAATCGACCGACGGATAGACGGACGAATGCTGACGACTTCGGGTTGTAAAAACTGCGAGAGGGGTACGGCGAGGAACTGCTGGGAGGGACCGTGCGGACAGCACACGGCGCTACGACAGCCTTAGGCTAGTCGTAGCGATAGCGGCCGCGCTAGGCGGCCGGAGGTAATTCGGAGGGTGTTCGGAAAGGAACGCATGACGGCAACTCTATGCCAGGATGCGGGCGCGTGTCAAATCGTCGGGGGCGCGGGGCGGGTCGTTGCCGCGCCGTCAGCGCGTGGTGCGGGCGATCTGCACGATCGTCGCGACTTGCCGCGCGACCGTGTCGGGCACCGGCACCTCGCCGCGCAACACGGCGTCCGTCCACGCGGCCGTCGTCGCCGCATCGCGCGATTCGGGCAGCGCGACGGGCGGCGTATCGGTCGACGAACGTTCGGCCTCGATCAGCGTGTCGCATACGCCGTCGTGCAGCCAGTCGACCTGCACCTGGCGCCGCGTATCGGCGACGGCCTCGCCCTCGGTGCCACGCGCGAGCAGCGCGCCGCCGAGCGCGGCGTCCGGATGGTCGCGGAACAATTGCGCGAGGCTGTCGCGGTACGGCGGATGCGTGTAGTTGACGAGCCGCAGGCCGGCCGGCGCGAACGGCTGCAGGATCTTCACGAGCGTGTGCGTCGAGTTGCGCACGCCGAGCACGCTGCGCATCGACAGCAGGTGCGCGATGCGCGGCGCCAGCGCTTCGATCGGCGCGAACGCGACGCGGCGCTCGGCGAGCATGTCCTCGATCGCATCGTGCGACGTCGACGGCGCGAGCGACAGCGCCGAGAAGATCTCCGCGCTCGTCACGCGGCCCGGGTCGCGCTCGACGCCGTGCACGAGCACCGGCACGCCTTCGCGCGCGAGCAGCAGCGCGAGCAGCGGCACGAGGTTCGGCTGCTTGCGCGCGCCGTTGTAGCTCGGGATCGACACGGGGCGGAACGCGGCGTCCTGCACGTGCACGGGCTCGAACGACGCCTGCGCGGCGGCAAGCATCGCGGCCAGCTCGTCGGACGTTTCGCCCTTCAGCCGATAGGCGATCAGGATCGCGCCGAGTTCGACGTCCGACACACGCGCGTCGAGCATCGCGCGATAGAGCTCGAACGTGTCCTCGGCGGACAGTGCGCGCGCGCCGTGCGGGCCGCGGCCGATCTCCTTGATGAAGCGGGCGCAACGGAACGGAACGGCGGCGGGATCGTGGGAAGCGGTCATCGGGACGTGGGGCGGGCGGCCGGCATCGGGCCGCGCGGTGAGCGTAAGGAATGCCCCGAGTATCGCACGGGTGCGGCCGGCGCAAGCGCGGCCGCGCATTGCGTCGCGCTACACTCCGGGTACCGGCGGCGGGCGCGCCGGCTGCGCCGCGCCTGTGCCGTTGCCGGCCGAATACGACTACGAGAGACATCCCATGAAGCTCTACAGCTATTTCCGCAGTTCTGCGTCGTACCGCGTGCGGATCGCCCTGAACCTGAAGCAGCTGCCGTTCGACTATGTCCCCGTGCACATGCTGCGCAACGGCGGCGAGCAACTGAAGGACGAGTACCGTGCACTGAATCCGGATGCGGTCGTGCCGACGCTGATCGACGGCGACGCGACGCTGCAGCAGTCGCTCGCGATCATCGAATATCTCGAAGAAACCCATCCCGAGCCCGCGCTGCTGCCGAAGCAGCCGGTCGACCGCGCGTACGTGCGCGCGGTCGCGCTGCAGATCGCGTGCGAAATCCATCCGCTCGACAACCTGCGCGTGCTGAAGTACCTGAAGCACACGCTGCAGGTACCCGAAGAGGCGAAGAACGCGTGGTACCGGCACTGGATCGAGGCGGGCTTCGAAACGCTCGAGACGCGCCTCGCGAACGATCCGCGTACCGGCAAGCTGTGCTTCGGCGACACGCCGACGCTCGCCGACCTGTGCCTCGTGCCGCAGGTGTTCAACGCGAACCGCTTCTCGATCGACACGACGCGTTATCCGACGATTCAACGGATCGTCGACCATGCATCGACGCTCGACGCGTTCAAGGCCGCCGAGCCCGGCGCGCAACCCGACGCCGAATGAGCGCGGCGCGCCGCGGGCGCGCATGAAAAAGGGCGCCCGAAGGCGCCCTGGGCGATGCGGGCCGGCGGCGTTCAGCCGAGCAGCGCGTCCGCGAATTCCACGGCGCTGAACGGCTGCAGGTCCTCGACCTTCTCGCCGACGCCGATGAAGTAGACGGGCACCGGGCGCTGCCGCGCGATCGCGGCGAGAATCCCGCCCTTCGCGGTGCCGTCGAGCTTCGTGACGATGAGGCCCGTGAGGCCGAGCGCGTCGTCGAATGCCTTCACCTGCGTGAGCGCGTTCTGGCCGGTGTTCGCGTCGATCACCAGCAGCACTTCGTGCGGCGAGCCGTCGTGCGCCTTCGAGATCACGCGCTTCACCTTCTTCAGCTCTTCCATCAGGTGGAGCTGCGTCGGCAGGCGGCCGGCCGTGTCGGCCATCATCACGTCGATCTTGCGTGCGCGCGCGGCGCTGACCGCGTCGAAGATCACCGCGGCCGGATCGCCGCTTTCCTGCTGCACGACCGTCACGTTGTTGCGCTCGCCCCAGACCGCCAGCTGTTCGCGCGCGGCCGCACGGAACGTGTCGCCCGCGGCCAGCAGCACCGACTGGTCGAAGCTCTGCAGATGCTTCGCGAGCTTGCCGATGCTGGTCGTCTTGCCCGCGCCGTTCACGCCGGTGATCATCATCACGAGGGGCTGCGCGCGGCCGAGCATCAGCGATTTCTCGAGCGGCTTCAGCAGCTCGACGAGCAGGTCGTGCAGCGCACCCTTCACCTGCTGCGGGTCGGTCAGCCGGCCGGTGCGCACCTTTTCGCGCAGTGCGTCGAGCAGGTACTCGGTCGCGTCGACGCCCGCGTCGGACATCAGCAGCGCGGTTTCGAGTTCCTCGTACAGATCCTCGTCGATCTTCGTGTTGACGAATACGCCGGTGATGCTGTTGCCCGTTTTCGCGAGCCCCGTTTTCAGGCGCGCAAGCCACGATTTCTTCGCGGATGCGTCCTGCAGCGGCGGCGGGACGATCTCGACCGTCTCGACGACTTCGTCGCGGCCGTCGTTGGTCGGCGTGACCGTCATCACGACGGCCGGCGCGGCCGGTTGCACGGGCGCCTGCGGCACGTCGGCCGCGGGCGGAGCCTCGAGCACGGGCGCATCGGACGGCTCGTCCGTTTGCTGCGCGTCGGCCGATTGCGATTCCGCGGGATCGGGCTCCTGCGTTTTCTTGAATCGTTTGAAGAAGCTGAACATGGTCTGACGTCGGGAAGAGGGGGGCCGCCGCCAGAAGCGGGGCGCCGGACGGGCCGTTCTGCGTTCGCGCGGGCGCGGCGCACGGCGGCCGAAACCGTGCATTTTATCAGTGCGGCGTGGCGCTCGCGTCAGTGCGCGTCGCCGCTGTGGTAACGTGCGCCTGTTTGGCGGTGCGCCCTGGCGCGCGCCCGGTCCCTCCGTTGCCTATATTCCGTATGTCCCGTTCCTCTCCCGGCCGCCCGGCGGCCCCTCCTGGCCGCGGCAAGCCGCACACGATCCGCATCATCGGCGGCGACTGGAAACGCACTCCGCTCGCGGTGCTCGATCTCGACGGCCTGCGGCCGACGCCCGATCGCGTGCGCGAGACGCTGTTCAACTGGCTCGGCCAGGATCTCGAAGGCCGGCGCTGCCTCGACCTGTTCGCGGGCACCGGCGCGCTCGGCTTCGAGGCCGCGTCGCGCGGCGCGGCGAGCGTCGTGATGGTCGAACGCCATCCGCGCGCCGCGCAGCAACTGCGTGCGATCAAGGACAAGCTCGGCGCCCGCACGGTCGAAGTCGCCGAAGCCGATGCGTTGCGGCTCGCGGCCGGGCTCACGCCGGGCGCGTTCGACGTCGTGTTTCTCGATCCGCCGTTCGGCGATCCGGCCGCGCTGGAGCGCGCGATCGCGCTGTCGGCGCCGCTCGTCGCGGCGGACGGTGCGCTTTACGTCGAGACGGGGGCTGAACTCGATCCGGCCGCACACGACGCGCTCGCGGGCTGGCAGGTCGTGAAGCACGGCAAGGCCGGTGCGGTTCACTATCATTTGCTGCGGCGCGAAAATGATGAATAATGCGCGTTCCATACGAGGCGGCGCGCCGCAAAGGCGACGCATGCCCATCTCGGCAGTGGCGTGCGCATCGCACCGCTGCCATCCCGTTTGCGTGATGACAGGAGGAGCGACATGGTAGTCGCCGTGTATCCCGGTACGTTCGATCCGCTGACGCGCGGGCACGAAGACCTCGTGCGGCGTGCGTCGAGCATTTTTGATACGCTGGTGGTCGGTGTCGCCGACAGTCGCGCGAAAAAGCCGTTCTTCTCGCTCGAAGAACGTCTGACGATTGCGAACGAGGTGCTCGGCCATTATCCGAACGTGAAGGTGATGAGTTTCACCGGTCTCCTGAAGGACTTTGTCCGCACCAACAACGCACGCGTGATCGTGCGCGGCCTGCGCGCCGTGTCCGATTTCGAATATGAGTTCCAGATGGCGGGGATGAACCGCTACCTGCTGCCCGACGTCGAGACGATGTTCATGACGCCGTCCGATCAGTACCAGTTCATCTCGGGAACGATCGTGCGCGAAATCGCGCAGTTGGGCGGCGATGTCAGCAAGTTCGTGTTCCCGTCCGTCGAGAAATGGCTGACCGAGAAAGTCGCCGCGATGGGAGGCCCTGCCGCGTGACGCGGCGCCGGCCGGTTTCGTTGCGAAGCCGGCCGCCGGCCTGAAGAAGTGAGATCAGTATGGCTTTGATGATTACCGACGAGTGCATCAATTGCGACGTGTGCGAGCCCGAGTGCCCGAACGGCGCGATTTCGATGGGCCCGGATATCTACGTGATCGACCCGAACAAGTGCACCGAGTGCGTCGGCCATTTCGACGAACCGCAGTGCCAGCAGGTGTGTCCGGTCGAATGCATTCCGCGCGATCCGCAGCATGACGAATCGCACGCGCAATTGATGGAGAAGTATCACGCGTTGATCGCCGGGAAGGGCGACGACGCGTCGTGACCCTGCGGTGACGCGCGCGCTTTGGTTTATCGGCGCACGCGTCACGCGTCCCGAGCGGCGCCGTCCGGCGCCGGTTCTTCGTTAGGCAAGCAGCTCGCGCAGCGCCGCGACGAGCGCATCGCATTCGGCGTCGGTGCCGACGGTGATGCGCAGATGCTGGTCGATCCGCGGCAGCCGGAAGTGCCGCACGAAAATTTCCCGTTCCTTCAGCTTTGCCGCGATCGCGCCCGCATTGTGCGCGGGATGGCGCGCGAACACGAAATTCGCGGCCGACGGCACGACGTCGAAGCCGAGCGCGTCGAGCGCGTGCGTGAGCCGCGTCCGGCTGTCGATCACGCGCCGGCAGGTCGCGTCGAAATAGTCGGTGTCCTCGTACGCGGCCTGCGCGGCGACCTGAGCGAGCCGGTCGAGCGGATAGGAGTTGAAGCTGTCCTTCACGCGGTTCAGCGCGTCGATCAGTGCCGCATCGCCGAACGCGAAGCCGACGCGCATGCCCGCGAGCGAGCGCGCCTTCGACGTCGTGTGCACGACCAGCAGGTTCGGATGGCGGTCGATCAGCGTAATCGCGGACTGCGCGCCGAAATCGACATAGGCCTCGTCGATCACGATGACCGACGACGGATTCGCGGCCGCGATCCGCTCGACGTCCGCGAGCGGCAGCGCGCGCCCGGTCGGCGCATTCGGGTTCGGAAACAGCACGCCGCCGGCGTCGTCGAGATAGTCGTCGACGCGGATCGAGAAGTCGTCCGCGAGCGGCACGACCGTGGTCTGTACGCCGTACAGGCGAGCGTAGGTCGGATAGAAGCTGTACGTGATGTCGGGAAACCGCAGCGGCCGGTCGTGCTTCAGCAGCGCCTGGAACGTGTGCGCGAGCACCTCGTCGGAGCCGTTGCCGACGAACACCTGTTCGGGCTTGATGCGGTGATGGGCCGCGACCGTCTCGCGCAGCGCGCGCGCGACCGGATCCGGATAGCGGCGCAGCGTGTCGCCGGTCTCGCCGAGTTCGCGTGCGATCGCCGCGACGACGCGCGGCGACGGCGGATAGGGATTCTCGTTGGTGTTCAGCTTGACGGGGTGCGCGAGCGCGGGCTGTTCGCCCGGCACATAAGGCACGAGTTGCTGAACGACGTCGCTCCAGTAACGGCTCACCGCTTGGCTCCTGTCGGGCAAAACGACGAGATTACCGCATGTGCGCGTCAAGGTGGGGAGGGCGGTGCCGCCCGGCGACGCCGGACGGCCCGATGCACCGGGCCGGTGCGATGCGCGGTCAGTTGCGATGCAGCTGCATCGTCGCGCGGTCGAGTTCGCCCTTGACGACCATCGGCATCACGGCGAGCGCGCGTTCGATCGACGCGTCGATCACGTCCTGTTCCTCGCGGCGCGGCGGCTTCAGCACGAAGTTCGCGACGTCGGGCTTCGCGCCGGCGCGCGCGCTTTCCGGAATCAGGTCGCGCGGATGGCCGATGCCTATCCGCAGCCGCCAGTAATGCTGCGTCGACAGGTGTGCGGAGATGTCCTTGAGGCCGTTGTGGCCGCCGCTGCCGCCGCCGAGCTTCAGCTTCACGGTGCCGGGCGGCAGGTCGAGCTCGTCGTGCGCGACGAGAATCTGGTCGGGCAGGATCTTGAAGAATTGCGCGAGCGCGACGACCGACTGGCCGGAGCGGTTCATGTAGGTCTGCGGCTCGAGCAGGTGCACTTCCTCGCCGTGCAGGCGTGCTTTCGCGTAGAAGCCGTGGAAGCGGCGCTCGTCGCGCAGCGTCGTGCCTGCCTCGCGGGCGAGCTGGTCGATCAGCCAGAAGCCGGCGTTGTGGCGCGTCGCGGTGTATTCCGCCCCGGGATTGCCGAGGCCGACGATCAGTTTGATCATGACGTTTCGAAGGCGGCGGCTGCCGCCTGGGCGCAGAAAAAGAAAAACCCGCCGGGCAAGCCGCGGCGGGTTGCGTCGACCGTTTCGTGAAACGGATCGATCGGGCGCGTAGGCAGCCGCTTAGGCAGCCGGCGTTTCGCCTTCGCCTGCTGCGTCCGACACGGCACCAGCCGGGACCGTCGCCGATGCGACAACCGGGTTTTCCGCATCGATGTGCGCGACCAGCGCGACGCCCTTCGGCAGCGCGATGTCCTTCGCGTGCAGCGACTGACCGGCTTCGATCTTCGACAGGTCGACTTCGAGGAACTCCGGCAGCGCAGCCGGCAGGCACTCGATTTCGATTTCCGTCGCGACGTGCGACACGACCGCGCTCGACAGCTTCACGGCCGGGCTGACTTCGGCGTTCAGGAAGTGCAGCGGCACCTTCGTGTGCAGCTTCTTCTTCGCGTCAACGCGCTGGAAGTCCACGTGCAGCACCAGTTGCTTGAACGGGTGGTATTGCACGTCGCGCAGCAGAACCTGCTGCGACTGGCCGGCCACTTCGAGGTCGAGGATCGACGAGTGGAAGGCTTCCTTCTTCAGGGCGTGCCACAGGGCGTTGTGATCGAGTTCGATCTTTTGCGGGGCTGCTTCGCCACCGTAAACGATGCCCGTGGTCTTACCGGCGTTGCGCAGGCGGCGGCTCGCACCCGTACCTTGCTGTTGGCGCTCGAAAGCGACGACTTTCATGTGATTCTCCAATGGCTGCCCGCGACCAGGCAGTAAAACGGGGCCGTCAAACGGCGGCCCCCGATGAAACGGCGGGGTTTCGTCTATCCCGTCCGATTGTGCAAAAAGCGAAGCGTTGCCGCTTCGCTTTCTGCGCATGCTTTCTTGTGTCGACTCGCGATCAGGATTCCGCGAACAGCGACATCACCGAATCGCCGCGGCGGATCCGCGAGAACGTCTCGGCCAGCAGGCTCGCGCTCGTCAGCGAGCGGATCTTCGAGCACGCCAGCGATTCGGCCGACAGCGGGATCGTATCGGTGACGACCAGCTCGTCGAGTGCCGATGCGGCGATGCGGTCGGCGGCGCCGCCCGACAGCACGGGGTGCGTCGCGTACGCGAACACCTGCTTCGCACCGCGGTCCTTCAGCACTTGCGCGGCCTTGCAGAGCGTGCCGGCCGTATCGACCATGTCGTCCATGATCACGCAGGTGCGGCCTTCGACTTCACCGATGATGTTCATCACTTCGGCGACGTTCGCCTTCGGACGACGCTTGTCGATGATCGCGAGATCGCAGTTGAGCTGCTTCGCGAGTGCCCGGGCACGCACCACGCCGCCGACGTCCGGCGACACGACGAGCAGATCCGAGTAGTTCTGCTTGCGCAGGTCGCCCAGCAGGATCGGCGTTGCGTAGATGTTGTCGACCGGGATGTCGAAGAAGCCTTGAATCTGGTCGGCGTGCAGATCCATCGTGATGATCCGCTCGACGCCGGCGATTTCCAGCATGTTCGCGACGACCTTCGCCGAGATCGCGACGCGCGCCGAACGCGGGCGGCGATCCTGACGGGCGTAGCCGAAGTAGGGGATGGCTGCAGTGATCCGGCCGGCCGATGCGCGCTTGAGCGCGTCGACCATGATCATCAGTTCCATCAGGTTGTCGTTCGCCGGCGCGCACGTGGATTGCAGGACGAAGACGTCCTTGCCACGCACGTTTTCCTGGATCTCGACCTGGATCTCGCCGTCGGAGAAACGGCTGACCATTGCTTTGCCGAGGGGAATTCCAAGAATGTTGACGACTTCCTGGGCGAGCGCGGGATTCGCGTTGCCAGTAAAAACCATCAGGCCGTCATGGCTGCTCATCGTGCACCTGCTTCAGGCTTAGGCGGGAAATGCGGGAAAATTTTTGGCAGGGGAGGAAGGACTCGAACCCTCGCATGCCGGAATCAAAATCCGGTGCCTTGACCAACTTGGCGACTCCCCTACACTTAACTGATAACTTCACCGGACTCGTGTAGGCCATCCGGCAAAGTAAAACTTCATGACGCGAAAGCGAAGAGCGGATGCTCGTTCAGGCTCTCGGCAACTGCGCCGTTCCAACTGGCGGGCAGCTTGGCTTTCGCCGCTTCTGCCTCGTGTTTGCTGCGAAACGCTGCAAACACGCTTGCTCCGGAGCCGGTCATCCTCACGGGGGTCACATCATACAACCATTTGACCACCTGCGCAACTTCCGCGTACTTACTTGTCACAACTTGCTGCATATCGTTCCGGCCGAAGCTGTCTGGCCATCCCGCATCGCTGTTTTGCTGTGCAAGAAAGTCAGCAATTGTGACGGGCTTCGAATCTCTTGTCAACAACTCATCTGAAAATATTTCAGCGGTCGGGACATGAACGCGTGGCGTCACAACCAAGAACCAGCGAGTCGGCAATTCTACCTCAGCTAATTCTTCTCCGATACCCTCTGCGAACGCATTTTTTCCAAAAATAAAAAACGGGACGTCTGCGCCGAGTTTCACCGCGAGCGACTGAAGCTCCGTGCGCGGCAGGTCGAGTTGCCACAGGCGGTTCAGCGCGAGCAGCGTCGTTGCCGCGTCGGAGCTGCCGCCGCCGAGGCCGGCGCCCATCGGCAGGCACTTGTCGATCTCGATGTCGACGCCGAGTGCGGTGCCAGTGTGCGCCTTCAGCAGGTTGGCCGCGCGCACGACGAGATCGCTTTCCTCGGGCACGCCGGGCACGTCGGTGACACGCGCGACGCGGCCGTCGTCGCGCAGCGTGAAGTGCAGCGTGTCACCCCAGTTCAGCAGCTGGAACACGCTCTGCAGATCGTGATAGCCGTTCGGGCGGCGGCCGGTGATGTGCAGGAACAGGTTGAGTTTCGCGGGCGCAAGGCAGTTGCGCAGCGAGCGGGTCGAATCGGTCATGCGTATGTCGAGGCTAGGCGCACGTGCTCACTGATCGAGCACGAGCTTGATGTCGAGCGGCGGCGTCGCGCGCACGAGGTTGACGCGTTTGACGCCCGTGGCCGGGGCGTCCGCGTAGGCAAGGTAGTCGATCGTCCAGCCGTCCTGGCGGATCTGCTTGACGTGCGTGTCGTCGGCCGGATCGCGTACCGTCTCCGCGGGCGTCGCGGGCGCGGGCGTCGGCAGCAGCCAGTAGCGCAGGCCCGCGAGCGGCAGTGCGAAGCCGAGCGTTCGCTGCATCAGGTCGCCGACGTCTGTCGCATATTGCGTCGGTCGGTTAGGCAACTCGAGCGACGCTGCCTGCGGCGTCGATTTCACGACCGCGAGCGTCTGGCCGAGCGGGCTGCGCAGCTCGAGCGACACGTCGTTGCCGTGCTCCTGCCAGTCGAAGTTGCCGTACACGTTCTGCTGCCTGCCGAGACGGTCGTCGTACTGCACCGCGAAGCGGCCATGGTAAGCGTGCGTCGCGGCGGTCTGCAGCACCGCGCCCGTCGGCGCGCTTGCCGACGGCGGCGTGCTCGCGCAGCCGGCGAGCGCGAGCGCGGCGCCGGCCGCGGCCAGCGTGCGCTGCGCGCGGGAGGACAGGGAAAGCATCGGGAACATCTGCATCAGAGGCCGTTGATCTGCAGGCGCTTCAGCGTCTGCACGAGCGTTTCGTTGTCGGGCTCGAGCTTCTGCGCGGCACGCCACGCGGAACGCGCGTCGTCCTGTGCGCCGCTCTTCCACAGCACTTCGCCGAGGTGAGCACCGATTTCGGCGTTCGGCTGCAGTTCGTACGCGTGCCGCAGGACCTTCGTAGCGCCGGCCGTGTCGCCCATCCGGTACTTCACCCAGCCGAGGCTGTCCATGATGTAGGCATCGTTCGGCGCGAGCGTCATCGCCTTGTCGATCAGCTTGCTGGCTTCGGGCAGGCGCTGGTTGCGGTCGGCAAGCGAATAGCCGAGCGCGTTGTACGCCTGCGGGTTGTCGGGCTGCGTGCGGATCAGCTCGCGCAGCTGCTGTTCCATCGTCGTGTAGTGGCCGGTCTTTTCGGCCGCCATCGCGTAGTCGTAGCGCAGGTCGGGATCGTCCGGGAAGTCCTGGACCGCCTGCCCGAGCCGTGCCTCGGCTTCCGGATAGCGCTTCGCGGTGAACAGGATCGACGCGTCGGTGCGCGCGACCACGGCCGCGTCGCGCGGATCCGTGATCGGCAGGTCGTCGAGCACCTTGCGCGCCTCGTCGGTCTTGCCCTGTTTCTGCAGCAGCTGCGCGCGCGTGATCTGTGCGGGGAGATAGTGCTGGCTCGTCTGGTCGACCTTGTCGAGCCATTGCGACGCCTGTGCATCGTTGTTCTGGTCGATCGCGATCTGCGCGAGGTAGATGTAGCCCTGGCCGACGTCGAGGTTCTGCTGCTTGTCGCCGAGCTGCACGTACTGCTTCAGGTAGGCGGTCGCTTCGTCGAGTTTCTTCTGCTGAATCTTGATCAGCGCGAGCGCCATCAGCGGCGTCGGATCCTTCGAGTCGAGCTTGCGCATCGTCTCGAACTGCTTCTGCGCGTCGTCGAGGCGATCGTCGGCGAGATAGAGCTGCGACAGCGCGAGCCGCGCGTCGCGCGACTTCGGATTCTGCTGAACATATTTCTCGAACGACGCGATGCCCGCCGCGCGTTCCGCCGGCCCCATCTGCGACAGCATCAGCGCCGCCGGCAGGTAGTCGGGGCGGAGTTGCAGCGCCCGCTTCAGCGATTGCGCGGCGCCGTCCTTGTCGTCGACCGCGAGCTGCTGCCGCGCGATCGCGAGCTGCGCCTCGGGCCGGTTCATGTCGTTCTTCAGCATGTCCTTCAGCACCGCGAGGCCGCCGACGCGATCGGAGCCGCGCACGAGCAGCGCCTGCAGCGCGAGGATCGCTGGCCCGCGCGTCTCGCCGGTTGCGCGGGCCAGCTCGCGCGCGAGCATCGGCTGCGCGTCGGCCGGCTTGCCGGCGAGCACCAGCAGCGCGGCGTCGACCTGCGACGCCCGGTTCGAATCCGGTGCGTACTGGCGCCACAGGTTCGCGGCGGACAGCGCGTCGGCCGGGCTCTGTGCACCGAGCGCGATCTCGGTCGCACGCTGCGCCATGCGCGGATCGCGCGTGTCGCGGGCGAGCGCGAGGTAGGTCTGGTACGCTGGCGCCGGCTGGTTGCGCTGGAGCGCGACCTCGGCGGCGAGCACCTGGTAGACGATCTGGCTCGTCAGCGGGACACCGGGGAGATTCTTCTGCTCATCCGGCATCACATGCTCGAACGCGCCCTGCGGCTCCGCGTCGTCCGATGCCGGATCCTGCGCGTGAGCCGGGAAGGCGGTGAGGGTCCAGGCGGCAAACAGCGCGGCGCCGAGTGCACGACGGACCGGGAAGGCGCGCGCGCCGCGCGCGGCGGCGGGGCGCTTCTGAAGCAGCTTCGAGGGCAGAGTCATGGAAATCCGTTCGATGTTTCAACCGATTGTAACGCGCTCGCTACAATACACGCACGATCGTGATAGGGTCTGTTTGCATATGGAGCGCACATGCGAATGCCCGAAATCGCCCGCATAGCAAGAAGCGAGGGGCGCCGTTTGGCGAGCCAAACAAGCGACGAGCGACGCCGCTATGCGGGCGATTTCGGGCATTCCCGTGACATGAATTTTTTAATTTGGGGTTGCCACGAGAACGGCCGCTCGCCGCGTTGCGCTCCTTGCGAATACGTCCAGTATTCGCGGCGTCGCGCGCCTCGCGAGCGGCCGTTCTCGTGGCAACGCATGCGCGTTCCATATGCAAACAGACCCTAGCCTCAGACCCGTATAACATGCCAGAGTTGCCAGAAGTCGAAGTCACGCGCCGGGGCATCGAGCCCTTTGTCGCGGGCCGCCGCGTCGAGCGTGTCGACATCCGTACCGCGATGCTGCGCTGGCCTGTGCCGGCGGGGCTCGCCGAGCAATTGCGCGCGCGCGAGGTGCTCGCCGTCGAGCGCCGCGGCAAATACCTGCTGTTCGAGGTCGACGCGGGCTGGTTCATCGTCCATCTCGGCATGACGGGCACGCTGCGCGTGCTGCCCGCGGCCGGCGTGCCGGTCGCCGCGAAGCACGATCACATCGACTGGATCTTCGACGAATTCGTACTGCGGTTCCGCGATCCGCGCCGCTTCGGCGCCGTGCTGTGGCACCCGCGCGAAGCGGGCGACGTGCATGCGCATCCGCTTCTCGCGAGCCTCGGCGTCGAGCCGTTCTCGCCGGCGTTTACCGGTGCGCTGCTGCATGCGCGCACGCGCGGCCGCACGGTGTCGGTGAAGCAGGCGCTGCTTGCGGGCGACATGGTCGTCGGCGTCGGCAACATCTATGCGTCGGAGAGCCTGTTTCGCGCCGGCATCCGGCCGACGACGGCCGCCGGCAAGGTGTCGCTGCCGCGCTACGAGCGGCTGGCCGACGCGGTGCGCGCGACGCTCGCCGATGCGATCGAGCGCGGCGGCAGCACGCTGCGCGATTTTGTCGGCAGCAACGGCGAAAGCGGCTATTTCCAGCTCGACTGCTTCGTCTACGACCGTGCCGGCCAGCCTTGCCGCGTATGCGGCACGCCGATCCGCCAGATCGTGCAGGGCCAGCGGTCGACCTATTTTTGTGCGACCTGCCAGCGTTGAAACCTTTTTCCGCGATTAGATAACTTGAAGCCGCCCCGCATCGCCCCCGCTCCGTTCCCCGTCACGCCGCTGCACCGCACGTTCGCCACGCGCCTGATCGCGTGGCAGCGCGAGCACGGCCGCCACGACCTGCCGTGGCAGAACACCCGCGATCCGTACCGGATCTGGTTGTCGGAAATCATGCTGCAGCAGACCCAGGTGTCGACCGTCATCCCGTATTACGCGCGCTTTCTCGAACGCTGCCCCGACGTCGCCGCGCTCGCGGCCGCGCCGGTCGACGACGTGATGGCGCTGTGGGCAGGGCTCGGCTACTACTCGCGCGCGCGCAACCTGCACCGCTGCGCGCAGGTCGTCGTCGCCGAGCACGGCGGCGCGTTTCCGGCGACGCCCGACGCGCTGGCCGAACTGCCGGGCATCGGCCGCTCGACGGCCGCGGCGATTGCGTCGTTTGCGTACGGCGCGCGCGCGACGATCCTCGACGGCAACGTGAAGCGCGTGCTCGCGCGGGTGTTCGGCGTCGAGGGCTTTCCGGGCGAGAAGCGCGTCGAGAACGACATGTGGGCGCTCGCCGAATCGCTGTTGCCCGACGCCGCGAATGCGGCGGACGTGAGCGCCTATACGCAGGGGCTGATGGATCTCGGCGCGACGCTGTGCGTGCGCGGCAAGCCCGATTGCGCGCGTTGCCCGTTCGCGGGCGACTGCGTCGCGCAATCGACGGGCCGGCAGCGCGAACTGCCGGCCGCGCGGCCGAAGAAGGCCGTGCCGACACGCAAGACCTGGATGCTCGTGCTGCGCGACGGCGACGCCGTGCTGCTCGAGCGGCGGCCGCCGGCCGGCATCTGGGGCGGCTTGTGGTGCCTGCCGCAAGCCGACGGCGACGCGGCGCTCGCGGAACTTGCGCAGGGCTTCGGCGGCGGCGGCCCGGTGCCGCTTGCACCGTTCACGCATACGTTCACGCATTTTCGGCTCGAGATCGAGCCGCGGCTGAGCGACATGGCGGACGGCGGCGGCCTGCCGTCGCAGGCACGGGACGCGGAGACCGCGTGGGTGTCGCTGAGCCGGCTCGATGCGTACGGCGTGCCGGCGCCCGTGCGCAAGCTGCTCGATGCACTGAGCGGGCCGCTGCTGTAACGAAGGGGAACGGGCGCGGCGCGGGCCGCGCGCTCGAGAAAAGAAAACGCCGGCCGCCCCGGGTTTTCCGCACCGAAGGAAGTCCCGTCCGGAGGCGCCTACAGCCAGCCGTGCCGGTCGAGCACGTGATGCACCGCGTCGATGCGTGCGCCGACGTCCGGAAACTCCATCAGCTTTTGCCGCGCGCGCAGGTCGAGCGGCAGCAGTTCCGCGAGGCGGTTCGACACCCAGCTCGGATCGTCGAGACGGAACGGTTCGCCGAACGGCAGCTTGCCCGGCTCGGATTTCTTCAGCGCGTCGATGATGCGCTCCAGCACCTCGGCGCACGAGCCGAACTGCGCGAGCGCCTGCTCGCCTTCGAGCGGGATATCGTCGGGCAGCGGTTCCGCGATGCCGACCAGCAGACCGTTGCCTTCGACGCGATACGACAGCAGTTCGAAACGCTGCGTGCCGACCGCCTGCAGATACAGCATCCCGAATTCGCCGGTATCGCACTCGGTGATGCGCGCCATGCAGCCGATGGTTTCGGGCACCGACACGGCGCCGTCCTGTGCGACTTCGGGCCCGCTCTTCAGCAGGCACACGCCGAACGGTGCGTTGTCGCGCAGGCACGCGCGGGACATGTCGAGGTAGCGTGCCTCGAACACCTTGAGCGGGAGCAGGCCTCCCGGAAACAGCACCGTGTGCAGCGGAAACAGCGGCAGGTCGATCAGGGTGGTCGATAGGGAGGACATGGCGCGCTGACGAAGGGGCGGGTGTCGCTAGGGTCGGTCGACCTCGGAGACGAGCCGCGACGACGCGTCGACATCCACTGGCGCGTCACGATGCCGCACGATCACGTTCGCCTCGTGCGCGAGGCGCGCGGCGAGCGTTTCCGCGATGAACACCGAGCGATGCTGGCCGCCGGTGCAGCCGATGGCGACGGTCAGGTAGCTGCGGTTGTCATCGCGGAAGTGCGGCAGCCATTTCAACAGGAACGCATGGATGTCGTCGATCATCTGGTGGACGATCGGCAGTGCGTCGAGAAAGGCGATGACCGGCTGGTCGAGCCCGGTGAGCGGGCGCAACTCGTGGTCGTAGTACGGATTCGGCAGTGCGCGCACGTCGAACATCAGGTCGGCGTCGAGCGGTACGCCGCGCTTGAAGCCGAACGACTCGAACATCACCATCAGGTCGTTGTTCTTCTGCTCGATGAAGCGCTTGACCCACGTGCGCAGCACGTTCGCGCGCAGCGTGCTCGTATCGATCTGGTGGCCGAACTCGGCGAGCGGCGCGACGAGGTCGCGTTCGCGCTCGATCGCTTCCTCGAGCGACGACAGCAGGCCGACGTCCGCATCGTGCGACAGCGAGCCGGACAACGGATGGCGGCGGCGCGTTTCGGAGAAGCGCTGGATCAGCGCCTGGGTGCTTGCGTTGAGGAACAGCACGCGCACGTCGTGATCGCGCGACAGCTCGCGGATCAGGCCGGGCATTTCGTCGAGCGATGCGCTCGAGCGCGCGTCGATCGCGACCGCGAGCCGGCGCTGGCCGTCCTGGGCGAGGTAGCGGGCGAGTTCGGGGAGCACATGCGGCGGCAGGTTGTCGACGCAGTAATAGCCTGCGTCTTCGAGCGCGTTCAGCGCGACGGATTTGCCTGAGCCGGAGATGCCGGTGATAAGGACGATGCGCATGGGAAGCAGAGAATCCTGACGTTTCATCATAGCACCGGCTCGACGCGTCGGCGTTGCGCAGCCGGCGCGTGCGGGTTACACCAGTTTGCCGGGGAACTGACTGTCGGGATCTTGCATCGCGAGTCGTTGCCGATCCATGAAATCGCGCAACGTGTCGATTCCGCGCAACTGCAGGATCGTGTTCCGGACGGCGGCCTCGACGAGCACCGCAAGGTTGCGGCCGGCCGCGACCTGGATCGTGACCTTGCTGATCGGCAAACCGAGCACGTCGACGGTCTGGCTTTCGAGCGGCAGGCGCTGGAATTCGCCGTCGGGGCGCCGCACGAGCTGGACGATCAGCTTCAGCTTCATTTTCCGCCGCACGGCGGTTTCGCCGAAGATCGTCTTGATGTCGAGCAGGCCGAGGCCGCGCACTTCGAGCAGGTTTTGCAGCAGCGGCGGGCAGCGCCCTTCGACGAAATCGGGGCCAAGGCGGACGAAGTCGACCGCGTCGTCGGCGACGAGACCGTGGCCGCGGCTGATCAGTTCGAGGCCGAGCTCGCTTTTGCCGAGGCCCGAATCGCCGGTCAGCAGCACGCCCATCCCGAGGATGTCGAGGAATACGCCGTGCAGCGTCGCGCGCGGCGCGAGGATGCGGGACATGTAGAGCCGCAGGCTGTCGATCACCGCGGCGGCCGACATCGGCGTCGTGAACAGCGGGGTCGACGAGCGCGTGCAGCGCAGCACGAGTTCGGGCGGCGCCGCGGCGCCGCCGGCGACGACGAGGAACGGCGGTTCGAGCGCGATCAGCTCGGCCATGTGGCGCGAGCGGTCTTCGTCGGTCTGGCGCTGGTAGTAGTCGATTTCGGCTTCGCCGAGCACCTGGATCCGGTTCGGGTGGATCAGGTTCAGGTGGCCGACGAGGTCGGCGCTCGACGTCGCGTTGCCGACCGTGTCGGCCGAAAAGCCGCGCTCCCAGCCTTCATGCCCCGTGAGCCAGCTCAGTTTCAGCGTGGCCGCGTTGTCGTCGAAGATGCTCTGGGCGTTGATGCTGGACGTATCCATGACTCTCGTCACTCCAATGAGCCGGTGCATGCGCGCGGCGACGGTCGTCGCCATGCCGGGCCGGCGCCGGGCGGCCCTGGACGGCGGCGCGTGCCGCCTCGTGAGGGAAAATATTCCGCCCGGATCAACTCAAGGTTGCCACTGAGTGAGCAGGCGATGCAACTCGGCGATATCCGTTTCGTTGTGCAGACGCTCGCGCGCGTCGCGATCGGACAGCAGTTGCGCGATTTCCGACAGGATTTCGAGGTGCTGCTGGGTGGCTTGCTCGGGGACGAGCAGGAAAATCAGGAGGCCGACCGGCTGGCCGTCGGGCGCTTCGAACGGGATCGCATCGGCGAGCCGGACGAACGCGGCGAGCGGGTGCTTGAGACCCTTGATGCGCCCGTGCGGAATCGCGACGCCCTCGCCGAGCCCGGTCGAGCCGAGGCGTTCGCGCGCGAACAGGTTGTCCGTGACGGTGCTGCGGGCGATGCCGTTCTGATTCTCGAACATCAGCCCGGCTTGTTCGAACACGCGTTTCTTGCTGGTGACCGAGAGGTCGATGACGACGTTCTCTATGGGCAGGATTTTGGCTAGGCGATTCATGTTGGCAGGCGATTGGGCGGCCTGGGGTCTCCTTGCGGCGGCAGACTGATTTTCCATGTTCGGCGATATCAAGGCATCTGGTATCGGCAACCTGCAACGCAGCTACCGCACCCAACGCCCCCCGGCGATAACCGGGACATTATAGAGCACAGCCGCGTGCGTGGCGCAGCATGGACGGACCGGTCGCACCACGGGCGCGGAGTCGCAAAAAAAACGCCCGGCGAACCGGGCGGCGTGCGTGTTGCGGTGACGGTTATTGCGGCGGCAGTTCGATCTGGTCGATCGACGGTTGAAGCTTGATCGGGTCGTGCGCGTGCGTTTGCAGGCGCTCCATGTGCTTGACGACCTGGCGATCCAGCTTGTCGATCAGCAGATCGATCGCGGCGTACAGGTTGCCGTTCGCGCTTTCGACGAAGATGTCCTTGCCCTTCAGGTGCAGATTGATTTCCGCGCGCTGCTGCTTGTCCTTTTCCTTGTGGTTGTCGACCGAGAGGATCACAGTGCCATCGATCACCTGATCGCTATGCCGTAGCACCCTGTCCAGCTTGGTGATCACGTATTCGCGAATTGCAGGCGTGACTTCGAGATGATGTCCACTGATCTTCAGGTTCATAGTGCTTCTCCAAGCGAGTGACCACCCGGCCGCATCGAGGCGGCGCTCCGGTCGACTTGCCCGTACCGCACGGAGGCGGTGTATCGCGGACAGGTCGCCCGGCCTGTTCCCCGTGTGCGCGGTGGCCGGAACACGCCTGCCGCCGGGCAGGCAGCAGGCCTAAAGAGACTTGCGCAGATTCACTGCCGGGATCTTGAGGGCTTCGCGATATTTGGCAACCGTGCGGCGCGCGACCACGAAACCCTGTTCTGCCAGCAGCTCGGCAATGCGGCTGTCCGAAAGTGGCGATTTTGGGTCTTCAGCTCCTATCAGTTGCTTGATGAGGGCTCGGATGGCGGTCGACGAGGCGGCGCCACCGGTGTCGGTCGAAACGTGAGATCCGAAGAAGTACTTAAATTCAAGCGTCCCGAACGGGGTCAGCATGTACTTCCCGGTTGTCACACGGCTGACAGTCGACTCGTGTAGGCCCAGCGTATCAGCTATTTCCCGCAAAACCAAGGGGCGCATGGCAATTTCGCCATGTGCAAAGAAATTCTTTTGACGCTCGACAATAGCCTGCGCGACACGCAGGATCGTGTCGAAACGCTGCTGGATGTTCTTGATCAGCCAGCGTGCTTCCTGAAGCTGCTGTTTCAGCGAACCGGTCGACGGATCGCCGCGGCTGTTGCGCAGGATGTTCGCGTAGAGGTTGTTGATCCGCAGGCGCGGCACGACCTCCGGATTGAGCTCCGCGAGCCATCCCTGGCCGGCCTTCTTCACGATGATGTCGGGCACGACGTAGTCGGCCTCGGCCTTGCCGTACGCGGCGCCGGGGAACGGCTCGAGCGAGCGGATCAGCGCGTGCGCGTCGCGCAGCGCGTCGTCGCTCGCCTTTAGGTGCTTGCGCAATCGCGTGAAGTCGCGTGCGGCGAGCAGCTCCAGATGCTGCGACACGATCTCGAGCGCGAGCGTGCGCGTCGGGGACGGATCGAGGCGCAGCAGCTGCAGCTTCAGGCATTCGGATGCCGAGCGGGCGCCGACCCCGGCCGGGTCGAAGCTGTGCAGCAGCGCGAGCGCCGCGTTCAGTTCGTCGCAGTCGATCTCCAGCTCGGGCGGCAGGTCGGCGAGCACTTCGTCGAGCGTGGCGGTCAGGTAGCCGTCGTCGTCGAGCGATTCGATCAGGAACATCACGAGCGCACGATCGCGCGGGCTGGCCTGCGTGACGCGCAACTGCGCGGACAGGTGGTCGCGCAGCGACGTCGCGGCTTCCTGCACCTGCAGCGGCGGGAGGTCGTCGTCGTCGGACGCGCCGCTCGAGCGGCCGAATTCGTCGAGATTCCATTGCGGGCCGTCGTTGCCGTCGCCGGACGCGTAACCGTCGTATTCGTCCGCGCCGGCCGGCTCGTCGCGCTCCGCGCGATCGCCCGACGTGCTGCTGCTGTTTGCCGGGGCCGGCTCGGTATTCTGGCCGGAAGGTGTCTGCGCGATCAGCGATCCGTCCGCCGCGACGCGCAGCGGGCTCACGATCCATTCGTCGTCGTTCTCGAGCAGCGGGTTCTGCGCGACGGCCATCGCGACTTCCTGCTGCAATTCGAGCGTCGACAACTGCAGGAGCCGGATCGACTGCTGTAGCTGGGGCGTCAGCGCCAGATGTTGCGACAGGCGGAGTTGGAGGCTGGCTTTCATGGCAAGGAGGGAGTCATACCGGCAGTTTGCCACGACCCAGGCGCGTTGAGCCATCCGCGATTACGCGCGGCGCGCCGCCCGGCCGCGGGCATGGCCGCGAAGCGGGGCGCGGCCCCGCGCGGCGATGCCGGGCGGGGTGCAGCCAGCCACGAGGAGGAAGTTACATGCGGAAGTGTTCGCCGAGATACACGCGGCGCACGCTTTCGTTTTCGATGATGTCGCTCGGCGCGCCGGCGGCGAGCACCGAGCCGTCGCTGATGATATAGGCGTGGTCGCAGATGCCGAGCGTTTCGCGGACGTTGTGATCGGTAATCAGCACGCCGATGTTGCGCTGCTTCAGGAACTTGACGATCTTCTGGATCTCGAGCACCGCGATCGGGTCGACGCCGGCGAACGGTTCGTCGAGCAGGATGAAGTTCGGGTTGGTCGCGAGCGCGCGCGCGATTTCGACCCGGCGTCGTTCGCCGCCCGACAGCGACAGCGCCGGGTTCTCGCGCAGGTGGCCGATCTGCAGCTCGTCGAGCAGCGCTTCGCTGCGCGACGAGATCGCGTCCTTCGACAGCCGCTTGCCGTCTTCGCCGTATTGCAGCTCGAGCACCGCGCGGATGTTTTCCTCGACGGTCAGCTTGCGGAACACGGACGCTTCCTGCGGCAGGTACGACAGGCCGAGCGACGCGCGCTTGTGGATCGGCAGCAGGCTGATCGAGCTGCCGTTCAGCGAGATCTCGCCCGCATCGAGCGGCACGAGGCCGACGATCATGTAGAACGACGTGGTCTTGCCGGCGCCGTTCGGGCCGAGCAGGCCGACGACTTCGCCGCTCTTCACGTCGAGTGACACGTCCTTGACGACCGTGCGCGAGCCGTAGCGCTTCTTCAGGTTGCGGACGACGAGCGAGCTCGTGGTGCCGGCCGGCTGGCGGTTCGGTAGCGCGTTCATTGGCCCGGCGCTCCCTGGATCGTGGTCGACGGCGACAGCTTCGCCGGCGCGCCGGTCAGCGGCGCGGGGCCGCCGTTCTTCGGCGACAGCATCGCGCGCACGCGGCCGTTCGGGTTGCCGGGCGCGGCGATGTCCTTGCCGCCCTTCGCGGTGTAGAAGTCGCGCTGGCCGTCGTACGTGATCACGCTGCCGTGCACGGTGTCGGCGATGGTCGACGTGCCCTGCAGGCGGCGCACGGTTGCGGCGGTCGTCAGCGTGGTCAGGTCCTGCTTGCCGTCGTAGTCGATGCGCTCGGCGTCGCCGTCGATGTATTCGTCGAGGCCTTCGCGCTTCTGGCGGAACGTCGCGTGCTTCTTGCCGCTGCCGAACGACGTCGCGTACTGATAGCCTTCCGGATCCTGGCGCACTTCGACGCGATCACCCTTGATGATGATCGTGCCCTTCGTGATCACGACGTTGCCGGTCGCGACCGTGACCTGCTTCAGGTCGTCATAGGTCAGGTTGTCGGCCTCGACGTTGATCGGTTTGTTCTGGTCGGCCTTCTCGGCATGGGCGAGCGGCGCCAGCCCGATCAACGGGAGCGCCACGAGCGTCGCGGCGAGCGCGGCGCGGACGGCGCGCGCAGCGCCGCCGGAAATCTGTCGAGGGAACGGTTCGTTCATGCAGTCACGTGAGGGAAGCGTCACTTGGGTTGACCTTTCGAGCCGCCGGACGTGTCCGCCGCGGCGATCGTGCCGCGCACGTTGCCGTAAAGCTCGATGACCCGGGTGACGTTGTTGTACTTCATGCCGTCGGTCGCGTTGACGAGCGACAGGCCGCGCTGAAGTTTAACCGGCTTTTCGGTCTGGATCACATCGTCATTGACGAAGATCCGGAAATGCTGGGAATCGGCCTGCATTTGCGGATCGCCGCCGCCGGCCGCGCGCAGGATGCGCGCGTCGTCGTACAAATCGACGATCGACACGTCGCCGTTGACGGTGCCGCGCTTCGCGGTGGTCGTCACGACCGGCTTGCCGGGCTGGAATGCGCGCATGGCCGGATCGGTCAGGTCGCTGTTTTCGGTGTCTTCGTAATGGACCAGCTTCGCGGCCGTCAGCCGGTACTGGGTCGTGCCGGACTGGTCGAGCTCGGTGACGGAGAAGTTGTCCGCGAAATAGTCGGGCGTATGGCGCTTCGGCTGCGCGGTGCCCTCGCCGGGCGGCGGCAGCGTCGCCTGCAGTAACCACCACGTGATGCCCGCGAGCGCGGCGACCGCGGCGAGCGGCAGCAACTGGGTCCAGCGGAAATGCGTATTCATCCGTCAGGCTCCGCAGGCTGCTGCGAGCAGCGCGTCATAGCGTCGCTGCGCGCGCAGGATCGCGTCGCAGACTTCGCGCACGGCGCCGTGGCCGCCGCGGGCCTCGGCCACCCAGTGCGCACGGGCGATCACGTCAGGGTGCGCGTTCGCGGGCGCGGCCGCGAAGCCGCAGCGCAGCATCACCGGCAGGTCGGGCCAGTCGTCGCCCATGTAGCCGCACGCGTCGGCGGTGAGGCCGAGCGATGCGATCAGGTCGGCGAACACCGAGAGCTTGTTCTCGGCGCCCTGGAACAGGTGCGCGATCTTCATTTCCTTCGCGCGCGCCGCGACGATCTCCGAGCGGCGGCCCGTGATGATCGCGGTCGCGATGCCGGCTTCGCCGAGCAGCTTCACGCCGTGGCCGTCGAGCGAGTTGAACGACTTCATCGCGTCGCCGGCCGCGGTAAACAGCAGGCCGCCGTCGGTCAGCACGCCGTCGACGTCGAAAATCATCAGCTTCACGCGGCTCGCGCGTTCGGCCGCAGTCAGCGCTGCGCTCATCAGATCACCTTCTTCGAAAACAGGTCGTGCATGTTCAGCGCGCCGATCAGCGCGCCGTCGGCATCGACCACCAGCATCTGGTTGATCCGGTGGCGCTCCATCAGTTCCACGGCCTCGACCGCCAGGTGATCCGGCCCGATCGTGCGCGGGTTGCGCGTCATCACGTCGGTGATCGGCAGCGTGCGGAAGTCGCCGTCGCGCGCGAGCACGCGGCGCAGGTCGCCGTCCGTGAAGATGCCCGCGACCTTGCCGTCGGCGTCGACCACGGCCGTCATGCCCAGGCGCTTCGCGGTGATCTGGAACAGCGCGTCCGACAGCGTCGCGTCGAGCCCGACGGACGGGACGTCGTCGCCCGAGCGCATCACGTCGCGCACGTAGGTGAGCAGGCGCCGGCCGAGCGCGCCGCCCGGGTGCGAGCGTGCGAAATCTTCCGAACCGAAGCCGCGTGCGTCGAGCACCGCGACGGCGAGCGCGTCGCCGAGCGCGAGCGCGGCGGTCGTGCTCGCGGTGGGCGCGAGGTTCAGCGGGCACGCTTCCTTCGAGACCGCGGCGTTCAGGTTCACGTCGGCGAGCGTGCCGAGGCTCGACTCCGCGCGGCCCGTGATCGCGATCAGCTTCGCGCCGATCCGCTTGACGAGCGGCAGGATCGCGACGAGTTCTTCCGATTCGCCGGAATAGGAGATGCCGATGAAGACGTCGTCGGAGGTGACCATCCCGAGGTCGCCGTGGCTGGCCTCGGCAGGATGGACGAAGAAGGCCGGCGTGCCGGTGCTGGCCAGCGTGGCCGCGATCTTGCGGGCAATGTGCCCCGATTTGCCGATGCCGGACACCACCACGCGGCCGCGGCAGCCGAGCAGCAGCGCGACGGCCTGGACGAAGCCGCCGTCGAGCTGGTCGCGCAGCGCGCGCACGGCGTCCGCCTCGATGTCGAGCACGTCGCGGGCGAGCGCGAGCGCCCGATCATCATTGATTTTCGCTATCATGCGCGGAGTATAGCAAAGGCGTTTGTTCGCCGCGCCGGGCTCTCGGACTCGTCCGATGTCGCCTATCCCACGCTACGCCATCGCGCCCGCTTCGCGGTGGCCCCGACGAACGAGGACGCTTCGCCCGTGATTTCCCCGCTCGAAATGACGCTCATGCTGCTGCTGGCTTCGGTGGTGGGCGTCGTCGTATTCCGTTCGCTGAACCTCCCGCCGATGCTCGGCTACCTGACCGTCGGCATCCTGGTCGGCCCGCACGCGCTCGGGATCGCGGCGGATCTCGAGCGCGCCGAGCATCTCGCGGAATTCGGCGTGGTATTCCTGATGTTCTCGATCGGCCTCGAATTCTCGCTCGCGAAACTGAGGTCGATGCAGCGGCTCGTGTTCGGTCTCGGGCTGCTGCAGGTCGTCGCGACGCTTTTGCTCGCGCTGCTGCTCGGCGCGCTGTTCGAGCGCTGGGTGCACATCACGTGGCAGGGCGCCGTCGCGCTCGGCGGCGCGCTCGCGATGTCGTCGACGGCGATCGTGTCGAAGATGCTTGCCGAACGTCTCGAGATCGAGACCGAGCACGGCCGCAACATCTTCGGCGTGCTGCTGTTCCAGGATCTCGCGGTCGTGCCGCTGCTGATCGTGATCGCCGCGTTCGGCGCCGAATCGTCGAAGGATCTCGCGCTGACGCTCGGCGTCGCGGCGGTCAAGATCGTGATCGCGCTCACGCTGCTGCTGGTCATCGGCCAGCGCTTCATGACGCGCTGGCTCAACGTCGTCGCGCGGCGCCGCTCGCAGGAACTGTTCGTGCTGAACCTGCTGCTCGTCACGCTCGGCGCCGCGTTCATCACCGACAAGTTCGGCCTGTCGCTCGCGCTCGGCGCGTTCATCGCGGGGATGCTGATCTCCGAGACGCCGTTCCGCCATCAGGTGGAGGAGGACATCAAGCCGTTCCGCGACGTGCTGCTCGGCCTGTTCTTCGTGACGACCGGGATGCTGCTCGATCCGCGCGTGATCTGGGAGCATCCGTTGCTCGTGCTCGGCTTCTTCGTCGGGCAGATCCTGTTCAAGGGGACGATGATCGCCGGGCTCGCGCGGCTGTTCGGCGCGACGCCGGGGGTCGCGATGCGCACGGGCATCGGCCTCGCGCAGGCCGGCGAATTCGGCTTCGTGCTGCTGAACCTGATCCTCGACCGGCATCTGGTCGATTCGACGCTGCTGCAGGCGATCCTCGCGTCGATGCTGCTGTCGATGCTCGCCGCGCCGTTCCTGATCCAGAACGCCGACCGGATCGTGATGCGGCTGTCGTCGACCGAATGGATGCAGCAGTCGCTGCAGATGACGCGGATCGCGACGCAAAGCCTGAAGCAGCGCGGCCACGTGATCATCTGCGGCTACGGCCGCGCGGGCCAGAACCTGGCGCGCATGCTCGAGCAGGAAGGCATTCCGTATGTCGCGCTCGACCTCGACCCGGACCGCGTGAGCGCGGCCGCGACGGCCGGCGAATCGGTCGTGTTCGGCGACGCGGCGCGCCGCGAGTCGCTGCTCGCGGCCGGTATCCACCGCGCGGCGGCGGTCGCGATCACCTATGCGAACACGCCGTCCGCACTGCGCGTGCTGCATCACGTGCACGAGCTCGCGCCGACGCTGCCGGCGATCGTGCGCACCGTCGACGATGCCGATCTCGAGAAGCTGCTCGCGGCCGGCGCGACCGAGGTGATTCCGGAGATCGTCGAGGGCAGCCTGATGCTCGCGTCGCATACGCTGGTGCTGGTCGGCGTGCCGATGCGCAAGGTCGTGCGGCGCGTCGAGGAAATGCGCGACGAGCGCTACAGCCTGCTGCGCGGCTATTTCCGCGGCGCGGACGACGCGGACGACGACGATCACGAGCAGGTGCGGCTACAATCGGTGCCGGTCGATGCGCGCGCGGACGCGGTCGGGCGCTCGCTGGAGGAACTCGGGCTGTATGCGCTCGGGCTGGAAGTCACGGCGATCCGCCGGCACGGCATCCGTGGCGTCGAACCCGATCCGCAGACCAAGCTGCGCGCGAGCGACATCGTCGTGCTGCGCGGGCTGCCCGAGGCGCTCGCGCTCGCGGAGGAGCGGCTGTCGCGCCATCGGCGCGACCCGCCGGCCGCGGCCGCGTGAGTCGCGGTCAATAACCTGACCCGTATTTATTCGAAACGGTGCCCGATCTTCGCGCACCGTTTTTTTCGGAGAGTTTCATGCCGCATTCGTCGTCGGGCGCGCCGCTCGATCCGGTCGCCTTCATCCACAGCCAGATCCGCACGGTGCCCGACTGGCCGCAGCCGGGCGTGATGTTCCGCGACATCACGACGCTGCTGCAGAGCCCGAAGGCGCTGCGCATCCTCGTCGACCTGTTCGTCGAGCGCTATGTCGATGCGAAGCTCGACTACGTCGCGGGCCTCGACGCGCGCGGCTTCATCATCGCGCCGATCGTCGCGTACGAGCTGAGCGTCGGCTTCGTGCCGATCCGCAAGGTCGGCAAGCTGCCGTACAAGACGCGCTCGGAATCGTACGACCTCGAATACGGCAGCGCGACGGTCGAGATTCACGAGGATGCGTGCCGCCCCGGCGACCGCGTGATCATCATGGACGACCTGATCGCGACCGGCGGCACGATGATGGCGGGGCGCAACCTGCTGCAGCGGCTCGGCGCGGTGGTCGTCGAAGGCGCGGCGATCATCGACCTGCCCGATCTCGGCGGCTCGACGCTGCTGCGCAACGCGGGACTGCCCGTCTATACCGTCACCGAATTCGCCGGCCACTGAACGCCGGCCCGGCTTACTCACGTTAAACCGCGAGGTCACGATGCCCAACTTCATGCTGTTTCTCGCCACGTCGATCGCGATCACGTTCGCGCCGGGTCCCGACAACCTGCAGGTGCTCGCGCGCGGCATCTCGCAGGGCCGCGCGGCCGGCTTCGTCGCCGCGCTCGGCTTCACGGCCGGGATCCTGTTCCACACGACGCTCGCGGCGCTCGGCGTCGCGGCCGTGCTGCGTTCGTCGCCGGTCGCGTTCGAGATCCTGAAGCTCGCGGGCGCCGCGTACCTCGTGTGGATCGGCATCAAGGCGCTGCGCAGCCAGGGCCTCGCGAATGCGCACGCGCGCCCGCCGCAGCCGCTCGGCACGATCTTCCGGCAGAGCGTGATCGGCAACCTGATGAACCCGAAGGTCACACTGTTCTTCGTCGTGTTCCTGCCGCAGTTCGTCGATTCGCACGGCGCGCAGAGCGTGACGCTGCAGATGTTCGAGCTCGGCGCGCTGTTCATGCTGCAGACGGCCGCGATCTTCTCGCTGTTCGGCGTCGGCGCCGGGATGATCGGCGCATGGCTGAAGCGCCGCCCGAAGGCCGGCGTGTGGCTCGACCGGATCGCCGGCGCGACGTTCATCGCGATCGGCATCCGCGTCGCGCTGAAGGACTGACGGCGATGACGTTTCCGTGCATCGCGGCCGCGCGCCGCTTCGATCCGGCCGCGCACCTGCGTTTCGAGATCGCCGGCCAGGCGGTCGGCTGGGTGCGCCGCCAGGATGTCGCGAAGCTTGCGCGCTGGCCCGACGTGTTCGAGCTGACCGGCGAGCGCGTCGTGCTGTCGGCGCGCTACGACTCGGTCGACGCGCGCAGCATGGCGCTGGCGAGCGCGATCGGCGCGCTCGCGGCCGAAGGCGCGATTCCCGGTTGGCGCGACGAGATCTACGCGATCCGCAACCGCTTCGACGATGCGCCGCTCGCGTATATCGAGCGCGCCGCGTCGCGGTTCTTCGGCACGCAGACTTATGCGGTGCATCTGAACGGCATCGTAGAATATGCGGCTACGCCCGCCGCGGCCGTGCCGCAGATGTGGCTCGGCCGCCGCAGCGTGACCAAGGCAACCGACCCCGGCATGCTCGACAACGTCGTCGCGGGCGGCATCGGCTGGGGCCTGGGCGTTCACCAGACGCTTGCGAAAGAATGCTGGGAAGAAGCCGGCATTCCGGCCGAACTCGCGGCGCGTGCGATCGCGGGCCGCGCGGTGCAGGTGCTGTGCTCGCTGCCGGAAGGCACGCAGTCCGAACTGATCTTCGTGTACGACCTGCCGCTGCCGCACGACTTCGCGCCGCGCAACCAGGACGGCGAAGTGGCCGAGCATCTGCTGGCCGGCGTGCCCGAGGTGATCGGCTGGCTGCGCGAGGGCCGCGCGACGATGGACGCGAGCCTCGCGACGCTCGACACGCTGCTGCGCCATCGCTGGCTGACGGCGCAAGAGGCCGCAGGCATCGACGCGCTGTTCGCGCCGGCCGCGTGACGCGCGCCGCGACGCGCAGCTTGTCGGCGCGAACGGGCAATTTGACGAATACGGAAACAAAGGGAGTAGCGGTCATGCCGACCGATCACAGCTTTATCTTGAAACTGTCGTGCCCCGACCGGCACGGCATCGTCCACGCGGTCTCGGGCTTCCTGTTCGAGCGCAGCAACAACATCCTCGATTCGGCGCAGTTCGGCGACAGCCGCACCAGCGAATTCTTCATGCGCGTGCACTTCGAGCAGGACGGCAACGGCACGGATGCCGCGTCGGCGCTTGACACACTTCGCAAGGAATTCGCGCCGCTCGCCGAGCAATTCTCGATGCGCTGGGAGCTGCACGATGCGGCCGTGAAGCCGCGTGTCGTGATCATGGTGTCGAAGATCGGCCACTGCCTGAACGACCTGCTGTTCCGCTATCGCACCGGCCAGCTGCCGATCGAGATCCCGGCGATCGTGTCGAACCACAAGGAGTTCTACCAGCTCGCCGCGAGCTACAACATCCCGTTCCATCACTTCCCGCTGATCGGCGGTTCGTCCGATGCCGCGAAGGCCGCGCAGGAAGCGCGCGTGCTGGAAGTGATCGACGAGCACCAGGCCGATCTCGTCGTGCTCGCGCGCTACATGCAGATCCTGTCGCCGAACATGTGCCAGCAGCTCGCCGGGCGCGCGATCAACATCCACCATTCGTTCCTGCCGAGCTTCAAGGGCGCGAAGCCGTACTACCAGGCGTTCGACCGCGGCGTGAAGCTGATCGGCGCGACCGCGCACTACGTGACGACCGATCTCGACGAAGGCCCGATCATCGAGCAGGAAGTCGAGCGCGTCGACCACAGCATGACGCCCGACCAGTTGACCGCGATCGGCCGCGACGTCGAGTGCGTGACGCTCGCGCGCGCGGTGAAGTGGCACGTCGAGCACCGGATCGTGCTGAACGGGACGAAGACGGTCGTGTTTCGCTGATCTGAATCGGCCGGCCGCCGGTTGGCCGGCCCCCGGATCGCCGGCCGCCGGATCGCCGGCCGCCGGAAACAAAAACGCCGCGCCTCCTTTACGGGGCGCGGCGTTTTTTTGTCGCCTGAGACGCGGGTTTCAGATCAGCCGCAGCAGGTACAGCTCGCGCTTCAGGTACGCATAGAAGATCGGCGCGGCGATCACGCCCGGCAGCCCGAACGCGGCCTCCATGATCAGCATCGCGAGCAGCAGCTCCCACGCGCGCGACTCGATCTGGCCGCCGATGATCTTCGCGTTCAGGAAATATTCGAGCTTGTGGATGACGACGAGGAACACGAGCGACGCGATCGCGGTGCCCATGCTGACCGACAGCGACACGGCGACGATCAGCGTGTTCGAGATCAGGTTGCCGATCACCGGCAGCAGGCCGACGATGAACGTGACGAGCACGAGCGTCTTCGACAGCGGCAGCCGCTCGTGGAAGATCGGCAGTGCGACGAGCAGGTAGATGCCCGTGAACGTCGCGTTGATCGCCGAGATCTTGATCTGCGCGAACACGATCCGGCGGAATGCGTCGGAGAAGCGCGATACGCGCGTGACGAGCGCGGTCGACAGCGGCCGGCGCACCTTGCCATGCTCGACGCCGATCGCGATCATCGCGCCGATGATCATCCCGAACAGCACATGGCCGAAGCCGCGCGCGACGCTCTTGCCGCTCTGCTGGAGCTGGTCCATGTGCGAGTGCATCAGCAAGGCCGCCTTGGTCTTCATCTGCTCGACGTCGACCGGCAGCAGGTTCGCGATCCACGCCGGCGTGCGCGCGCGGGTTTGCTCGACGATCTGCATCAACTGGCCGAGCAGGCTCTGCAGGTTCGGCACCGTGTGCTCGAAATGCTCGATGATGCCGATCGTCAGGCCCGTGAGCCCGCCGACGATCGCGATCGCCAGCAGCACGACGGCGACCCAGCGCGCGCGCATGCTCGTCGTGTGGCGTTCGATCACGGGCGCGATCGTGTGGATCAGCTGGTAGACGAGCAGGCCGGCCAGCAGCCCGCCGAGCAGCTTGAGCTCGAGAACGAGCCACATCGTGACGATCGCGAAGAGATAGCTGCCGATCTCGAGTGCCGACAGCCTCGGCAGGCTGAAGTCGCTCGTCAGTCGCACGCTGCGCAGGTGCGGCTCGCGGCTCTGCGCATCGCGCGACTCTTGTTGCTTCTCCATCGTGGATTCCTGTCGTTCGTGTGTCATGCCGCGCAGCGCACGGCAGAGCCGGGCTCACCCGGCGCCGCACCGGATTGGTGCGGAAGGCGAACCTTACGACCGTAAAGTATAGCTGCCATTATGGTCCGCAAACGGGCCGTTTGGCGCGTGGTGTAAACGCAGAAGGGAAAACGAGGGGGGCTGCTCGCTGCGGAAGGACGCGCGCGGCCGGGCGGCCGCGCGCGGGAAGGGCCGGGAGGGCCGAAAGCGCGTCAGCCGGCCGCGACCTTGCGGGTCGAACGCTTGAGCAGCGGCGCGAGGTACTTGCCGGTGAAGCTCGCCTTCGTCTTCGCGACCTGCTCGGGCGTGCCCTGCGCGATGATCTGGCCGCCGCCGGCGCCGCCTTCGGGGCCGAGGTCGATCACCCAGTCGGCCGTCTTGATCACGTCGAGGTTGTGCTCGATGATCACGACCGTGTTGCCCTGGTCGCGCAGCCGGTGGATCACCTCGAGCAGCAGCGCGATGTCGTGGAAGTGCAGGCCGGTGGTCGGCTCGTCCAGGATGTACAGCGTGCGGCCCGTGTCGCGCTTCGACAGCTCCAGCGACAGCTTCACGCGCTGCGCCTCGCCGCCCGACAGCGTCGTGGCCGACTGGCCGAGGCGGATGTAGCCGAGGCCGACGTCGAGCAGCGTCTTCAGCTTGCGCGCGATGACCGGCACCGCGCTGAAGAACTCGTACGCATGCTCGACCGTCATGTCGAGCACTTCGCTGATGTTCTTGCCCTTGTACTGCACTTCGAGCGTTTCGCGGTTGTAGCGCTTGCCGTGGCACACGTCGCACGGCACGTAGACGTCCGGCAGGAAGTGCATCTCGACCTTCAGCACGCCGTCGCCCTGGCACGATTCGCAGCGGCCGCCCTTCACGTTGAACGAGAAGCGGCCCGGATCGTAGCCGCGCTCCTTCGAGGTCGGCACGCCCGAGAACAGCTCGCGGATCGGCGTGAACAGGCCCGTATACGTGGCCGGGTTCGAGCGCGGCGTGCGGCCGATCGGCGACTGGTCGACGTTGATCACCTTGTCGAAGTGCTCGAGACCCTCGATCGCCTCGTGCGGCGCCGGCTCGGCCGACGAGCCGTACAGGTGGCGCGCGACCGCGTGATACAGCGTGTCGTTGATCAGCGTCGACTTGCCGGAGCCCGACACGCCGGTGATGCAGGTCAGCAGGCCGACCGGCAGCTCGAGATCGACGTGCTTCAGGTTGTTGCCGTGCGCGTCGACGATGCGCAGCATCCGCTCGGCGTCGGGTGCGATCCGCTCGTCCGGATACTCGATCGTGCGCTTGCCGAGCAGGTATTGGCCCGTCAGCGACTGCGGGTTGGACTGCACCTGCTTCGGCGTGCCTTCGGCCACCACCACGCCGCCGTGCTCGCCCGCGCCGGGGCCCATGTCGACGACGTAGTCGGCCGTGCGGATCATGTCCTCGTCGTGCTCGACGACGATCACCGAGTTGCCGAGGTCGCGCAGGTGCTTGAGCGTCCCGATCAGGCGGTCGTTGTCGCGCTGGTGCAGGCCGATCGACGGTTCGTCGAGCACGTACATCACGCCCGTGAGGCCCGAGCCGATCTGCGACGCGAGCCGGATCCGCTGCGCCTCGCCGCCCGACAGCGTTTCGGCGCTGCGTTCGAGCGACAGGTAGTCGAGGCCGACGTTGTTCAGGAACGTCAGGCGCGCGACGATTTCCTTGATCACCTTGTCGGCGATCTCGCGCTTCGCGCCTTCGAGCGTCAGCCCGTCGAAATAGCCGAGCGCATCGCGCAGCGGCCAGCCGCTGATTTCATAGATGCCGCGCGCGTAGTCGCCCGTGCCGATCCGCACGTGGCGCGCCTCGCGACGCAGGCGCGTGCCTTCGCACGACGGGCACGGCTGGTTGTTCTGGTACTTCGACAGTTCCTCGCGCACCGCGACCGAATCGGTTTCGCGGTAGCGGCGCTCGAGGTTCGGGATGATCCCTTCGAACACGTGCTCGCGGATCGTCGTGCGGCCGCGCTCGTTGATGTACGAGAACGGGATCGTCTGCTTGCCCGAGCCGAACAGCAGCACCTTCCTGATCTTTTCCGGCAGATCCTCGAATGCGGCGTCGATGTCGAACTCGTAGAACGCCGCGAGGCTCTGCAACATCTGGAAGTAGAACTGGTTGCGGCGGTCCCAGCCCTTCACGGCGCCCGCGGCGAGCGACAGCGACGGGTGCGCGACGACCCGCTTCGGGTCGAAGAACGTGATCTGGCCGAGGCCGTCGCATTCCGGGCACGCGCCCATCGGGTTGTTGAACGAGAACAGGCGCGGCTCGAGCTCCTGCAGCGAGTACGAGCAGATCGGGCACGCGAACTTCGAGCTGAACAGGTGCTCGTGGTCGGTATCCATCTCGAGCGCGATCGCGCGGCCGTCGGCGAGGCGCAGCGCCGTCTCGAACGATTCGGCGAGGCGCTGCTTCATGTCCGGGCGCACCTTCAGGCGATCGACGACAACGTCGATCGTGTGCTTGTCGTTCTTCTTGAGCTTCGGCAGCGACTCGACCTCGTAGATCTTCGCGACGCCTTCGTTCGCGGTGCCGCCGCCCGAGCGCACGCGAAAGCGCACGAAACCCTGCGCCTGCATCTCCTCGAACAGCTCGACGTGCTCGCCCTTGCGGTTCGCGACGACGGGCGCGAGGATCATCAGCTTGGTTTCCTCGGGCAGCGCGAGCGCGGCGTCGACCATCTGCGACACGCTCTGCGCCTCGAGCGGGATGTCGTGATCGGGGCAGTACGGCGTGCCGACACGTGCGTACAAAAGTCGCAGGTAGTCGTGGATTTCCGTGACCGTGCCGACGGTCGAACGCGGGTTGTGGGACGTCGCCTTCTGCTCGATCGAGATCGCGGGCGACAGGCCCTCGATCAGGTCGACGTCCGGTTTCTCCATCAACTGCAGGAACTGGCGGGCATACGCGGACAGGCTTTCGACGTAGCGGCGCTGGCCCTCGGCATAAAGGGTGTCGAACGCAAGCGACGACTTGCCCGACCCTGACAACCCGGTAATCACGATCAGCTTGTGGCGCGGCAGGTCGAGATTGACGTTTTTCAGGTTGTGGGTACGTGCCCCACGGATACGGATCTGTTCCATGAACCTGGCGAAAATGGAGGGAACCAAACCTGCTACTATAACGGCTTTTCGAGACCGTCGTTCGGGGTCCCCAGCCTTTACAGCAGGTGGCAGCAAGGCGGCGCCTGCGCCGGGGAAAGCGGTCGCGCCGCGCGGTTCCGGCGGCCTGCAGGCCGCCAGCATCCTGCCCCGACGCGTCGCCCGTCAGGCCTTCCGGGCCGCCGGTCCTGATCTTCCGCCGCCCGCTGCAGGGCGGACATTCCGATCATTCGAAATTCATTCCCGATGTCCAATCCGTCCGCCACGTCTTCCCGCATGACTGCGCCCGAACTGCGCGCGACCACGTCGCTCGCGGCGATCTTCGCGCTGCGCATGCTCGGCCTGTTCATGATCATGCCGGTGTTCTCGGTCTACGCGAAAACCATCCCGGGCGGCGACAACGTGCTGCTCGTCGGCATCGCGCTCGGGGCCTACGGCGTCACGCAGTCGCTGTTCTACATTTTCTACGGCTGGGCGTCCGACAAGTTCGGCCGCAAGCCGGTGATCGCCGCGGGCCTCGTGATCTTCGCGCTCGGCAGCTTCGTCGCCGCGTTCGCGCACGACATCACGTGGATCATCGTCGGCCGCGTGATCCAGGGGATGGGCGCCGTATCGTCCGCGGTGCTCGCGTTCATCGCCGACCTGACTTCCGAGCAGAACCGTACCAAGGCGATGGCGATGGTCGGCGGCTCGATCGGCGTGTCGTTCGCGGTCGCGATCGTCGGCGCGCCGATCGTGTTCCACTGGGTCGGGATGAGCGGGCTGTTCACGATCGTCGGCGTACTGTCGATCCTCGCGATCGGCGTCGTGGTGTGGATCGTGCCCGATGCGGCGAAGCCCGTGCACGTGCCCGCGCCGTTCGCCGAGGTGCTGCACAACGTCGAGCTGCTGCGCCTGAACTTCGGCGTGCTGGTGCTGCATGCGACGCAGACGGCGCTGTTCCTCGTCGTGCCGCGCCTGCTCGTCGACGGCGGGCTGCCGGTCGCCGCGCACTGGAAGGTCTACCTGCCGGTGATGGGGCTCGCGTTCGTGATGATGGTCCCGGCGATCATCGTCGCGGAGAAACGGGGCAAGATGAAGCCGGTGCTGCTCGGCGGCATTCTGGCTATCCTGATCGGCCAATTGCTGCTGGGCAGCGCGCCGCATACCATTCTGATTGTGGCGGCGATCCTGTTCGTCTACTTCCTCGGGTTCAACATCCTGGAAGCGTCGCAGCCTTCGCTCGTGTCGAAGCTCGCGCCGGGTTCGCGCAAGGGCGCGGCCACGGGCGTCTACAACACCACGCAGTCGATCGGGCTCGCGCTCGGCGGCATCGCGGGCGGCTGGCTGCTGAAGCACGGCGGCGCGAACACCGTGTTCTACGCGTGTTCTGGGCTCGTTGCCGCGTGGCTTATAATCGCGGCCAGCATGAAAGCGCCGCCGCGCAAGGCCTGAACCTAATTTTCGGGCAGGCACCGGCAGCGTTCGCGGGCTTGCCCGGCGGGCCGCTCCGACGCATGCGCGGGCGGCCCGGCATCGAATTTACTGGAGAAACACATGGCATCCGTCAACAAGGTCATCCTCGTCGGCAATCTCGGCGCCGATCCTGAAGTCCGTTACCTGCCGAGCGGCGATGCGGTTGCGAACATCCGTCTCGCGACGACCGACCGCTACAAGGACAAGGCAAGCGGCGATTTCAAGGAAATGACCGAGTGGCATCGCGTCGCGTTCTTCGGCCGTCTGGCGGAAATCGTCAGCGAATACCTGAAGAAGGGTTCGTCGGTCTATATCGAGGGCCGCATCCGCACGCGCAAGTGGCAAGGCCAGGACGGTCAGGATCGTTACTCGACCGAAATCGTCGCCGACCAGATGCAGATGCTCGGCGGCCGCGGTGGTGCGGGCGGTGGCGGCGGCGGCGGTGACGAAGGCGGTTACGGCGGCGGCTACGGTGGTGGCGGCGGCCGCGGCGAGCAGACGGAACGCGCCGGTGGCGGCGGTGGTCGCGCCGGCGGCGCGGCGCGCGGCGGTGCTGGCGGCGGCGCGCAGAGCCGTCCGAGCGCACCGGCTGGTGGCGGCTTCGACGAGATGGACGACGATATTCCGTTCTAATCGGCAAGTCGGCATCCCGCATCACGATGGGCCCGAATGTCCGAGTCAAGCCAGCCGCTTGGCCCGGGTATTCGGGCCTTTCTTCGTTTACGTTCTTGTACGTCGCACTCCAGACGAACCGTGGCTGACGCACTCCCCGACCTCATTGCTACGCATCTCGACGTGCTGTTCTGCGGGATCAACCCCGGCATGAACGCCGCCGCGACCGGGCATCACTTCGCGGGGAGAAGCAACCGCTTCTGGCGCGTGATTCATCTCGCGGGTTTTACGCCAACGGAAATTCCTCCGCAGGACGATCGCGCAATACTCAGGTATGGCTGCGGCGTGACGGCGGTGGTGAAGCGGCCGACAGCGAGTGCCGATCAGCTTTCGCGCGCTGAATTCATCGCCGCGGCCGCGGAGTTCGAGCAGAAGGTCGCGCGTCATGGGCCGCGCTTTGTCGCGTTTCTCGGCAAGGCGGCGTACTCGGCGCTTTCGGGGCAACGCGAAGTCGCGTGGGGATTGCAGCCGGCGCGCATGCAGCGCGCGAGCGTCTGGGTGTTGCCCAATCCCAGCGGGCGAAATCTTGCGTTCGGCCTCGACGATCTGGTCGATGCGTACCGTCAGCTTTATCTGCACGCGAGGACCGCTTCCGGTCGTCGGCCGGAGAGGCAGCCGGATGCGACTCGGTAAGACGGCATCCCCGTGGCCGGGCACCGTATTGCCGCGTGCGTTTTTCGATCGCGCAGCTACCGACGTCGCGCCGCAACTGCTCAACAAGATTCTCGCGGCAGCCGACGGCCGGGCCGGCCGCATCGTCGAAGTGGAGGCCTATGCCGGCGCGATCGACCCGGCGGCGCACACCTATCGCGGCAAGACGCCGCGCAATGCGACGATGTTCGGGCCGCCCGGGCACCTGTACGTCTATTTCACATACGGCATGCACTGGTGCTGCAATTGCGTGTGCGGCCCGGACGGTACGGGAACGGGCGTGCTGATCCGTGCGCTGGAACCGCTGCAGGGGCTCGAACGGATGCGCGCGGCACGGCCGCCGCTGACCCGCGATCGCGATCTGTGCCGTGGGCCGGCGCGGCTGACCCAGGCGATGGGGATCGATGGCGCCCAGGATGGCGTCGATCTGGTTGGCGCGCGCGAAGGGTTTGCGGTCGTGGACGACGGCATCGCGCCGCCCACGGATCTGGCGGGCGGGCCGCGCATCGGCATTCGCGTCGGCAAGGATTTCCCGTGGCGGTGGAGCGTGCCCGGCAACCGATATGTGTCGGGGGCGCTGCCGCGCATCTGATGCGTGCCGCCCACAATCGCGCGCAATTCGATCTGCGTCACGCTGCCGCCATTATTGACCGGCTAAGCTGATCCTTTCGACGTTTCGATCGAGGAGACACCATGCGGCGGGTCGTATTCAACCAGAAGGGCGGCGTGGGCAAATCGACGATCGTCTGCAACCTGGCGGCGATCAGCGCGAGCGAAGGGCTGCGCACGCTCGTCATCGATCTCGATGCGCAGGCGAACTCCACGCGCTACCTGCTCGGCGACGCTGCGGCCGATGCGCAACCGGGTGTCGCCGGCTTCTTCGAAACCGCGCTGACCTTCAACTTCCGTCCGGTCGACGTCGCGTCGTTCATTCATCCGACCCCGTTCGAAGGGCTCGACGTGATGCCCGCGCATCCGGACCTCGACACGCTGCACGGCAAGCTCGAATCGCGCTACAAGATCTACAAGCTGCGCGACGCGCTGAACGAGCTCGACACCTACGACGCCGTGTACATCGACACGCCCCCCGCGTTGAATTTCTATACGCGCTCGGCGCTGATCGCGGTCGAGCGCTGCCTGATCCCGTTCGATTGCGACGACTTCTCGCGCCGCGCGCTGTACACGCTGCTCGAGAACGTGAAGGAAATCCAGCAGGACCACAATGCGGCGCTCGAGGTGGAAGGAATCGTCATCAACCAGTTCCAGCCGCGCGCGAGCTTGCCGCAACGGCTGGTCGACGAACTCGTCGACGAAGGGCTGCCGGTGCTCGCGTCGAGGCTGTCGGCGTCGGTGAAGATCCGCGAATCGCATCAGCAGTCCAAGCCGGTGATCCATCTCGAACCCGGGCACAAGCTCGCGCAGGAATTCCGCGCACTGCATCGAGAACTGGCCGGCTGATTTTCCGCACGCCGGCGCCGGCCGCGGCCGTTTCATACGGCCGCGCCAGTTTTTTCCATTGCGACCCGCAATTCATCCGATCGTTGATTTTGTCATTAATAATCCCGGAAACGATTTCATAATAAATCCGGAAAAATCGATTACATAAGTGCCTGCTCCATTTTCAATGATCGCCGGTTTTCTAATAAACGGAATAGTGAATTGGTAAATGTTGAGCAAGGTCACGATGCGCTATGCTGTAAAAAGGTAAAAAGAAAATGCGGGACAGAGTGCCGCGGTATTTTTTTCTCTGCGATGTCGGCGCATCGCAGGCTTGGGCGGCCGCTCGAAATGAAATAAGGGTTTACACCTAGCATTAATGCCATTTTATTGACAATTAATCGATCTAGAATGACATCCTCCAACTTCCCGTACTCAAATGAGTGGCGGGTTGTCAATAAGTAAGCCGGCTTTTGATCTGGCTTCTATTTTTCTTTACGTCGTCTCTCGCATTGCCAACAGGAGCGTGCCCGATGTCCGTATTTGCCCCCGAAAAATTCGCTGCCGATTATCAATCCGGTATCGCTGCGTGGTTCGCGATCGCCCGTCCGGCGATCAAGGGTTTCGAGGCGGTCGTCGAACTGAACCTGCAAGCGGCCCGGACGGCGCTCGAGGAATACGAAGACAAGCTGAAGAACGCCTTCAACAGCAGCAATCCGGCCGCGGGTTTCGCGCAGCAGGCGGCCGTACCGCAGGAAGCGGCCGGCAAGGTCGTGTCGTACGGCCGCCATCTGTTCGACATCGCGGTGTCGACGCAATCCGAATGGGCGAAGGTCGCGCAGGCGCAATACGAACAGAACGACAAGCGCCTGAAGGACGTGATCGGCGAACTGTCGAAGCATGCGCCGGCCGGCTCGGCACCGGTGGTGGCCGCACTGAATTCGGCGCTGTCCGCGGCGACGGCAGCGGCCGACTCCGTGCGCGCAGCGACGGGGCAGGCGATCGAAGCCGCACAGAGCAGCTTCGATGCGGTCAGCGAAACGGCCACGCGTGGCGGCAAGCAGACGGCTGCCGCCGCACGCAAGGACGCAGCGGCTGCGCGCGAATCGGCCGCGTAACGATGCAATCGCGGACGTGAGCGCGTGTCGCGCGCAGGCGCGACACGATTGATCGGCGCCCCTCCGGTTTGCCGCAAGGTGCCGGTGCATGTGCGGGCCGTGCCGGTGTGCCGCCGGCGCGTTCCGCGCTGCTCGTGGCGTGTCGGCGTGCGACCTTTGTCGCGCCGAATGGCCCGACGTGCGCCATCGCCAATTGCAGCCGGCTCGTGCCGGCGTCAGAACGACGAACTTGATTTCGAAGCAGGAACTGAACATGACGGACGTAGTGATCGTATCGGCCGCGCGGACCGCGGTCGGCAAATTCGGCGGCTCGCTTGCGAAGATTGCGGCGCCTGAGCTGGGCGCGACGGTGATCCGCGCGGTGCTGGAGCGTGCGGGCGTGAAGCCCGAGCAGGTCAGCGAAGTGATCATGGGCCAGGTGTTGACGGCCGGCTCGGGGCAGAACCCGGCGCGGCAGTCGCTGATCAAGGCCGGGCTGCCGGCGGCGGTGCCCGGGATGACGATCAACAAGGTGTGCGGCTCGGGCCTGAAGGCCGTGATGCTGGCGGT